>CACXUM010000038.1 GCA_902770835.1 uncultured Bacteroidia bacterium
GCCGATGGCACCATCAACTATGTGAAGGGTGCTAACATCGCTGGCTTCATGCGTGTTGCCCACGCCATGATGGCTCAAGGTATCATCTAATTCCAGAGCGAAAAAGGTTTTGCAAGGCGGTCAGGTTTGGCCGCTTTGCTTTTTTTGTGCCCTCGTGGAGACACTTTTCCCTTGACTTTTCCCCAAAAAGCCTTATCTTTGCCGCAAATATCATAGCGATTCGTTTGGAGTTTTGGGAATAATTTGTAACTTTGCAGCCGAAAACTTAATACCCAAAATCATTATGACTTCAATCACCATCAACATCCCCAACCATGAAGTCGGTTTCTTTAAGAAAATGATTTCCAAGATGGGTTGGACGTATAATGAGGCCAATGTGGTACGCACAGCACCAACTTCCAAGGAACAGACACTTGCCAAGATTGACCACGCCTTTGGCCAACTTCACCAGATGAAGGAAGGGCAAATTGAAGGCATTGATGCGGAGGAGTTGTTCAATGAACTGTAGCATTATCGCCACTCCCGACTTCGCCCGTGAGTTGAAGCAACTCGCCAAGCGATACCCATCGATGAAAGACGACTACAGGAATTTCCTTGATGCGTTAGCCAAAACACCATTGATGGGCACCAAATTGGGGAA
This sequence comes from uncultured Bacteroidia bacterium, assembly GCA_902770835.1. Lineage (GTDB taxonomy): Bacteria > Bacteroidota > Bacteroidia > Bacteroidales > F082 > Limimorpha. Next base: position 641 of record CACXUM010000038.1, read on the forward strand.
ACACTTGCGCAAAGTTCGTTTCCCTATTGCCTCGAAAGGCAAGGGCAAGAGTGGCGGAGCGAGGGTTATTACTCATATTGTGCTTGTGGAGACTGACGGCGCGGACATTACGCTCGTCACCATCTATGACAAGGCTGACCAAGAGAACATTACGGACAAGGAAATCCGGTTGTTGATGAAAAGAAACGGATTGCATTAGCCGACAATCTTTCCTTTGACTTTCCCGAAAAATTCCCTATCTTTGCGCCCGAAAAATGTTCTTTCATTTAATTTCACCATTCAAAATCAACCCTAACCATGGACAAGAATTTACTTCAAAAAGCAAAGGCGCCCATGATTGCCTTGATTCAAACCAAAATCATCATGAACGATAACAAACTGAAAACCAAAACAAAACGCACTTTCGCGCCTTTCTTTTCATTGTTTCTTTCGCTTTTCGCGATAGCGACGACGGCGCAGGCACAAGCCTTCGGGAGCCCAAGCAGGGCTATCGACGAATGTAAAAAGCCAACTTATGTTACCATCTCTGAGATTGGGACAAGCAATGCGACACTCAGTTGGACAGAGAACGGCGAGGCCACTGAGTGGCAAATCATGCTTAATGACGATTATGACAACCTGATTCAAGCCCCGACCAATCCTTTCACGTTGACCAACCTCACGCCCGGAACCGAATACACGGTGAAGGTGACGCCTTGGTGCGAAATGGAAAAATGGAGCGACGAGAGAACTTTCACCACCCAGTGCGAGCCTATCACCATTACTGCCGATGCGCCCTACACCGAAGGTTTTGAAAGCCCGCAAGGCACCGCTTACAATGCCCAAGGTCCTTTGCCGTCATGCTGGGAAGCCAACTCCACCGGCAATATCGCTCCACATAACACAACTGGCTATTACATTGAAGATTCACAGAGCCTGTCGTTTTACTATGAGGGTGCATCTTATAGTAACGGCACCAATTATGCCTATTTGCCAGAATTCACCAATCCCCTCAACGAACTGAAAATCAGTTTCTATATGTACATGAGAGGCAATAACAATTCCTGCAATCTCCAATTGGGCTATATCACTGCCGAGAATAGCTTTTTTGCCATTGAAACTTATGATTATAACCCTTTTACATTGCAGCACACCGTTTATCTGCTCAATGTACCTGCCACAGCGCAGCGTTTGGCCTTTAGATGGACTGCACGAAGTGGAAATGACGTGTGCATCATTGATAATGTGGAAGTGGCGATTGACACCGACTGTCATCCCGTGAACACTTTGAGACGAGGCGGAATGACAGCCTCTTCTGCCTATCTGAGTTGGAACTTGATAGACAACAACCAAGAGGCTTGGGACGTGCAGGTGGCCACCAATGCGGCCTTCACTGAGAATGTGGCCAACCATGTGGCCGGCACCCACGAAAACTACTTGCTGACTGGCCTCGAGGCCGCCTCGTATTACTATGTGCGGGTGAAGCCTTCTTGCAGTACCGACCTTTGGAGCAACACCATCGACTTCAAAACTCCTTGCGAACCTATCACCATAACCCATGATTCACCGTATTTTGAAGGTTTTGGAAGCCCACTGGGAATTGCCATCAATGGCCTTATGCCAGATTGTTGGGAAAAATACGAGTATTCCACCATATCTTGGACGACTAATTACTATGCCGTATGGCCGGAGTTCAGCAATCCTATAAGCGACCTGACAATCAGTTTCCGTAAGGAAAATGACATGGGCTCATTCTCCTTGGGCTATATCACCGCCAATGACGACGGAACCTGCAACACTTTTACGGAGATTGCGAACTATGGACCCTCTCCGAGTATGATCCAGTACACGGAATACCTGTCGCTGCTTGATGTGCCAGTAGCGGCGAAGCGTTTGGCCTTTCGTTGGAGGAAGATAGGCGATAGCGGCATGTGCTATATCGGTGATGTGAATGTGTCGCTTGCCCCCGACTGTTATCCTGTTGGTGTGGTGTCGATTGTAGGTCTGTCCACCACTTACGCTTATTTAAGTTGGGCCTTGATAGACAACACCCAAACCGAATGGGACGTACAAGTGGCCACAAACGAGGCTTTCACCGAGAATGTGAGGAATTACACAACCGACATCCACGAGAACTTCCTGATGGACAGCCTTATTCCAGGAACCCTTTACTATGCACGTGTGAAGCCTTCATGCAGCGAAGACCAGTGGAGCGACAAGTGGTTCAACACCTATTGTGAATGTTGTCCCGTATTCGGTTTGAGACTTGGCGAGGTGTTCTATAATTCCGCCTACTTGAGTTGGGATTTGTCACCCACCAACCAAGCCTCCACTTGGAACGTGCAGGTGGCCACCGACGAAGACTTCACCAACATTTTGGCCGACGAAGAAACCGACAGCAACGAGAACTATTTCGTGGAAGGCCTTAGCGGCAACACCCAGTATTATGTGCGCGTGAAGCCCACATGCAGCGAAGACCAATGGTCCAGAACTTTCAGTTTCACAACTCTATGTGGCTATGACATCACCCTCGAAACGCCCTACACTGAAGGCTTTGAAGACCCGACAGGAACCCTTTGGACGCAGCACGGCCTCCTTCCTCCTTGTTGGGAGGGTTACAACAATCCAAGCTATCCCACCCCTCACAATACCATCGGGAGTTATGGTGCGCCTCATATTATACACAGCGGGGCACAATGCCTGTCGTTCTGTAACGAAGATGGCGACAGCTATGCCATACTGCCTGAGTTCAGCAACCCCATCAGCGACCTGCAAATCAATTTCTGGATGGCAACGAATGGCAACACTACAGACAAACTCCGCTTGGGCTACATCACTACGGAGGATGACGGCACCTGCAACACCTTCACGGAAATTGCCTCCTACGACAGCAATTTCGGCTCGATGGTGCAGCGCAGCAAGACCTTGGAAAACGTGCCCGCCGAGGCGTATCGCTTGGCGTTCAAATGGAGCACGTCATATTATTATCTCTGCTTCATCGACGACGTGGAGGTTTCCATCAATCCCTGCGCCAATCCCATCAACCTCGCCGTCGGCAACCTCACGCAAGAGACCGCCGACATCACTTGGGAAGGTTCGCTCGGCAACTATGCGGTTCGCCACAGGACAGCGGCCCATTACGATGGCACCGTCATCGACGAGCCTTTCAACATAGACGAATTGCCCGCCGGCTGGGACCGCTACCAAACCACATCCTACGGGTCGTTTTCGCCCACCCAGTTCGGCTGGCTATTCACCACCTACGGATTGGGCGCCTACAACATGCGTTGCCGCCTTTACGACCACAACACCAACTATTGGCTGGTTACGCCCGGCTTCACCGTCGGCGAAAACTACACCCTCAGTTTCGATGTCGCCCTCACCGACCACGACAACGACAACCCGCCCGCCACGCCATGCAACAACCAAACCACGTTCATTGTGCAGATTACCACCGACAACATGTCGTCGTGGCAAACCCTCCGCGAATGGAACAACTCCGGCTCCGAATATGTCCTCAACAACATTCCCCACACGGGCCAAAACGTGAGCGGCATAAGCCTTGCCGACTACGCGGGCCAGAATGTCCGCATCGCCTTCCACTGCGTGCGCACGGACTACAATTACGACTGGGTGAATGACCTTCACATCGACAACGTCCTTATCGGCAATCCCGTCGCGGTACCTGCCGGCGAGTGGACAGACCCCGTTGCCATGACGGGCAACATGCACCGCCTCACCGGCCTCACGGCAGGCACACGGTATGACGCGCAGGTGAAGAGCAACCTCGGCGAATGTGACAACTGGAACGACGTCCCCACTTTCAAGACCCTTGAGGAGAACGCGGGCAAGTTCTTCCTCTACGAAGGCAACTGGAACGAGGCCGACAACTGGGTGCCCGCATGTGTGCCCACGGCGAGCGACAAGGTCACTCTCCGCGCCGACGCCACTATCCCCGCAGGCATCGTGGCCTTCGCCAACGCCATCGCCGGCACCGACGAGCACACACTCACCGTGAAAGACGGCGGCCAACTCTTCCATTACCAAAACATCAACTACCAGAATATAACGGTGACCTTGGAGAAGGAAATAGCGGGTCACGACGGCAGCAGCGCCGCCGGCTGGCATTTCATCGGCTCACCCGTGGTAGGAGTGAACAGCGTGACACCATCGGCAGAGAACGGTTTCCTCGTCAACGACTACGACCTCTACTATTACGACGAGCCTACCCACTACTGGATGAACCACAAGCCCGGCAACTCGAACAGCGGCTTCGGCCTCACCTACGGCAGCGGCTTCCTCTATGCCAACGACGAGGGCACGACGCTCAAAATCAGCGGCAAGGTCAGGTATAGTGAGAATTATGCCACCAAAACCGGCCTGACGCATGAAGCTGAGGTCTTGAACGGGTTCAACCTTGTGGGCAACCCCTTCCTCCATAATGCAAGGGTCAACACCACGGCATACGTTATCGATAACGGTGCGGTGGTGGCCTACACCGAAGGGACGAAGATTATCGCTCCGGGCGAGGGCGTGATGGTGCAGACGACTTCCTCGTTCGTCAGCTTCTATAGGGTAGATCCTGATGCCGCAGCCCTCCAGCCCAAACAATTGCAAATCACGGTGAGCCAAGAAGCCGAGCAAAGAGGAGAGGCTTCGTCGACGACCTTGTTGGACAACGCCATCATCAATTTCGAGGACGGCGGCACATTGGAGAAATTCGACTTCGGTCGCGCTGACGCGAGGGTCTACATCCCGCAAGGCGGGAAGGACTACGCCATCGTTTGCGCCGAAGGCCAAAACGAGATGCCCCTGAACTTCAAGGCAATAAAGAATGGCACTTACACCCTGACTTTCGACGTGGAGAACGTCGAATTCGATTACCTCCACCTGATTGACAACTTGACCGGCGCAGATGTGGATTTGTTGACTCCCCCGGCAGGCGTTCCCCCTTTGCAAAGGGGGCAAGGGGGATTTAACTACACCTTCACCGCCAAAACCACCGACTATGCCAGCCGTTTCCGCTTGGTGTTTTCCAATGACGATGCAGGCGAGGACGCCTGCGAACCGCCGTTTGCCTACATCAGCAACGGCAACATCGTCATCAACGGCACGGGAACCCTCCAAATCATTGACATTCTCGGCAAAGAATTAGAGAGAAAAGAACTTTCAACTCTCAACTCCCAACTCTCAACTTCCAGCTTTGTCCCGGGTGTGTATGTGTTGCGTTTGGTGGGCGGCGACACGGTTCGGACACAGAAAATCGTGGTAGGATTCTAACAACGGGGCATGCCCCGTTGTCGCTACCGCGATACGAAGTTTCGGCATCCGCCAGTAGTAAATCGCTCCTTCTGGGTTGCGTTTCGCAAAGCCCCGAAGGGGCGATACTGCATTTCCAAAAACATTACGCAAAATCCGTTACGCAAAATCCGTAATATTTGGAAAATGTGTATTTTTGTGGTATGAAACAAACCACCCAATGTTACCTTGAGTGCGGCAGCCAATACCTCATGCTGCACCGCACCAAGAAAGAGAACGACGAGAACCACGACAAATGGATTGGCGTGGGCGGCAAGTTCGAGGAAGGCGAAAGCCCCGAGGACTGCATGAGGCGCGAAGTGCGCGAAGAAACGGGCTTCACCGTTACGGCGTGGCGCTATTGCGGCATCGTCACCTTCGTCCACAACATCTGGCCCGCCGAGCAGATGCACATCTTCGTCTGCACCGACTGGACGGGCAAGCAAACCGACTGCAACGAAGGCGACCTCGAATGGATTGACAAACAGCGGCTTCTTGAACTTCCTTCTTGGGAAGGCGACAAGATTTTCCTGAGACTGATTGACGAGAAGCGACCGTTTTTCTCGTTGAAATTGTGTTATGAGGATGAAAGCCTCCGAAAAGTGGAACTCGACGGCAGGGAATGGACTCGATAATTGCGGATTGGTACAATATTTGCTGAAAATTATCGTATTGCTTATCAAGAGACAACATATTATGAAAATCAACACATTGAACAAGTTGAACAAGCGAATCTTGGCCTTTTTCGGGATTTGCCTTGTGATGGCTGCAATTTCGCCGCGTCTTGCTGCCCAAACCATAGTCAACGCGGATTTCGAGAGTGGCAACACGGGCTTTATCACCGATTATTCCTATACCGCAACGGGCGAAGTGGGCGAGGGGCATTATTGCATTGATGTCACTGCACAGGGCCACGGTGGAGGCACTTTGGGCGGTTGGCCTGATATTCGTGGTTATGGCGGTTCGGGCAAGTATATGTTGGCCAATGGAAAAGGTGGGGCAACTAATCCTACATTGGTGGTTTGGAAGCAAACGGTCAATGTCACTGCCAACACCGATTACATTTTCTCCTGTCAGGTGGTGAACTTGGCACAGTCCTTTTTCGGCTATAGCCCCAATCCAGCCAAATTGCGGCTGAAAATCAACGGAAGCAATGTGGGTGCCGATTTGACCATCGCGCAAAACAACGAGTGGCATGAGTGGTCGAACACATGGAGTAGTGGCAGCGCAACCCAAGCAACTATTGAGATTTATGATGTTTATACGGGCAATTCGGGCCTTGGCGACGACTTCGGCCTCGACCATTTCCAACTGACCCCACAAGCCACCTACAGCGTGAATGCAGTGGATGACGATGCCTCGGTTTGCTTGTATAGCACAGTTCAGATTGACATTTTGGCCAACGACATCATCACGCCGAGTGGCCAGCAGTCGGGGGCGACGGTTCAAATCATCCAGAATCCGCAGCATGGCACTGCCACATGGAACAACAACACCCGAAAGATTCAATATATGTTTACTGATGCCTCATATTCAGGTGATTTGGATCAATTTAAGTATCGGGTGACGATTCCTCACGGCGAAATGTCGGAGGCTTGGGTGTATGTGACGACGAGCAAACAACCCAATGTGGGCTGGATTGACCCTCCGGCAACGATTTGCGCAGGCGGCCCTTTGGGAATCCCTGTGCCAACTGTCGTACCTGCCCAAGGAACAGGGCAATGGGAATACAGCCCAACACAAAATGGTACGTATTCGCCCATTCCTGACCCCAACAACATCCCGATTTCGATGAATGGCAATTATGTTCGTTTTTCAGCCACCAACGACTGCGGCACGGGTAACAGCAATTCAGTACAAATCTCGGTGACGAATGGCCCGACTTTCACAGGGCAAACGCCTCAAGTCCAGCCATTTTGCGCAGGCACCAATTTGACTTTGACCCCTCCCGCTTTCAATGTCAATGGCGCTCCGATTGTTGAACAAGGATGGGTGATTTCGCAAACGGAAAACGGTGAGTATCAGCCATTCAGCCTGAACAACATACCTGCTACTTATAACGGTTGGTACATTTGCTACATGGTGGAAAGCAGTTGTGGTAGCATCTACAGCACCCCAAAACGGCAGTTGGTGGTGAATGTTGCGCCCGATGTTACGGGGACGCTGGCAGCACCCGAGGCCATTTGTGCCGGCGAAGACTTGAGCCTGACCATTCCGACTTATTCAGGCAATGGCACAGGTTCATGGGAAATTTGCCAAACGCAAAACGGAACTTTCCAAACCTTTAATCCTCAGAATGTTCCATCGACTTACAACAATTGGTATATCCATTACAAGGTGAGCAACGATTGCGGCAGCGATGTGAGCGATGCAGTGCAAATCCATGTGAACGACGCGCCCACCATTGCCACACCTGCTACGCCACAAGCCATTTGCGCTGGCTATAGTTTCAACTTGATCACACCCACCATCCAAAACAACGGCTCTAATGTCACGAGTCAAGGGTGGCAAATCTACCTCAACGGTTCATGGCAAACTTTGACAAACAGCAATATCCCATATAGTTATAATGGTTGCAATATCCGTTATTTCGCTGAGAATGATTGCGGTACGACCAATAGTGCCAGCGTTCAAGTCACGGTGAACGATGAGCCACTTGTCGGGGCCATCACTGCACCTTCGGGCATTTGCGCAGGCGAGTCCTTCTCCTTGACTGCCCCGACCGTGGATTGGCGGCACACCAACCAAGGCACGGGCAGTTGGGAAATCGCACCGACCTCATCAGGAGAGTTTACCGCATTGAACAACAATAACATACCTTTCATTTACAACGGCTATTACATCCGCTACAAAGCCGTCAACGGGTGCGGAACTGCTTATTCGTCCAATGTTGTGCAGGTGACGGTGTATTCCAACGCCCCGACCTATGACACCATTACGGCTTGTGATGTTTATCAATGGAACGGCCAGAATTGCAACCATACGGGTGACTATCAGGCCAATGTGCAATCGCCCGAAGGATGCCAGATTGTGGCGCACCTGCATTTTATTATGAGCGATGCCTACACGGAAACGCAAACCGTTTCGGAATGTGGTGCCTACTATTGGCCAAAGAATGGTGTAACATACAATGCTTCAGGAAATTATGAATATACCGTGGAAAGCGGGAATCCATTGGTCTGCGACAGCATTTTCACGCTGAACCTGACCATCAACAATGCGCCTGAAATCTTGGGAAGCCTCGCTGCACCCAATGCGGTTTGTGCGGGCAGTGCGTTGCAGGTGACCGCCCCTCAATATGCAATGAATCATGCCAATGGAGGCGATGCCCACTGGGAGTATGCCTCTTCTCCCAACGGGCCTTTCACCGCTTTCGACCCCACGACGAATAACCTTGGCTATGGCAACTATTACCTGCGTTTCGCGGTTGTCAACGATTGCGATGAGGCCTACAGCAACATGGTTCCCTTCAGGGTGAACGACAAGCCGGAGGTGCAGGGACATCTCGGGGCGTTCCAAGTTTGCGAAGGCAGTCCGCTCGACCTGCCAAATGTGAATGTGATTTGGAAAAACGAGAGCGGCGACATGCGCATTCGCGAATGGCAGATGGCCACCACGCAAAACGGTGGTTATGAGCCATTTGACTCTACTATGGTGATGCAGTCCAACTTCAATGGCTATTGGATAAAGTTTGTGGCGCGAAACAATTGCGGCGAGGATTTCATTGGCCCCGTGATGATTACCGTCCTGACGGTTGAAGACCAGTGGCTTGAAACCATCACGGCCTGCGATGCCTATACGATTCCTGAGACAGGCGAAGTTATAACGCAAAGTCAAACAGTTGAATATGAGATTTTTGAACCATGCTATCACATCGTTCACCAACCTGTTGAAATCAATTACAGCAACCATGTGACGGATTCTATCACTTGGTGCCATGAGGAGTATGTTTGGAACGGAATGACCTTCTACCATTCCGACCAAACACAATTTGCCACCATTACCCTGAGCAATCAGTTTGGCTGCGATAGCATTGTGGATTTGAAACTCAGTTTTGACGATTATGCCTCTTATACCCACAACAGAATCGGTTGCGATTCTTACGTTTGGGAAATGAAACCTGACCAAGTCTATACCGAAAGCGCAAGAGATTCGTTGTTTGTGCCCGCTGCCAATCCCGAAGATTGCGACACTTGGTATTATCTTGAACTTACCTTGGGCAATACAACTCTCATTGATGGCGGCACCATGACGGAGTGCAGCGGTTTCGTTTGGCATGGCGTTCCTTATTATGAGGATGCGGTGGTGTATGATTCCTTGCAGACGGCGGTCACCCATTGCGACAGCATCATTGCTTATCAGTTGAACATCATCCCGCCGGTCACGGGTGAGGAAAGCATCGTTTCGTGTCACGAGATTTGGTGGAACGGCCAATGGTGCGATGAAGAACGTGATTATTATCACACTTTCCAGTCGCAACAAGGCTGCGATAGTATTGTCACCATGCACTTTAGCCTTACGCCTGAGATAGTGAAACAATTGGATACCTTGGCTTGCGAGGCTTTTTCGTGGTATGGCTATTATTTCAGTGAGAATGGGCAAGCCTCACACACTTTCCTGACCCCAGCCGGCTGCGACAGCACGGTCTATTTGAATGTGAGTTTCCTCCAAGCGGATATTCTTGATGATGAGCCAGTCTCGGCGTGCAACTCGTACACCTTCCATGGGATTACCTACGGGCCGGGCATCCACGAAATCTACCATGATACCGTGTTTGCACCAAACGGGTGCATCAGCGAGATACAATTGCTGAACCTGACCGTTAAGGATTCGGAGCAGATGGGAACCATTTCAGGTGCCTCGTCGGTGTATGTGGCTTCCAACCTGATTAGCGGCATTTATCGCTACGAGATTGACATGACGGGCTTGACAGACTCCGTTTCTTGGTCGCTGTCCAATTCGGATTGGCAGATTGTGGAATCGGGAAGCGGTTTCTGCCGCGTTTTGGTCACAACGCCGGGAACCGCCATCCTGACAGCCCATTTCCAAGTGGAGGAATGTGGCGAGATGGAGCGCACTTTCGTCATCAATGCGGGCTTCTTCGATGTGGAGGAGATGGAAGGCCGGCAGGTGCAGGTCTATCCCAACCCGACCAAGGGAACGGTACACATCGAGGCCGAAGGCATCGAGAGCGTCCGTCTGACGAACATGATGGGCCAAGTGCTTGAAATGCGCGAATTTGGCCGCGCCGACAGCATCGAATTGAACCTCAGCGGCTATGTGCTGTCTGTGTATCTGCTTGAAATCAAGACGGCCTACGGTGTGGTGAAACGGCGCGTGGTGGTGTGCAGGTAAGGTTGTCGAAAAATGTTTTGAATTGAACAAAAAAGATAGTAATTTTGCAGTCCAACAAAACAATCGCTTCAATATGCTGAAACTGCCCATAGGAATACAGAGTTTTGAAAGCCTTAGAACAGAAGGCTATGCCTACGCCGACAAGACCAAACTCGTTTATGGCCTCAGCCAAAACGGAAGGTATGTATTCCTTTCCCGTCCGCGACGTTTCGGGAAAAGTCTGTTGCTTTCAACTTTAAAAGCCTATTTCCAAGGGAAAAAGGAACTCTTTGAAGGGCTGGCCATTGCCGGATTGGAGCAGTCGTGGGAAACATATCCCGTCCTTTATATTGACCTGAATGTGGGGCTATATACCTCCACGGAAGGCCTTGGGGAAGCACTCAATTCCAACCTTTCCATTTTGGAAAAAACATACGGCGTCGCAAAGGAAACGAATGACAACGCCCAACGTTTCAGGGACCTCATCTGGTATCTTGCCACCAAAACCGGAAAGAAAGTCGTCATCCTTGTCGACGAATACGACAAACCTTTGCTTCAGGCCATCGACAACGAGCCGCTGCAACAGGAATATCGTAACATCCTGAAAGCGTTTTACAGCAACCTGAAGACCTGCGACGAATACATCCGCTTCGCCATGCTCACAGGGGTTTCGAAGTTCTCGAAAATCAGTCTTTTCAGCGATTTGAACAACCTGACGGACATTTCTTTGGATGAACGTTACGCCGACATTTGCGGCCTCACTGCCGAAGAAATTGAAAGGACTTTCGACGATTATCTTGAAATCTTTGCCCAAAGAGAAGGCACCGACAAGGCCACCGTCATGGAAGAAATGCGAAAGATGTATGACGGCTACCATTTCTCAAAGAGCGCATCGAAAGACATGTATAATCCATTCAGTGTGCTTAACGCATTGGATAAATGTGACTTCGATAATTACTGGTTTTCGACAGGTACGCCCACTTTCCTCATCAAATTGCTGCAAAGCGGCGACTACGACTTGCGGGACTTTTCCGAAGGGAAATTATGGGCAAGCGACCTTGCAGCCAAGGAGAGTTTGAAACAGGAGCCTATTGCCATGTTCTATCAAACTGGTTACCTGACAATTAAAGGATATGACAAGGAACTTGGAATGTTCCATCTTGGCTTCCCTAACCGCGAGGTGGAGCAGAGTTTCCTCAAATTCCTGTTGCCACGTTTCACGGGTAATAACGATAACCGTTCCTCGGTTTTCATTGGGCGATTCGTGCTCGACCTTCGCAACGGCGACATCGAAAGTTTCCTGACGCGGATGAAATCGTTCTTTGCCAATACGCCTTACGAGCTGATTCGCGACTTGGAGAACCACTACCAGAATGTGATGTTCACCATCTGCCGGCTGTTGGGCTATTACACCCAAGCCGAATATCACACCTCAAGCGGACGCATTGACATGGTGGTGAAAGCACAACAATACACCTACGTCTTTGAGTTCAAGTTCAACAAGACGGCAAAGGAAGCGTTGGAGCAAATTAACAAAAAAGACTATCCTCTGCCGTTCAGTGCCGACGGACAAAAACTAATCAAAATCGGCCTTAATTTCTCAAAAGAAACCAACAATATTGATGATTTTGTTTGGGAAACTGAGAACGAAGAAAAACCTAACGACTTATGAAACACCGATTCTCTTTCGTATTAGCATTGTTTTTTGGCCTTGTGGTAACCGCATTGAGCCAACCCGTTACCATCACTCCGCCGTCGGCCACCATCGATCCGGGTCAGTCGGTGACTTTGACCGCTTCGGGAGCTATGTATTACCAATGGTCGCCTGCCACGGGACTTTCGACTACTGAAGGGCCAGTCACGGTGGCTTCGCCCGCTGTGACGACCACCTACACTTGCGAGGGCTATGCCCCGGGCGCGGAAAGCGTGGTGAACGGCGACTTTAGCCAAGGCAACACGGGTTTCACTTCGGCCTACGAATACAACTCCAACCTTTGGAACGAAGGCACCTATTACGTGGACTCCGATGCCAGCTTGCATCATGAGAACTTTCACGGCTACGGTCACGGCGACAACGGCAACTTTATGATGGTCAATGGTGCCATCAGTCCGGGCACCAATGTATGGACGGAGCAAATCACCGTGGCTCCCAACAAGTATTATGCGTTCTCCACATGGGCCTGCACCTTGGCGGGAGGCGCATCGCAAGTGGCGCGGCTCCAGTTCAGCATCAACGGCAATCAAATCGGCGATATTTTCTCTGCCCCTAATCAGACAATGGTTTGGCAACAATTCTACGAACTATGGTACAGCGGCAACTCCACCTCTGCCACCATCACCATCCTGAACCAAAACACAGGCGGCGATGGCAACGACTTCGGCTTGGACGACATTTCGTTCCGCGAACTCGTTCTCGTTGGTAGTCCGACCTGCACGGTTTATGTGGGTTCCATGAGTGCCACGGCCACTGCCGACGACACGGAACTTTGCGAAGGCGAATCGACTACGCTCCATGCCTTGCCTACGGGCGGTAGCGGCAATTACAGTTACAGTTGGACACCCGCCAACAGTTTGACCAATCCCAACGGTCAGCATCCTGTGGCTACGCCTCCTGTAGGTACAACCACCTATTCTTGCCAAATCACCGACAATGGTTGGGGCGGTTCGCAAAATGTCAGTGTTACCCTTGTGGTGCATCCCAACGAGGAGGAGCATGAGTATGAAACCATTTGCGAAGGCGATACTTACGACTTTTATGGTCAAATGGTCAGTCTTCCAAACCTGTATGAACATCACGAGCAAACCCAATTTGGTTGCGACAAGACCATCTATTTGCATCTGGACAATTGGTCAACATACGACGAGATTACCATCACCGCTTACATCTGTTCAGGCGAGAGTTACAATTTCTATGGCACTGAATACAGCCAGTCGTGCCAAGAGGCCTACACCGACCAAAGCATCCACGGTTGCGACAGCATCGTCCGCCTCAATCTGACGGTCTATCCGCCCAACGACACTACATTGGTTGACCCGAGCATCTGTATAGGCCAGAGCTATAATTTCCACGGAACACTTTACGACCAAGACGGCCAAATCGCCTATTTCGACACCATCGACAACAACGGCTGCCTGAAGGTGGAGAAGTTGGTGCTCACCGTTGACGAGTACCAAATGCCGCCCGTTGTGAACCAATACGAGTGCTACGAACATGGCTCAACGCCTTCGTGGTATTGGGACAAGACAGGAACGACCTACCATGAAGACACTTACGACGAAATCATTCTCGACGACCCCAACGGCGGCTGTCCCATCAAGCATAGGCTGAACCTGAAATTCCATGAGGAATACTACAATGAGGAGAACAAGACGGCTTGCGTGGAATACTATTGGCCCATCACGGGGCAGACTTATACGGAAAGCCAAAACGGCATCACAAGAACCTTCCATTATGCCTTTGGTGATGTGGAATGTGACAGCACATACGTCCTCAATTTGACCATCGCCGATTATGAAACGGTGGAATTTACCGTTGGGGATGACGAGAATTGCAACAGCTACTTTTGGGACCCGCAGGGACTTCCTTATACGACAGAAGATGCTTACGACCCTGAAAACCATGTTTATACAGAGTCAGGCGATTATCACAGAACCTACCAGAACCAGATGGGATGCGACAGCGTTGTCACTGTCCATGTCGATTTTGAATACACGCCCCATCCGACCGACATCTACCCGATGGATGAGGCAAACACGGCGCCGCATTGGGTGGTGACGGCCACCGAGTTCCAAATCAACGATTACGATTTCCACCTTTGGGACACCAATCCGCATTGCTCGTGGGATACTGTTTATTGGAGTTTCGACAAGCCCTTGCAGTGGGTGCTTGAGCCTTTTGGGGAACGCGGGAAATGCTGCAAGGTGTATGTGCTTGAGCATGAGAATGATACCATTTGGCTGAGTGCCCGTGCCATCAACCGTTGTGCGCCTGAAGGAGGCGTTGAGCAACGGTATTGGTTCGTTTGCTCCTTCTATGGAGTGGACGAAAACGGTCCTGCGTCAGGCTCGGAGGCCTTCGGCTTCAGTGTCGTTCCGAATCCCAACAATGGGCAAATGACGCTTCATTTTGAGCGTCTTACTGGCAAAATTAATGTCAAAGTCTATGACATGAGAGGCGAGTTGGTTGATAATTTCCAGACCTATAACGGATTGGAAATGAACACAATGCACTATGAAATGAAAGGAAATGCCGACGGCATCTATTTCTTCGTGGCCACGGGCAAGGAAGGCACTGTGGCACGAAAAGTGGTTGTCGGCAGATAAAACATTGACTATGAAGAAGAAAAACATCATTTTGGGTTTGGGGTTGTTTTTGGCGGTAGGTTTGGCCCTAAGTTCATGCACCAAAAACGATGACAGCACTATTGTTCCCATTGGCACTGAGGATTATGTAAAACCTTTTACATCGGTTGTGGATTTGGTTTTTTCGTCGGTTCCCGAAGCGACAAAGACCCAGTTTTTGCAAGACTTTGGCGACCTTCCCGACGGTCCCGTGCCGCCCAAGATTGAGGGCAGTTTCAAAATGAGTCCCAAGCAGCGTGTGGCTACCAATACAAGTTTGCCCGTGCCAGCGTTTGAACAACCTGACCTGTTGCTGCGTTTCTCAAATCAGCACAATGAGTTGATTCAGTTGGACTTGAACGAATCTACTGAGAACTTCTCAGATACGGTGTTTGTTCGCGGCAACGACAATGCCTTTACCGTTTATTTCATTGAGAACAAGGCTTATGAGGTGCCGCTGGGCGGGGCAGTGTATCATGTCAAGATGGAGCGTGGTGTCATTATGAAAGGTAAAATGACCGACAGGGGAATTTCAGATTTCCGTTATGCCACCATTGTCAAGAAGGCCGAGGATGACTCAGGCGGCCTCATTGACCAGTATGATAGCGGTACTTATTTCATTTATAAAGACGGCGATGGCGTGGCCGAAAAATTCGATTGGTAAATTTGGCGTTATGAGAAAGTGTTTGATAATCATAGGGATAGTTCTTGGTCTTGGCTTGGTTGCGGAAGCCCAAATGCAGCAGAAGGCAACGGAAAGCAAAGCGGTTGCCATAGGCATCAAAGGCGGGGTCAATATTCCTCGAATGTATTATTTTCGCAATAGGCCGTTGAGCCAATTGCCTCAGAATGTTGCTTTTACACCGATGGGAGGTCTGTTCGTCGATATTCCTTTGGGCGATGCTTCCACTGTTTCGCCTGAGTTCGTCTATCTAAAACGCGGCACCGACCTTTCCTATGAGCATCGTTCAGGCATGATGGTACATTACACAATATCAGTCCATTACGTCGATTTTCGCTTGCCTTTTGAGTTTCGTTTGCCCGTGAAACCCTATTTCCAGCCTTATCTTGTGGCTGGTGCCGAAGTTGGGATGCGCTTGGGCGGACAGATTCACATGGACCGCACCGCGCCCGCCGCTTTAGACCAAACCATCAATGTGGGCGATGCCAACATGGGCTTGATTCATGCAGGCGCGTTTGCGGGGGTGGGCATTCGTAGCAGGATTCCTTTGGGTAGCCGCGACTTGATTCTAAAGTTCAGTGCCTCAGTGCATCAAGGCTTGCTTGACACCTATTCCAAGGCCGAAAAAGAGGGAAGTGTGCCAGCCCAGAATGTCAATGCCTACCAACCGAAAGGATTCCGTTTGCCGCAAGGTTTGGAGGTTTGTTTGGGCATTGCCTTGCCGCTTGAGCGCATTGACGATGCTTGCTCGACCTTTTCCGGCGACCGCTATCGTCGCAAAAGCAGTCGGGGCAGATTGTTCGGTTTCTGAAGATTTCGTATTTTTGCGCCTCGAAATGAATTGACCGATGCGTTTCCTTTATCCGAATATGCTTTGGGGCCTGTTCGCCCTGCTGATTCCCATCCTCATCCACTTGTTCAACTTCAGGCGGCACAAGTTGGTGTATTTCAGCAATACCGCCGTGTTGCGCAACATCCAACAGGAAAACGCCAAGACCCGCAAGTTGAAATATTTGGTCACGCTGCTGCTGCGATGCTTGTTCATTACGGCAATGGTGCTGGCTTTTGCCTTTCCGTATCAGCCTGAAAAACAGTTGAATGTAAACGCCTCAGATAACCTCATCGGCATTTACATCGACAATTCGATGAGCATGAAGGGACAGTCGCAGCGCACCACTTTGATTGAGGATGCGCGGCAGTCGGCGCGTGATTTGGTACACAAACTCAATCCTTCCAACCGTTACTTGCTGATGACCAACAGTTTCGAGATTCAGAACGAGTACCCGATGAACCAAGAGGAGATGCTCGACCAACTCGACCGCATGAATACGGACGGCGCACCCGTGCCGATGGGGGAGGTGATGGATCGGTTTGAAATGTTGGCCAAACAACACGGATTTTCTACTTCGACATTGTTTGTTTATTCTGATTTTCAAGAGAATACTTTCGATTTGACCGCAGCCAAGGCAGATACTACGATGCAAGTCGTTGTGGTGCCGATGCTGCCTGAGTTTACGAGCAACATTTACATTGATTCGGTATGGTTGGCTTCGCCCATCGTGCAGGTCGGCTTGACCAATGATTTGATGGTTCGCGTTGTGAATCAAGGAGATAAGGAAGTGAAAGGCCTGCCTGTCAACTTCACGATGAACGGAACGATGGCAGCCTCCACGACAGTCGATTTGGAGAAAAACGGCACGGCTGAAATCGGAATGCAGTTTGTGGTGGAGAACAACGGCGAGCAGCGTTGCAGCGTTTCCCTGATGGACCATCCCATCACTTTCGATGATGCCTACGACTTCGTAATCAGCGTGAAACCAAGCCTTTCGGTGATTGAATTAGGCACGGAAAGTTCCGCTTGTTCCCTACTTTTCGATGACGATGAGCAATTCAAATATGCTTTGATGGAGCCTTCGCGCTTCGATTTGGCCGCGATTGCAAAAGCCCAGTTGCTGATTGTGAACGAAACCGCCGTGATGAATGAAACTTTGCAGCAAACCTTGTTGGATGCCGTTTCGGAGGGTGCCAGCCTTATGGTGTTTCCTTCGGTTGACGACCCGAAAAGCAACCGCTATCTCTATGGAAAACTTGGACTTACATTGATGGAAACCGACACCAACAGCACGTCGGTTGAGGATTTGGCTTTGCAGCACGCCTTCTTCAGCGACATGATTCTCGACTTGCCCCAACATCCCGACCTGCCCAAGGTGAAACAACATATCCGCCTGAAAACCAATGGTCTTTCTACACCTTTGCTGACCTTGCAGAACGCCGACCCGCTCTTGATGATGGAAACAGTGGGGAAGGGGCAGGCCTTTGTGATGGCCACCGCTTTGAACCCGATTTGGAGCGACTTGGCCGACAATGCCATTTTCGTTCCGATGATGGTAAAAATGGCTTTCATGGGCGGCAAGATGGACAAGATGTCCTACACCATTGGAATGGATAAAATGCTTGTTTTGAGCGATTTGAACCTCGAAGGCGACCGTCGTTTCCTCTTTTCCAATGCCGAGCGCACATTTGAATTGATGCCCGCCTCGGAGGTCAGAAACGGCAAGGTTTATCTTTATCTGAACGACAATCTGCCCGAATCCGGCTTTTACGATTTGCTTGTCAATGATACTTTGAATCGTGTCACCGCTTGGAATGAGAGCCGTATTGAATCCAAGATGGTCTTCGCTGACCGCAACGACATTGAGCCACAATTCAAAAAGGCAGGTTTCAATGTTGCCGCTGTTTTGGACACTTCCGACTTCGCCACCGCCGACCTCGTTGAAGCTATGGCGCATCAGTCCTCGCAATGGAAACTTTTCGCGTTGATTGCTTTGTTGGCGTTGTTGGGCGAGATTGCCGTTTTACGGTTTTGGAAGTGAGGCGGCGTGAAACGCGGGGATTGAAATCCCCGATGGGGTAGGGCCGCCCTTTGACTTCGTCGAATCTGCGATTTCAGGGCTTGGTAAATGAACAAAATGAGTGAATTATGAAAACACCCGCGTTATCTCCGCGACTTGCCGTTGCACCACACGCAAAAGGAGCTCCAATGCAATGAGCAACAAGACTTTGCCGACTTTGAACTTAATTTGCGTCCCACCACTGACTTCAAGGGGCAACTGCTTTCGCGAGGCGCATGGCTGAAAGTGCTTGAACCCCAATGGTTGGCCGATGAAATACGGCAATGGCATGAGGACACGGTGGGGATGTATCAAACAAGAATTATCAAAGAAAAAGTTATATAAAACACGAATTATCAGAAATATATCACGAATTGTCATTAATTGCAATTTTTGAAAAATTGACTTTGTCGAAATCTCCGATTCGGCGGAGCCAATCTTCGATTTCGTGTCCAATTCATGGAAATTCGTGTACGAAAAAACTTTGAGCTTGTACCGCGATTTGGAACAACATGCTTCTATTTTTGCCTCGTAATTCAATGTTAAACCTAAAAAAACAACACAATTTTTGTGTATTTTTGCAGAAACAGAAAACTTTATTGTCATGCAGCAGAAACTCGTAGTCTTTACTGGCGCAGGCATCAGTGCCGAGAGCGGAATCCCTACCTTTCGTGATGCCAATGGAATGTGGGGAAAATATGATGCCATGAAACTAGCCAGCGTTGAGGGCTTTGAGGAAGACCCTCAGGCTGTGCTTGATTTCTACAATACACGTCGGAAAAACCTGTTGGAGGTGGAGCCGAACCATGCCCATCGTGTTTTGGCCGAATTGGAAAAGCGGTACGATGTGACCATCATCACCCAGAATGTGGACAACCTTCACGAAAGGGCAGGCAGTAGCAAGGTGCTGCATCTTCACGGTGAGTTGAGCAAGGTGACTTCTTCGCGCAACCGCCTCGACCCCAATTGCATCAAGGACTATCCGCTTGATGTCCCCATTCGATTAGGTGACAAAGCTGCCGATGGTTCTCAATTGCGGCCTTATATTGTATGGTTTGGCGAGTATGTCGATGGTATGGAGTTGGCGGCATATTGGGTGCAACAGGGCGACATCTTCGTTGTCATTGGTACTTCGTTGGTGGTGTATCCGGCGGCGGGATTGGTCGATTATGCCCCAAGTGAGATTCCCAAGTTCCTGATTGACCCGAAAGATTTGAAAGGCGGCCTGCCGACTGGATTCCAGCATATCAAGGCGAAGGCGGTGGAAGGGGTGGATGAATTGGTGAGGAGGTTGGATGAGTTGGAAAATAGTGTGTTTTCCAATGAATAGTTTGAAAGGAATCTTTATTTGTCTGTGTTTAATCCAGATTTTATTGAATTTGCAGAAGCAGAAATACACTTTCTATAGTTAAAGTTGCGATTAATTATCCTATAGAAAATCTTTTTTAGTGAAAGAGATTGAATTATTGTTTATCTTTGCATGTTATTAAAACAAAGAATAAAATGAGAATTACATCATTGCAAGAACTTGTTACGACTGTAAATAAGGATCTTGGCCATAGCTTTTGTGACGAATTTAGATACAAGAGAAAGAAACTTGGCCAGTATAGTCGTGCCTCATCATCAGGGATACTTTTTAAACTTAATGACCCAAATAGAGATTGGGTGATAAATGAAGGCGGGGGTGTTGAAGTCCAGTATCATATGTATTATCGTAATGATGAGATTGGATATGGATTGGGCTTTAATGCACAGTATGTGCCTTTCGCAAATGATAAAAGTCCAGTTGATTACATTAGACCGTTTGTCGATTCAATTCTTACCATATGTGATAATAAAGATAAACGTCTCGAAATATTAGAACAAAATGGTTTCAGGTTTATTGATGGAAATTGGAATGATTTAAAAAATATTCAAGTAGGAGATTATTTTCTTTTTGGGAAAACAATAAAAATAAATAATGGTGTCATTTCTGACGAAGAATACAAGGAAATGATAGAATGTTTAAAAACTTCACTCTATGATTTATATATTGCAATTTGGGAACAAAAATTGAGGAATGACATAATAGATAAGACAATGAAAACATACACGCAATTGTTATATTCAAATAGGAATATAGTTCTTACAGGTGCCCCAGGCACAGGCAAAACCTATCTGGCAAAGCAAATTGCCCAAAAAATGATTTTTGGAGAGGTCAAAGACCAACTGACCGAAGTAGAGCAGACACAATTTAATGAGCAGTGTGGCTTCGTTCAGTTCCATCCAAGTTATGACTATACGGATTTTGTGGAAGGTTTGCGACCGAGAAATGATGGCAATGGCAATGTGGGTTTTGAAAGAAAAGATGGCGTGTTCAAAGAGTTTTGCAAGGAAGCATTGCTGGAAAGTGACAAGCCTTTCGTCTTCATTATCGACGAAATCAACCGTGGCGAAATCTCCAAGATTTTCGGCGAGTTGTTCTTCTCCATCGACCCGGGCTATCGGGGTGAGAAAGGCATTGTGCAGACGCAATATCAAAACATGATTGAAGAGAGCGATGTGTTCAAGAGAGGCTTCTATGTCCCTGAAAATGTCTATATCATCGGCACGATGAACGACATTGACAGAAGCGTTGAGAGTATGGATTTTGCCATGCGCCGCCGTTTTGCTTGGAAGGAAGTCACGGCAGAGGAAAGTTACGAGGCCATGAAAGACAAGATGATTCATGCCGAAGAAGTCAAAACACGGATGACCGCCTTGAACGATGCCATTTGTGACGAAAAACTTGGGCTGAACAAATCCTACCAAATTGGGGCTGCCTACTTCTTGAAGTTGGATGAATACGATGGCGATTTCGACAAGTTGTGGGAATACCATCTACGAGGTTTGCTCTCGGAATATCTTCGCGGCAATCGCGACGCGGAGAAGCAATTGGAGCAATTGAAGGAAGCCTACGATGGCAACACCGAATCGCAGAATGAATGATTCAGACCCAAGACAATAGCACCACGAAAGCCATTCCTGAAGGTCAGGAACTCGACGACCTGAAATGTATGGCCAAACCTTCCATTTCGGAACTTTGTTCTGACGATGGCAGCAGACTGCTTGTTTTTCCCCACTCTCTTGGCGAATACGGCGATAAGATCGGGACGGAGCATATCTTTTCTGTAAATAATGGAAATCAATTAGTTACGGGAAACATTATGGGTTTTGTCGGCTATAACGACACCCAAGTTTCCATCCGCTCACGTTTTGCGCAGCAACAAGGGGATTATTTCCTTCATTATATGTTGCAGAAGGTGTTCGCCATCAATCTGTTCGATTTGAAACACGATTCCGACAACGAGAGCGTTTTCGATTTTCTGATCTATTTGTTTCCCGCTTTTCTGAAACGGGCATTGCGACAGGGGATTTACAAAGAGTATCAGACACGGAATTATAACGATGCCAATGTGCGCGGAAGGATTGATGTTCAGCGTCATATCCGACAAAACATCCCGTTTGCGGGCAAAGTGTCCTATTCGACAAGGGAATATGCCTTTGATAATCATGTCACCCAACTCGTCAGGCATACCATTGAATACATCGCGTGCCATCCATATTATGGGAATATCCTCGGCAACGATGACGAAACCAAGGAAGCGGTTGGCATGATAAACAATGCGACACCAAGTTATAACCGAAACGACAGAAGTCGGATTGTCAATTTGAATAACAGGCCAATAAACCATCCATATTTCAGTCAATACCTTGATTTGCAACGGCTTTGCTTGCAGATTCTTCGCCATGAGGAATTGAGATACGGCAACGATGACAATCAGATTTACGGCATTTTGTTTGATGGTGCTTGGCTTTGGGAGGAGTATTTGGACACATTATTAAAGAGTATTGGTTTTGAACATCCGCGAAACAAAACAGGAGAAGGTCGGCAGTATATGTTTACAGACCATTCAGGTGCTTGTTACCCTGATTTTTATAGCCAAGAGATGGTGCTTGATGCCAAATACAAAGGCTATGAGGATTTGGGAATGGTTCAAACTGCCGATTTGTATCAAGTAATCTCATATATGCACATTCTGAAGCTTAATCATGGAGGTTTTGTCGTCCCGGTTTCAAACGACGAAAAACAATCCGTAGCCAAACAACTGAATGGCTATGGTGGGAAGCTGTCGGTTTTCGGTATGCAAGTTGACCAGAAAAGCCCAACGTTTACTTGCTTTGCCAACAAAATGGAAGCGGAAGAATCGAGATTGCTGGAATGTATCAGGAGTTTTGTTTCAGATTAGACCAATTAGTAAAGCCCTGAAAGGGCGGCCCTAATACATCGGACGGTTTCAACCTCCACCAAAAACAAAGACCATCAAGCAAGCCAAATGTATGTCGAAAACACCGAATAAATTACCGCCAAAACACCGAACAAACCTCCTCTAAATGATTGAACACCATCCATTAAAGCCTTTCTTGCCACCCAATGCCAAGGTGCTGTTTTTGGGCAGTTTCCCGCCGCCGAAAAAGCGCTGGTGCATGGATTTTTTCTACCCAAATTTCATCAACGACCACTGGCGCATTGAGGGGCAAATCTGGTTCGGCGACCGCAACCATTTCGTGGATTTGGAGCATAAACGCTTCAAAATGAACGAAATCGTCACATTCCTAGACGAGAAAGGCATTGCCTTCTTCGACACGGCCACGGCGGTCAATCGGCTGAAAGACAATGCCTCCGATGCTTTCTTGGAGATAGTGGAACATACTGACATTGAGGCACTTTTGGCGCAAATGCCCCAATGCCAAGCCATCGCCACCACAGGCGAGAAAGCCACCACCGAAGTCTGCGCCTATTACAAGAACGATTCTATACCCTCGCCCAACAGCCAAGTCGCGCTGCGAGAGGGTTTGACATTATACCGTTTGCCTTCATCCTCAAGGGCTTATCCTTTGGCATTTGACAAGAAGGTTGAAGCCTACCAGAGGATGTTTGAGGATGTGTTTGGGGCTTCTGTTTTAGGGATGGAATGAGATAAGCGGCTATTTTTGCTGCGTGAATTGAAGAAAAATCTTTATTTTTGCACCGTTTGAAAACGCATAATGGAAATCGAAGACAATTTGGAGAACGAACCCAAGGACGAGCAGTTGACGGACGAGACTTTTGAAGGTGTGCAAGACGCTCAGGCTCAAGAGGATGAACATCATATCATCCCTTTGAAAGGTATGTTCGAGAACTGGTTTCTCGACTATGCTTCGTATGTCATCCTTGAACGAGCCGTGCCCGCCATTGAGGACGGCTTGAAGCCTGTGCAACGCCGCATTCTGCACTCGATGGACGAACTCGACGACGGCCGCTTCAACAAGGTGGCCAACATCGTGGGCAACACCATGAAATACCATCCGCATGGTGATGCTTCCATTGGTGATGCTTTGGTGCAACTTGCTCAAAAAGACCTGCTTATGGATACGCAGGGTAACTTCGGCAACATCCTGACGGGAGACGATGCCGCTGCCCCGCGTTATATCGAGGCGCGGCTGTCGAAGTTTGCCAAAGAGGTCGTTTTCAACCATAAAACCACTGACTGGACGCGCTCATACGACAACCGCAACGCCGAGCCAGTCTCACTGCCAGTGAAGTTCCCATTGCTGTTGGCCCAAGGCACAGAAGGCATTGCCGTGGGCTTGGCCTCCAAGTTCTTGCCGCACAACTTCAACGAACTGATTGATGCCTCGGTAGCGTATCTTCGCGACGAGCCTTTCACGCTCTATCCCGACTTCCCGACGGGCGGCCTGATGGATGTGACCAACTACAATGACGGTTTGCGCGGCGGCAAGGTGCGTATTCGCGCAAGAATCAGCCAACAGGACAAGAAAACGTTGGTCATCAGTGAGATACCATACGGAACCACCACAGGTGGCTTGATTGAAAGCATCGTGAAGTGCAACGACAAGGGCAAAATCAAAATCAAGAAAATCGACGACAATACCGCCGAACAGTGCGAAATCGTGATTTACCTGAACCCCGGTGTTTCTCCCGACCAAACCATCGACGCGCTCTATGCCTTCACCGATTGCGAGGTGTCGATTTCGCCCAACGCTTGCGTCATCGTGAACCAGCATCCGGCATTCCTCGGCGTGAGTGAAATCCTGAAACTCAGCACCGACCGCACGATGGAACTCTTGAGTCTCGAACTGCGCATTTTGCTCGACGAGTTGGCCAACAGTTGGCATTGGGTGTCGTTGGAGAAGATTTTCTTCGAGAAAGGTATATATAAAGAGCTGGAAAACAAGGACTACGCCACTTGGGACGACCAACTGACGGGTATTGAGCGGCGTTTTGACCCATACCGAAAGCTGCTGAAACGCGAGGTTACCCGCGAAGATGTGGAAAAACTTTGCGAGAAACCCGTGCGCAAGATTTCCAAGTTCGACATCAAGAAGGCTGACGAGCAAATTGCTGATATTGAGAAGCGTATGGAAGAAGCGCAATACCACCTCGATCATATCGTGGACTACACCATAGATTATTTCCTACGCATCAAAGAGAAATACGGCGATGGCCGTGAGCGCAAGACCGAAATTCGCAATTTCGACAATATTTCCGCCGTGGCTGTGGCCGCCAACAACGAGAAACTTTATGTGAACAAGGAGGAAGGCTTCGTTTGCACCGGCGAAGGCTTGAAGCGCGAGAAAAACAAGGAAGCGTACGAATACGTTTGCGACTGCTCCGACATGGACGACATCATCGTTTTCCACGAGGATGGCAAGTACGCGGTAGTCAAGTTGCAGCCGAAACTCTTTGTGGGACAAAAGGTTATCCATGTCGATGTGTTCCACAAGAACGATGGTCGCACCACCTACAATGTGGTCTATCGCGACGGCAAGAACGGTGCGCCGCATTATGTGAAGCGTTTCGCCGTGAAGGGTGTCACCCGCGACAAGGAATACGACCTCACGCAAGGCAAGCCCGGCTCGAAAGTACGCTATTTTTCCTCGAATCCGAATGGTGAGGCTGAGGTTATCAAAGTAACCTTGGTGCTGTTCAACAAAAAGCAAAAAACCGTCGATTACAAGTTTGCCGACCTTGGTGTGAAAGGTCGCGACGCGCGAGGCAACCTGCTCACGAAGTACGAGGTCAAGGAAATCAAGAAGGGTGGGGAAGGCGTTTCAACGCTTGATGCCCGCGAGATTTGGTTTGATGACACCGTGCGCCGCCTCAATGCCGACAAGCGCGGACAATACCTCGGCGCATTTGAAGGCGAAGACCGTATTTTGCAGATTTTCAGCAATGGCGAGTTCAAGATTTCGGGCTTTGACCTCAACACTCACTTTGATGACGACATGATTGAAATCCGCAAGTTCGACCCTGACGAAATCTTTTCCGTCGTCTACATTGAAGGCGAGACGCAGAAGATGTACTTGAAGCGTTTCTGCATCGAGGCTGAAACCAAGTTGAACGCCCGCGCTTCCTTCATCGGCGAGCATCCCGAGGCGAAATATTTGGGCATGAGCACTGACACTTTGCCGCGCCTGCTGTTGAGTTACAAAGTCAGCGACGCAGGCAACAGTTTCCCCGACGACGAGGTGAATGTGGAGGAATTTATTGGTATCAAGAGTTACAAGGCAAAAGGTAAACGCTTGTCAACGAGGGAGATAGAAAGTTGGCAATTCCTTGAGCCTTTCCAACCAGAACCACAAGAAGAAACCGAGGTTCCTGAGCCTGTCGAAGGAACAGAAAACGAGGATAAAATCGAAGTCAATCCCGCCGATGTGCCGTTGGAAATCGTGGAAACGAAGGAAGAACCCAAGGGCGACGGTATACAAATGGATTTGTTTGATAATGTTTAACTCTATTTTCACAAAACTTGCAAAACCTACAAAAACAATGAATAAACTCGATAAACGTGTGGCAACTGCACAACCGTGCGTTGCCGGAAAACTGCCGGTTGGCAAGTTTTCCCACACATCAAAAAAACTAAGTTTTGGGTGTTTTGTTTGTTTTGTGGTATTGCTACTGACTTTTACGGGCTGCCAAACTGAATTGAAATTGGCCAAGCGATATATGGCCGAGCGACCCAATATCGAGGCGGCGGTGTATTTTCCCGAACAAGCCGAGGTGAAATCGGAATACAACACGCAATATGGTAGGAAAACCGAGGTTTTGAATGGCTTCAGTCAGGACTTGTTCCTCGATGTCATGTACAACGCATACGCAGAGGCGTTGGGCGATTATGGCATTGAAGTCTATGTGCCTGAAAACGATGACAATGTGCAAGTTGACTCAACCCATTGGTTAGTGATGCTATCCCGAATGGAGATTTCAGGACGCATCACGGAATTCGAGGATTATTTGTATAGCGACACCGAAGAATTCAGTTACAAGCACCCTTTGAACACGGTCAATGTGGCCTCGTGGGTTGAAATCAATGATGGCGACTGGAAGCCCGTGCTGTTTTGCGAGCACAACCTCATGGACGGCTTCGAATCCAATACGGACTATTCGATTTGGACACAAAAGATAGACTATACCTATACCATTGACACTCTGAAACTTAGAGATGTCTACAATTATGCCGTGTATTTGGGCAAACTCTATGCGGGCTACACTTACGATTACATGATGAACAGTTATGTAGGCGCGGAACTGAAGAAAATGGGCTATGCCTATCAGTTGCTGTTGCGCTATGATCCTTACCGGAAGCAATTGCGGTATGCGGATGAGGATGGGTTTGTGGAAATCAATGATTAACCATTCAATTCTTTTTCAATCATTTCCTTCAATTCTGACGCTTTCAAAGTCCGGATTTCCCCGTTTGTGACCATGCTGATATTGCCTGTTTCCTCCGAAACCACGAGAGCGATGCAGTCGTTGACTTCGGTCACGCCGATGGCGGCGCGGTGGCGCAGGCCGTAATGCCCGGGAATGTTGGATTTTTGCGTCACGGGGAGGATGCAACGGGCCGAAGTAATGCGGTTGTTGCGAATGATCATGGCACCGTCGTGCAAGGGACTGTTTTTGAAGAAAATGTTCTCAATCAGCGGGTTACTGATGTCGGCGTTGACGAGAACACCCGTTGAGATGATGTCATCGAGGTTGTTCTTTCGGGCGATGAGGATGAGTGCGCCTTGCTTGATGTCCGACATGTTTTGGCAGGCCTTTGTGATGGCATCCACATTGAGTCCGGCGTTTCCCGTAACTCTCAGAAACTTAAACCTTTGCATTAATTTCCCCTCCTGAGCCTGCGTGCCGATGGTGAATAGGAAGCGTCGGATTTCAGGCTGGAAAATGATAATCAGCGCAATGAAACCCACACTGACGAAAGCTCCAAGGATGGAACTCAATAATTCCATCTGCAAAGCCTTGACTATCTGCCAACTAAGGAAGATGGCCACGATACCGAGGAAGATGCTGATGGCCGTGGTGCCTTTCAGGATGCGGTAGAACCAATAGAAAAGCAGGGCTACCAAAAATATGTCGATGATGTCGAAAATGCGGACTTGGATGAAAAGGTTAATCATAGTTGAAATTTTGGCGCAAAATTACGAAAAGAACTGACCAATTCGATGGCTTCGCGTGCATTTTTCACATCATGGACGCGGAGGATGTCCGCTCCATTGAGTAGGGCAATGGTATTCAGCACGGTAGTGCCGTTCTCAGCGGTCTGTGGTGTGGTGCCAAGCACCTTATTTATTAATGACTTTCGCGAAATGCCGATGAGGATAGGCAGGTTGTTATAGCGATAACGATTCAAGTCGTTGAGCAACTGATAGTTGGCTTCCAAACTCTTACCGAAGCCAATACCAGGGTCGAGGATGATTTGCTGTTCGCCGTAGGCTTCAAGGATTTGGCATTGCCGCTTGAAAAAGTCCATCACGGTTTGGTGGATGTCGCCGCCGAGGGCGTATTGGTGCATGGTTTCTGGCGTGCCCACGCAATGCATCATTATGTATGGGATGTGGTTTTTGCCGATGTAGGGCAACATTTCCGCATCAAACAGCCCGCCCGAAATGTCGTTGATGAGGTCGGCACCCTCGCTCATGCAGGCTTCGACCACGTTTTTCCTGAACGTGTCGATGGAAATCAGGGCTTCGGGAAAGGCTTTTCGGATGGCTTTCAGTATCGGGATGACACGCTCTAATTCCTCCTGTTCTGTGGCGATGGCATTGTTGGGCCGAGTGGAGCAGCCCCCGATGTCGATGAAGTCGGCACCATTGGAAATCATCTGTTCACAATGTTGCAAAGCGTTGTCCATCAAGTTATAACGCCCTCCATCCGAGAACGAGTCGGGGGTCACATTGAGGATGCCCATGATTGCGGGGCGGTCGAAAATGAAGGTCTTGTTTCGTGATGTGATTTGTAACATACCAATTGCTGAAGTTTAAAGGTCGCAAAAATATGGTTTTTTCGATTGACTTGGCCGTTTTTCTTATTTTTCATTTGCCGTTTGAATCTGAGTTGGAAAATTGTCGAGGTTTTGCGTAAAAATATGTATCTTTGCAGCCAAAGACGAAATCGATGACGGAACAGAACTATAATGAACGGAGGTATCCTATTGGGATTCAGACGTTTGAAAGAATCATTAAAGATGGATACATCTATTTGGATAAAACGGACTTGGTCTGGAACATGGCTCATATCAGCCCGTTTGTGTTTCTAAGCCGCCCGCGAAGGTTCGGAAAATCGTTGCTTTCCTCCACTTTACATTCCTATTTCGCTGGCGAGAAGGAACTGTTTGAAGGACTGAAAATCATGGAGTTGGAAAAGGAATGGGCATCATACCCCGTCATCCATTTTGATTTGAGCGTTGCCAAGGCCCAGCCAACGCCTGATGCATTGCGACAGGTGCTTTTCCGCCTTCTGGAAAATTATAGGAAATTGTATGGTGAAGGGGCCTACGAAACGACTCCGGGCGGACGTTTTAGTGGCATCATCCATCGCGCCTACGAGCAAACGGGCAAGCAGGTTGTGGTCATCATTGATGAATACGATGCTCCGCTTTTGGACAAGTTGCATGACAAGACTTCGCTCGACGAGTTCCGCAATGTGATGCAGGATTTCTATGTGCAACTCAAGGCCAATGAAGCCTTGATTCGCTTCTGCTTCATCACTGGCATCACAAAATTCAGCCAATTGAGCATTTTTTCCACCATCAACAATATCAAGAACATCTCCATGTTGCCTCAATTCTCGGCCATTTGTGGAATTACCGATACGGAACTCTCCACAAACCTCTCCCCAGACGTTAGCCTGATGGCGGAAGCCTACGGCTGCACGAAGGAGGAAATGCACGAGAAGTTGAAACAATACTATGATGGCTACCATTTTTCGTATGCTTCGGAAGACATTTACAATCCTTTTAGCCTGATGAACGCTTTCTGCGACCGGCAAATTTCCAACTATTGGTTTGAGAGCGGCACGCCTACGTTTTTGTTCCAGCAAATGCAGCGTTTCCACACGGATATCCTTGGTTTGGATGAACTTGAGGAGCCTTCTTCGGCTTTTGACCGCCCCACGGAGGCGATGGAGAGTGCCTTGCCCTTGCTCTATCAAAGTGGCTATTTGACCATCAAAGGCTACGACCGCGAGTCGGAGCTTTATCGTCTTTCGCTTCCCAACAAGGAGGTGCGCGTTGGGTTCATCCAGGGCTTGTTGCCGGCTTATGTGGGCTTGGAAAGCAATGTTGTGCAGAAAGGATTTGCCCTTAAGTTTTGGCAGGCATTGAAAAAGAACGACATAGACCTCGCCTTGCGCGAGATGCAGGCTTATTTGGCTGGGTTGCCCTATATTGAGGGCTTCAAGAAAAAGTTGGAGAATGTGAGCGACCGTGAAGGTTTCTACGAATGGACTTTCTACCTGATTTTCAATATGTTGAATATATATGTCAGAACCCAAGTGAAGTGCGCCAACGGCAGGGCTGACGTGGTGGTGTTCATGCCCGATACGGTGTATGTCATTGAGTTGAAAGTGGACAAAACCGCTCAAGAAGCCTTGAATCAGATAGAAAACAATGGTTATGCCGTTCAGTATCAAACTGATGGACGAAAAGTGGTGAAAGTTGGTGTCAATTTTTCTTCTGAAACCAAAACCATCAACGATTGGATTATTGGATAAGTTGAATTGAAAATGTAAAAGTCATTATGCCTCAAAAAGATACAAAAACACAATTTCACGCAGTGTTGGCGCAATGCCGCAAACTGTTTGTCGATAAGATGAAGGACTATGGTCCGGCATGGAGGATTTTAAGAACGCCTTCGATTACCGACCAGATTTTTATTAAGGTCAAGAGAATCAGAACCTTGCAGACTACTTCTGAGCGACTTGTGGACGAAGGTATTGAGCCGGAGTTCATCGGCATTGTCAATTATGCGGCGATGGGTGTCATACAGTTGCAACTCGGAGTGGTTGACCAGCCGGATTTGAACGCTGAAGAAGCCACGGCATTGTACGACAAAGTCACCAACGAGGCCTACGAACTGATGACGCGCAAGAACCACGACTATTCCGAGGCTTGGCGCGACATGCGTGTCAGTTCCATCACCGACCTGATTATGAGCAAGGTGTTGCGCACCAAAAGCATCGAGGACCACGATGGCAAAACCCTTGTGTCTGAAGGACTTGACGCAAATTATTACGATATGATTAATTATGCGGTATTCGCGCTGATACTGCTGAGCGAACAGGAAAAGAAATGAAAAAGAGAAACAACATCAACCTCCCTTGGATGAGCATCGGTGTGGCTTTGGCCTCGGCTGTGGGCATTTATTTCCTGCCTGAATTTTATCTTTGGTTTCTGCTTATTTTGCTGATTAACTTGTTGATACCCTTGATTTTCAGCAAAAAATATGGCAATGCAGCCTTGACGGTTTGTCGTCTTTTGGTGGGCGCATTGTTCATTTTCAGCAGTTTCACCAAGGGTGTCGACCCACTTGGGACAAAGTACAAAATGCTGGATTATTTGGCCGTTTATGGCATGACTTGGCTCAACGATTTCGCTTTGATTTTGGCCATGCTGATGATTTTGGCCGAGTTCATTGTGGGCATTTGCTTGATTACCAAAGTTTTCCCACGATTGGCCGTGTTGGGTGCCACCTTATTAATGATGTTTTTCACCGCAACGACCTTGTTTGATGCTTTGTATGATTTGGTGCCTGATTGTGGGTGTTTTGGTACGGCTATCAAAATGAGCAACTGGCAGACTTTCTACAAGAACTTGGTTATTGATGCCGTTCTTATTCCGTTGGTTATCAATAATAAAAGGTTGGAAAACAAGATGTCGGGTGGCACGCATTTTATCATCGGTTGCCTTTATGCCTTGGTGTTTTTGGGCTTTGAGGTTTACAATTACCGTCATTTGCCCGTTGTCGATTTCATGAATTGGAAGGTGGGCAAGCAATTGAATGTTGAAACCTCTGGCGATGCAGATATTTATTTGATTTACAGGAATAAAGCCACTGGAGAGACGCAAGAATTCCTCTCGCCGAATTATCCTTGGAATGATTCGGTTTGGATGTCGGAGTGGGAGTTCGTCGACCAAAGGACGGAAGGCAGCAGCAATTTCCTCGGATTCAGTGCTTTGGATGAATCGGGCAATGATGTCACCGAGTCCATCTTGACGACGGAAAAACTGTTGATGTTTACCTCACACGATTTGGCCGATGTGTCGGAAAAGCAATGGGAAAAGGTGAAAGAAGTCACGGAAACCGCTGAAAAACAGGGCTATATTGTGATTTGGGTGGTCGCCAACGAGCCTGAATTTGTGGAACAATTGCGCGAGCAATATGATTTCCTTTACGAGGTGTATTACGCTGACGAACTGGAAATCAAGCCGATAGTGCGCTCCAATCCGGGTTTGGTCTGGTTGGACAATGGCTTGGTGAAGAACAAATGGAGCGTTGTCGATTTCAAAAAGGCGATGAAAGTTTTGTAAGGAAAAACGATGGGCGCATACATTGTCAGGAAACTGCTTTACGGAATTGCGGTGCTTTGGGGTGTCGCGACGTTGGTGTTTTTCCTGTTCAACATCCTGCCCGGCGACCCTGCCCAAATGATGCTCGGTCAGCGTGCCGACGAAGCCTCGGTGAACGCCATTCGTGAAGAGTTGGGTATGAACCAAAGCCTTGGAAAACAATATGTTGACTATCTCAACGACTTGGTTCCGATTTCGTTTTATGATGTTTCGGAAGGTGAGCAAAAGTTGGAAAAGATTGGCCGTTTTGCCAAAATTGCTGCCATTGGTTCGACCGCTATTGTGCTGAAAGCCCCTTACTTGCGCATGTCGTACCAAAGCAAGCGCAAGGTTTCCGACATTTTGGGCGAAGCCTTTCCGAATACCCTGCTGTTGGCTGCCGTTTCCATTTCTCTTGCCATGCTATTGGGCTTGGTTATCGGCATTTTGACGGCGGTCATCAACACCAAGTTTCTCAACAAGTTGACGCTTTTCATCACCACGATAGGCATGTCCTTGCCCTCGTTTTTCGCGGCCATTCTGATGGCTTGGGTTTTCGGTTTTTTGTTGGAACATTATACAGGTTTGGGCATGACGGGCAGCCTTTACACCGTCGACGAATACGGCAGGGGAGAGTTTCTCAGCCTTCGTAACCTCATTTTGCCCGCTTTGACCTTGGGAATGAGGCCTTTGGCAGTGGTCACTGAACTTACACGCACCTCTTTGCTTGAGGCTATGTCGATGGACTATGTGCGCACGGCGCGAGCCAAAGGTTTGAAGCCGTTCCGTGTCATTTGCGTTCATGCCTTGCGCAATGCCTTGAACCCTGTCGTGACGGCGGTTTCGGGCTGGTTTGCCTCGCTGTTAGCGGGCGCGGTTTTCGTGGAGTATGTCTTCGATTGGAAGGGCATCGGCGTTGTGGTGGTCGACGCGCTCGACAAATACGATTTCCCCGTCATCATGGGTGCGGTGCTGCTTATTGCGGTCATGCTCATCATTGTCAATATTGTGGTCGACATCATTTATGGCATCATCGACCCGAGAGTGAGAATTAGTTGAATATGAATAAAATAGTAGTAATATTGTTGCTCTGTCTGTTGCCCTTGTTCTGCAAGGCGCAGTTGATTGCCTGCCACAATGTCATTCCCAATAACTACAATTTTTGGCTCTATCTACCTGAGGATTTTGCCACTGCACCCGAAAAGAAGCCGGTGATTCTGTTTCTTCATGGTCGTAGTTTGAGTGGCGACGACTTGAGTTTGGTTCGGCGCTATGGTTGCATTGATGCGCTGCTCCGTGGCCGCAAAATTGATGCGATTGTGATTGCTCCACAATCGAAAACGGGATGGAAGCCTGAGAAACTGATGGAACTATATAATTGGGTGACAACAAATTACAGATCTGATATAACCCGATTTTATGTGTTGGGTATGAGCATGGGTGGTTTCGGGACGTTGGATTTTGTGGCAACTTATCCTGACAAGGTAGCGGCGGCTATGGCCATGTGTGGAGGCTCGAATGTCAATTCACTTTGTGGCTTGAACGAGGTGCCTTTATGGATTATTCATGGCATGGCTGATGTTGCTGTGCCTGTCAACCAATCTGAAAGGGTAGTGGATTCGATGTGCCTTTGTGGTGATACGAGTAGGTTGATTTTCAATAAATTGAAGAGTGTAAATCATAGTAGTCCAGTGGGCGTATTCTATTTGCAACAGACTTACGATTGGCTGTTTTCACACGCTTTGACGGATTCGTTGCGTCCAACAAACAAGGATTATTCCATTTCGAGAGAGTTGCTTTATGCCGCCTACAATGACCTTGAAAACAAATCGAATA
This sequence comes from uncultured Bacteroidia bacterium, assembly GCA_902770835.1. GTDB lineage: Bacteria > Bacteroidota > Bacteroidia > Bacteroidales > F082 > Limimorpha. The sequence continues at coordinate 34,915 of CACXUM010000038.1, forward strand.
TTCAAATCGTTGATTTGCAGAGTTATAATGATAGCAAGAAACAATACTATGTTGTCAAGAAGGGCGACACTTTGAGTTCGATTGCGATTGAAAACAATTCTACGGTGTCCATTCTATGCAAACTCAACAACTTCAAGAAAGACATAAAACTAAGGCCGGGACGGAAAATTAGGGTGAAATGATACTTGGTTGAAAAATCTGGTATTCAATCAATTAATCATCCATGCCACGCCTGCGCCGATGGAAAAGTGTTTCCCAAGGTTTTGGAAATCCAAGTCGGCTTCGAGGTCTAACTGCACGCGGCGCGACACCAACCAAGTCAGGCCAAATTCGGTCATGTATTGGTTTGCCTCTTCGGGATGCAGGTAGTTGTAGGTCTCCACAAAAGCCCCAAGGCTTTCTGTGAAGTTGTAGCCTAATGCAAAAGCGAGGAAAGTGGCGGGTGTTGCCGTTTCTCCATCCCATTCCAAACCAGCATTATAGGAAATGGAGAAACGCTCGCCAATGCTATGCTCGAAGATGGCGTACATGGCAGGCGCGAGGTGGGAGGGGAGCAAGTCCTTTGATCCGACATGAGGTGACTTGAGTTCGGCCAAAAAACCAATGGATGGGATGATGCCCGAACCTTCGTTGAACTTGATTTTTGTCCCGACGGTGAGCGGCGCGATGCCAAAAGTGGGCATGGCGGCTTCGTTGTCGTACATCAGGAAGTCAGTGCCAACGCGCAACTCCATGTTTTGGAAAAGGCCATAGCGGAGGATGGTGCTGTTCAATGTAAATGTGCGTGTCCCGTCGGCAGTTTTTTCGAAAGCAAATCCGTTGTCCCATCCAAGTTTTTGATAATGAGTTACATCTGCGCCGAATGTATGTCCGGGACGGTCGGGAACTACGGTGGGAAGTTCGTTTTGGGCGAAGCAGATGTTTGCACTTAATGTAAGAATGATTAACAATACTTTGATTTTCTTAGTGATAGTGGTCTCCAAATGGTTTACATGTCTATCGCCATTTCCAAATTCCGTTTCATATAGTTGGCAGCGTCTTCGGATTTCATTGGCGATTTCCTTAATTCGGTGATTTTCCGCATCTTTCTCTCCGCTGCTTCTTTGTGAAATTGATTCAGATAAGTCATACTTCATCTTTTTTTTGCAAAGATACTCTTTTTTTCAAAACAAATCTACAAAGACAGAATTAATTGTTGTATTCTATAATGTCATTGTTTTATTGCACCTTGATGGTGAATAGAAGGATAGATTTTGGCCAATGCCCATAGTCCAGGGTAAGTCTGGTTGCCAGAATACACAATCTTATTTGGAATTTTCCAACATAATATCATATCTGGCCTAAGAGATGGGTATCGTTTACTTACATCTTTTGACAATCTTTCAAAAGTATCGGTTATACCATCTTCAAATTGGTTGATCAATTCGTTGTCAGGATATTTGTCGGAATACGATGTAACAATGTGCAAACCTAGTCTAATTATTCCTTTTGTTTTTTCTTCATATAGTTTTATCTCATCTTTAACACTTTCTAGTTGTTCATTCATTTTGAACCAACGGGATGGAATTCCTCTTTCCCTTGTTTTTGTTGTAGTGAAACAATCAAAACTTTGTTTTAACTCGATAATAAAACTATAGTCCTTATATATGCACCAATAATCAATTCGACCATTTGCTTCCTCAACATCGAATTTCTTATTTGAGCAAAATCGTGTGGTTGGTAGTTCTACAAGAACCATTGAATTACATAGTTTGGATAATGTGGGCAATAGAACACTATCAAGACGTCGCTCTGTATAAGTGTAGGGCAAATCGCAAAATACATTATTGCAGTATTTAGTACTCAGTTTTGACATGCCAAAAAACAGTTTTTCAACAAGTTCTTTTGCCACATTATACGCTTCATCAGTTTTTTCAACTGCTTTTTCATAGAATGTTAAGCCATGACTCTTGATTCTTTGGAGTTCAGAAGTGTCTTTCATAATACTTACGGATTTCTTTGTTTTGTGTGACAAAAGTACAAATAATAAAACAGGTGTTATACAAAATCGTGAAATTTGTTGGTTTTGACTGGCAGAAAGAAAGTTTTCGTATTTTTGTGGCAATTTATAAAGTAATGGAAAACGATAAAAAAGTTATTATAGCCACGAAAGAATCATGGACTATCTTGCCCATGCCGGAAAAGAATGTTGTTATTCCAATGGATATGACATTGACCAAGGAAGATATGCAGATTATACAAAGAGGTAGTATTCCAACTTCTATGGGAATGAAATGGTTTATGTATTGTGATGAGGATACAATCCGATATTTCCGTAGTTTTACTGGTTTTTGCATATATGAAGCAAAATTTGTTGTTGAGGGTGATTATGTGAGAATTACTGAACTGAAAGTTAATAGGGAACCGACACAATATGGTTGTAAAGATGACAGAGAGGATAAAGCATGGTTTTCTGGTATGATACATCAGGAAATCTATTTTTCAAAAAAAGAAGATCAAAGTAATCGACATTCAATAAGAACAAATAAAATAAATAAAATGAGAAGCAAAATCGTAGCAGGAAACTGGAAAATGAACCTCACTTTCGATGAGGCTGAAGATTTGGTCGATGGCATCCTTGACCGCTTTGACGCAATGGACGAACTGAATTGCGAAGTCATCATTTGCCCGCCGTTCCCCTATTTGGAAATGCTAACCGACTGGGAGGCAGAGGAACAGCGTTTCAATGTGGGTGCGCAAAATTGCAGCGCTTACGACAAGGGCGCTTACACGGGCGAAGTTTCGGCCAAAATGCTGAAGTCACTGGAAGTTGACTATTGCATCGTCGGGCACAGCGAGAGAAGGAAATATTTCGGCGAGACCAATGAGGTGCTGGCCGAAAAGATTAACCGCCTGATTGAGAACAATATGTCGCCGATTTATTGTGTCGGTGAGGTGCTTGAGGAGCGTGAGGCGGGTCGCCATTTCGAGGTCGTCAAGGAGCAATTGGAGAAAGGTTTGTTCCACCTCGACGGCGATGCCATTTACGACACCATCATTGCTTACGAGCCCGTTTGGGCCATCGGCACGGGCAAGACCGCCACGCCCGAACAGGCGCAGGAAATGCACGCCTACATCCGCTCGTTGGTGAAGGAACACTACGACGAGGCCACGGCTGACGACATTCGCATCCTTTACGGCGGCAGTTGCAACGCCAAGAACGCCACTGAGTTGTTCTCGCAACCCGACGTGGATGGTGGCTTGATTGGTACGGCTTCCTTGAAGGCGGAAGACTTTGTTTCCATCTGCGAACAAGCCTCACACATCGGCGAGGAATGAAGACATTCGAGTATTCATTTACGGCACCAAGTTCCGACATTCAGCACGACATGCTGACTACGATGCTGGCGGAAATTGGTTTTGACTCGTTCATGGATGATGCAATGGGCTTAAAAGCCTATTGCTCAGCCGATAATAGAAATGATTTGGCTGTTGAAAACCTCTTGCTTGAACCGTCTTTTTCAGACATCCGACTGCTGAAAGTGGAGGAAATGCCCGACAAGGACTGGAACGAGGTTTGGGAGGCTTCCTATCAGCCTGTGGTTGTGAACGATAGATGTCGTGTGCGTGCTCCATTCCACGAGCCCGACCCAAGTTTCGAGTTCGATTTGGTCATTGAGCCGAAAATGTCGTTTGGGACGGCCAACCACGAAACGACCGCGCAAATCATCCAATTGATGTTGGAAACTGATTTTCATGGGAAAACAGTGCTCGACATGGGTAGTGGAACGGCGGTTTTGGCCATTCTCGCCAAAAAACTTGGCGCGGCGCATACCGTTGCCATTGACAACGACGAGTGGGCCTATCGCAACGCTTTCACTAACACGGAGTTGAACGGCATTTCCGACATTGATATTGTCCTTGGCGACGCTTCGTCGATTCAGGGCTGTTTCGATGTGGTGTTGGCCAACATCAACCGCAACATCCTTTTGCGCGACATGCACCTTTATGTTGCCGCCATGCGTCCCGATGCGCACATTTTCTTCAGCGGTTTCTACACTGAGGATTTGGAAAGCATCAAGGCGGAGGCGGAACGTTTAGGACTACATTATTGCCGCCACCTGAGCCGCAACAATTGGGTGGCTGCTGAATTTGTCAAATAATTGGTTTTTAATACTTTGAATAGATGAAAAAAGGAATCCTTATTGCCGTTTTTGCGCTTTTGTTGGGGGTGACCTCGGCCTGGGCGCAGGCGTTTTTCCCCACAGAAAAAGAGGCTTTTTACGAACAGTTGAACACTTACTTGAACTCATCCACCTCGAAGCAAGACCGCGATGAGGCCGCCAAGATAATGAAGGCTTTTCGTGGTGTTTGGGATAGTTATTACTCTGACAATGAAATCAATACGGTGATGCAATTGTGTGAGTTGTACCATTCCAAAAGCGGAACGAGGGCTTACGCCAACATTTTCAATTTCGTGGAGACTCTGCAAGGGATTCCTACGGCAGGTTTGACGCACAAAGACGTCGGAAATTGGCTGAAGTTCACTGAAACCAAGTCGCAAAATTCGATGATTGGTGTGGACAAGTATCTGGCCGCTTGCCGCAATGTTTTTGTGGATAAGGTGCTGTCGGCCAAGGGCAATTCCAAGTGGCTGGTTCGCGATGCGCTGTTGGGCTTTCCGTCGGCGGACAAGTTCGAGCTGACGGTTGACGGTACATTGGTGCTGGCTTCCAACAAGGACGAGTCGGTCATCAAGCAGACGAAAGGTGTCTTTTATTTGGACGACAACCGTTGGGAAGGCATGGGTGGCCGCGCCGACTGGTCGCGATTTGAAATTGCGGAAGACAAAGTATATGTTTCATTCCCAGATTATTACGAACTTGATTTGAACCGCTCGGAATATGCAATTGACTCGGTGACGTTTTACGAAAGGCGGCATTTCAACCAAGCCATTTTGTGCCGTTACGAGGACAAGGTGCTGGTGAACGCGCCCAACGAAAAGACGATGTATCCCCGCGTGAAGTCGTATCGTTCCGATTACGCTATCAAAGACTTGATGAAAAACATTGATTTTGAGGGTGGTATCGGCATGATGGGCAATCAGGTGGATGTGTTTGGCGGTGTCGACAACAAGGCCATTTTCCATTTCAGGCAAGGCGGCAGGGAGGTGCTGAAGGCCGTGGCAAAGCGCTTCGTGATGTCGGAGGACGAGGTATTGGTTTCCGACCATGTTGCGATGCGTCTGTTCCTGATGGATTCGGTGGGCATTGAAAAGGATTCCATCTACCATAACAATCTGGGTTTCAGGTATGATAACAAGACCCGCAAGATGATGTTTTTCCGCGAGGAGAAGGGCAAGAACTTCGGCGATGGGCCTTTTCACGACTATTTTCACGGCCTCGATCTTTTCATTGAGGCGATGTATTGGAACATTGATTCGCCCACAGTCGATTTCCGCCGCATGGAGGGCGTCAATCCCAACAGTGAGGGCGATGTGGTGTCGGTGAATTACTTCCGCAACGAGGATTTCAAGCGGCTGCAAGGCCTCGACGGCACCCATCCCATGGTGCGCATGGAGAAATTCCTGAAGGGTTTCAGCAATGTGGACCGGCAGGTGCATTTCTATTCCGGCGACTTGGCTTCCTACTTGCAATATCCTATAGAACAGGTGATTTCGATGTTGCTGAAACTGCAAGCTGAGGGCTATGTGGAATACGACAACGAAACCAAATGGGTGACAGCACTCCCGCGTTTTTTTGATGTGCTGGATTCCTACCGCGAAAACATTGATTTCGATGTGATTAAGTTGCACACACACACTACCAACCGTCAACCCAATGCCCGCCTCGACTTGGCCACCAACGACTTGCTCGTTTACGGCATCACCAGCCAGATTGAGGGCGTGAATGGCTCGGCCATTTCGTTGAGCGACCGCAAGCGCGTGGTCATCGTGCCCGACAATGGTCGATTGGTCTTTATGAAGGACAAGAATTTCAAGTTTTCGGGCGGCATTTTGGCCGGCATGTTCGAGTTTTTCACCAAGGACTGCGAGTTTTCATACGAGGATTTCACCATCAAGATGGCCAAGGTCGACTCGCTGCGTTTTTATGCCAAGCGCGACTATCAAATCATTCCCGTCAACGGGACGTTGGAGAAGTTGCAAGGCAAGTTGGAAATTGACCGAGGTGACAATAAATCAAGCCGTTACGATACGCCTGAATACCCCATTTTCCACAGCGAGGCCGAAGGTTTCAAGTTCTATCGCAAAATCAATGGCGGCGTTTTCCATCCCGGCAGCGTCGATTCGGTGATGACCGCTGACGACTTGGAAGGCAAGTTCTATTACAGCCTTGACCCCTTTGTCGTCGACAGCCTCAACGACCTCTCAATGCGAAAGGTGAGGTTTGACGGACATTTGGTTTCGGGCGGCATTTTGCCCGACATCGAACAGCCTTTGGTGGTGATGGAAGATTATTCCTTGGGATTCGAGCATCAGATAGGCGACGGAGAATCAGACACTTACCCGATGTTTGACGGTTCGGGACATTTCCACCAGAAAGTGCATCTTTCCGAGGACGGTTTCTTCGGCATGGGACAACTCGATTATCAGACGGCTACATTCACTGGCGACCGTTTCATGTTCTATCTCGATTCGGTGACGGCCATCACGAACCAGTTCAGGTTGGTGCCGCTTGAGGACGGAACCAAGTATCCTATGGCCAACGCCGATGCGTTGAGGCTGAAATGGGATGTGGGCAAACCCGAACTGACCACGCAGACCATTGACAACCCGATTTGCATGTACGGCGACACCTATTTTTCGGGCAAGACAAGTCTCACGCCCGATGGCTATTCTGCTGACGGCAAGTTGCGTTTCGGCCTCACGGAGTTCGATTCCGACCATTTCGCTTTGGATTCGAGGACTTTCGTGGCTGATTCTGCCAAATTCCTGCTGTATTCCGCCGACACGTCCAACATCGCTTTTGCCGCGACCAACTACCGCGCCAATGTGGACTTCGACGCACAAAAAGTGCAATACGACTATCTTGACCAGCGTAGCAACCTTGATTTCCCTATGAATCAATATGTTTGCACGCTGAAGGAGGCCGAATGGGACATGGCCACCAACAGCCTGCACCTATACAATCCGGTGGAGAGTTTCGGCGATTATGCCAACGCGACCACTCGCGAGGAACTGTTGGCCATCCATAGCAATGCGGCCAAGTTCATTTCACTTGTGCCCGAGCAGGATTCGCTGCAATTCTACAGCATGAGCGCGGAATACGACATGACCAACTATGTGATTCATGCTCACGACGTTAAGATTATTCGTGTGGCCGATGCCGCCGTGTTCCCTTACATGCACGATGTGGACATCAACGCGGAGTCGAAATTGAAGCCAATCAGCGGTGATTTGTTGGCCGACACTTTGAACAATTATTACCTCTACAAAAATGCGGTTGTCAACATCCACAGCCGCAACTATTTTGACGCGCAGGGCACATGGGACTACACCAATGCCAACGGAACGAGCACTCCGATTCGGGTGGATACCATCGTTCCCGTGGAGGGTGTTACACATGGCTATGCACAAATCGCTGACAATTCGGAGTTTAGATTGAGCAATCAATTCGGTTTCCAAGGTCGCCTGACCTTGAAGGCCACGGATGAGTTTGGCTATTACGACGGTCAGTTTGCCCTGCTTGGCTTTGATGAGCCGATGGCCATTGAGCCTGTCGGAATGGCAATGGATTCGATAGCCGATGAAGTGTTGGAAACGGTTCCTTCGATAGGTTTAGGAACCCTTGATTCCATCGCCGCCTTGAACCGTTGGTTTGTTTCGGAAACGCACATCAATCCGGCGGACATTCGCATACCTATTAATATGGAGCGCATCCAGGAGCAAGACCCGCGCATGACCAATGGACTTTATTATGAATTGGCCATCGACGGAGGCTATTTCGGCTCGTTCCTCACGCCCAAAGAGGGTAGGAAAGACCTCGACGAAACCGCGCCTGCAAACGGTATGTTATGGTATGATGCTGACAGCCTGCGTTTTGTGGTGACTGACACGACCCGTTTCGATACATATGTAGACCTCAATTCGCGAGGTGTCGTCAGTGGCGAGGGTACATTTGGTTTGGGCATAGAGGTGCCTTTGGCGAATTTCCTCGTTCATGGTCGCTATACGCAATACCCCAACGATAGCCTCACTTTGCAAGGCCTCAATGTCTTTAACGCCCCGATTTTCGACGACAAGGCACTTGAGGCGATGGCCGAAGTCTACGCCAATGCCGACGGCAATTCCATAGACCTGACGCAGACCCAATACCTGCATTATTACCGCTCCGAAAACAGCGAAGAGAAAGCAGATGAGCGGCGACAAGCCATCGAATTAGAGGGCTATCCGGAAATGAAATCGTCTGATTTCTACTGCAATACCATCGTCATTCCTGACTTGAAGATGGTTTGGAACGACAGACTTCACGCCTTCGTTTCTGTCGGCAAGATTGGCTTGGGCAATTTCGGCAACCACATCGTCAACAAGTATGTGGACGGTTGCGTGATGTTCGACCGTCGACTGGGCAACATCACCTATTATTTCCAGCACGACATGTTCCAGACCTTTATCAATTACAACAGCGGCGACGGCCAATTCCAAGTGCATTGCACCTATTCCGACATCAACCAGCGGCTTTCGGAGATGAAGGAAAAGAACCGCACGAGGAAGAAGGACGACCAACGATTCCAGTACGTGGCCGTGCCTTACGAGTCGATGCTCGATTTCCTGAACCGCCTGAAATATGCAGGTTTGAGCGTGGGAACCTACTAAAAAATGAGAAATTTTTCAAAAAACAGGCCTCCATGTTCCAATTATTTGTACTTTTACCGATTCAAAATCCGAAAGCAATAAAAACCCTATCTATATGAAATTCATAGTATCAAGCCTTAAATTGTTGAAGAATCTCCAAGCCTTGGGCGGTGTCATCGGCTCGAAAAACACCCTCCCGATTTTGGACGATTTCCTGTTTCAGTTGACTGAGAACGAACTGAAAATCACCTCATCCGACCTCGACGTGACCATGTCGGTCAGAATGGTTCCTGACATGGTGGAAGGCACGGGCGAAGTGACGATTCCCGCACGTCTGCTGCTCGAAATCATGAAGAACTTCCCCGATGTTCCGATTACCATCAGCGTTGACAGCAACACCTTGTCCGTCGAACTGATTGCTGGCGAAGGTCGTTACAAGTTGGCTGGCCACAAGAGCGACGAGTTCCCGCAACTGCCCGTGATGTCCGAGACTTCGGTGTGGGAGATTCCCGCCGATGTGCTGGCTCGCGGTTTCGAGAAGACCGTTTTCGCCACGGGCATGGATGAGATTCGTCCTATCATGTCGGGCGTGCTGATGGAAATGACCGAAAACTACCTGACTTTCGTCGCCACCGATGCGCATAAGTTGGTGCGTTACAGAAGGTTGGATGTGAAGTCGGAGGTGGCTGCCTCGTTCATCATGCCGAAGAAGCCCATCAACCAATTGAAGAGCATCCTCGGCACCCTCGCCGATGAGCCTGTGCGCATTGAGTTCAACAAGACCAATGCTTCATTCGTGTTCGGCGACTATGTGTTGGTGTGCCGCCTCATCGAAGGCCGCTATCCCAACTATGAGGCCGTCATTCCGAAGAACAACCCCAACCAACTGACCATCGATCGTCAGGTGTTTCTTGCTGCCATCCGACGTGTGGCCGTGTTCTCCAGCAAGGCCACGCACCAAGTGCGTTTCCGCATTGCAGGTCAAGAACTTACGCTGACCGCTGAGGACATCGACTTCTACAACGAGGCCAAGGAACGCCTCACTTGCAGTTACGAAGGCGACGACATGGAAATTGGCTTCAACTCGCGCTTCTTGCAAGACATGCTCGGCAACTTCGACTCCGAGTCGGTGAAACTCGAAATGTCGGCTCCCAACCGCGCCGGTATCTTCACTCCCGTTGAGAACGACAACGCCTCTGAAGACCTGCTCATGTTGCTGATGCCGGTCATGCTGAACTAAGCATCAAAGGCCAAAACGCAAACAAAAAACCAGCGAGGACATCGCTGGTTTTTTTATTTCCCAAAGTTCTGCGAGTTCTGCGTGAAACAATCACTTGACCTCCATCGTAGTAGTGCCCACAATGGTCATCGGGATGCTCATGCCTTGCTGCGAGAGGGTCATCGAGAGATTGCTCTTGAGGTTACTCTTGGTGATGAATCCTTGTTGTGGGTCGATGCTGGCCGTTCCGTTGTAATTACCGTTGATTTCCTCGGAGCCTTTGCCGGTCACTGTTCCTGCCACGGTGAGGTCGACGCTCTTCTTGGAGATGGCGGTGACGGTGTAGGTGTAGTGGACGTTCATCTCAGAGCCGCTGATGTTTTGGCTCTTGTCGACGCTCCAAGTGCTGCCTACGCTCAGCTCTTCTTCGGGGAGTTGGATGATGACACCGCCCAATTGGCTCATTTCAAGGTCGAGTGAGTCGATGACTTGGCCCATGACGTCATACTTGATGGTGCCCGTCTTGTTGATGGCTTCGTCCATTTCCTTGGTCTGTCCGGCAAGCATGGGGCTGGTCTTCTCGGGGTGTTCCGAGTCGTATTCCAACTTCATGCCCATTTGGGAGATGCTCATTTTCAGGGCTTCGATTTTGGTTTCGAGCTGCACGTCCTTTTCGGTGACGTTTTTGGCGGTGAAGCTCTGGCGATACTCCATGTTTTGGGCCTGGTTCATGGTTTGGCCTTGCACTTCCATCATCATCATCATGTTAGCCTTGGCGTTGATGGTGTAGGTCTTGCCTTGCTGGGGCTTCAGGCGCAGCGTGACGCCGTTTTTGGCCATGAACGAAAGGGTTGCCAATGCTACGAGAACGAGCATTGCAGGAGCGAATTTTCTAATGGTTTTCTTCATTTTTTGATTGATTTTGTTGATGATTGATAACTTCCAATATTATTTTGGGTGCAAAAATACCAAAAAGATAACAAAATGGAGGGAAAATTGTCCATTTTTGACAATGTATAGATTCAACATGCAAAATTATAAAAAAGATTGGCAGGGTTGTTAAAAGCAATCACTTTTCGCGGTCTGTAGTTTAACTTGTTTTGAATGACTAGTA
>CACXUM010000039.1 GCA_902770835.1 uncultured Bacteroidia bacterium
CCAAGTCCAGCCGTCGTTGTTGCCGTCGATGACGGTCCAGCCAGCAGGCAGACCAGCCTCGAAGTCAACGCTGAAGGCATCGCCTTGTCCGGGTTGCGGAGGAACAGGACCGCTGCCATTCGGGTAGTCCCAACTGACGGTCGTGCCGTTCACTTCGATACCATTCAAGGTGCCAGCGTAGTTGTCGCACGGGATGTACTGCCATTCGGCTTCAACCCAGTCGCTCATGCCAGTGCTGTATACGGCAGCGACCTTGCAGAGGTAGTGATCGCCGGGAACGAGTTCGTCGGTGGCCACTTGGCAGGACGGGTGTTCGGTGTCGGCATTGAAGATAGGCTCGTGGTCGAGGCTCTCGCACATCACCTTGAAGTACTCGAGGTGGCGTTCGCCAGCCTTGGCGCCAGCGGTCAGTTCAACGTCGTCAATCCAGATTTCATACATGTCGTAGTTGACGTCGTGGAAGGCAATCCACACACTCTGGCCAGCATAGGCACTGAGGTCGATGCTGTGTGAACGCCAGTTCTCATAACGGTTGGCATCGTGACGCACTTCTGCCTTGGCTCCGCCGTTGCCCTTGGCATTGCCGCTCCACACTTGCGTGAAGTCGCCGGCACCCGGGTTGTCAGCAGTGGCAACGCAGACCGAGAAGCTCTCAGGATAGCTGTCGTTGGCATTGTCGGCCCAGAAGCTCAGCGTGGAACCGTTGACGATGTCATACTTCTGGGGAGTAATCAGATAGCTATCGGTGTTGTAGGCACCCACATAGTCCACGAAGGAATAGCACATGGCGAAGCCAGTACCGCCGTGGGCAAGCGTGGTGTAGTCGTAGCCGCCGAGGTTGTTGTCGCTGTGGATCCATGAACCACCGTCGCTGAGGACAGTGAGGACGTTCCAGCCGTTCAAGCCACCCTCGAAGCCTTCGGTGAAGGTACCGGCATTGCCGCCAGGACCCGGGTTCGGGCCAGGAGTCGGAGGCAGGCCTTGAGCATCCCACATGGCCCAACCGGTGCTGGACACATAGAGGTTGTTCACACCGTAGATGATCTCAATCATCACATAACGGAGGCTGGTGGGATCCCAGATGCTCACGTCTTCAGTAATAGGCTCGTAGCCGTCAAATTCAACCTTCACCTGATAGTCACCCTTGCGGAACTGGTCGAAAGCATAGTAGCCGGTCTCGTCGAGGACGATCGGGGCAATCGGGTAGAGCTCTTGCTCGTACTCATTGTAGTTCGTGAAGGTCACGGTGACGCCTTCCGGGCTGTCGGCACTGTTCAACAGAACGGTCACGTCAACAGCACCTTCGCCGAGGAACATGTCCTTTTCGAGGCAGTTGGACCACACGATTTCGCTCTCGCGAGGCTCTTGCAGGCCAGCAGCACCCGGGGTCGGAGCAGAACCACCAGCAGCGTTGATGGTAACGTCATCAATCCAAACTTCGTATGCATCATAGTTCACATCGTGGAAGGCAATCCACACTTCCTGACCGGCATAAGCGCTCAGGTCGACAGTGTGTTGACGCCAGTTGTCGTAACGGCTATCATCGTGACGAACAGCGGCTTTCTCACCACCGTTGCCCTTGGCACTGCCGTTCCACACGGTAACGAAGTCAGCAGCAGTCGGGTTGGCGGCAGTAGCCACGCAAACCGAGAAGGACTCAGGATAACTGTCGTTGGCATTGTCGGCCCAGAAGTTGATGTTCGAGCCATTAGCAATGCTGAATCTCTGAGGCGAAATGAGGTAACTGTCGGTATTGAAAGCACCAACATAGTCCACGAAGGAGTAGCACATGGCAAAGCCGGTGCCACCGTGGGCATGAGTGGTGTAGTCGTAACCGCCGGGGTTGTTGTCGCTATGGACCCATTCACCCTCACCAGCGTTGACCGTCAGGACAGTCCAGTTGTCGAGACCACCTTCAAAGCCATAGGTGAAGGCATCGCGGGTAGCATTGCCGACACTGACAGGAGCACTCCATGTAATAGGACCAGCGATTTCTTCGCCACGGTTGCCAGCGTAGACAACGCCGACGCCCCACTTGTAGACACCGGGAGCGACATCCGGCCAATCCACATCGATATAAATGGTATCGGTCAACTCGCAAGCGAGAACCACGGTGTTGCCATCGGGATGTTCTTCATCGAGCAAGGTGTAAGGACCATCGTTGTAGCAGTCAGTACGATACACTCTGTAGTGCGAGAAGGCGCGGTTGCTTTCAGCCATCACCAGCGGTCTGCTCGGAGCATTAGGATTGATGCTCTCGGCGGTCACGGTGTTGTCGCCCTTCACGAACTGACGGAGGCTAGGATCAATCTTGGGACCTTGGACAGCGGCAACAGCGATTTCTGCATCCGTGCCAAGAACCACAGTGCGGCCAGAACGGTCGGTGAAGTAGTTGCGCATGGTCCAAACGCCACCGCCATAGTTCTCCCAACCATTACCGCCATTCCACCAGTCGCCATTCGGGTTGCTGTCGGTATTGCACATACCAGCAGGATAACCCATGCCACCAGCTTGGTTCACATAATAGATGACCCACAGGTCTTGGCCGCCGCTCACGCTGACGGGAGTGTTCAAATCCCAGTCAACCCACTGGCCGAGGCCAACAGGCAGATCGACAGGCTGCGAGGAAACCAAAGTGCCTTCGCCAGGAGCAGTACCGCCTTGGTAGATGTTGACAGTGTAGCTGCCACCAACAGCACCGTAGAGGTCGTCGCTGAACATGGAAACCTTGGTCAAAGTGAAGCCATTGTACTGGCTGGTGATGCTCGTCGGATAGTGATAACCAAACGACGGGTTATCGGACACATTGGAACGCAGAGCGTCGTTGAACTCACCCTCGAGGAAGGTATGCCAGCCGGCACCCTGAGGTTCAGGTCTCTTGTAGAAGGTGATGTAGTCGACATAGAAGCAGTCGTCATTGCTGTTGACGCTACCGTCCTTGGTGTATCTCCATTGGAAGGTGTGGTCGCCAGCGGTGATGGGGAACTTGCGCTCGGCCCAGTTGCCAGCACCCGTATAAGAGCCCATCTGCTGGTTGTCGATGTAGAAGTAACCGTAGTCCCAGTTGTTCTCGCAAGAAATCTTGCCGAAGAAACTCATTTCGCCGTCGGCGGGGATGTTCACGGTAACGGTCATGTTGCTCACCACATTGGCCACACCAGCGCCACCGCTCTTCATGCAGTAGGTGCCTTCATACGGGTTGGTGGTGGTGATGCTCCACGGATAGGCCGGGTCAATCTGCCAATCGAAGAGGCTGAAGTCGCCGGTCTCGAAAGGCTCGATGATTTCCTCACCGGGCAGGCCGCAACCCCAGTAAACCTTCACATACGGGCTTTGAGGATCGAGGCTGTCGGGGTAATACTCTGCGATGACGGTGCAGACGGGATCGAAGTTCTCGTCAAGCATGTAGTCGATCGGGCTGGTTTCTTGGCTGTAGTTGATGGCAATCGGGTTGCCTTGGACAGGAGCGTCGATGGTCTGGTAGCCATCCTTGGCGGCTTGGCCGTTGTAACTACCGGCATAGATGTGGCCGCTGTAGTAGCCTTGACCGTTGGTCTGGAAGTTGTAGGTGTGGTTGACACCGAACTCGTCAAGACCCGTCATGGTAACGGTAGCGCCAGCGATGCCAGTGGCGCCGTCTTGCTCGTAGACGTGACCGTTCACGTCGCCATAGCCGGAAACCTTCACATTGATGGTGTTCGAAGGAGCGGATTCGCCTTCGTCATACACAGCCGTCACATAGTAGGTGTAGCCACCCATGTTGTAGGCCAAAGGACCATCAGTGTAAGTGGTGTTGCCGATGTTGTTCACTTGAGTGTTGCCAATCAATTCGCCATCGCGGTACACGTTGTACTGGCGATAGGTGCGGTCGACAACGGCGTTCCAGTTGAGGACGATGGTCTCGTCGTCAAACACGGTATAGTCGACAGCGGTGAGGTTCTGAGGCACGTTGAGGTGGGTGGTGAAGCCCCAAACCGGGCTGCTCACGCCCTCCGGGCAAGCGTCGTTGTTGAACTCAACTCTCCAGAAGTAGTTGGTGTTGTTCCAGAGGTTGCGCACGGTGAAGCTGTTGGCCATCTGGTGGTCAGTGAAGCTGCCGTCCTCAGGATAGATGATGGTCTGCGGGTGACCGACCTCCGGGTGGTAGGTGGTACCGAAGATCAAACGCCAACCAGTGGCATATTCAGGAACCATCCAACGCAAAGTCACGCTGTTAGGCTCGATTTCGTCCTCGTTGTCGGCAGGTTGCGGGTTGAAGGCAAAGCCTTCGGCCTCGATGGCCGGGCAAGGCATGTTGTCGATGTTGATGAACACATCGTAGTCGGCCTGCGTGGCAGAGGCAACCAGATAGTAGGTGCCGGGAGCAATGGCGAGGTTCTCGATGACGGGGCCAGCGCTCACGCCAGACATACTGGGGGTGCTGCCGCCAGGAATGTCGAACTCAAACGGAAGGTCGGTGTAATCACCATCAAAGATGGTTTCACCGCCCATAACGACATTGAAAGAGGTCTCGTAAGCATACGAGCCAGAAGTCCAAGTCAAAGTGACATGGGCACCTTCAGCAAAGTTGAGGGTGTAGGTGTCGTTATAGCCGCTGGAAATGGTCAGGCTCTCATTGGTGCCATCGGTGGCGGTAACATTGAGGTAGTTGCCGTTCCAACCGTCACCGTAAGAGTCGGTCAAGTTGAAGGTGACAGGCACAGTGGCACGCTCACGGTTGCCACCCTTCATGATGATGTTCGGGCGAACCGTAGCGGTGTACATCGTGTTGGCAACGGTAGCGTCGTAGGCACCGCTGTCTTGATAACGATAGGCCTGGCAGGTGAAGTTCATGCCGCTGGTGGCTTGCCAATTCACGGTGCTGTTCCAAGCGCCATTGTTGCGCTGGCAGAAAATCAGCACGTTGCTGTGGCCGTCCCAAGAGAAGGTACCCTCGTTGAAGACGAACTCGTTCCAGCCGATGGCAGGAGTCATGGCACCGGTGTAGACCTTGGTCATGCCAGTGACAATGTGAGAGGTCGTCGTCAAAGCCTCGTCGTCAACATTGGCCATCCAAATGGTGATGCCTTGCTGGGCATAGCCCGGAGCATTGGTGGCATACCAGCTGAGGCTGGTCATCGGGGCGGTGGTCACACCGGCCTCGGCCAACTCAGTGGCGAGATAGAGGTTCTCGGCAATGCTATAATTATACAAGGTGTAGAAGGGGAAGTAGCCCGTGGTCGAGGTACCTTCACCAATCTGAACCTCAAACGGAGCACCGGCAGCACCGCCGCCAGCACCGTTAAGGCCAGTGTAGTTGTTGGTAGCCATGGGGCCGCCTTCACCATTGAAGCCCTCAGCATAGAGAGCCACCTTGCCGTCAGCGGCATTCTCATCAACATGGGCGTTGATGATCATGTCGGTAGCCACCGTGAACTTGTAGACGGCATCCACGCCTTCCGGAATTTCGGGGAAAGGCAGGGTGTAGTCGTTGTGCAACACGGTAGGAGTGATGGCCGAAGGCATACCTTGATAGCTGAAGCCATTGGCAACAGTACCGAAGTCGTAAGCCGTTTCAACCACATCCGGGATGGCGGGGTTGTACATTTCGACCACGAGAGGCCAAATGTGAGCGGCGCGGTTGCCTTCGGTGATGGCAACGAACTGACGCTCGATGACACCAGCCTCGGTAGCGTTGGTACCCATGACGAGGTTGACATCAGAGGTTCTGCTCACAACGAAGGGAAGTTCCTCACCTTCGACGCTGAACAAACCATCGCTCGGGGTGAAATCGAGGACGGTCACCGTGTATTGACGGCCTTCAGTGTACATCGTGAAGTTGAAGGGTTCCATCCAAGCACCGACCGGGCGAACACCAAGGTTCAGGCTGTCAATGATTTCGGTTTCACCATCCATGTACTTCACATGGAGTTGGTCGGCCGTTGAGCCACCTTCAGCACTGATTTCGATCTGGATGTTGGCACGGTTGGCCGAGGTGTACTTGTTGCCCGTGTACGAACCCAAATCATACGGATTCGGGTCAACACCGTCGCTGTGGAACGAAACCACAGCGTTTGCCGTGCTGGTGTAGTAGAAGTAACGCGTGCTGTAGCCCGAGGTGTACTCGTGCATACCAATCAGCAGGTTACTTGAACCGTCATACTCGAACGGAGTGTCAAGCGTGATGGTCGTCCAACCGGGGCTGAACGTGACCGTACCGCTGAACACCATGTCCGAAGCAGTGACAGGTTCGAAATCTGAAGCGCTCGAGAAGGTCTCTCTCGACACGTTCTTCATGAAAACGTCAACCGCGTTAGTTTGCGCGGCATCGGATTCACGAAGGTTGAAACTGATGGCAGTAATCGTGCCGGCAGTTCCAATCTCGTTGGCAGTGTAAACCTGCTCAACGAATGAGTAGCCCCAAAGTGAGTTGAACGGCGTGACATAAGTCGTAGTCGTTCCGTCACCAATTTGGACCACTTCTGCTCGTGCCACGCCAATGAAGGCCAGCACAAGCGTCATCATCAAAGAAAATACTTTCTTTTTCATAATGAAACAATTTGGTTAATAATTAAGTGAATTAAACGGTTTTCTTGGTCATAAATGCGAATTGCACCGCTGCCCGATGGCACGGTGGCAACATTTTTCCTAAGCATAAAACGGACATTCGAATGCATAGTAAACGCGCTGTTTGTTGTCTAGACAATGGTAAGACTAACAACAGCGCGTTTACCCTTAGTGGAAAACAACTTTTTATTTGACTATTTTTCCAAATACATTATAATCTACTAATTATCAATTAGAAAAATTATTCACCAAGCAATATTTTTGGACCCATATTGTAGTAAATGTCCACAGGAATGCCAGCGGCGTTCACGCGGTTGAGGTCGCCTTGGAGTTCAGGATGGATAACGCTCATTTCGCCCATCCATGCCTTGGTCATCTCGTAGTCGCCGTTGCCTTGATGACGGAGAATATCGCCAGCGAGCTTTTCAACAGCCACTTTCATCTTCTCGAAGTCGATGGCATAGCGGCCTTCGGCATTGCGCACAAAGGCACCTTCGTTCTGGAAATAGTTGAAGGTAAGCATGTTGGCCTTGCCGTGGGCACTGGCAGCACCGAAACGCACCGAGCGGAAAATGCCCGCCATGAAAGTGGTGTAGTTGTCTTCCATCGTGGTAGTGGTGTATTCGCCCATTTCGGCCAATTTGGTGACCAAGTAAAGTCCCAAAACATCAGCCTTGGCTTCTTCAAGGGCATTGTACTGGTTGCCAAGGGCTTCGCGCACAGTGCCTTTGCCTGTGATGGTGTTCTTGATGCCCATGCCGTGGGCGGTTTCGTGGAACATCACATTGGAGAAGAAAGCGTCAAACTTGATGTGCTCCATCGATTCGGGAGTCATCAGTTCTTTGGAGATGGGTTCCAAAATTTTCTCGAACTTGGCCTGCATGGCGTTCTTCAGTTGCAGTTTGCGAGTGCCACGCTCAAGTTGCACGCGCTCGTCGTTGGGCAGGTTGATGGCGATGGTCTTCGAGTTGGCGTTGCAGTCGCCGGCGTAATACACCACATCGTAGGCGGCAAGGTCGACATCGCTGCCAGGCACTTCCTTCTTGTACTCGGCGGGCACGGGCAGTTGCTTTTGCAGTTCAGGCACAAAAGCAGCGTAACGAGCCAATTTCTTGGTCCAATCCTGATCCTTGATGAGGATGAAAGCCTCGTGCGAAGCCTTGATGCCATAGCGGGCGTCGGTGTAGTTCTCGATAGGTCCGATTACGAGGTCGATGTTGTTGTTGCGCACGTCCATCCATTGCATGTCGCTCTCAAAATACTCATCGGTGCGGAGGGCTTTGGCACGGAGGCGGAGGTATTCGGCAAACTCCTCATCGCCAGCAAGTTCAGAGGCATCGTCAAGCAGCGAAGCGGCCTTCTTGATTTGCTCGGCAAAGTAGTCATGATACCAAACGCACTTCAGCGCACCGTTCTCGTCGCGCACAATCATGGTGTACTGGCTGGTCTTGTTCGGGTCGTCGAAGGCGTTCCATTCCTCCTCGGTCATGTCGGCGGGATAGAATTGTGCGCCAGCGGGTTTCGGGCCAATGCCATCCACAAAGGGCTTGTTACCATCCAAACCGTCCCAAGGGCCGTAGGCGATGGTGGCCAATTTCTTGATGTCGGCGTTGTTGCCAATCATTTCCATAAGTTGGGCTTTGTCGCCGTAGTTCTCACACCAGAAAAGCTGGTCCATGATGTCGGCAGCTTCAAAGAGCAGGGGCAACATTTGTTTCTCGTTGTCGCTCAGGTGGTCGATGTTGGTCGTTAAAGTATACAGGGCATACTTGTCCGACAGATGCGTTTCTTGCTTGACAGGCTCGGCGGTCTGTTCAGGCTTCTTGTTGTTGTCGCAGGCGGTGGCAGCAATGGCCAAGGCCGCAATGATTGCTAAATGCTTGATTTTCATATTGGTAAAATTTTAGGATTTCATATTTCAGATTTCAAATTTAAAGATTGAAGTGGGTTCGAGCCGCAAAGATAGGCAAAAGTCAGATATAATCCGCGTAATTCTTTTTATTTATTGAGTGGTACAAACTTCCTTCCCAATAAGCAAAAAACAAAAATTCCGTCAGTTGACTGACGGAATTTAGCTAAATTGCGTCAGTTGACTGACGGAATTTACAGTTTTCCTATTCAAAAATCAGCACCCAATGGCCCTCGAAATCACCAAACGGAGGATTTCGGAAGTGCCTTCGCCGATTTGAAGGATGCGCTGGTCGCGATAGAAACGCTCCATGTCGAACTCCTTCAGCAGGCCATGACCGCCCATCACCTGAACGGCGTTGTCGCACACTTCGGCAGCCACCTCGGAACAATAGAGCTTGGCCATCGCAGCCTCTTTCCCGAAAGGACGGTGTTGGTCCTTGAGCCAGCAGGCGTGATAAAGCAGATTTCTGGCAGCCTCAATCTTCACGGCCATATCGGCCAACTTAAATGCCACGGCTTGGAATTTGCACACGGGCTTGCCGAACTGCACACGCTTCTTCGAGTAGGCCAAAGCCATCTCGTAAGCACCTTGCGCACAGCCCAATCCCATTGCGGCAATCGACAAACGGCCCGAATCCAAGGTGGCGAGCATGATGTGCGAGCCTTCGCCGGGCTTGCCGAGGATGCAGTCGTCGCCGAGTCGCACATCATTGAATACGAGCTTGCCCGTGTTGGAGGCGCGCCACATCATTTTGTCGTGCATAGGTGTCTGGGTGTAACCTTCCTTCGAGTTCTCGACGAGCAAGGCCGTAAACTCCGGTTTGCCGTCCTTTTCGCCCGAAATCGCTTGGACGGTGGTGCCCAAAGTGAGCGGGGTCGCGCTGTTGGTGATGAAGATTTTGGAGCCGTTGAGGTGCCACAGCGTGCCATCATATTCGGCGGTGGTCTTGGTGCCTCGCGAGTCGCTGCCGGCATCTTCCTCAGTCAGGCCGAACCCCCAAAGGCGGTCTTTGCAGAGGCGAGGCAGGTAGCGTTGTTTTTGCTCCTCGGTGCCATAGTCCTTGATGGGACCAATGCCCAAGGAATTATCGGCGGCGATGGTGGCGGCAGTGGAGCCGTCCACACGAGCCAATTCCTCCACGGCGATGATATAACTCAGATTGTCAAGCCCTTGGCCGCCATATTCCTTCGGGACGGTCATGCCCAACAGACCAAGTTCAGCCATCTTGAGCGTCAAACCGACATCGAAATGCTGGTCTTCGTCGTTTTCGCGGGCGACGGGTTTCACTTCCTGTTCGGCGAAGTCGCGCACCCGTTGGCGGAGGGCTTCCTGTTCTTTTGTGAGGTCGAAATTCATATTATTAGTGTTTTTTATTCCAACTCGATAAGTTGCATTTTATTGTCTACCATCTGTCCTTCGGCAACAAGGATTTTCTTCACTTTGGCATTGCCGCTGGCCACGATGTTATTCTCCATCTTCATCGCTTCCACGACCATCATAATCGTTCCCTCGCTCACCGTATCACCTTCCTTTACGTTGATTTTCACCACCTTGCCAGGCATCGGCGACACCAATTTGGTCTTGTCGTTCACCATTTCTTTGCACGAATAGTCCATCGTGTCGTTCAGTTGGTCAGTGCGGAAACAAGTGAAATTCAGACCGTGGAAATTGACAATGGTCTTCTGTTCGTCGTTGACGGAGCAATAAACCGTTTCCGTGCGCCCATTCAGCATGATTTTCAGTTGCTTGTCTTCAAACTGAATGAACTCCACCACGAAGGGGCTCTCCCCTATTGTACCCGAAATTTTCCTTGCCTCAGCAGAATTGATGCTGACAGGAACTTTCCTACCTTCCACATCCACAGTCAGTTGCATGTGATAACGCCAGTATCCGATTTCTTCCCAAACATTCTCCGCATGTTGCTCCAACTGCTTCTTGCAAAAGTCGAAAAGCAGGAAAGCAGCCACTATATCATTGATACTCTGATTCTTGCGACTATCATTCAAAGCCTTCAGCAAAGCCTCTTGATGGGTGGAACAAAACGAGGTGTCAATCTTGTTATTGATAAAGTCCTCATTCTTAATCACTTCCCAAAGATACGCCTTGTTGGTGGTCAAGCCTTGGATGATGAAATCCTTTAAGGCGCGTTGCGCGGTTTCCAGTGCCGTTTGCCTATCCTTGGCATGACAAGTCAGTTTGGCAATCATCGGGTCGTAAGCCTCTGAAATCGTGCAGGTTCCATCGATACTGCTATCAACCCTGACACCGCGCATTTGAGGCTCATGATAGGCCGTCACTTTGCCAGGCGTAGGCAAAAACTTGTTCTCTGGATTCTCGGCATAAATACGCAACTCGATGGCATGGCCTTGCGGCTGAATCGCTTCCTGCGTCCAGCCCATCTCCTTCCCTCTCGCGATGCGGATTTGCTCCTCCACAATGTCGATGCCCGTGCGCATTTCCGTGACGGGATGTTCCACCTGAATGCGCGTGTTCATCTCCAAGAAGTAGAAATTCAGGTCCTTATCGACCAAAAACTCCACAGTGCCTGCATTGAGATAATGGATGGCCTTGCAAAGTTTGACCGCCGTCGCGCAGATTTCCTCGCGTTTTTCGTCTGTCAAAGTTGGGGAGGGCGATTCCTCTATGATTTTCTGGTAACGGCGCTGGATAGTGCATTCGCGCTCGTGAAGATGGATGACATTGCCTTGTTGGTCGGCCAACACTTGGACTTCTATATGTCTCGGATTTTCAATGTATTGTTCGATGAAAACCGTACCATCGCCGAAATAATTCAATGCCTCGCGGGAGGCACGTTCCATTTCCTGCTTCAGGTCCGACTTTTCCCAAACGATGTGCATACCCTTACCGCCACCGCCCGCAGCAGCCTTTATCAAGACGGGATAAGGCAGTGAATCAGCCATTTGCAGGATTTCATCTTGGTCACCCATCATGCCGAAAGTGACGGGGATGCCATGCTTCACAGCCATCTTGCGGGCCGCAATCTTGTTGCCCATCAGCCGCATGGATTGAGCATCGGGACCAATGAAAATCAGGTTGTTGGCCTCGCAAGCCTCCACCAGTTCAGGACTCTCGGAGAGGAAACCGTAGCCGGGATGGATGGCATCGGCACCAGCATCCAAGGCCGCATCAATTATTTTCTTGACATTCAGGTAAGTATCCTTCAATTCGCCACTACCCAAAGGGCAAGCCTCGTCGGCTATGCGGCGGTGCAAGGCGTTGGCATCGTTGTCGGCAAAGACCGCCACAGAGGCGATGTGCAACTTGCGCAAAGTCTTGATGATGCGCACGGCAATTTCTCCCCTGTTGGCAATCAGCACCTTATTGATTTTCTTGCTGTTCATGTTGTCAGTAATGATAGCGCAAAAATACAAAAAGAAAGGCAACCTTTACAGATTGCCTTTCAAATTATGATACCTAATATTAATTTTAGTAAACCACGAACTTCACGCAGGAGTTGCTGGCACCCTCGCTGAAGCGGAGGATGTAGGAACCCATGCTGAGGTTCTCTGCACTCATGTTGATTTGGTGCGAACCTTCGTTCATGCGGCCCAAGTTGCGGTTCATCACCATGCGACCACTCATGTCAAAGACTTGATAACTGACATTGGTGCTTTCCTTGAGGTCGAAACTGAGGGTGGCCTGATCGCGAACCGGGTTCGGGTACATGGTCACATTGGTTTGCTCAACAACCGTATTGGCAGGAACAACATCGAAATCTTCCTTGTAGTTCTCGCAGCGGAACACGCCTCTGCCGTAGGTGGCGGCATAGATGACGCCCGTGTTGTGAACGCCCGGATAATCCTTGACAAAGATACCTTCTTCAGTCACGTTGACGGTTTGCTCGTCCTCGTGATAGAGGAGTTGTTGCTTCAGTTCCATGACCGGCACTTCGCCCATCATGAAGCCATCGGCAACCCAGTCGGGATTGTTGATGTTGTCGGTTCTGTAGATACCGCGCTCGGTGCCGATGATGACATCGCCCGTTTCTCTTTCAATCAAGGAAGAATAGACCGGCATCTTGGGCAGGTTGGCCTGCTTCGACACGAATTCAGGCTCGTCGGACAAAGCGTTGGTCGAGTAGAACACATAAGCATCGTTGCCATAGTTGCCGCAGGTCACGATGACCTTGTTGGCATTGCGCGGGTCAACAGCGACAGAAGTCACGCATTGGCCGCTCATGGGCAGGGTAATTTCAGTAGTGGTCACTTGGAACAAAGAGTCAGTGATGGAGCCTGTTGCATCGTCAAGAACCGTGTTCAGGTTGGAAACGCGGAAGAATTTACCGTTCTTCATTCCAACGAACATATTGTCGCCGTCAGCGGAGATAGCCATGGAGAGGGGTTCGCCAGCAAAACCAGCATGAGCCTTGTCAGCAACCTTGTACCATTGCGCTTCCACCGAGAAAATCAAAGGCGTGCGGGTCATATAAAGAGCGTCTGTGAGAGAAACAAAGAACTTGGCAGAAACGGGGTCATGAACCTCAATGGAATCGCCGTTGGCCAAAGGAGCAGTCAAAGTGTAGTTGAACGGGAAGTTGTTCTTGCTCATCACTTGCACTGTAGCACCGCTCTGATAGTCTTCCTCAGCATAGAACCACACCGTTTCAGGATTCAGGGCATCGTCATACTTTTCGTAAAGCAGGATAGGCAGACGGAAAGAGGAGGTGCTGATGGAAATACTACCGCTGGAGGTGAAGTTAGTCGAAACCCAGTCGGCACCGGCAGTTTGGGAACGATACAGGTGGTCACCGCCCTTAGTGGTCACAAAAACGGTCTTCGGGTTAATGCAAGAAATAGCGCAAGGACCAGCTTGAGCGTCTTCGTTGTATAATCCTTCGTTTTGTCCACCGGGATTAATCCAAATACCAGTGCCCAAGTTGTTGGCATTCTCATCGCCTTCAATCAGCACAGTGCCGTGGTCAAGGCCAGCGGCCAAAACGCGGGTATCCTTACCACTAAAGCCCACATTGAACATACGGGCAGTGATATAGTTCCTATTGCAATTGAGGAAGCCGTATGAGTCGCCAGTAACTTTACCAAATTTATAGACACCACCATCG
Organism: uncultured Bacteroidia bacterium; assembly: GCA_902770835.1. Lineage (GTDB taxonomy): Bacteria > Bacteroidota > Bacteroidia > Bacteroidales > F082 > Limimorpha. The sequence continues at coordinate 13,539 of CACXUM010000039.1, forward strand.
GTACCCACATAAAACTCTTGAGGATTGTTGGGATTGAACGCCATGGTGTGCAGGCCAACATGGAGGTAAGAAAGCGTATAATAATAGGTGTCGGGAGTAACCTGCGTAGTGATGTAATATCCATCATCAGCGGGCTTGGTTATCGTCCAGAGGTAATAACCCAGAACATAAACGATACCCGAATTTTGGGGGTCAATCACGAGGCCATGATTGGAAGTACCATAACCGCCATACACCGAGTGGCCTTGGGCATTGGTCACGGCAGGCAGAGCCACTGTCCAAGTCGTACCATTGTTTTCGGAAACATAGATGCCAGCATGGTTGCCGTCAGCATTGATACAACCGGCGTAGATGACATTATGATTTATATTGGTCACTGAATCAAGAACCGTGGAAATGGCAACATCAAGCACGGCGTTGGCCTTGGGGATAAGGATGATACCCGTGCTATCGCTCACTGCGGTAGCAGCAGTGTTGGAATGGCAAACCAGATTGTTGACATCACTACCAATATAAATCTGTTGGTCGACGGCGGCAACGATGGTGTTGTCTTTACCGATTCGAATCTGTCCACCAACACCTTCAACGGCAACTTGCCAAGTCTGGCCCTTGTCGGTGGAATACTTGAGACCTTCGTTGGTGGAAGCCAAGAGGTAGTTACCAGCAATAGCGATGTCGTTGATGAAGAGCCATTCGTCGGCGGTAGGAGCCACCACTTGCCTCATGGCATCATTGTTTTTGGCATCAATGGCATAAATGCCGGTGCCGATGAAACTGTTGTCATAACCTTGCTGGTCGAGACCATTGTAGGTAGCGGCAGAGCCACCATCACCCGTGCCAACATAAATGACACCGTCGGCATCCTGAGCCATGCAACTGACCAGCAGGTCTTGATTGCCAACTTGGTGCCAGGTCACACCGTAGTTGTAGGTTTTGTAGACACCACCACCCATTGAGCCGATGTAAACCACACCGTTAGGATTGCCTTGTGCATTGGGGGTGTTGTCATACAGAATGGCTGTGGTCTGACCGCCCATGTTGTCAGGACCCATGCTAATCCAATACAGCGGATCGTCAGCCGCATTTCTCGTTGCCGAGGCCTGCATTGCCCTGAACATGTCGGCGGGGTCAATCAAGCCCGTGTTTTGGTTGGCGCGAAGGCTTCCCATGAAGTTCTCCGCGTTCATAGTAGATTGCGTGCGCGGCACATAGTGACCGCCGTTGTCAGCGATGGCGAACTGGCCGAGGACCAAAACTGCCATCATGAAAGGTAAAAATCTCTTTTTCATATCACGAAATTTAATTAACTATCTGTTTGATAAGCGTTTTCGTTTTGATTATTATTCTATTTTACCAAAGATATGGTCTGCAAATATAGGACTTTATCTGAAAGGTATTACAAAAAGTCGAAAAAAAAATCATTTTTTCTCAAAAAAAATGGCAATTTGGTCTGTTTAAGCGTCAAAAAGGGCGCATGAAATCGGCTTGAAGCCATCCGACACTACCATTTGCAATCCTGATTTTGCTCCATCCCTCATTGGTCTCAAGAATGTCGACTTTGGTGCCTTCGTGCAGCACAAACAAATCGACGCTGATTTCATTCGGCGTACTTTTCACGGTCACAGTCGGGGACATGATGATGGCTTGGTCTTGATTTTCTGAGGCTTGCTTCAATTGCATTGCAAAGACCACCGACAGTCCGAAAACCAACAGGAAAACAAGGCCCGCGAAGAAGCCCAACTTCCTCAGCCCCATCCTGCGCGAGCGCAAGAAAAGGAACAAAGCGAAGAGCAACAAGGCGAAAGCCACGATGGAACACCAAGCCCATTGGTCGCCTGAAAGCGAGGCTCGTGCATTGCGCCATCCCCTGACGATAAACGACTGAGGCACAGGCTCAATCTTGTCGACAATGGCTTGGTTGGCAATGGCGAGGTTGGTTTGCACTTCCTCGTTTGAGGGGTCGAGTTTCAGGGCTTTTTCGTAATAATAGATGGCCATCGGATACTCGCGCATCTTGTAATAGGTATTGCCCATGTTGAAATAAAGCGGCACCGATTCCACCTCGGAAGCCAAAATCTGTTCATAGAGCGTCATAGCCGATTCGTAGTTGCCCGCGTTGTAGGCGGCATTGGCCTGATTGAACCATTCTTCGCTGTTTTCTTGGGCACAAACTCTACCCAAACCCATCACGGCGAGAATACATATTAATAAGGTGTATCGTTTCATTGTTGTTTTCCTTTCCATTTTACAAAACTTTTTCCGCTTTAGAAATCACGTCGATGCCTCGCTGATAGAGGTCGTCCATCTTCGCCTCGGCACTGCCCGGGGCGAATCGGGCGAACTCGCAACTGTTGAGCGTGTCAATGAACTGTTGCGTCAACTCGTCAGGAACATTCTTGGCTTTCATGGTCTCGTTCACAGTATCCATCGACAGTTTTGAACGCTCGATGCCCAACTTGTCGGCAATGTAGCCCCACAAGGCCTGCGACATTTCCACATAGAACTTGTCTTGGTCTTTGGCCTTCAGGAATTGCGCGGCACTCTTCAGTCGGCCACGCGCCACCTTGTCGGCCTTGCGGTTGCGGTTGGCCGCCGTGTCTTTGCTCAATTGCTCGCGTTTCTTCAGCACGAACAGCAAAATGACGAACAGCACCAACAATACGAGGAGCACAACAAAATAAGCCGCCGAGCCGAAAAACACCGTGTGCATGGGCTTCAGGTGCGCGTTGCCCGTCATAATGTGACGGATGTCGCTGCCCAAATACTTGATACCCTCTTGGTTGGAGGCATAGATGCCACCGCTACTGCCTTCGTCGCCGCCCTTGCCTTTCTCCACCTTGATTTCGTAAGGCTGCGACGACAACGTTTGGTAAGTGCCTTTCGAAGGGTCGAAATACGAGAACTCCACGGCAGGTACGGTGAAACTGCCCGCCCTGCGCGGAATCACCAAATATTCAGCCTTTTTCGTTCCCGAAAGGCCGTTTGCATTGTTGTTCACATTCATCGTGATTTTTGGGTCATACACCTCAAAATCAGGCGGGAAGACCGGCGTAGGCATCTGCAACAGTTCCACATTGCCCGTGCCTGAAACGGTCAAAGTCAAGGTGAAAGCCTCGTTGGTGCTCAGTTCAGTCTTGTCGATTTCCGATTTGAAGTTGAAGTTGCCCACAGCACCTGCAAACGATGCAGGCTTGCCGTTTTCGGGCAGACTTTTCACCTCCAAATTGAGGGTCTGCGAGGTGAGTTCCTTCCTCACATTGGCAATGTTGCGGTTGAAGAACGGATCGTTGAAGAACGCCTCAAACGGGTCCATGCTGCGCTGACGGTTGCTTTCCGTCCTGATTTGCGCGATGCACTCGATAATCATCGGGTCGATGGGAAGGGTGCCAGAGCGTTGCGGCACGACCACAATCTTCTGAATCTCAGCCGCTGTGTACTCAATGCCGTTGATGTATTCACTGGTTTGGCGCAACGAGCCACCGTTGTTGTCGGTAATGTCCTTGGTCCAAAAACCGGCGTAAGACGGCATCCGCTCCACCGAAAGCGACGAAACGGGAACTTTGGTGTAAAGTTTATAGGTCAACACGACTTGCTCACCGACATAAGCCGACTTTTTTGAAGGTATCACCCTGATAAACAAATCCTTGCCGCTGACTTGCGGGTCGCTTGTGTTCTGCTGCGACTGTCCTTGACCCGAAGACGAACCTCCGCCCGAAGGCGCTGCATGGCTGCCATCATCGGGGATGACTTTAATGTCGAAAGGCTCGCTGCTGACCTTTTTGCCTTTCACGGTCAAAGTGGCGGAGCCGACATGGAAAGTGCCCTCCTGATAGGCCTGCAAAGCGAAGGTGTAAGTACACCTGACCGTGTGCGACATTGAGCCGTTGACCATCGAGAAACTCGAACTCGACGAGGTGAACGGGCCGCCCACCACGGTAAAGCCCTCAAACGAAGGCGCTTGGAAATTCTTGCCCTCGGCGTTGGCCTCGAAAACCATTTGGAAACGCTCGCCCACCATGACTTGCTTCTTGGTGGAAACGGTCAGGGTGGGGTCGTCTTGCGCCCAAAGCCACAACGGGCATAGCATCAAAAACAAAATGATTCGTTTATTCATATTTGTCAATTCTTTCTTTCGGGTTGCAAAAATACATAATTTTTTACCTTTTTTGTCGGCTGGGGTTTACACCGCCTGCCGCATTACCGATTGGTACCGTTTTATTTAGTGCAGGGGTTTACACCACCTGCCTATTGTTCTTTCACCCCTACGGGGTTCACACAAGCCTCCCCCATTCCTACCTCCTACCTCTTACTTCATACCTCCTACCTAAACATTACCAGTCTTTGTCACTCTTCTTCTTGGGTTGCTGTCTCACTTTCTGCTCATTGACCTTCTCCATCGTCTTTTTCTCCTGATTCTCAAGGGCATCCAACATGCGCTGGGCATCCTCTTTCGACATTTGCTGGCTTTGCTGCTGTTGGTTTTGCTGCTGTTGCTGCTGGTCTTGATTCTGCTGCTGTTGGTCTTGTTGTTGCTCCTGATCTTGCTGGTCTTGTTGCTGTTGGTCCTGATTCTGCTGCTGTTGCTGCTGGTCCTGACCTTCGCTCTTCTCAAAAATGGCCGAAACCTCCACATCGAAGTCGGGCATGGTGAAGAAGTTGCCGAGAGGCTGCACCTTCACCGAAGTGTCACCCACCTGATGGATGACATATTCCTTGAACTGGTAGCCCGGCTCAGGCGCATTCCGCAAGGCAACCGTCTCGCGGCGCGTGGCTTCAGGTTGGTCGATAAGGACATGACCTCCCTTCAAAGTGGTGTCGGCGTTCACCTTGTAATAATTGGTCGCCTCCACAAACTCAGCCTTCACCGTCACATCGCTGTCAATCATCTGGAAAACATTGTCATCCGAAACGGGTGCCGACTCAGTGGCGTCCTTTTGGCTGACCACGCGCAAGTCGCCGAGTTGGAAGCCCTTATCAGGCTTTACAATGACCGCGACATTTTGTCCGGGCTTGACCAAACTATCTGTCACTGAGATGGTTCCATTGGAAACGCTATCAATGCTGACTTTCAACGCGGTACGGAAAGTGGCCGTCACCATCACATCAAAATCAGGCATTTGGAACACCGTATCGTTGACAGGAACTGTGTCGTTGCGGCTGCCAGTCTTATAAACCGTGAACTTGTCGACCATATAACCGTCTTTGCCGATGCCTTTCAGCACAACTTGCTGGCCTTCAATGGCTTTCTGTTTGTCAGCCTGCACCGTTCCGTTCTTGATGTTCTTCTCAATCTCAATCTTATGCGCCTGCTTGAACTCAGCCGAAACCAACACATTGAACTTCGGCATGATGAAACTGCTACCGCTCACATCCACCGTTACCTCTTGATTGTCAGCGCGAACTACGACATATCTCGACAAGGCATAATCCTCGTCGGGTTGTGCTTTCAACGTGACGCGCTGCCCGTTGAAGGCTTCCTTTTCGTTGGCTTCTACCCTACCGTGTTCGGGCTGCACCACCCAAATCTGGCTTTTGACCAAATGCGCACGACAATATTCGAGGTTGTACAAGGCGTTTGCGTTCTCGGGATTCAGTTTCAGCGACACCTTATATATATTAAAGGCGTCGTAATACTTTTCCTGCGCGAGGAGGCAGTTGCCCATGTTGAAAACCGCGTCCGACTTCAGCTTGGCATCGGGCGAAAGTTCCAGCACCTTCTGAAATTCGGTGTAGGCCGTGTCGTAGGACTGCTTGGCATAATACACATCGCCCAAATTGAACTGCGCTTTGGCATTGTTCGGTCTGATTTCCAAGGCTTTCTTGTAATTCTCGATGGCCTGCTCGTAGTTGCCGCTCTTGTAGTTTCGGTTGCCTCGGCGGATGGCCTTTTCATCGCTCTGCGCCGAAACGTAAAGTGTTGAACACAGCAATGCAATGACTATTAGATATTTACTAAACCTTTTCATCTTTCTTCTCAAAAATGTTAAACTTCTTCTCCCAGCCACGTTTGCCCGACGAAATGAAGATTTCCATCAGCAAAAGGACGATGGCCGCCGCCACAAACCATTGGAACTGATCCTCATAGTCGGTGAAAACCTTGGCATCGATTTCGGTCTTGTCGAGTTTGTTGATGTCTTCGTAAATCTTCTCCAAACCCACGTTGGAATTGCTGGCGCGGACATAGATACCATTGCCCGCTGCCGCAATCTTCTGCAACATCTGCTCATCCAATCGGGTGATGATGGTGTTGCCATTGCGGTCTTTGCGATAGCCAATTTGATGGCCGTATTGGTTGTATTCCGGAATGGGGGCACCGTCGGCAAGACCCATACCTATTGTATATATATGCACGCCTTGTTTGGCGGCCTCTTGCGCGGCTTTCACGGCGGCATCGTTCTCGTGGTCTTCACCGTCGGAAATGATGACGATGGCACGGCTGTGCGCTTCATCGGGGAACGACTTGAGCGCCAAATTGATAGCCTCCGCAATGGCCGTACCTTGCGAGGCCACAAGGCTCGTGTTGATGGTCGAGAGGAACATACGCGCCGCCGAATAGTCGGTGGTGATGGGCAGTTGCACAAAAGCCTTGTCAGCAAAGACAATCACGCCGATGCGGTCGCCCTTCATCTCGGAAATAAGTTTGTTGATGGCCTGTTTCGAGCGTTCCATACGGCTCGGCACGATGTCTTCGGCGTTCATCGAATTGGAAACGTCGACGGCAATATAAAGGTCAATGCCTTCGCGCTTCACCTCTTCCATCTTGCTGCCACTCTGCAAGTTGGCCAAAGCCAAAATCGAGCAGGCAATGACGAGAAGGAAAATGACGAACTTGAAATTGGCGCGACGGGTGGAATAAGTCGGCACCAACTGTTCACGCATCCCGATTTGGGCGAAACGCTCGAAACGGCGCTTCTGCCCGATGCGGAAGGCAATGTAAATCAATATCAGTAACGGAATGATTATCAGTCCGTAAAGGTATTCAGGGTGTTCAAATCGCAATACGTTTTCCATGGCTTTAATCGGTTAAAGTTCTGAAAATAGTCTTACGCAACAGGAATTCGAGCAGCAGCAAGGCCAAAGCCCATGCCACGAGCGGATAGAACTCCTCGTGGAGGCGGCGAAACTCCGTCACCTCAATCTTGGAGCGTTCCAACTTGTCGATTTCCGAATAAATCTCGTCCAGTTTTTGGTTGGAAGTGGCGCGGAAATACTTGCCGCCCGTCGAGTTGGCGATGGTGGTCAGCAGTTTCTCGTCGATTTCAACCTTTACCTGTTGAATGACCGTGCCGCCAAACGGCGTTTGGAAAGGCATCGGTGCCGTGCCGTAAGTGCCCACACCAATGGTGTAAACTCGAATGCCATAAAGTTTGGCAATCTCCGCAGCCGTGTAAGGGTCAACGGAACCAGCATTGTTCATACCATCAGTAAGCAGAATGACGACTTTCGATATGGCTTCGCTGTCTTTCAGGCGGCTGACGGCAGTGGCCAGTCCGTCGCCGATGGCGGTGCCGTCGTCGATGAGGCCGTTCTTCATCTCGCCGAGCATGTTGAGCATCACGCCGTGGTCGGTGGTCAGCGGCACTTGGGTGAAAGTTTCGCCCGAAAAGATGACCAAGCCCATGCGGTCGCCCGGGCGACCTTGTACGAAGTCGGAGGCAACGTTCTTGGCGGCGGTCAAGCGGTCGGGCTTGAGGTCGCGAGCAAGCATGGAGCCCGATACGTCCATAGCCATCACAATGTCAATGCCTTCGATGTTGGAGGTCGAGTTGGTCGATGAACTTTGCGGACGCGCCAAAGCCACAATAAGCAAACCTAAAGCCATCATCTTCAGCGCAAAAAGCAAGTGGCGTAGATAGGCTTTCCAAGTCTTGGGCAGTTTCGCCATTCCTTTCAGGTCGGAGAAGTTCACTGCCGCTTCTTGTTTCTTGTGGCGAAGCACATACCAAATGATGGTTAGCGGCACCAACAACAAGAGCCACAGCAGTTTAGGATTCGCAAATTCAATGTTTTCAAACATGGTTAGCCTCCTTTCCCGCTGTCGCTGACAGCGTCCCGCTGTCAGCACCATTCATCTGCGGGGACGCAGATGGCGACAATGTCTGTTGATAATGCGCATAACTCTCGTTCACGAAGTCGGTCATGTTGTTCAAGCAAGTGTCGCTTTCCAATGCCGTTGCAGAATATTTCGCAAACTTTACTAAATCAGCCACCTCCATTGTGTCTTTCAGTTTGTCGTAAGCCTCTTTCGAGAAATGCAGCGGCTTGATTTCCTCCATAATATCATCGGTGGTCATTTCGACGGCGTTCACGCCAAACTGACCTTCGATGTACTCACGCGCAATGTCGGTCAGCGTGGAGAAATACTCCTTCACCTTGCCCGACTGCCACATTTTTTCCTCTCGTAAGCGTTTCAGATCATCGATGGCCTTGGTGTAAGGCGGAATCACGGAGCCTTTGACGACATGGCCTTCCTCGTCGACTTTAGTTTTACGCCGTTTGGCAAAGAACCAAATGCCCAAGCCAATCAAAACCGCCAATAACACTGCCAAAAGCCATGGAAACACCTCTTTCATCGTAACAGGAGCAGCGATAGGCTCCACGATGGGCTTGTAGGGCTGCAAAGTGTCCACAACCATCGTAGTGGCGTATAAATCAATGGGTTCAGTGAAGGCTTGCAGGCGCATCGGGTCGTCGAATGACTTGGCGTAGGTCAAGCCGACAGCGGGCAGTTCCACACGACCTGTATCGAAAGTCATCAGCGTAAGTTGTTGTTTCACAATGACATTACTATCCGCATCAGCGGTGCGTTCCACGTTGCCGCGCTTGATGATGTCGATTTGCTCCGACAGTGTGTCGATGGCGAAATCATTCCATTCCACGAACCAACCGTAGGGCACCTTGAGGCTCAAATCGAGCGTGAAAGGCTTGCCGACTTGCACTTTCGTGTCGTTCACCTTGCCTTCCACTTCAACGTTTTGGGCCTTGAGGCCTATCGCGGCCAGCAATGCAAATATCAAAAACAAAACAGTTTTTCTCATCTTCTTGCCTCCCTTTTCTTGAAGAGTTGCATCAAAGGTTTCACATAGTCTTCATCGGTGTAAATCAGCGAGTTGTCGATTCCATGTTTGGTAAACTCGCGGTTGAGTTCCGCCGATTTGTAATGAATCATCTGCTGGTAGGCATCGTGCCAAGCGCGGCTCGAAGTATCGACCCAGCGATCCTTGCCCGTTTCCGAGTCGCGGAACTTCACCAAACCCACCTTGGGGATGTCCATCTCGCGGCGGTCGGTGATGCGCAACGCGACCAAATCGTGCTTGTTGGCGCAAATCTGCATCTCCTTCTCGAAACTTTGGTCCGTCATGAAGTCGGAAATGAGGAAGGCCGTAGTGCGCCGCTTGATGGCCGAAGTGAGGAAACGCAAGCCCTCGCCGATGTCGGTTCCGCGCTCAACAGGCTTGAAATCAACGATTTCGCGAATGATACGCAGGATGTGCGAACTGCCTTTCTTCGGCGGGATGAACTTCTCAATCTTGCTGCTGAAGAAAATCACGCCGACCTTGTCGTTGTTCTGAATGGCAGAAAACGCCAAGACTGCAGCCAACTCGGCAGTCAGGTCGCGCTTCGACTGGCTTTGCGAGCCGAAATCATTGGATCCCGACACGTCGATGAGCAACATGACCGTCATCTCGCGCTCTTCCTCGAAAATCTTGACGAAAGGCCGGTTGAAACGGGCGGTGACGTTCCAATCGATGTTGCGGATGTCGTCGCCGTACTCGTATTCGCGCACCTCGCTGAAAGTCATGCCACGCCCCTTGAAGGCGCTGTGGTATTGCCCCGAAAAGATGTGGTTCGAGAGGCCCCGCGTCTTGATTTCGATTTTTCTAACCTTTTTGAATATTTCTGTTGATTCCATATTTTATACCATTGAAAATCGGATTTTTACATTTGGCGAAGGGTTACACCCAATCGCCGTTTTTGGCAGGGGTTCCATTTCATTTCACCGCCTGCCTAATATCCGCCGTCCCTACGGGACTTCGATGGTGTTCAATATTTCATTGATGATTTCTTCGGTGGTAATGTTCTCGGCTTCAGCCTCGTAGGTCAGGCCGATACGGTGACGGAGCACATCGGGAGCCACGGCGCGGATGTCCTCGGGAATGACATAGCCACGGTGCTTGATGAAGGCGTAGGCTTTGGCCGCCAATGCCAAATTGATGGTGGCACGCGGCGAACCGCCGTAACTAATCATGTTGGCGAACTTCTTCAGTTTGTAATCCGAAGGATAGCGCGAGGCGAAGACGATGTCGGTGATGTAGTTCTCAATCTTCTCGTCCAAATAAATCTCGCGGCACACCTCGCGGGCGCGGATGATGTCGTCGGGCTTCACCACGGCGTTGATTTTCGCTCCGGCACTCGCAATGTTCTGACGTAGAATGAGTTTCTCCTCGTCCTTCTTGGGATAGTTGATGATGACTTTCAGCATGAAACGGTCCACTTGGGCTTCGGGCAACGGATAAGTTCCTTCCTGTTCGATGGGGTTTTGCGTTGCCATCACCAAGAACGGGTCTGGCAGTTTGAAGGTCTCGTCGCCGATGGTCACCTGGTGCTCCTGCATGGCTTCGAGCAGGGCGCTCTGCACCTTGGCGGGAGAACGGTTGATTTCATCCGCCAAAACGAAGTTGGCGAAAATGGGGCCGCGACGCACCACGAATTCCTCCTTCTTCTGGCTGTAGATCAGCGTACCGATAAGGTCGGCGGGCAGCAGGTCTGGGGTGAATTGGATACGGGCAAAGTCGGCATCAATCGCGCTGGCCATCGACTTGATAGCCAATGTTTTGGCCAAGCCCGGTACACCTTCAAGCAGGATGTGTCCGTTGGCCAACAGACCGATAAGAAGTCTTTCGGTCATCTGTTTCTGGCCGACGATGACCTTGTTCATTTCGAGGTTGATGAGGTCGAGGAATTGGCTCTCTCGTTGGATTTTTTCGTTCAGTTCACGAATGTCAGTCTCTATCATTTTATGTTGATTTGTTGATTGTTGAATCGTTTAATTGTTTGTTGGCGCGGGGAATAAATTCCCCGATGACATCGGGTCGCCCCTTCGGGGCTTTTCGGCCCGTCAAAAAGCGTGCAAAAGTTGCGGCTGTCAGGTTGAATAACTCCTATTTAATTAAATTATTGTAGTGACAGGGTTACGGTTTTGAAAAAAGTTGTAATTTTGCAGGCAGATATAAGTCGGGAATTCGGCACGACCATCCGTCAAGTCCGCGCGGAGGCCTATCGTTTAAGTACGACTGCTGCCCGCATTTCGCGGCAAACTCTACGGATGGAAATCGGGATGAGAGAACACCGGAAACAGGACTCTTTAGATTTCCATCCGTTTTCATTTAATCATGTTTACTTCGATGTTGTAATAGAACTTCGCGCTACGTTGAAACTGCACCGCAATTCTCACATTCTCGGTTTTGCCATCAAGTTTGCAACGCCCTTTAAAGTTCAGATATCCAATAATTTCCTCACTTTCATCCGGTTTGCGTTTTCCAAAGTTGTTATAGAGGGCATATTTCACCATTTCAGGCAAAATCCTGACCATTTCGGCTTTTTTTTGATACATGGCTTCACCCATAGCCGTTTTCCTTCCTGAAGTCATGGAAAAATGGATGGTGATGCCTGTGTCGTTATTGATTATTTCTTTGCCTTTCAGATAGTTCTTGTAATAATCAAGCACATATCTACGTAGCTCCATTTTTGTCATTGCGCCAAGTTCTGACTGTATTTCTGGCACATATTCGAATTGTTTCATACTCATTTAAGATTTATGCTACAAAGAAACAACCTTTGTCAAAACAAAGCCGTTGATTAAACGTTTCCTGACTTTGACAATGATTCACCCTTCACGCGTGCGCGCGGAGGCATCCCCTTCAATTAGCGGCCTTAGCTTTTCCTGTTGGGGCGTGTTGTAAAG
>CACXUM010000040.1 GCA_902770835.1 uncultured Bacteroidia bacterium
CGATTTGGAAAAGGAAAACAAATTTGTTAATAATCGACGCCTTAGCGAGTATCCCCGCTTTTCCATTGGTGAGCCACGGATGAAAGGGCACATGAAAGGTGTCAACATCAAAAACCCCGAAGACTTCACAGGAGGATACCTTTTAGACAATAGCGGACAGAATTGGCAATACTATAGTAGTATCAGCGGTTTTGTATCTGATGCAGGAGATCCCATCCGAATCAAATCCCCAAAATATGCCTCATTTGAACAAGTGAACTACATCTCAAACTTCTACAACGAAATGGAGGCTGCTGTGATGTCGTCTTCAGGTTACCACGAAACAACAGGGAAATATTACACTGAATATCTCGACATCGCATCATTTGCACGGTATTTCCTTTTGCAAGAAATCACCCTGAATCCCGATGGCGGTGTTTTCTCTTTCCTCATGTATAAAGATGCTGGAGACACTTCAAAAATGCATGCCGGACCCGCATGGGATTTCGATAGAGGATTGAGAAAATACGATTCCAACATAGTGCCATTCAACATATTACTTACAAGCACAAAAACACAGAGTCTTGAGAAAGCGCCTTATTCGGGAGGTTTGTTTTATTGGCTATGGCAACATAACGATTTTAGGGAAGAGACTATACGAACCTTTATCGACGAAATGTACGAATACATTATCGACAGCTGCGAATGGCAAAATCAGGCAGACAGTCTCATTTCCCTATTGTATCAAGATGCCGAATTCGACCGAATGAGGTATCATGATTCATGTAAAAATTACACTGAGGAATACCGACACAAGGCAGTAAAAACGAAAGAATTCCTAATAGATAGAGGCAATTTCCTATACTGGCTTTGGACGACCGATAGTGCAGACATAGTCAAAATCCAATTAATAGGCACCATCAATCCGCATAATACAACTCTCGAAAGAGAATACACTCTATATGGAAACAAGACAGACGGTGTTGTCCTGCCTCAATTTGAATGGGAAGTACAATACAACAAAGATCCTAAATTCCTCGGGTATTACATTTCAGGAACAGATTCTTTGCTTCAAGAAAACCGGCCCATATTCGAGAATTTATGTGTAGAAGCTCGTTGGGACTATCCCAAGTGGTTCGAAATCCAGTATCGTCGTTTCAGCAAAAAAATCCGAAAGATTTTCAAGTTCAATTTATAGAGCAATCCAAAAAAGATTAATATCTCCTTGTATGGCTATAATTCATCTCATATTCAAAGTGTTGCGTAGCAATATTGTCACCTGAGAGTTCAACCCGAAGCACGCTGTTTTCCTTAATCAAACTCTTGAAAGAAATCTGTTCTGAGCGTTGCTTACATTCAGGCAAATCGACCAATTCCCTATACTCTTCGGCCAAGACTCGTTCACCTCTTCTTTTTGTAACCAACGCCACATGAATCTGCAACCCTGTAATCTTGCATGGTCCAAGATTCTGCAAAACCATTTCCAAAACACACGAAGCCTTCTCAAAAAGCAAGGCCGGCTGGGATTCAAACCGCACATCCTTAACGATCAATACAGGGGTTTCATCACAGGGCAAAACTTCAATTCGAGCCAAAGCGACATTATCGGGAACTTGCCCAATCTTAAAATCGGTCTCAGTGGTTTCCGCATAATAGAATTTCTTCCCGTTGAACATAAAACCTGTCGCGCCATTATGAGGCTCACAATTCACCCCAACGGCCATGTGGTCAGGTGCCATCAACAACACAAAACCGATGTTCATTTCATGCAAGATTGCTGCCAACAACACCGATTTATCCTCGCAATCCCCACAGCCATCTACAAGAGTCTCAACAGGATAGCGAACATACTCATCCTTCCCTTTCGACGTGGAATCATACGAATAAGGCAATGACTGAACATAAGTGAGCGCGGCCTCAACCCTATCAGTTTCCGATCTTGCCATGGTTTCCAACTTCCTCGCCAAATCCCTTACAACAGGCCGGCCCTGCTCGGAAAAAACAAAACTTTTGCGATTGTCTCCGATTTGTTTCCCATCCATTGCATAACGATAAAAATAATGGTCCCGCTCCTTCTGATAATAATCGTACAATTCTTCTGCAACTTTAGTTTCACACATCCTTACCGTATCATTATACAGCCAAACATGATGAACCAAATATTCACCTTCATCCAATGCAACCCATTGAGAATAAGTCAAATTGGATAACAGCAAAAACAACAAAACCAGCCAACTGTTGCGCATGATTGAGTTTTTCTATCTAACGCAAGAATCGTGCGAAAATTGCAGGTTATTTTCCCCAATAATGGAACTCCTTCACCTCTTTCATCAGTTCCTTCACGGCGGCTTCCAACTGCTCGTCCTCGCCCTTGGCCATCTTTTCAGGCGTGTTGCGCACCTTGACATCAGGCTCCAATTGGGTGTTTTCTAACCAATTGCCCTGCTCTGTGCGATAGCCGATAACGGGCAGACCGAAATACAATGACGGGTCTTGCAGGGTTTCCCAAGTCACGCTCGACATGGTTCCGGGCACGGGCATACCTACCAAAATACCCATCTTCTTGTATTTGTAAACCCAAGGCGTGCCGTGCGCGTTGCTGTAGTTGGCCTCGCCGATGAGCATCACCGAGGGCTTGTTGTAACGTCGCGAAGGCATCACGCAGGCCACACTGTCATTGATGACTTGTTCCAAGTATTTCTCGCCGCTGAAGAGGATTTCGATGTCCTCGTGCAGGCGACCGCCGCCATTGAAGCGGGTGTCGATGACAATACCATCGCAAAGGTTGTACTTGCCAAGGATTTGCGAATACACGTCGCGGTAACTGGCGTCGCCCATACTGCGGATGTGGACGTAGCCGAGGCGACCTTTTGAAAGTTTCTTCACCGTTTCCTCGTTGTGCTTCACCCAACGGTTGTAGAGCAGTTCGTTCATCGCGCCGTGGCTGATGGGTTTCACGGTCTCGTCCCAAGTCTTGCCGCCGTCCTTGATAGTCACCAAAACAGTTTTGTCGCGCTTGTTGTTGAGCAGCGGATAATAGTCCATATCCTTCGTAATCTCCACGCCGTCAATCTTTTCGATAATGCAACCAGCTTTCACTTTGGAGTTTTTCTTGTCAAAGGGACTGCCTTCCACCACCTCAGCGATTTTGAGGCCGTCGCCCTTGTAATCGAGGTCGAGAATCACGCCAAACTCAGCCGTAGCATCGCCACCGCGACCCGAAGGACGATAGCCAGAACCCGTGTGCGACACATTCAATTCACCCAAAATCTCACTCAGCATCTCGGAGAAGTCATAATTGTTGTTAATGTGCTGAAGGAAAGGCTGGTATGCTGTCTTCATCATTGCCAAATCCACGCCGTTCTTGTCCTTCATGAAGAAACGTTTCTCGGTTTGCAGGAAAACGTGGTTGAACATGTATTCGCGCTCGGCGGCAAGATTGAGTTCCATTGTGGCGTCATACTTAATCGACGTCGATTTGCCTCCCTTGTCCACCTTTTGCAGGTTGCCACCCGAAAGCACAAAGATGTTGTCGCCTTTCATGCGCAGTTGTGCGCCACCCTGCCCCATTTTCTTCAAAATCTTCATCGACTTTTCGCGCACGTCGAGTTCCCAAAGGTCGTAGCCCTTCTCAAACGAGGCCATGAAATAGAACTTCTCGCCATCGGCGGAAAGTGCCATGCCGCTCAATCCCGACGACATCGGCGTGAGTCGGATGATGCGGTCTTGCAAATGCTCCAAATCCACCTCTAACTTTTTGATTTCCTTGGTCTTGTCATCTTTTGAGGTCTCTGAGCTTGTCGAAGAACCGTTTTTCTTATCGTCCTTTTTGCCTTTCTTATTGTCCTTTTTCTTGTCATCAGTGGACTCTGAGCCTGTCGAAGAGCCGTCTTTCTTGCCCTTTTCGGTTTCCTTCAGCAAGGCATATTCCTCTTTGCTGAGGCGGAATTTGTCGTATGCTTCTTGGTTGAGGAAAGCAATGAAAGCGTCGTTTTGGCTGCCCCAAGAGGCATGGGAACGCATACCATAACGATTTGAACGATAGATAATTGCATTGCCATCCATCGCCCATTGCGGACTGCCGTCGATGTAGGCACTTTCAGTGATGTTGTAAATCGTCTTCGAGCCATCGGCCTTCACGATGCCGATGTCGGAATAGGGGTCGCGCATGTGCGAAATCAGCGTTAGGGCGAACCATTGTCCGTCGGACGACCATTGGTAAGAGAAGCCATAATCATCCGTGTCGTAATGCTGGCTTCCGTCGGTGATTTGGCGCACTTCCTTCGATGCTATGTTATAGACTTTCAAAATGTTGCGATTCTCAATAAAGGCGATTTCCTTGCCATCGGGCGAATAGGTCGGAGCAATGCGCTCGATACCGTCGTTGCCGAACAGAGGCTCTTCATTAATTAAGGTAGCGTAAGCAAAGTTGTAGTCGTCCTTGCGCTCGATTTTAGCTTGGTAGAGATTCCAGTAACCATCACGTTCCGAGGCATAAACGATGGTGCGTCCATCCTTTGCAAACGAAGGGTTGCGCTCGGCCTGCGGGGTATGCGTGATTTGCTTGGTGGTAGCGTATTCGTCCACGCCCGTCACAAAGACTTCGCCGCGCGAAATGAAAGCAATCAGTTTGCCGTCATCGCTCAAATCAAAGTCGCCAATGCCCTTGAAGTCTTGCTTCACCAACTGCTCCTCAGCTTGGTCGTTGACGATTTCAATGTGTACCTTTTGAGGCTCACTGCCAATGCGTTGCGTGTAGATTTCGCCCATGTAACCGTAGCACAACAAGCCGTTGTTGGCCACGCTCAAGAAGCGCACCGGATGCGTCTTGAAATCGGTCACCTTTTCCGCTTTTTCGAGGTCGTTAGCAGGGGCTTTATACACGTTAAAGTTGCCCTTGTTGCGCTCGCTCAAGAAAACAACTTCCTGATAACCGGGCAGATAGCGCGGGTCGCGGTCTTCGCCGACGTTGGTCGTGAGGATGGTGTGGGTCTTTTTCTTGGCGTTGTAATACACCACATCGCGGGCCACGGACGAAACATGGTGCTTGCGCCAAATGTTCTCGCTGCCCTTACGGTCGTAATAGAGGAACGACTTGCCGTCCTTGTCGAACGACATACTGCACACCGGCACTGCCACAACCTGCTCAGGCCGACCGCCTTCGGTGCTCACCTTGTAGAGTTCGGTAATCCAGCCCGAGGCAAACTGCACATTCTCAGCCCCTTTCATCACTTGGGCAGAGAAATAGATTTCCTTCCCATCGGGCGAGAAAGCCAAAGGCATCTCGGTTGCCGAATTGGTCGTAATACGTTGAGGCACACCGCCTTCGGCAGAAACCAAATACACATCGAAATTGCCGTTGCGGTCGGAGGCAAAGGCGATTTGCTTGCCGTCGGGCGACCAAACCGGTTCCGAGTCGTAAGCGGCATTTGTGGTGATTTGCAGGGCTTTGCCGCCCGAGGCGTTCACCACATACACATCGCCTTTGTAAGTAAAGGCAATCTTGTCGCCATTGGGCGAAATCACATTGTGACGCAGCCACAGAGGCTGGGCGGAAAGGCTCAGGCTTGCCGCCAAAATGAGAGTTAACAGTGTCTTTTTCATAGGGTTATAGATTTTTTGTTATTCCATCTTATTGTTTGCAAAGATAGGCAATTATTTGGATTTAATAGAAGTTGACTGTTGTTTTTGTAGTGCCGTAAATCTCAGCCAAATGATTCTGCGTTAGCCAAACATCATATTCTATTAATCTTATAATCAACAACAAATCCGACAGCAAACGACAACATTCGACTACAAACGTTTAATCAACGGGTAGGTCTTGACAGATGTCGTTTCTTTGCGCCATATAAATCATGCGCAAAAATGGAAACCATGAAAGAAAACGAGATTGTTTTATATCAGCCAGACGAAACGGTCAGACTGGAAGTGCGAATACAAGAGGATTCGGTATGGCTCACCCAACAACAAATTGCAGACCTCTTCGGGACAAAGCGTCCAGCCATCACAAAGCACCTGAAGAACATCTACTCCAGCGGAGAACTTGACGAAAGTGGCACATGTTCCATTTTGGAACTTATGGGTAACGACGGAAGACAGATGTACTCCACCAAGTTCTATAACCTTGATGTCATCCTGTCTGTTGGTTATCGCGTGAACAGCATCAATGCAACAGCTTTCCGCCGATGGGCAAATCAGGTTTTGAAAGAATACCTGCTCCGAGGATATGCTGTCAGGCAGCAACTACAAGCTTTTCAAATGCAGTTGGATACACGTATTGAGGAGCAAAACAAAAGGATTCGACTATTGGAAGAAAAAACCGATCTCCATTCTGAAAAGATAGACTTCTTCATCCGTACCAATCTGCCGCCCGTGGAAGGCGTGCTGTTTGAGGGACAAGTCCTTGACGCACGCCTGTTTGCAGAAAACTTGATAAAGACGGCGCAGCAAGAAGTCGTCCTCATCGACAATTACATCGACGCTTCTGACTTTGACATCCTTGAATGTCGAAACGCCAATGTGGAGGCGACCATTTTTGTGGAACGAATCACCCCTGCCCTGTTGGTATTGCAGTCCGATTGCCTCATGCAGACTGGCCGCAAAACCGAACTACGAGCCACACGCACACGAGTACACGACCGCTTCCTAATCATCGACAACCAGGTCTATCACATAGGCGCATCGCTCAAGGACCTGGGACGAAAACTTTTTGCCTTCAGCAAGATGGGATTGGACAAGGCATTGCTTATGGGACAAGCGATTTGAAACGGCAATTGTGGCAGACTTATTCCTATGCTGGCGTATGCGCTGCTGAGCATCTGTGGTTGTTGCTTTTCGAGGCCATCCGATATGGTATGAAAGGCTGAAACCGTGCGTCAGAATTATGACTTTTGCATCCGCCATACATTATATTATATCAATCTGATAATCAACAATAAATCCGACAGCAAACGACAACATTCGACTACAAACGTTTAATCAACGGGTAGGTCTTGACAAACGTTGCACCTTTGCAACACAATCGAAAAACGAAGAAAATGGAAGAGTTACAACAAGGAGCGTTTGGGCCCATCTACACCCAATTCAAAGGAAAACCGAAAGAGGCCATCAGATTTCTTAGGCAACAGCAAAAAGGAGAATGTATAGCCGCTCTGCATCGTGACGACATTGGAGATATTGATATCGTTTGGGGCGAAGTGACAGACACAATAAAGCATAGAGGATTTGGGCTTTCGCATATCATCGACAAACATGAAGCCGACATCAACAGACTGGGATTTCAAATTGAAGATTTCATCCCTATCATTGTGCAGTATGGCAATTTCAACTTGAAGAAGTCCGACAGCCAGAAAATGGTTTTTGAAAGCAGGGGATTCCGTTTCGTCGTAGCCATTCAAAAAGACAATGGGAACACGAAGAATTGGCTATTAACCGCATTTGACCTAACACAAAAGCCGAAGTAGGAACTCCGGCTTATGTGTTATCGTCACTGTCAAAAACATCGACGCTGACAGTTTTGCGTTGCCTACGCTGTATGGCAAAACGACACTGCAAAAATACAACTTTTCCATCAACCCGCAAGGGGATGGAAGATTTTTCTCTTTTTATCGAAGCTAAGCAGCCATGTCATGCCGACGCGGACAGGTACGGCGGCGGGCATCTATGGCTGCGGCCTGTCATTGTCATCCGTCTTATTGTGAAAGCCCGAAACTGCGTATCGGGGTGAGGTGGGTTCGCCCCTTCGGGGCTTTGGCCTGCCGGAGAGTGCCTGCCGGAGTGCTGCCGTAGGTCACGACCTACGGTAAAGGGAGTTTAGCCCCTTCGGGGCTGGGCTGCCGCGACCTACATTTTCACAAAACCGTAACGCTTGCGCCGCTGGCCTTCATAGCGGGTATAGACCCGCTATCTACTGGGCGGCGAAGGGCTTCTAAATGTGATTAATCCAACGATTCAGGCTCCTCTTCGCCACCATCATTATCAAAACCAGCATCAAAAGCCAAAAACACTTCCAGAAACGCTGTTTCGCGGAAGAAATAACTGGGGTCGTCGGTCAGTTTGTCTTCCATAAAGTGGAAACCCCAATTGGCGTATTCCTCCATAGTCTGCATCAGCATATCAACCGCCTTGCGTGAAGTCATTTCGCCTTTTTCCAAAACGATGAAATCAATGTCGGTGCGGGCAACAAGAGCGGTGAAAATGTACTCGCGAAGTTTCGGGTAGGCTTTCCGTCCTTTGACAGAATCCAAATTGCCCCAATATTGGATGGGCTGGCCAAAAGTCTTGCGTTTTTGCGTGTCTTCAATGAGAGGTCTCTTTTGGTTGAAATAAAGCCCAATAAAAAAGGCTACAATGAAAATTTCATAACCGCCTCCAAAAACCTTTCCCCTATCTTCGCGTAAAGAGGTTGCACCGCGACCGTAATCGCAAAAGTTCTTGATGATATTGTCCTCGTATCTCTTTTCCCATTGTGGGTTTCGGCTTGCCCACAAATCATATATCTTTTCCGCTGCCATAGTTCATTATCTTATTGGTTTAACAACTGTTTGAATGGTTGACAAGTCCTTGTCATTGAACGGTTCGACTTTCTCAATCCTGTAAACAGAGCAGGAAAGTTTGTTAATTGTATCGAAATCCAATGCCTTTTGTCCTGTCGTTTTGTCGATGTTGAGCAAATCTTTCGTAACAATAACACATTGCTTGTCGATAGTGTCTATCACATTGTAGAATGTATCTTCCTTAAAGCCACCGAATGAAGATGTAGGAGCATCAAAAATCAACGGATAGTCTTGCTCGCGTTTTAAGGTCGTGATTTGTGAAATGGCAAACAGAACCGACATATACATTGTTGTCTTCAAGGCACCGTTTGGATTCTCAATGCGTGTTCCGTTGTCGCTGTACAGTTCAATACGCGCCGAATTGTTAATGGTTTTCCGAATACGTATTATTCCGAAAAAGTCATTTTTGTTCAACTTCTGCAAATACTTGTTCGATTCAGTTTCAAGCATTTGCAGGAAGTTGTTGATATTTTGCTCTTTTGCGTTTGCGAATGCTTTGGTTATCCTTTCAAAAGCAGTATGCACGCGCTGATAAACCTGTGTCATCGAACTTGTCGGTTCAAGTTGCGACAGTTTTTCTTGAATTTCTGCCTTTGCACTCTCCTTGAATTTCAATGTTGTTTCCAATTCAGATACACGACTTTCCGCTCGGCTTTTAGCATCAAAGAAACCTCTCAAATCGGATATGCTCTTGTCAAGCAGTTCTGCGCTTAACCCCGATTGCATCAGCAAATCGTTCTGATCCGTTTCCAAATCTTGCAACTGTTTTTCGACTTCCGCCAATTCGGTTTTCCTTTTGGTGATAAATTCCAAACGGTCAGAAATAGTGGTGGCAATTTTTGAAATCTCTTGCTCTGTGTCGCCACTTAATTTGATTTGGCGAGAGTGCAACTCATCTATGAATGAATTAGGGAACAGTGGCTTTTCGTCAACTTCTTCACTTGAGTTTTTATTGGCCTCTGCTGCTATATGGGCAAGATATTCATTCATTTTATTGCACATAAACTCGTATGCTTCCGAACCTTTTGGAGCAGGGCGACCGCAGACTTTGCAGATTTCATCGTCAATCATTTCTTTCATTGTCGCCTCATCGGGCAAATTCCAGGGCAAAGGAACGGCATCGTTGGCCAGTTTTTGGATTTTTGAGATAGCCTCGCGTTCTCCAGCCTCTTTCGCACGGCGTTCCGTTTCCTGTTTGTCAAGTCTTCGTTTTTCCTTGCTCAAAGCAGACACTTTTTTCGAATACTCTTTTATGATTGCAGGGAAAGAACGCAAAATCCAATATTCGTCCAACAAATTAGTGCTATAGTCGCACGATGACAAAGCACCTAACTTGGCGCGTTTGTCTTTCAGCCCTTTAATTCGTTCTTTGATAGCCTGATAACGTTCAGAAGTTTCTTGGTTCTTTTCCAAGGCTTCCAACTTGGCTGCGAAATCAGAAATTGAAATCCTTTTTTGAGTCAATTCTGTCTTGATGCTCTGAATGTCGTTTGTAACATCATTCAGTTGTGTATTCAATTCCTTCGCCTGATTCGACACCTTCTTGTCGTTTTGCAATTCACGGTTTGCCGCTCGTGCAGAACTTTGCTCAAAACTTGAAGTCAATTCAACCAATTTGTCAAAATCCCTGATTCCAGAAAAGGTATCAACCAATGTTTTCAATGCAGTTTCGTTATCGAAAACATTGAGTTCGTTTTCGCCTTTGAACAAACAATATTTGCGGATGACTGGCTCGAAACACATATTCAGCAACCTGTCTCCAGAAATGGAATGTCGTTCTGCACCGTCAATAAAATATCCGATAAACTTAAAATCCTTTGTACGAATGTTATTTTCGGATAATCTCTCAAAAGTGAATCTTTTCTCAATCTCTTTTTCGCCATCGTGTTCAAAGGTGATGCTAACCGAAACCTCATCGCTTTCGCCAATCTCCAATTCCGATTTGCGCTTTTCGGAAATATGCGAATCCTTACGGTTTTCTCCGGTTGTGTCAAATAGCCATTCCAACGCTTCAAACAAGGTCGTTTTGCCATCACCGTTGTCTCCGATTACCAAAGTAAGCCCTTTTGACAAAGAAAGGTGATTGCTTCCATAGTAACTGCGGAAGTTGTTGATTTTTATGTCTTTGATAATCATATATTTGTTTTTAGAAAGTTGCTGACTTCATTGTAGATTTCCCTTTCAGTGGCCTTTTGCTCATTTCGATTGATGATTTGGGCAATGGCTTGGATTACGGCAACATCAGAATCCAAAGCATCTGATATAGAATTGTAATCATTGGGATTATAGCCATAGAAATTGACAAGTTGCTCATCAGCAATCACAGCCTGCAAAATCTTATCGTCATTGGTTTGATATGTACTCATATTGCTCTAATTAAAAATGGATAGATTATAATGATTCAAAACATCTTGGAGTTCGTTGTCGGTATCATTCAAATTCTCCGACAACAAGGCAAAATCGCGGACACGCCTCAATTCGCTTTCGACAAGGCTTTTTTCCAACGAGTAACATTCCTCGTCAAAAACATTGTCAGGAATGACAATCAAATCGTGTATGATGGCGAAATGTTTGTCTTTGTGTGTTCGCAGAACGCGCCCACGACGTTGAATGAATTGGCGCGGGTTGCCCGTGCTTGCACAGAAAATAGCCAATTCGCTTCGCGGTACATCAACACCTTCGTCCAAACATTTCATTGACGTTAGAACATCAATGCTGCCATCGGCAAAGCCCTTGAGCATTGCATCGCGGTCGGCTGATTCGGAAGTGAACTGACGGACAATGATATGGGAATCCATATCACGGACAATGCGAGTGAAGTCGTCAATTAGGTGTTCGGTTTCGGGGTCGGACGCGATGGTGTCGGAATGGTCGAAAATATCAGCCTCGAAATTGTCAGGCTTGTTGCCTTCGGGAACATAGACCAACGTGTATTTCAGATTGCCTTTTTCTTCCATCCGTTGTCGAACAATCTCCTGAAAAGCGGATAACTTGTTGGCTGCTTTGTGAATGATGCGTTTGCGCTTCAACAAGAGCATTTTCAATCGTTCCAGGCTTTCATCATCGTGAAAGCCCATTATCTTAACTATCTTCTTTGAAAGTTCAACATATTCAGCCATCTCGTTTTCAGTCAGGCGAACAATGTGTGGATAATAGTAATATCGGCACAAAGCCCCATTCTGAATGGCTTCAGCCATTGAATATTCGAAAGTGTAGCTGCCAGCACAGCCAAAGAAATCCATCAGTCTGCGGTTGCCCGCATCGTCAAACTGTCTTTCGGGCGTCGCCGACAACCCTATGCGTCGCAAGTATTTTATGTCAGACAAACGTTGAGCCATCAATCCGCCGCCCATATTGTGCGCCTCGTCTGCGATAAACAGCAGTTTGTTTCTGGGAAATTGGTTCAATTCCAAAAACACATTTGAGCGGACGAATGAAGCATAAGTGGATATGATGATGTAAGACAAATCGCTGTCGGCGTTTGTCATTTCAAGTAAGCGAAGATTGGCAACTGCCGATTTCCAGTTGTTGTATTTTGAGCAAACCTTTATGATAGTGCTGAAATTGAACTTTTTACATTCAATTTCCCATTGTTCAACTAGTGTGATTGTCGGCACAAGAATAATTGCCTTATAATAGCCATTCCGATTGTATATCTCCAACAAGCAATTCAACGAAGTAATAGTCTTTCCCGTACCTGTCGCCATTGCGAAAAGCCCCTTTTGGTTGTTGGCTTTCCAGTTTTCAAATGCCTGTTTCTGATATTCACGCGGACCAGATTCGTAGGGGAAACGAGGCTTGCCGAAGTCGATAGGCTCAACCGTTTCGCCTTGCTTCTTGGTTTTCTCTATCTCGGTTTCAACCTTGTTTTTGGCTTTGTCCAATGCCTTTATCACAGACTTGGGCAAGGTTTTGTTGGCAATGTCCTGTTGAATGATTCTGTACTCATCTTCCAGCAAATCTTTCAGTTCCTTGTCCTTGAAGGATTCAACGATACGGGTTTTCACTTTGTCGATAGGGACAAAAACGACATTCTCGTCTTTGCCGCCAAACACGAGTTCAAATTCGCCCTTGATTTTGTCTATTGTGGCGGATGCAGGGTTGCCGTCCCAATCGCAGAATGCCGTGAGGCTTTCGATATTGTCAATCAATGCCGACCGTGAGAAGTTGCAAGAGCCGTCGAAGCCGACTTTGTTCACGCCGTCACTGAAAACGCCTGTCTTGGTGTGTGAAATGCCGATGCCGTCTTTGGGTGCAACGATTCTGATTTCAAGCCTGTTGTTGCGGATTAGCCAAGCAAGACATTCGAAAAAGTGAACATCACGCTCCGACAAAGTGTTTTTGAGTTTCTCGATGTCGCTGATGTCGAAAAATGGGATTGGCGTATCAAGTTTGCCGTTGGCGATGGCGGCTTTGTCCTGTTCGGTAAGGATGTCGTTTACAATCAGACTCATTCGACCGCCATTGTAAAGAAAAGAAGCAAAGCCATCCGCCAAAACATTGATTGCAGAAGAGGAAAAGAAGCCCAGCATCAAATCGAACTGCGTGGCATTGCACAGGCAATCGGAGAAGAAACCTATCGGCTCCCACTCTGTCCGCGACTTGAAATGGCGATGCGCTGGAAATGTTACCTCTTTTAGCATCTAAATAAAACAATTAGCACACATTATTTCATCTCCAAGAATATCCACAAGCGTCGTGCCTTTGCTTTGCTTGCGGTTTTCTTCTTGGCGTTTGATTATGTCGAGTTTGATTTGGCGCACACGTTCAGGCTTGCACAAGTCGGCAAGGCTTTCACCTTGATTCCAAGTGTAGCCGTCTTTCTCAAACTCCATCGCTTTGGCGTAAAGGTCAGGATGTTGCTCATACAGCCAAATCCATTCTATCTTTTGCTGGAAAAAGCAGAAATAGCAGCCTGAACGACTGCGGCAATATGTTCCTTGCTTCCCGTCCACTTCAAACGGGATTTCCTCATAATAGGCAGGCACACCCACGCCGCTTTCGCGCAACAAATTGAAAATGTCGTCTTTGACAAGCACATCAGTGTTTTCAATCAAAGGGAACTCGTCCAATTGTCCGACAGGATAATCCGTCGTTTTCAAGAAAGCAAACACGGCCTGGTTGAACATCTTGACATCATAATCGAGCAAAGCGTTCATTTTCTTGGAGTAGTAGAACTGCTTCGTGATAGGCTTCCTGACTATTTCCATCACCTCTTCGCGCACGAAGTCATTCGGGCAGATAATATCGTACAAGGAAACCATCTGGTCCAAATTGTCATTGCCCAAAAACTTGCTAATGACATCGATGCTCCAAATGTTTCTTCGGAAAGGGAATATGGCCTGAATGTTAGGTTTTGTTGAAATATAGCCATCCCTGTCCTCGTCGCCACGGATTCCGACATACGAAATGGCCAAGTCGTTGCCCACATAGCGCTCAAACTCGGCAAGTTTCATCTTTTGGGTACACCAACGGGCTTGTGGCGAGGGGAGAAAACCGCCAGCCGCTTTCAGGAAGTGATGAAAAGGTGTAGGCTCCGAACTGGTTTCAGCCGCCCTTAATCGCTTGACTTCCTTGCCAAGATACGCCTCAAGCCGTTCAATCAGTTGTTCGGTTTCCGCCAATTCGCATCCCGTGTCCGAATTATAGTATTCTATGGGCAATTTCGGATAATTCTGCTTCATATAGATGGCCAATGCCGCACTATCCTTGCCGCCGGAAATACCTAATATATGTCTGACATTCATTGTTTTAACTTCTTATCCAGATTAGTATTTTTGCATTTTTGGTATAACCCCTCTCACTCCGCCCTTCGGATTCTCAACATCACCTTTATAACGCGGAATCAAGTGAATATGAACGTGAAAAACGCTTTGTCCAGCGGCTTCGCCTATGTTGATGCCAACATTGAATCCGTCAGGGTGGAAACGCTCTGTCAATAGTTTTTTACAGTGGTTTACCACTAACCACAATGCCCGCTGTTCGTGGTCTGTGAGGTCGAAATAATTGGCAACGTGGCGTTTGGGAATTATCAACGTGTGGCCTTTGCTCACGGGATAACCATCGAAAAATGCCACAGCCGTAGCAGTTTCAGAAAGCAATTCGACCTTGGAGTTCAATCTGCAAAACGGACAGCCATTTAATAAAGTGTATTTCTCTTTGTATTCGGTTTTATTGAAATGCTTGTATTCGTATATTTCGCAATTCTCGTTGAGAAACAGGCTTTTATATGGCAATATGACTTTGCATTGATAGGTTGGCTGTTTGTGTACATAATGGATGCGGAAACCTTCGTGTTTCAAATCGCGGCGAACAGCGAAATAGGCTGTCCCCGTTGGTTTTAACAATTCCGAAACTGACATCAGCACCTCTGCTTGCTCATTGGGTTCAAGCACGTTCAGAACATAATTGCAAACGATGGTGTCAAAGCGCTTTGTCGGGTATTCGGGGCGATAATAATTGTCATACCCCACAATATTGAAACCTTCCTTTTGAAGCTCGTCCGTATCAAAACCAAATCCACAGCCAAAGTCCAAAATCTCACCTTTCAGAAGGTTGTTTTGTTTGAGCCAACGTGTCGGGAACGAAATCGATGTGCGTTCTTTGGCCGTCAAGTTAGGATTGTTTTTGATTCCTTTCATTGCTCCCAGATTTTAAATCCCATGTTTTCAGCAATCTGAACCATTGGTGAAAACGTTCTCTGAAACACATTACAGAAGTCCTTATCTGTCAGGCGAATTAGTTCGGGAACTGAATCATAGACAGTCAAATAATCCTCAAAAATTTTGTCATTAGGTTTCTTCGGATAAAGGACTTTCAACGCTTCGTAATGCAAATTTGCATACGGTTTCAAATACTTATCCAACGACGGCAGGTTGTTGCTTTTTGACGAGTTGATGCTTGAATCAGTTGGCAATAGATTCCATAACAGGTTGTGCGACACAAAACTCCATGGAATAAAATGGTCTAAATCATAGCCTTTAACAGCCAAAGGCTTGTCAGTATATATACAGCGAATTGAGCCTACGGTTTCGATATAAGCATCCCAAAACTTATGCTGCTTAGTGAGCGAGTCACGCAGAATTGGTTTAATTAGTTTCGACGGAACATCGGGAACATTAGGATTACGCTTTTGCAGGAAAATGGCCAAGTTCCAGAATGCAAAATCGCGTAAAATACCGTAATGTTCCATCAAATAATCGCTCCATACGGGATTTAATTCAATCGTTTCACCTTTCAAAGCATAAAAACAATTGTTTTCAAATCGTTGGGAACGCGCTATTACATCTCTATCTGTTGTATACGTTATCCATGGTGACAAAAACCGATAAGGCACATTTAGCGTAAAAACTCGTAACATGCTTTTTACACGACTATTGTCAATGTTATCAAGTAGTATCCGTTTGATTCTTGATTTATCAGCATCTATCGTAATGTTTAGTTCTTGCTGTAAAGCCAACGACTGGACATAAAGCGAATCGGACTTGCCGAATGACAGTTTGAAATAATGAATTGGATACCATGATTCGGCCACCATTCCAGCAATAATCTCCCAAAACGAAACTTTTGTTTTTCGTTCTTTCACCACAATATCAAGCAACGAAACAAACCAATAAAATTTGTATGTGGCTGTGGTATTGCTGAATATTCCAGCAAGGGCGGCTATTGGAAGTTTAGGGCTGTTTGGTATGGTCATAATGATATTCCTATTTTGTTTAGATCAAATAAAGTATCTATAATCATATGTTTTACCTTCATATTTTGACAAAAGCTTGCCTACTCTTGCCAATATAGAAGAACTATCAAGCGTTGCTGGCAATTTGGTATACAAATTAAACGAATTCCAATTCATCTTGGTAAAACCAAGAATTTCATTGGCTATCGTATATAAATCGCCTTTGCCATAATGCTTTACAATCTTTAATGGCGCAGGAATACTCCTTCCGCCCGCATAATATCTATAATTCTCATTTCGTACTGATGGAACAATTCCGTGCGTCCATAACAAAGCCTGAAATGGAGCAATTTGAATACACGTTCCGCGAGACAATGGAAAACCATCTGTTTCCATATTATCAAAACTGATTTTTTGTGCTATAAAACGGAAACTATCCTCAATGTTTATTTCAATCAAATCAACGTCATCTATTCCCGCTCTTTTCAAAGCATCTGTAATACCTTTTATTTCGTCATGCTTAAATGGTGTTCGTTTGTGAACGACAACCCTTTTAGGGAGTTCATTCATTGATTGCATAAACAATTCCCTAATTGACACACCTATCTTAAATGCCTCGTCGTATGACAAATAAGGATTCTTCTTATTATCAAAAACAGGATTCTCCACTTTTGACAATTTGTATTTAAGTCCTTCACCTTTAGCATTATATATATGACTGCATCCTAATACAATTTCAGCTTTTCTGTATGGATTCTTTTTGATTCCATACCCTATACCAGCAAAAGCCGTATTAGGTGACATATTTGCCAATGTCCAAGGTGTACGCATTGCCTTGACATAAAAAGCCAACGAAAGCCACCAAAAGATTTGACAGTATGAAGCCGTATCGTTCAACGTGGATTCCTCAATTATCTGCGTAGTAATATTCCTCTGTGCTGAAAAGGCTTTTACATAATCGTGCAAATCAAACTCTTCACCATCATCTTTCTTGAAAGTTCTAAAGAATTCCCATTGTTTTGGGATGAAAATCGTGATTACAATTCCCGTATGATTGCTATATAAATCTTCAATTTTTTTGCAAATATCATGTGCAAGTTGATAAGCATTTGCATAGGTCTCGTTTATTGTAATCCACCTGTCCGATCCAACATTAGGAATATTAATGCTGACTTTATAAACATTAGAAAAACCATAATAATCAACAACATAATCCGAGTTGACACCTGTCTTAATTGATTTGTTGAGATTGTTAAGGAAAGTATAAAAGTTGGAAGATGTTGAATTCGGACAAATCACGCCCAAATCAATTGTAGGCGGAAAAAACTTTTCGTTTAGCAATGCATCATAAGGCTTATGATTTGTCAATCCCCGCATAGGATGATAATCTCTTGAGATAGAGTTTCCCGCATTTACAAACTCCAACTGGGGTTCCAACAGTTGTACTCCTTTGTATATCAACCTTCTTTCATCAAAATTATTTGGCTGGAATGAACGATAATTCGGGTCCAAAACACAGACAGAAGCAAAAGCGCGATTCTTCCCAAATGAGAACTTGAAATCACTTTGAGAGTTCAACGGAACACAAAAAGAACAGTTTGCATTATTTCCAAAAAGTAAATTTTCCCATTCTATAAGTTTTTCGTCATAAACTTTGTTTCGCAATGGGTTCAAATAAGATGTACTAATCCTTAATCTTTCCTCCTTATTTATATTGCTGTTATCATCAATATATAAAGAAGGTTTTAAAGACAGCAAAACATAATTCTTGTCCGTGGGAAAGACGAGGTCGCACTCGATTGCCTCATACACCTTCGTTCCAGAAAAAGTCGTTTGTTTGGGTTGTATTTTCCAAATTTTATGCTTTTTATCAGTGTTTAGTCCACAACGTGTAGCAAGCCCATATAGAATTGAAGAAAGATAAAGCCGTTTGAACGATGAAACTAAACGAATGTCCTTGATAGATATCGGTTCCCTGCGAATAGTATCTTTCAAGCGATTTCCAAAGACTGTTTTTATTTCATTTATAGTTGAAAAAGCATATACTTTTCCCTTGAACGGCACTGCAACAATTGGATGATCCCCAATCAAATTATCTATTAATCTCCAAGGCCTCTCCTCTGCTTTAAAACCAATATCAAACATATAACTTTCCACAGGGACTATTACTGGATATAGATTACTCTTAATATACTTATCTTTTCGGGATTGCTTGATTTCAAATTCAGTAGTATGTAACTCTATAAAATCAGCAACTTTTAATACTTCATCAACTTCAGCAGCCTTATTATTGTCATTTTCAACACAGGCTTTTGCTAGTGAAATCATCGTTTTGTCAAAGCCATCAGTAGCAATATAATAACATTCCCGACCCTTTTGCCTCATAGCAAGCAAAAACTCACGAACATTTGTCGGAATATCCTCGCCATAACCGCACCAATAAATACGTCCAGAACCTTTTTCTGAAAAAGCAGTGGAAAGTGCTTCCATTAAAGATTTATCACGTCCACTATAACCACAAACAACAAGGTTTTTATCTACAAAGTAGCGTTTTAACGCATTCGCAAAAACATTGCTCTGCGTATCTAATTCTTTTGATGTGTTTTTTAGTTTAGAAAACTTATAATCTCCATGCAATGCAATATAAAGCAACTCCGAATCAGAAGCATTCCTATAAATGCGGTCTTCGTTATCAAGATTAACTTCAATAGGCGTTATGTTGAGTTGTTGTGCGGCCCTTGGTACCAAGCCATCAAAATTTGTTGACCAAACAGATTTTACTATACCAAACTTATTCAGCAAACATAGCAATTTATATCCCACATAGGGCGTTTTGTCCTTGGAAAGACCAGTAAAGTATTTGACCCTGTCTCCATCTATCGGATAGGCTTGTTCTGCATAAAATGAATATTCATTCTCATCTCCTAATTGAGGATAGCAACCTTGTTTATCCAGCCATTCCTGAATAATCTTCTGTACAATATCCGTCTTATAATTCTGTATAATCTTGCTTGCATTGTCATTATTGGAACAGTAAATATCTTTTTTCCATTCCCAAATACAGTCTGATGCTGATTGGATACCAGAACTTATTGAAGTTCCTGCTCCTATCAGAAATGAATTGGCCACATCCTTATTCTGTTTAAATGAACGCACAAAAGCATCAAAAGGCAGTATCAGATTATTAGAATTGCTCATATTGTTTCCAAATTATCTCAGTAACATCATCTTTCTTTTGACAAAAGTAACAATTTGATTTTTGTCGAATCTTCTACGTTCTTTTTGGAAATCAACAAAAAACAGGTTGTATATAGAGGCGATATTGGAATACACCAAAAGAAAATGGAGCAGCCACAAAGTCCCCAAATCCTCCATAAAACGGTCTTTGCCGTCTTTGTCATCAAACAGGAAGTCAGGAATCCAATTTATTCTTTCATCCTCACTCTTCAAGCCAAAGGCTTTATACCAATATCGAATTGCAGCGACCATATTTTTCCCTACTCCTAATTCAACGACTGCATCGGGTGAATTGAAGTCTTTTTGGGCCGCATAAAAATCATACCCCTTCTTCAGCCACAACGACTTGCAAGGGAATGATTCGTGCCCTGAAAATGTGAAGTTTGTATTCATAGTTTGTTCATTCGTTGATGATTTATTCACGACATTGTTTTTGTAAATAGGTGTTCATGATTGCTGAAGCAATTCCCAATGTCCGCCCTTGTCGGGACCCACGCGGCGGATGATGCCATTATTTTGGAGAGTTGCAATAGCTTTTGCTATAGCACGACGAGAAATGCCCAACCGATTTGCCATTTCTTGTGTGGTAATAGTATAATCATCGGTTATTAATTCAATTATTTTCTGTGAACTTTTCTGTGAACTTTTCTGTGAACTTTTCTGTGAACTTTTCTGTGAACTTTTCTGTGAACTTTTCTGTTGCGTTTTCTGGGTAGTTTTCTCCTCACTTTCCTGTACACTTTTCAGGTCACTTTCCTGTACACTTTTCTGTACACTTTTCTGTTGCGTTTTCTCTATATTTTCCAGTGTACTTTTCTGTTGCGTTTTCTCTATATTTTCCAGTGTACTTTTCTGTTGCGTTTTCTGGGTAGTTTTCTCCTCACTTTCCTGTACACTTTTCAGGCCACTTTCCAGTGTACTTTCCAGTGTATTTTTCTGTTGCGTTTCCTGGGTAGTTTTCCGGGTAGTTTTCTGGGTAGTTTTCTCCTCTTCGTTTCCTTTATTGGGCATTATTTCAAAAGCACCTTCTTTCTGTGTGCTTTCTTGACCTTCTACCCCAGTTGCGTTCAAGTTCACATTGTTCCTTTGGAATGTAACCAAGACGCCCCCTTGCTTCGATTCAATAGAGGGTTTCGGAAGCCCCGCAGCCATAAAGCCGTCGCATATCTTTTGCCAGCCTCGCCCCCACGACTCGATGAAACCTGCCTTATAAAACACAAATGCTAGATTCTTGTTGCGTGGATAAGAGGCGTGGTTGTCCAGTATGTTCTCTGGAGTGATTTGGTCGGGCAACGCCCCATCGTTCCATATCTCCACATGATGGTCCCATACGCGCATTTGTATCTGTGGACCCAAATAATCCTTATGACAGATGGCGTTGTAGAGAATCTCACGCAAAGCATCTTCAGGAACCTCCAGCTTTTCTATGCGTTGCAGACCCTCATAGTGGATAGGCATGGTAAGGAACTTGTCTTTGAGCATCCTCACCACACGGTCGGCCATCTGTATGATACTGCCTTCTATCATTTCCTGCGACACCAAATCGGCCATGTTGGAATGGAATCGGCCAATCTTGAACTCCGTGCCAGTAAAATAGCGACCGGGTTTCTTGCAGAACAGGAGCAACGCAGCGTTCTTCAAGCGACCTTCGTCATCTATGAGATTCAAGTTCTGTAGTACGGTAGTCGTAGGTGCGTTGGCTTCAGAGGGGTCAATGCGTCCTGCCTGAATGGCTTTGCGCAAGAAATAGTCGATGGATTCGCGGTCAAGGTCGTCCACTGTGGCACGCTCATGCACCATATCATCCCAAGAACGCCCCATTTTCTTGAGTATGAATTGTTGCAATGCCACCCCGTTCAGTTCCTGCAAGGTGCTGCCTGAACGGCAATAGTATTTGCCTCTGTAGCTGATGGGTACGTTGCTTGGTAGAGTTACGATCTCAATGTAGTCTTTCCCTTCTTTCTTCAAGATGTTCACTTCGGCCACAACACCAAGAAGCGACACAATCTTGTTGGGAATGTCTTCAGAAAGACGATGCGCATTTTCCACTCCGCAAACGGTTCCATCGTCATCAATGCCGATATACAGTTTGCCACCCTGCGCGTTGGCAAAGCCACAAATCCACTTCAGGTATTCGTCGCGCCACGACTCCTTGAACTCTATGTTTTGGTTTTCCGTGTTCATGCACCTAATGGAGATTATTGCCTGCAAAAGTACATTTTTTTACAAAACCAACACAATGCCTAATAATTATACCCCTTCCCCATCTTCATCTTTTCCGTTGGGTAATGGCCAAGATAGACGATACCAAGGTTGCCGTCAATGGCGATTTTGTCGCCCATTTGAAGTTGGTGTCCATTCAGTTCGCCGCAATGCTTCTCGTCGTACACCTGCAATTCGATGCAACTCACCACGCAAACCTTGCCCAAACGCACTGCCGTCACCGCCGCATGGGAAGTGGCGCCGCCGCGAGCCGTCAAAAGGCCGTCGCAGTCGAAAATCATGCCGATGTCGTTGGGCACCGTGTCAGGACGCACGAGAATGACTTGGGCTTCGGGATATTGCTCTCGCAAAGTCTTGATGTCGATTTCGTTAAAGGCTACAAGGCCATTCATCGCGCCTCCACCGATGCCCATGCCGCGCCCGATTTGCTTCATTTCGTCGGGGGCTTGCACGAAAGCGTTCACCTCGTCCTCCAGTTTCAAGTCTTGGTCGCGGATTTGCAGGATGTGGAAGTCCTCGGGACGGTCTGACTCGAAAGTAAACTCCATTTCCTGCGGGCTATATCCCATATTCTCAGTCAATTGCTTGGCTATGGCGTAAATCTTCCAATAGATGTCAGGCAAAAGCGTCTGCATCGAAGGCCCATCAAGATTGGCAGCAATGCGCTGCGTTTCGCCAATGGGCAAAGGTTTGACGAGTCCACCCACAATGTCCTCGCCTTGGCTTCGCATGGTGAAGTCGCCGTAAAGATGCACGCCCGGACGCTCGCGATGCGGATTTTGCGTGAAGACCACACCCGAACCGGAAACATCACTCAAGTTGCCGAAAATCATCTGCTGCACGATGACCGCCGTACCCCAATTCTCGGAAATGCTAAGATGACGACGATAGGCCAAGGCCCGCTCGGAATTCCACGATTCGAAGACCATGTTCACACATTCGATGATTTGCTTGAACGGGTCTTGCTCGAACTCAATACCATGATTTTCAAGGATTTCTTTGTAGGCATACGCCAATTCCCGCATTACTGAAGGGTCAAATTGACTCTTTTGCTTCACATTGTATTTCGACTTGAAACTGTTGATTTCCTCATCAAAAACATCGCGGTCGATGCCCTTTGCCATGCCCCAACTTTGCAGCAGTCGGCGATAGGAATCCCAAACTGCCCATGACTTATCATTTTGGATTCCAATGGCTTCCACCAATTCATCATTCAAACCGACATTGAGAATGGTGTCCATTGCACCCGGCATGGAAATGGCCGTGCCCGAGCGTACCGAAACGAGCAGCGGGGCTTCGGGATTGCCGAATTTGCGTCCGCTAATCCGCTCCAAATCAGCGATATGCTTGCGAATCATGCCGTGGATTTCCGTGCGCAGTTCAGGAATGGTGTTGATGGAATCGTTGCGGCGGAAAGTCTCCGTGGTGATGACAAATCCGGGAGGCACGGGCAATCCATTCAGATAGAGGTTTTTCAGATGGTAGGCCTTATTGCCGATAAACACTTGGTTGTCCATCATGGGCGTCACCTCCCAGAAGGGGCAAATCAGCATTTCGGAGTTGTAGGTCATAATGTCACTAATGAGTTTCGGGTCGAGGGTGGCTTCCATCGTGCGTAACGAGTTGAGAATCCGACCGATGAAGTTGTCCAAAGGCTGCATCAGGAAGGCATCGGAGAGCAAGTCGCGGTGGAATTCCTCTGATTTCTTGCTGATTAAAGCCGCCGTTTCGCGCTCGCTGAGTTTTCCTTCGGGGTCAAAGAGTTGCGGGATGACAATTTTCAGCGGATATTCATACGACTTCAGGAAATATTTGATGATGATGCGGCGCACGTCCTCGGCGATGAACTGGAAAATGTTGATATACTGGCCGAAAGAGAAACTACGCGAGGTCAGCGAATAGCGCAGCATATCCAATTTCGAGTTGAAACTTTGGTTGGTGATGCCGTCCAATTCGAGACCGTTGCGGAAGTATTCGAGGATTCTATATATCTGGTTCAGAGTGCGTTCCGAAATGTATTCAAGGTTGATGCTTTGCACCACCTTTTCCATCAACTGGGTGGCGACGCGCTCAAGGCGGAAGGTCAAGCCCATAGCCTCAAACTTGTTTTCGCGATAGGTGCCATACATTGACGGGATGCCGATGGCGATATGCCGCTTGTGGTAGATGTTTTCCCAGCCCTCGCTTTGTTCGGGGTTGAAAATCACCGTTTTAAGTTGGTTCATAAAGGCATAGATCATCGTCAGCGACTGGCCGAAATCCTTGGCTTTATAGACCTTTTCAAACTTGTCGATTTCCTCGTCGGCAATGAAGGGGAAGCTGCGCAACGAACTGAAAATATTGACCGACTCGAAACTGTATTTCTCTCTGAGATAAGCATATAGGTCGCGGATGTCCATCAGGCGGGCGTGTTCGCGCTGACTGATTTCGTCGTCCAATTCGAGGCGGCGTGAGGCCGAACCAATGAGGTTTTCGTAGTCGTCGCGGGAGAGCATCAGCACGTCCTCGGGATTGAGGCACGAGATTTCGCACATCATCTGCACGAGGTTGTGGACGTGTACAAACCAAGTGCTTTCCTTGTCGATGCTCTCGAAAACGTTGTTCGGCAGGATGGGACGCAAAGGTTCTAAATCTCCATCGCTCCAGAACTTGAACACATCGAAAGTCAAGGCTATCAGCGTGTTATTACTCTCGGTGTGGACCTGTTTGCGGAGGAAATGCACCAATTTGTCCTGTCGGCCAGAGATTTCATCCATGTTGGTCGTCACGTTGCGGATTTCGCCTTCTGCGCCGATTTCGTTGAAATAGACGGGGAAAATGCGCGTCAGTTGCTTCACCTTTTTATAATAGGGTGTGATGTTGGAGTTCAAAACCTTCGTGATTTCGCGCTGGAAGAGGTCGGTGTCGCTGAGGAAAATGCCGCCTAATTTGAGGTTCACGATCAAGGCGGAAAGCAGTTTCTCCATCGGCGATTTGGCGTGCTCAATCAGTTCGAGCCAAACGCGGATGTTCTTGATATGGTTCTCATCCACAGAGAGTTGCCAATCTTCGCCCACAAACACATGAGTTTCTTCTCGAAATAGTTGACGATTTCCTTCATCTCGGTTTGGTCGACGTCGATGATTTTGAGGCCCAAAGTGAGTTGGAAATCAAGCACGGCTGACATGTAGTCCTGTTTCAGTTCCTCGGCAAGGTCGAAAATCGTGTCGATGAAGGGAATCAGTTCCTCTTGCTTCATCTCGTCGATGGCGTCGCGCATCATGCGGTCCATGTTCCAGATGAGGCGCTCGCGCTGGTTTTCCATGCCCGGCAAATGCAAGAGGAAAAACACATAATGGAACTTGGTGATGAAATGTGGGAACGCTTTCTCCGACTCAGTGAATCGCTTTGCAATTTGCTCGAAATGTGGCAAGTCTGAAAGTTTTTCCCAAGTTGAGGCAGCGGCCAAATCGACATTCAGGCGGTCGAAATAGGGCTGCCCGATTTCGTCGCAAACGGTTCGGATTTCTTCCTCGGTGAGCATCTGCCGCTTGCTCTCCACCCAGTTTTCCACATGCGAGGTCGTTTGCCAATAGCGGTAGTTTTCCTGCAACATCATGCGAAGCAGATGGCAGGCCGAAGCCTTGAAACGCTCGTCGGCGGCCACTTTGCCCAAATAGCGTCCGGCGTGTTTTGTGGCCAAAATGAAAACATCTTTATTGGCTTCAAAAGAATCATTCAAAATATTGAATACCAACAAAATAAGTTCGCTATGTTTTGGCGATTCGGAAATGACCTTATTGGCAAATTCCATCAATGTGATGATGATTTGGAGGCGCAGTTTTGCCGTCACTTCGGGCTTCAGCAGGCTGTGCATCATCTCCATTGGGATGTGGAGCGCGTCGGCGGGGATGTCGTCGCGGGTGTAGAACCAGAAGTCGTCCATCAGCATCTTGCGCAGTTCCTCAGTCACAAAAGTGTGGTTCGAGAGCGGGTGATGATATTCCGTGATGCACTCCTTCGCCCGTTTGTTGATACCGAAGTATTTGGCTGAAAGGTCGATAAAACGCTGATGTTCAGCGGGAATGAAAATATCTTTGTATCTGGTCTGTTCCAGATTGGCCTCAAGGGCTTGCGATTTGAAGGTTTCTGACATAACAATTTAATAAGGTCTGCAAAAATAGGGAAAATGGTCATACGATGCTAATCTTTCAAGCATCCGATAGGCACCACATAAATGCCGTCCTCGCGGCGGTAGGCGTAACTTGTAGTGCCTGTCAATACCATAAGGAACGAAGGCTCTTTCATCCGTGTCGTGTCGATTTTCGAGGCAAGCGATTTCAAGGTTTTCGCTCCTTCTTCGATAAGGTCATCACCTCCCAATTTGATTTCAACCAGTCCAAATGAGCCGTTCCGGAGATGCACAACCGCGTCACATTCAAGGCCATTGCTGTCGCGGAAATGATATACTTGCCCTTGTAGTGCCTCGGCAAAGACGCGCAAATCGCGGACACATAAAGTTTCAAACAGAAGCCCAAAAGTGTTCAAATCGGCGATGAGATCGTCGGGGCTTGCGCCTAATGCCGCCGTCGCAATGGAAGGATCCACGAAATATCTTGTATCGGAGGTCCGGATGGCCGACTTCGAGCGCAGGTTCGGATTCCACGCGGGCATATCCTCAATGACGAAAATCTTTTTGAGCGCATTGATATAGGATGCCACGGTTTCTTCGTCAAGCTTGTCCGTATCGTTGACAATCATGTCGTTGCGAAAAGAGCGAATGGGCGCTCCGCTGCCTTGGTGACGAGCAAACGAGCGAAGCAGAAGACGGGTGCGCTCGGCCTGCCGTTTCACACCATCAACACGGGAAATGTCGGTGTTCACAATGGCATCAACATAATCAAACGCTTGGTCGAGGGCTATGTCGCCATCGGTCAAGGTGGCATCAGGCCAGCCTCCACGGCAGGTCAGAAAAGCCAAGTCTTTGAGTTCCAAACCGTTCTTTCCTTCTATCTGTTCGGGTGCGGAAAAAAGTTCACGCAAACTCACCATTCCATTCGATTCGCCTGATTCCCAAAGGCTCATCGTGCGCATCGTAAGCCATGCAAACCGCCCTGTGCCGGTGTGCAGAATCTTGTCGGTATTAGGCGGAACAGCTGAACCCGTCAGGATGAAAAGTCCGTGTCCTTCGCGATGGTCGACGGCAAAACGCACAGCATCCCACAATTGCGGGGCCACCTGCCATTCATCGATGAGCCGAGGCGAGGCACCATCCAATAGCATCTTGGAGTTTATATTGGCCATACGGAGGTTTTGCTCCAAATCATCCGTGTTTCCCATATACAGAACGCTGGCCGCTTGTTGTTCGGCGGTTGTGGTCTTGCCGCACCATTTCGGTCCTTCAATCAACACGGCACCTTTCCCTTTGAGTTTGCGCTCCAGCAAATCGTCAGCAATTCGTTTTTTGTATTTTCCCATATCGCGTAAATTATGGGTGCAAAAATAACAAAATTTTCCCAATTCGGATGTTTGAGGAAAATTCATTCGGATGTTTGAGGATTTTTTATTCGGATGTTTGAGGAAAATTCATTCGGATGTTTGAGGAAAACTAAACAATTTTCCCATCCCATAGCAACTTCAGGAAATCGTAGGCGTAATAACATTCCACTTGACCGTGCATACGGTTAAATTAACAAGCACAATATCAATATTTTAAGTGATTTTAGTTT
Organism: uncultured Bacteroidia bacterium; assembly: GCA_902770835.1. Taxonomy (GTDB): domain Bacteria; phylum Bacteroidota; class Bacteroidia; order Bacteroidales; family F082; genus Limimorpha. The sequence continues at coordinate 27,378 of CACXUM010000040.1, forward strand.
GAAAATCGGAAGTAGTAACTCGGATTTTGATTGAAAATCGGGAGCAAAGATACGGATTTTCACACGAATTACCACAAATGTACCACGAATTTCCATTAATTTTCCGTGTCGGCAGGGGTTACACACCGTTCATCGGTTGGGGTTCACACCGGCAGGGGTTCATAAACCGTTTTTCATTTGGCAGGGGTTTACACCGCCTGCCTAATGTGCTGCCACCCCTACGGGGTTCCCTCGTGTGCCGACACAAAGTCCCATAGGGACGGCATATCAGTAAGCAGGTGACGTCAGTCCCTGCTCAGGCGACGTCAGTCCCTGCTCAGGCGACGTCAGTCCCTGCTCAGGCGACATCAGTCCCTGCTCAAACACAGCAGCCAAATCCCCACCTACGGGGAAGTCCGCAAGGACGGGAACCCCTGCACCCCTGACACCCAAAACGAGGCTGCCACGGTGTGACAGCCCTACAGCCCCTCCGCGTCTGAAAGACGCAACCTCCCGTAACCGTAGGTCGCCGACCTACGGCAGCTCCCCGCCAGGCAGCTCCCCGGTAGGGACAGCGGGGCTTGACCCGCTGACGCTGCCGCCGTCCATCCTACCGCAATAAAACACATAGAGACGCCACACTGTGACGT
>CACXUM010000041.1 GCA_902770835.1 uncultured Bacteroidia bacterium
TGGGCGTTACCTTTCATCTTGCCTTTCTGTGGCCTTCTGTATTTTTGTCTTTTAGGTTGTAACATATTCAGTCAACTTTTAAAGATTAAACACGATCATTTACGTTTGCCTTCGCCACCACGACGGGGACCACGGCCGGCTGGACGCGGGGCGCCACCTTGCTTCTTCGCAGGAGCGTTGACGGTGGTGGGCACCAGTTCGGGCTTGCCATAAATTTCACCTTTGCAAATCCACACCTTGATGCCGAGGCGGCCGTAAGAGGTATGGGCTTCCACCAAGGAGTAGTCGATGTCGGCGCGCAGCGTGTGCAGCGGGATACGGCCTTCCTTGTACGACTCGGAACGTGCGATTTCGGCACCTCCGACGCGACCCGAAATCAAGATCTTGATGCCCTCGGCGCCCATGCGCATGGTGCCGAACGAAGCGGTCTTGATGGCGCGGCGATACGACACGCGGCCTTCAATCTGCTTGGCGATGGTGCTTGCAACGATGTAAGCGTCAAGCTCAGGTCTCTTGATCTCGTTGATGTTGATTTGGATTTCCTTGCCGGTGAGTTTCACCAGTTCTTTCTTCAGCTTGTCGACTTCTTCGCCGCCCTTGCCGATGATCATGCCCGGGCGAGCCGTGAAGATGGTGACAGTGACATACTTCAAGGAACGTTCGATGGCGATCTTTGAGATGCCGGCCTTGCCGAGACGGGCGTTCAGATACTTGCGGATCTTGTCGTCCTCCACGAGCTTAGCCGAAAAGTCTTTTCCGCCAAACCAATTGGAATCCCATCCTTTGATGATTCCCAATCTAAGACCTATAGGATTAGTTTTTTGTCCCATTATTCAAATCTTTTTATTCTCCAATTATTCTTCGTTAGCATCGTTAGCAATTCTGCTGTCCACAATGATCGTGACGTGGTTAGAGCGTTTGCGGATGTGGAAAGCACGTCCGTGAGGGGCGGCCTGGATGCGCTTCAGGGTGCGGCCTTCGTCGACCCAGATCTCTTTCACGTAAAGGTTGCTGTCTTCAACGCGCTTGCCTTCGTTCTTGGCTTCCCAGTTGGCGATGGCCGAACGGAGGAGCTTGTAGACCGGCTTGGCGGCGTGCTTGGTCGAGTATTGCAACGAGTGCAGTGCCAACTCTACCTTTTGGCCTCTGATCATGTCGGCCACAAGGCGCATCTTGAACGGGGATGTCGGCAGGTCGTTCAAACGAGCCATAGCGACATTCTTGCGGGCTTCTTTCAAAGCTTCTGCTCTTTTATGTTTTCTTGCTCCCATTGTTACCTATGTATTACTTGTTACCTTTATCTTTGTTACCGGCATGACCTCTGAAGATACGGGTCGGGGCAAACTCGCCCAACTTGTGGCCCACCATGTTCTCGGTCACATAAACCGGGATGAACTTGTTGCCATTGTGGACGGCGATGGTCTGTCCGACGAAATCAGGAGAAATCATCGATGCTCTTGACCAAGTCTTGATAACGGTCTTCTTGCCGCTTTCGACGTTTTCCAGCACTCTCTTTTGGAGTTTGTAGTGGATATACGGTCCTTTCTTAAGTGATCTGCTCATAGTTTTATGCGATTTTCCTGATTATTACTTCTTTCTTCTGTCGATGATGTACTTGTTCGAAGCGGCCTTCGGCGAGCGGGTCTTGTAGCCCTTTGCCGGCAAGCCCTTGCGTGAGCGCGGGTGACCGCCAGAGGCACGACCTTCACCACCGCCCATCGGGTGGTCGACCGGGTTCATGACAACGCCACGGTTGTGGGGACGACGACCGAGCCAACGGCTGCGGCCAGCCTTACCTGACTTCTCAAGGTTGTGGTCGGCGTTGCTGACGCTGCCGATGGTGGCCTTGCAAGCTTGGAGAATCATACGGGTTTCGCCAGAGGGCATACGCAGGATGGCGTACTTGCCGTCGCGGCTCATCAGTTGGGCATAGCTGCCGGCGCTGCGGGCCATCTTGGCACCTTGGCCGGGGCGAAGCTCGATGTTGTGGATAATCGTACCGAAGGGAATCTCGCTCAGGTAGAGGGTGTTGCCCACGTTGGGCTGGATGCCCTTGCCGGAGAGGATTTCCTGACCGACCTGCAAGCCTGCGGGAGCGATGATGTAGCGCTTCTCGCCGTCCTTGTAGAACACGAGGGCGATGCGGGCGGTACGGTTCGGGTCGTATTCAATGGTCTTCACAACGCCCGGAATACCATCCTTGTCGCGCTTGAAGTCAATGATTCTGTACATTCTCTTATGGCCACCGCCACGATAGCGGACGGTCATTTCACCGCTGGAATTACGACCACCCGTGCTCTTCTTGGGTCTCAGTAACGACTTCTCGGGTTTGTCGGTCGTGATTTCGTCAAACGCGCTAATAACTTTGAAGCGCTGACCTGGTGTAGTTGGTTTATATTTCTTTAATGCCATGATCAGATATTGCTATAAAAGTCAATTGTATCACCTTCTCTCAATGTCACGATAGCTTTCTTGAAAGCAGCCCTTCTGCCGGAAACAACACCGGATTTGGTATAGCGTGACTTCAATTTTCCATCGTAGTTCATCGTGTTGACGGCAACGACCTTCACATCGTAGAGCTTTTCGATAGCGTCCTTGATTTGGTACTTGTTGCTGTTCTTGTCGACGATGAATGCGAACCTGTTCAGCTTCTCGCTGATAGCGGTCATTTTTTCAGTAATGACGGGTTTCTTTATGATAATCATCTCTTGTGCAATTTAAGGGTTAAATCTCTCTGTTCAACACTTCCACGATAGGCTGGAGGGCGCTCTCGGTGAGGAAGATGTTCTTGGCCTTCAGAATATCATAAGTGTTCAGGTTGCGAGCCAGCATGATTTCGGTGCGTTGGATGTTCCTTGCGGAAAGCACCACGTTCTTCTGAGGCTCGGCAAACACGAAGAGGTTGCGGTTGCCGTTCACCTTGAAGGAGTCCAGCACCTTCACCATCTGCTTGGTCTTGATGGCTTCGAAGTTGAAGTCCTCGACAATGCGGATGGCACCGTCAGTAATCTTGCTCGACAGGGCCGACTTACGAGCCAGCACCTTGACTTTCTTGTTCAGTTTGAAGCTGTAGTCGCGCGGCTTGGGACCAAACACGGCGCACCGCCCGTGCCCTTCTGACGGAAGAGCTTGCGGGTGCTGCCTGCGATTTCGCTGCGTTCCTTCGACTTGTGAGTGCCTTGGCGTTGGTCGGCAAGGTATTGTCTCACTGCCAGATACATGACATGCTCGTTAGGCTCGATGGCGTAAATGTCGTCATTCAGTTGAACCTTGCGGCCAGTATCTTCGCCTTTGATGTTATAAACTGTTAACTCCATCTCTCAATCATTAAATATCCGTTATTATGGCCCGGAACGGCGCCTTTCACCACTAACAAATTCTTCTCGGGAACGACCTTCACAATCATGAGGTTCGTCACCTTCACTTTATGGTTGCCCATCTGGCCAGCCATGCGCAATCCCTTGAACACTCTCGAAGGATAAGCGCAAGCGCCGATGGAACCCGGTTTTCTCAAACGGTTGTGCTGACCGTGAGTTGCTTGACCTACGCCATTGAAATGATGGCGCTTCACTACGCCTTGGAAGCCTTTACCTTTGCTGATGCCGCTGACATCAACAAACTCGCCTTCCATGAACACATCGACGGTGAGCGTTTCGCCCAATTGTTTTCTGTGGCCTTCTTCGAAACGCGAGAACTCGCGCACCAGCTTCTTGGGGGTCGTGCCGGCCTTGGCAAAGTGACCTTGCTCGGCCTTCGAGGTGTTTTTCACCTTCTTCTCGTCGAAGCCCAACTGGATAGCGCTGTAACCGTCTTTCTCAATCGTTCTGACTTGGGTGACCACACAAGGGCCTGCCTCGATGACAGTGACGGGAACCATCTTTCCGGCCTCGTCATAGATGTGGGTCATACCAATCTTTTTTCCTAGTAATCCTGACATGCTACTTTAGCTTTTTAATTTGTTGTACTAGATAGGTTTAATTACAATTTGATTTCTACTTCCACACCACTGGGGAGCTCCAGCTTCATCAGTGCGTCAATCGTCTGCGAAGTCGAGTTGTAGATGTCGAGCAAACGCTTGTAGGTCGAAAGCTCGAACTGCTCTCTCGATTTCTTGTGGACGAAGGTTGAGCGCAATACGGTGTAGATCTTCTTGTTAGTCGGCAACGGAATAGGACCGCTGACAACTGCTCCGGTCGCTTTGATGGTTTTTACGATCTTCTCAGCTGACTTGTCAACCAAGTTGTGGTCGTGCGACTTCAGTTTAATTCTAATTCTCTGGCTCACAATAATTATTTTTATTGAATTGTTTGCTTAAATGAATAATAGTCCTTTTGCCTTCTTGATCACCACTTCGGCAATGGCTTCGGGGACGGGGGCATAGTGGCTCAGCTCCATGTTGAAGTTGGCACGGCCCGACGACAGCGAGCGCAACTGGGTGATGTAACCGAACATCTCGGCCAGCGGCACGTCTGCCTTAATCGTCTGGAAACCAATGTCGGCAATGACTTCGCGCAATATTGATCTCTTTTTGTTCAAATCGCCCGTGACGTCACCAATGTACTCGTCGGGGCAATGTATTTCAACTCTCATGATAGGTTCCATCAACACGGCACCAGCTTTGAGGCCAGCTTCCTTGAAGGCGATGTGCGCCGCGCTCTCGAATGAAAGTGCGTCGCTATCCACCGGATGGAACGAACCGTCGGTAAGCGTAACCTTGAGGTTCTCGACCGGGAAGCCTGCCAACACGCCGTTGGACAAGGCGCCCTTGAAGCCTCTCTCGGTGGCTTGGATGTACTCGGCAGTGAGGACACCACCCTTCACTTCGTTGACAAACTGCAGTCCCTGCACGCCGTCGTCGGCCGGACCCATAGTGAACTCGATATCGGCAAACTTTCCCTTGCCACCGGTCTGTTTTTTATAGACTTCACGATGCTGAATTGTTTGAGTAAAGGCTTCCTTGTACGCGACCTGCGGACGGCCGGAGTTGACTTCGACGCCAAACTCTCTCTTGAGGCGGTCCAAAATAATGTCAAGGTGCAATTCGCCCATACCTGCCAATATGGTCTGGCCCGAATTTTCGTCGGTGTGTACGAACAACGTAGGATCTTCCTCGGTCAATTTGGCCAAAGACTGATCCAATTTGTCCAAATCTGCTGTAACTTTAGGTTCGATGGCAATGTTGACCACCGGCTCGGGGAACTTGATGTTCTCGAGCACAAGCGGCTTGTTCTCAACACAAAGCGTGTCGCCCGTGCGGATGAGTTTGAACCCGACGGCGGCACCGATGTCGCCAGCCGAAATCTCTTCCAAAGGCAACTGCTTGTTGGCGTGCATTTGAACGATTTTGGCGATGCGCTCGCGCTTGCCGGTCGACACATTGAGAACCATCTCACCAGCCTTCAAAGTCCCGGAATAGACGCGGAAGAAACAAAGACGACCGACAAAAGGATCGGTGGCAATCTTGAACGCCAAGGCGCAGAAAGGTTCCTTGGGGTCGGCCTTGCGAATCTCTTCTTGTTCGGTCTTTGGGTTGATACCCTTCACATGGTCGATGTCCAAGGGACTGGGCAGGTAGTTGACAATGGCGTCAAGCAACGGCTGCACGCACTTGTTCTTGAACGACGAGCCGCACATCACAGGGCAAATGCGAAGGTCAAGCGTTGCCTTGCGGATTTGGCCGATGATTTCCTCGGCGGTGATGCTGTCGGGGTCTTCCATGTACTTCTCGAACAATGCCTCGTCGTCTTCGACGGCTCCCTCGATGAGGTCGGTGCGGTATTTCGCAACCATTTCCTTCATGTCTTCGGGGATTTCGATTTCGTCGTAAACAGAGCCATTGTCGGTTTCTTCCCAAGCGTATGCCTTATTCCTAATCAGGTCAACGATTCCGATGAAGTCGTCTTCGGCACCGATGGGCAGTTGGACGGGCACTGGAGTAGCGTGGAGCTTCTCGCGGATTTGGTCCAACACCTTAAAGAAATCGGCGCCTGCGCGGTCCATCTTGTTGACGTAGCAGATACGCGGGACATTGTATTTGTTGGCTTGGTGCCACACGGTTTCCGACTGAGGCTCCACCCCACCGACGGCGCAGAAGATGGCGATAGCACCATCCAAAACGCGCAACGAGCGTTCCACCTCAACGGTGAAATCGACGTGGCCGGGGGTGTCGATGATATTAATCTTGTAAGCCTCGTTATTAAGATGCCAGAACACCGTTGTTGCAGCAGAAGTGATGGTGATGCCACGCTCTTGCTCCTGAACCATCCAGTCCATGGTGGCGGCGCCGTCGTGAACTTCACCTATCTTATGACTACGGCCAGTATAATAGAGGATACGCTCCGTCGTCGTCGTCTTGCCGGCGTCGATGTGAGCCATGATGCCGATATTACGAGTGAGGCTGAGCGGGTTCATCATATTTTCCTGTCCGTTTTGCATAATTCCTGATCTCTCCTATTAGAATCTGAAATGCGAGAATGCCTTGTTGGCATCTGCCATTCTGTGGATTTCTTCTTTCTTCTTGAATGCAGAACCTTCTTCCTTGTAAGCTGCCATGATTTCCGAAGCGAGCTTCAGAGCCATCGATTTCTCGTGACGTTTGCGGGCATAACCGATCAGGTTCTTCATACCGATGCTCTGCTTACGGGCAGGACGGATTTCTGAAGGAATCTGGAAGGTAGCACCACCGATACGACGGCTTCTTACTTCCACTTGAGGAGTAACGTTGGCCAAGGCCTTTTTCCATACCTCAACTGGATTTTCGTTGAGCTTACTTTCAACGATGTCCATTGCTTCGTAGAAAATCTGATAAGCCAAATTCTTCTTACCCTTGAGCATGATGTTGTTCACGAACTTCGTGACTTGCACATCACCGTACTTCGGGTCGGGAAGGATAATTCTCTTCTTTGGTTTAGCTTTTCTCATGTCTTTAAGTCTTTCTGTTTTGACTAATCGTTATTTCTTTGCGGCTGTCTGTTTGGGTCGTTTAGCACCGTACTTCGACCTGCGCTGGCGGCGGCCATCAACACCAGAGGTATCCAAAGCACCTCTAATGATGTGATAACGCACACCCGGCAAATCCTTAACACGACCTCCTCTGATCATGACAATGCTGTGTTCCTGCAGGTTGTGGCCCTCACCGGGGATGTAGGCGTTGACCTCCTTTTGGTTGGTCAAACGAACCCTCGCGACCTTACGCATGGCTGAGTTAGGCTTCTTGGGGGTCGTCGTGTAAACACGCACGCACACACCGCGACGTTGCGGACTGGAATCCAATGCAGGCGACTTGCTCTTGTCGATCAATTTCTGGCGCCCTTTGCGCACTAATTGTTGAATAGTCGGCATTTTTAATTTGTTAGGTTAATTTGTTGATTATTTAATCCGTTGATTAGGAATTATTTACAAACTCTTACCAAACTGGCCGAGGGCAACTCTCTGCAAGATGTAGTCAGGGAAACATAATAAGCCATGTACGGCTTAGAAGTCTATAAACCCACGCTGCGACGATTTTACGCTTGATTTTGGTGTCACACCGTGTAGAAACCTATCACGTTTAACTTATCAGGTTCCTTAACTATATCATTTTCAAGGGCAAGCCCTCATTCAATTCAGCGGGTGCAAAAGTACAACAATTTTCAATACCCCGCGCACTTTTTTGAAAATTTTCGTCAAAAATATTGTGGTTTGATTTTATCTCATTGTTATTCAATAAATTAAACGAAATAAAAAACTTTCCTTCGACATAAAAAAAGCGTCTTTCCCGACTCAGTTTTGCCGAAAAAGACGCTTGAATGACTAAAAAGAGGTCTCAATATTTCACGAAACGATCCTCACCATTGCTCAAACCGAGCAAAGGACTGCGTCCGAAAAGCAGATAGACCTTGTGTTCCCAAATGAGTTCCCAAAGCATCCTGCTGACGCGCACTTGGTCTTCGGGAGCGAGTTCCTCGCTGGTGTAAACCGTGTTTTCGAGGTCGGCAAGGGCACGGTCGCGAATGGCCTGCTGCTTGATTTGGTAACACAGGTTGACGAAAGTGGTTCCCGATATTGCGTCGTTGTGCTCGACAATGACTTGAACGAGATGCTTCAATGACTCGTTGTCGTAGAGGACATGTACTGGATTTGCGTCGTAATTCATATTTTTTCTGTTTTATTGATGGCGCAAAGGTAGTGTTTTTTTTGAAACCGACAATTTTTTCTCACCTTTATTAATAATAGCCTCTCTAATCGGGAAGAGTTTCTTACCTTTGCACCCGAAATTGAAAATTCCAACTAATTAAAAATTGAGCAAAATGGTTACCGAATTACTGGTCGTTTGGGTCGTCGGCGTAGTGGCGTTCTTTGCGCTGTGGACGGTTTTGCTCAAAGTGATTAAATGGATTAGCAAGAAGAGAAATCCAAAAGGAGAATCCTTTCAAGAAGAATCCGAGGAAAAGGTGATTTCGCCCAAAACACTTGAGCAATCGTAATATCACATTCCCCAAACCATAATCATTCTTCCTTCATATTCGTAGGACTTGTGCCAGATGCGCTCGTCCCAAGTCTTTTCTTGCGTGCGGTCGAAAATGATGAGGTGGCCTTCATCTACAGAGCCGACCAAATCCATATAACCCACGGTTTGTTCCAATCCCTCCTCAATAACTTTGTCAAGGTCGCCACGCTTTATCTTCAATTCCAAGACCACACGCTGCACCGGACCGCCGTAATGGTCGGTCAAAGGTTTGCGAATGAGCAAATCGGTGCGCTTGCGCCCCAAGCCATATTCACGGTCGATGTAGCCACCGCCGTTCACAATCCTTTGCAGAAAAGCCTGCAACAACAATTGCGGTCCGGCTTCGGCATAGTCGAAACGACCTATCCATGCGTCGGCGTTCTGACGGAAAAACTGCTGGAAGTCGAGCAACAACTTCTCCAAATTGATGCTGTTGTCGGGGTTTTGGTACCATTGCGGTTGCTGTGACAAAGTGTCTTGCGTACTCCAAGTCAGTTCACGCGGGATGATTTCGCGATAGATACCATTGGCGATGCGGCGCGGTTTTCCACGTTCACGCTTAATCAGTCCCATATCCTCCACATATTGTATGTCATCTGTAGGAATCAGTCCATCATCCGCTTCTTCACTATTCGCCAACATCGGTTCAATGACCCGACGCACCCGAGGCTCCTCCAACTTGTCAATCAATATGTCGATATGGGTATCGCGGCGATAAATAAGGTTCTCGATGGCCTTGTCTATCATCTCCGGGATGATGCGGACATTGCGGTCGCGGTTTTCGCGCATTTTGTAGGTAACCTCACGCCCAAGGGCATTCACCAACCAAGGCTGTCCCTCGGTGGCGTCCCACACCATCTGGAAGCAAGCCTCGTCGAAAACCTGACCCGTTTCTTTAGTGTGCTGCATATAAAGTTCATGAATTTCTTCCTTCGAGAAATTGCCCAACCGCAGCGATTCCGTCTTGATGTTGAAAGCCGACCCACCCGTAATGATGTCTTGGTTGGAAAGCACGATGCGGTAGTCACGCACGTCGCGCACGCCGCAGAGGATGATGGTTTGCGGGAAGGCCTTAGGACGGTCGGCATAGCCAGAACGTATCTGGCGGAGGATGGCCACCAAACTGTCTCCAACCAGCGCGTCAATCTCATCGATGATTAGGACTATCGGCTTGGGCAGGCTTTCCGACAGGCGGCGCAGATAAGTTGAAAGCATTGAGTCTTTTCCCACCTGTTGCACTTCGTCCCGAATCTGAAGCGAAACATCGTTCCCAACCACGCTTCGGAATTGTTCGGCCAAGGTGTCAACAGTGGATTTAACCACGCTTTGCGCGTCGTTGCGCGAGGCCTGTCCGCCTTCCACGTTGGCATAGACGGCGATGTAGTCATCCTCATTGTTCAAATAGTCGCGCAGGGCGAGCATACAAGAGGTCTTGCCCGTTTGCCTTGGCGCATGCATCACGAAGTAGCGTTGCTGACGGATGAGCATCAGAACCTCTTCCAGGTCGAAGCGCGTCAGCGGGTCGATGGTATAGTTGAGTTCAGGGATTTGCGGCCCTGCGGTATTGAAGAATTTTTCCATACGTTTTTCATTTTGCCTGCAAAGGTAAATATTTCTGGAAACAATCGGTGAATTTCCCTTCGCAGAATTTCAACTTGCAAAATTATAAAAACAATCCACCTATATCACCAATTGATTACAGTTTTTTTCGTAATTTCGCGGTTTCAATGATTCAGGTCTCCTGATTGCTTGCGTACCTCGCAATGACGCGAAGCGACAAAACAGAATTCCGAAATCTTGAAAATTTAAATCTTTGAAATGCAAAGCATTCGACGTAGTCAATATTAAATCAATAAATACTTGAATATGAAATACGACATCATCGTTATCGGCAGCGGCCCAGGGGGCTATGTGGCTGCCATCAGAGCATCACAACTTGGTAAGAAAGTGGCCGTGGTCGAGAAGGCCGAAGTGGGCGGCATCTGCCTCAACTGGGGCTGCATCCCGACAAAGGCTTTGCTGAAAAGCGCACAGGTTTACACCTATATTAATCATGCCGAGAACTACGGCATCAAGGTGGAAGGCGAAGTGAAACCCGACATGGAAGCCGTGGTGGCCCGTAGTCGTGGCGTGGCCGACACCATGAGCAAGGGCGTGCAATACCTCTTCAAGAAAAACAACGTGGAAGTTATTGCCGGCTACGGCAAGCTGACCGCCGACAAGCAAGTGGAAGTGACCGACGCCGAAGGCAACGTCACCATTTACGAAGCCGACGACATTATTTTGGCTACGGGTTCTCGCGTGCGCGAACTGCCCGCATTGCCTATCGACGGCAAGAAAATCATCGGCTACCGTCAGGCATTGGTCTTGGACAAACTGCCTGAGAGCATGGTCGTGGTAGGTTCGGGTGCCATCGGCTCGGAGTTCGCTTTCTTCTTCACCTCAATGGGAGTGAAAGTGACCTTGGTGGAATTCCTACCCAATGTGGTCCCGAATGAGGACGAGGAAGTTTCCAAGCAAGTGGAACGCGCCTTCAAGAAACTGAAGATGACCGTGATGACCGAGGCCTCGGTGACGCACGTCGACACCACTGGCGAGAAGTGCGTGTGTACCATCAGCACCAAGAAAGGCGAAAAGACCGTGGAGGCCGACATTGTTTTGTCCGCCGTGGGTGTGCAAACCAACATCGACAACCTCGGCCTTGAGGAACTCGGCATCAGCACCGAGCGCGGAAAGATTAATGTCGATGAATGGTATCGTACCAATGTTCCAGGCATCTATGCCATCGGCGACATCGTACACGGTCCAGCTTTGGCCCACAAGGCCGACCACGAAGCCATCATTTGCGTAGAGAAGATTTGCGGCCTCAACCCCAAGCCGCTCAACTATGCCAACATCCCCGGCTGCACCTACACCACACCCGAAATCGCTTCTGTCGGCTTGAGCGAGGCCAAGGCCATCGCTGCGGGCTACGAAGTGAAAATCGGCAAGTTCCCCTTCACCGCTTCGGGCAAGGCCACCGCTGCCGGCAACCGCGACGGGTTCATCAAGGTCGTCTTTGATGCCAAGACCGGCGACTGGCTCGGCTGCCACATGGTTGGCGACAACGTGACTGAGATGGTGGCCTCGGCTGTGCTTTGTCGCGAGTTGGGTGCCAAAGGCGAGGACATCATCCGCGCTGTGTTCCCCCACCCAACTATGTCGGAAGGCATTATGGAGGCGGCGGCAGCGGCGTTTAATGAATGTGTGCATTTATAATCAATAAACTACGGATTACACGGATTGAACAGATTAAAACGAAATAATTTAAGGACGCAAGCGTCCAATTTCACTAATCCTCGATGCGATAATATTCGTACCATTGCTAACGTTAGTTGCAAAATCTTCTAATGCAATTCGTAAAATCCGTGTAATCCGTAGTTAAAAACTGAAATCATGGAAATCATAGAAACCAAGATAAAAGACCTGCTCATCATCAAGCCCGATGTATTCCTTGACGAGCGCGGCTATTTCTTTGAGAGCTACAACAAGGAGCGTTTCGCCCAATATGGTTTGAAGATGGATTTCGTGCAGGACAACGAGTCGCAATCGATGAAGGGTGTTTTGCGCGGGCTGCATTTCCAGAAGCCGCCTTTTGCGCAAGGCAAGTTGGTGCGCGTGGTGAAAGGTGCCGTCTTGGACGTGGCCGTCGATTTGCGGAAAGGTTCACCGACCTACGGGCAGTGGGAGTCGGTCGTGCTGACCGAGGGCAATAAGTTCATGTATTGGATTCCGGAAGGCTTCGCTCATGGGTTCGCCTGTTTGGAAGATTATTCCGTGTTCACCTACAAATGCACCAATGTCTACAACAAAGCCTCGGAAGGCAACATCCGCTGGAACGACCCCGACTTGAACATCAAATGGGACATTGAGAACCCGATTCTTTCGGAGAAGGACAAGGTGTCGCCAATGTTCAAGGATTTTGTGACACCATTTTAGTTTAGAGTTTAGTGTTAAGAGTTTAGAGAAACGAGAAACCATCAAGCGTATCACCCAATGAAAACAAGAAACATCCTCTTGGCCTGCGGCATAGCCATTATATTAATAGGTGTGACCGCTGCCATTACGCTTTTGCCGGCCCAATCCAATGACGAACAATTGGAGCAACTGGAAGAATACGAGGGCACCGACCGTGAATTTGTAGTATTCGAGCAAATCGACCACATCACGCACGATGTTGAGTTGCCCGAAACCATGACTTTTTGCGGCGAGGAAGTGCCGTTGGACTTGTTTTTCGTCAGGGAGCGGTTGGAGCGGGAACTGATGGTAAATTCATACAGACATTCCGCAACCATATTGCAGTTGAAGCGCACCACACGCTGGTTTCCAGTCATGGGGCCTATCATGGAGCAATACGGCCTGCCCGAAGATTTCAAGTATCTCGCCATGATTGAGAGCGAACTGACCAACGCCGTTTCGCCCTCGAAAGCGGTCGGTTTCTGGCAGTTTTTGGAAGAAACGGGGAAAGTATACGGCCTCGAAATCAACAAGCAAGTCGATATGCGCTACAATGTTGAGAAAGAAACTGTTGCGGCTTGCAAGTATTTGAAGGAATCCTACAGCAAGTTCGGTAGTTGGACAGCAGCGGCGGCAGCTTTCAACTGCGGCAACGGTCGCATCTCCAAGACTATGGAAGAACAGCGCGTGGATTCTTATTTTGACATGCTGCTGCCCGAGGAAACGCAACGCTATGTTTACCGTATCCTTGCACTGAAACTCATCACGGAGAACCCTGAAAAATACGGTTTTACGATTCGCGACAACGGTTGGTACAGGCCTTACGAGACCAAGACTGTCACCGTCGTGCAATCCATTCCCGACTTGGTGGATTTTGCCTACAGGCAAGGCACAAACTACAAGATGCTAAAGTATTTCAACCCGTGGCTACGCAGCACTTCACTGACTGTTTCTCCAGGCAACAGCTATGAGATCAAGATTCCGACTGGGGATTTTGCGAAAACGCATAAGAAAATGAGGAGCGCAGAATGACGAATACATAGAAAAAATGGACATCCACGAAACATTCAACGATTTGCGCTATCACCATGAGGATGAGGTGGTAGAGTTCAAGAAGGCGGAGAACAATTTCGACTTCGACGACTTGGGAAAATACTTCTCAGCACTGAGCAACGATGCCAATTTGAGAGACAAAGCCTTTGCGTGGATAGTGTTTGGCGTTCATGACAAGTCGCGAGAAGTGTTAGGTACTTCGTTCAAAAACAACATGAAAAGCCTACAGAAACTGAAGCAAGACTTGTCGCAACACACCACGGACAACAACACTTTTCGCGAAATTCACGAACTGAAAATTGACGGGAAACGGGTGTTGATGTTCCAGATTCCGGCTGCGCCTCGCGGCATTCCGATGGCTTGGAAAGGTCATTTCTATGACAGAAGGGGCGAAAGCCTTGTGGCATTGGACATGAGCAAATATGAAGAGATTCGCAGGCAGGTGACGGATGTGGACTGGTCGAAGCAAATCGTTGAAGGTGCTACGATTGACGACTTGGACGAGGAGGCGATTGCCGAGGCTCGCAAGGGCTTCAAGGAACACTATCCGAAACTGAAGAAAGAGGTGGATGGCTGGAGCGACGAGGTGTTTTTGAACAAAGCTAAATTGACGATTGGCGGAAAGATAACGAGGACGGCCATCTTGTTGCTCGGCAAGCCGGAATCGGTGCATTACCTTGACCATATCGGCGAAATCGTGTGGCGATTGGCGGGCAAGGACAATGTGGGGCAGGTGTTTTCCATTCCTTTCCTTCTTACCACAACGGAGGTGATGCACAAGATTCGCAACTATCCTTTCAAGATTTTCCCAAACGAGAGTTTCCTGCCGGGAGAAGGCATGAAATACGACACGGAAACCATTCTTGAAGCGCTCCACAATTGCATTGCCCATCAGGATTACACCCAAAATGCCCGTATCATCGTGATTGAGCGAGAGAACGAGTTGGAATTCAGCAACAGCGGAAGGTTTTTTGAGGGAACCTACGAAGACTACATCACCGGCGAGCGCATCCCGAAGCATTACCGCAATCCGTTTTTGGCACAGGCCATGGCCAACATCAAAATGATTGACACCGAAGGCTTTGGCATCCATAAGATATTCGTGTCGCAGAAAGACCGCTATCTACCCATGCCAGACTACGACAAGAGCGACAACGAGAACGTAGTACTCACCCTTCCTGGCAATGTCATCGACGAAAACTATAGCCTTCTATTGCTGGAGCATACTGATATTGACCTCACTACGGCCGTACTGCTTGACAGGGTGCAGAAAGGGAAACCCCTAAACGGCAACGCAATTAAAATGCTGAGAAAAGAAGGGCTGATTGAGGGCCGCAAGCCGCATTTGTATGTATCAAAACGGATTGCCAAGGCGACAAACTTGGAAGTGGAATACACCTTGAAAAAAGGATTTGACGATGCCGAGTGCCAACAATGGATCATCAAGGCACTGAAAGACCATACCGAACTGAGCAGGAAACAGATTAATGAATTGCTGTGGAGCAAGTTGCCCATTGATTTTAGCGATGAACAGAAATTGTCAAAAATAAAGAATTTACTCTATAAAATGCATAGAAATAACATTATCATGCTCGATGAAAACAGGCAATGGAATCTAACGGAATCTTATTTGAAAATTTAGACGAGTTTAGACGAGATTTAGACGAAAATTTAGACGAAAATTTAGACGAATTTTAAGTGAGATTTGGACGAGATTTAAGCGAAACACAAGTGAGTATTAAATTTAAAACATTGAAAAACAACAAATTATATTTCCAACAATTTAAGTCAATTAAGTGACAATTTAAGTGAGATTTAGACGAAAATTTAGGCGAGATTTAGACGAGATTTAGACGATTTTAGACGAAAATTTAGGCGAGATTTAGGCGGGATTTAGACGATGTATAATTATAGAATACTGAAACACAATAAATTAAAGTTCTGACAATTTAAGTGAGATTTAGACGAAAATTTAGGCGAGTTTAGGTGAGATTTAGGCGGAATTTAGGCGAAATTAAAGCGAGGTTAAGCGAGATTTAAGCGAGATTTAAGAACAAAATAGGCAAATCCATTAAAACCATGAACGAATTCTCAGAAGATAAAACCCTTGAAATCCTCGGTGCGAGGGAGAACAACCTGAAAAACATCGACCTCTCAATGCCGCGCAATGCCTTGGTGGTCGTCACAGGCATCAGTGGAAGCGGCAAGTCGTCGTTGGCCTTCGACACGATTTATGCCGAGGGACAACGCCGCTACATGGAGAGCTTCTCGGCCTACGCGCGACAGTTCATCGGCAACATGGAACGCCCTGATGTCGATAAGATTACGGGCTTGAGCCCCGTCATCAGCATCGAGCAGAAGTCGGTGAACAAAAACCCGCGCTCGACGGTGGGCACCATCACGGAAATCTATGACTTCCTGCGCCTTTTGTATGCCCGCATCGGCGAGGCGTATTCCTACAACACGGGCGAGCGCATGGTGCGCTACACCGAAGAGCAAATCACCGACTTGATTCTGAAGGAATTCGACGGCAAGCGAATCAACATTTTGGCCCCGACCGTGAGAGGCAGAAAAGGCCATTATCGCGAGTTGTTCGAACATATCCGTCAAGCGGGATTCACCCGTGTGCGCGTGGACGGCGAAATGCGCGAAATCGAATTCGGGATGATGGTGGACCGCTACAAGACCCACGACATCGAAATCGTCATCGACCGCATCGAGGTTCACGAAGACGGCCTCAGCCGCATCAAGAAATCGGTGCAGACTGCGTTCCGCTACGGCAAGGGATTACTCATGGTCTTAGTTAATGAGGAGGTAGGAAGTAGGAAGGAGGAGGTAGGAAGTAGGAGGTATGAAGGAGGAGCTGTGAGGGAGGAGGTAAAGGGCGCGGCAGCCACCTCAAACCTCATACCTCAAACCTCATACCTCAAACCTCATACCTCAAACCTTAGATATTTCAGCCGATTACTAATGTGCCCCTCCACAGGCCTCTCCTACGAAGACCCCGAACCCAACACCTTCTCGTTCAATTCGCCTTACGGGGCTTGCCCCAAGTGCAACGGTCTGGGCGAAATCGCGGTGGTCGATAAGGAAAAACTGATTCCCAATCCGAATCTGAGCCTCCGCAAGGGCGGTCTTGCCCCGGCGGGCGAATACAAGTCGGGCAGCTGGATTTTCAAGCAGTTGGAGGCCATCGGGCTGAAGTACGGCTACACCTTGGACACGCCACTAAAGGACTTCACCGACGAGGCCTTGGACGTGATTCTCTACGGCACCAACGAAACCTTCGAAGTGAAGCGCGAGACCCTCGGCGTCACTTCGACCTTCAAAATCAACTTCGAGGGCATCATCAACTTCATCGAGGAGCAGAACAACGAGGAGGCTTCGGCGGCCATCGCACGGTGGGCAGGCTCGTTCATGAACCATGTGAGTTGTCCCGTTTGCGGCGGCACGAGGCTCAAAAAGGAGTCGCAATGGTTCCGCATCGACGGGAAAAACATCGCCGAGGTGGCCAACATGGACACGCTCAGCCTCGGCAAGTGGATTGACGAACTGCCCGCAAAACTCACTGAAAGACAAAACGATATAGCCAAGGAAATCTTGCGCGAAATCCACAAGCGTGTGCATTTCCTCTTGGACATCGGCATCGACTACTTGAACATGAACCGACCGGCGGCATCGCTTTCGGGCGGCGAGGCGCAACGCATTCGCTTGGCCACCCAAATCGGGTCGCAACTGACGGGCGTGTTGTATATTTTGGACGAGCCCAGCATCGGCCTGCACCAGCGCGACAACCAACGCCTCATCGAGTCGCTGAAGGAATTGCGCGACATCGGAAACTCGGTCATTGTGGTGGAGCACGACAAGGACACCATGCTCAATGCGGATTACCTTGTCGATATTGGCCCGGGCGCAGGTCGTCATGGGGGCGAAGTCGTCTTCGCCGGTAAGCCCTCCGAGACGAAAACAGGGCACTCCATCACTTGCGACTACCTCAACGGTCTGCGCCAAATCGAAGTGCCTAAAACGCGGCGCAAACCCTTGGAAGGCGACTACCTTATCATAAAAGGCGCAAAAGGCCACAACCTGAAAAACGTGGACTTGCGGTTGCCCTTGGGCGTGATGGTCTGCGTGACGGGCGTGAGCGGCTCGGGCAAGAGCACCTTAATCAATGAGACCCTCTCCCCTATTTTGAGCCAAAAGTTCTACCGCTCCGTCAAAGAGCCTCTGCCCTACGACAGCATCGAAGGCTTGGAGAAATTGGACAAAATCATCCAAATCGACCAAGCCCCGATTGGACGCACACCGCGCTCAAACCCAGCTACTTACACCAAGGTTTTCGACGACATTCGCAAACTCTACGGCGAGTTGCCAGAGTCGAAAATACGCAACTACAAGGCGGGGCGTTTCTCGTTCAACGTGAAAGGCGGTCGCTGCGAGGCCTGCAAAGGCGCGGGCGTGCGCGTCATCGAAATGAACTTCCTGCCCGATGTGACGGTGCTGTGCGAGGAATGTCAAGGCAAACGCTACAACCGCGAGACGCTTGAGGTGCGCTACAAAGGAAAGTCGATCAACGATGTGCTCAACATGACCATCAATGAGGCGGTGGAGTTTTTCGAGAACATCCCGAACATCATACAGAAAATCAGGACGTTGAAAGATGTCGGCTTGGGCTATCTCACCCTCGGCCAGGCCTCTACCACCATCAGCGGCGGCGAGGCGCAGCGCGTGAAATTGGCCACCGAACTCGCCAAACGCGACACGGGCAAGACGCTCTACGTGCTCGACGAACCCACCACAGGCCTGCATTTCGAGGACATCAAGGTCTTGATGAACGTGCTGAACAAGTTGGTCGAAAAAGGCAACACCGTCCTCATCATCGAGCACAACATGGACGTCATCAAAATGGCCGATTGGATCATCGACATGGGTCCCGAAGGCGGCGAGCGCGGCGGGCAAATCGTTTGCGAAGGCACACCGGAGGAAGTGGCACAATGTGAAGAGAGCTATACGGGAAAGTATTTGAAGGAAGAGTTGCTGCCTTGATTTCCACTGGAAACGGTTTGTAGTTTTGGGAAAAGTTTGTATCTTTGCCACCGAATTGAAGAAAGAAAACTATGGCAACTGATAAAGTAATGTATTGGATTGATATTGCTGACTATGACATCGGTACAGCCGAAGCCTTGTTTAAATCCCAACGCTGGCTTTATGTTGCTTTCATGTGTCACCAAGCCATTGAAAAAACCTTGAAGGCCTATTGGTGCGGCACACGCCAAGATGATCCACCCTATACCCACAATCACATGCGACTGGCCGAAGGTTGTGGTTTATACGACCAAATGAGTGACAAGCAAAAGGACTTCCTCGACAGGGTTACCAACTTCAACATAGAGGCTCGCTACCCCGAGGACAAGGAAGCCCTTTACCGACGGCTTTCCAAACAAGCCTGTCGACAGATTATTGACGAAACCAAACAACTGATGCAATGGATGAAAGAAAAACTCTCAGCCGCGACGAGGCTCTCGAACTCGTCCGTCGCTACAAGCGAGTGATAATGCCCCGTTTCCATGACGAACCGAAAGTGATGATGTTCGGCTCCTACTCCAAGGGCTATGCCAATCCTGACAGTGACATTGATGTTGCCGTCATTGTTCCTACTTACGGTGATCAGAAGTTTGAAATCTCCGCTTTGCTGTGGCGTGATGTCCGCCAAGTGAGTTTCCTCATCGAACCTGTCCTTATGGCCGAGGATCGTTGGTCGCCGCTCTATGACGATGTGATGCGAACCGGAATTGCAGTTTAAACCTACGCCCCAAAAAAGACCCGAAAAGGAAAAAAGATAGAGATCACCGTCACTGCTCGATGATCCAATCCGAAACCGTCTTGGTTTCCTGCGAGAAAGCGATACCTATCTTGACGACAGGCTTGCCCTCGGCTTGGTACGGAATCGCGTAGTCCTTCGAGTTGATTTGGTCGAGAGCCTCTTGCGCCGTGCCGCGCATCTTCAGTTCCATCACATACACGGCATCGCGCATAAACACGACCACATCCGTGCGGCCACGCGCCACCTTCACCTGCGTAAAGGTGCGGCAATTGAAGATGGAGAACACCACGTAGGTCAACACTTCGTAGTATGCCTCATATTTTGTGATGTCGTCCAATTCCTTTGCGCCAAATTCCAAATAAGGAATCGAGGCGAAGAACGATTGCATGGCTTTCAAGGCGCCTTCGATGTCGTGGCGGAGCAACGAGACGTAGAAGATGCCCGCGAAGCCCCGTGAATTGGTGTTTCCGAGGTTCATCATGCGGGCGAGGAAGTTTTCCATGAAGCCAACCTTCACCTCGGCATTGGGGAAATCGAGGGTGTAGAGGTCACCGTCGAAGTCGTAGCCCTTGATGGTGAGGTAGCCTGCCTGATAGAGCAAGGGCAAGGCCGAAGTCATACCCTCGGTGGGCACGTCGAATTGCGTGGACGGTACCTGAAGTTGCTCCAGTTCAAGCAAGTTCGTGTTGAAGCGTTTCATCGCATCGAAAAGGAAGGTGGGTGTGCCGCTGCCAAACCAATAATAGGCAAGGTCTTTCATCTTGAAGGCATTCACCAAACTGTAAGGATTGAAAATGTCCTGAGATTCTTTCCCGAAATGATACCCGTCATATTGTTGCTTCAGCATGTCGATCATTACCTCTTTGGAGCAATGGTAACGGTCGGCAAGCATTTGGATGTCGGGGTCGAAGACGGTGAGCATCTCGTCCTTGGTGATGCCACAAAGGGCAGTATATTCCACGTCCATTGAGATGTTAGTCAGGTTGTTCAGCGTGGAGAAGATGCTGAGTTGGCTGAACTTGGTGATGCCCGTGATGAACACAAATTGCTCGTCGGCGTCGCACACCTTCACCATCTGGTAGAACTCCTGCATGATGCGGCGCACCTGCTCCAACTCGTCAGGTTTGTGGAGATAATCCAACAGGGGCGCATCGTACTCGTCGAGGATGACGACGGTCTTCAGGCCGGTCTGCCTGTGGGCACGCTGTATCAGCCCCTTGAATCGCTTGCCGGGTGAGGTTTCGTCCACGTCCCTCCCGTAGACGGTCTCATAGTCTTTCAGCTGCATCTCAATGGCGATGCGCAGTTCGTCCATGTTGGCTTGGTTCTTGCACACGCTCATGTCGAAATGCAATACGGGATGTTGTTTCCAGTCCTTTTCCAACTCGCCGATGGCCAAGCCTTCAAACAAGTCCTTGCGACCTTGGAAGTAGTATTTCAATGTGCTGCAAAGCAACGACTTGCCGAACCTTCGCGGACGGCTGAGGAAGACAAATTGCGATTCGTGCGTCAGTTTGAAGATAAGGTCTGTCTTGTCAATGTAAATGCGTCCATCCTGACGGATGCGTTCAAAATCGGCGATGCCGGCGGTGTAGAGTCTCATGGGTAGCATGGCGTGATAGGTTTTTCCGCTGCAAAATTAGCATTTTTTAGGGATTTTATTCAAAAAAATCAATCGGAATCGTTCTTTTTCACTACTTTTGTAGGCTCTTTAAGGAAAAAACAAACAGATTCATCAAACAAATTAATTAATCACTAAATTCAAATCATTATGATCAAAAAATCACTACTAATGATGCTGCTATTGGCCCTATTGGTGCCGTGGGCAGCGAATGCGCAGACTTCGCTTTGGAGCGAAGACTTCGAAGGTGGCACTATGCCTGCGGGCTGGACCACAGATGGACCTGGTAGCTGGTCAGTTGGAGTTGGAGACTACTCCACTAGCACTGGTGCAGGTCAAGGTTCTTACAATGCCTTGATTAAGCATGGCACAACTGGCAACGTCACCAAACTGATTACCCCTGAAATCGACCTTTCGTCGGTTGCTTCAGCCGAATTGAGCTTTATGCACATTCAGCGTTCATGGTCTGGTGACATTGACGAATTAAGGGTTTACTACCGCACTTCTTCTAGTGAGGCATGGACTATGCTACAGGAATACACCAATGCCTATGGGTCCTGGACCACTGAAGAAGGGATTGCCCTGCCCAACCCGAGCAGCACTTACCAAATTGCTTTCGAGCACACCGATAACTATGGTTATGGCCTTGGTATCGATGCTGTAAGCATTTTGCCTCCTGCTACTTGCCCCAAGCCCACCGGCTTGAACGTTGCCCTCACTCCTGGTGATGGCACCGTGGCTACATTGAGCTGGACCTCCGATGCCGATGCTTGGCAGATTTGCCTCAATGGCGACGAGACCAATCTCATTCCTGCTACTACCAATCCTTACACGCTCACTGGTCTTACCCCCGAAACGACCTACACCGCCAAGGTGCGCGCCAACTGCGGCAGCGAACAGAGTGATTGGAGCAACGTGGTGACCTTCACCCCCACCAACGCTTACCAAATCACCGTGAACGACGGCACTACCACCAATGGTTATGTGCCGATTTATGGTTATTATGTTGACAACATCACCAAGAGCCAGTTCATCATTCCTGCCGAAAACTTGGCAAACATGGCCTGGGGTACCATCAACAAAATGACCTTCTATGCTGCAGCCGACAAGAATTGGGGTAATGCCCAGTTTGAGGTTTACATGACCGAAACCAGCGAAACCACTTTGTCTGCACTCGCCGACTACGGCACCATGACAAAGGTCAAGAACGCTGGTAGCCTCAGCATCAGCGGCAACGTGATGGAAGTCATTTTGGATGCTCCTTATCAATACACTGGCGGCAACCTGATGATTGGTTTCCTCCAAACCGTTACTGGTACTTATTCAAGCTGCTCTTGGTACGGCGTTTCTGCCACTGGTGCTTCGATGGGCGGCTATGGTAGCTCTATCAGCCAGCAGAACTTCCTGCCCAAGACCACCTTCGACTATGAACCCGGCGAAGCACCCGCTTGCGTTTGGCCTACAGGCTTGACCGTGAGCAATGTCGGTGGCCATTCCGCTACCCTCAGCTGGACCAGCGATGGCAATGCTTGGCAAATTGGCTATTCTACCGATGGCTTTGCCACAGAGCAATATGTGGAAGTCACCGAAAATCCTTACACACTCACTGGCCTCACTCCTGAAACTGCCTACCAAGTCAGAGTGCAAACCAACTGCGGCAGTGGTGTCTATAGCATATTCACCAACCCCGTCAGCTTCACCACCGATGTTGCCTGCCCGGCCCCCACAGGCCTGACTGCTTCCAACATCACTGGCCACGAAGCCACCATCAACTGGACTTCGGCTGCCGAGGCCTGGCAGATTTGCGTGAACGACGATGAGGAAAACCTCATTGGCACGACTGACACCACCTATACCCTCACGGGTCTCGCTCCTGAAACGGCCTATACCGTGAAGGTGCGCGCCAACTGCGGCGACGATGGTTACAGCGACTGGACTGACAATGTGAGCTTCACCACCGACATTGCTTGCCCCACACCCACCAATCTGACCACGAGCAACATCACCGCCAACTCGGCTGTTATTGCCTGGACGGGCAACGATGATGCCGCGAGCTACAACCTGCGCTACGCCACTGGTTTTATAAGCGACTTTTTTGAAGACTTTGAGAACGGTATCGGCCAGTGGACTGTCGTTCGTAGTGGCGAAGGCGATGGGAACACGGACTGGCATGTTGTTAATTCCAACACTGTATTCGACAATGAGGCAATCCCCGCACACAGCGGCAATTATGTTGTCATGTCAAGAAGCTATAACGGCTCAGCATACAATGTTGACAACTGGCTCATCAGCCCGCAGGTTAATATAGGTAGCACCATGACGTATTGGGTAAGGGACGATGGCCAATATCATGAGCACTATGACATTTATGTCTCTACTACCACCACCGACATCTCTGCCTTTACAAAGGTTTACGAGCCTGGTGATGCCTCTGCCGAATGGACAGAAGTTACTGTTGACCTGAGTGCATACGATGGACAAACGGGCTACGTCGCTTTCCGCCTCACAGACTACGACAAAGACTTCATCTTCATCGACGATATTACCATCACTTTCCCGTCAACGGTAACCGTCGATTGGACGACCGTCAACGATGTCACCAGCCCCTACACCATCGAGGGACTTACGCCCGAGACCAAATATACTGCAGCGGTTCAGGCTGTCTATGCAGACGGTATCAGCGCATGGGCTTCGACCACCTTCACCACACTTGCCCTCGACGCTATTCCTTTAAACCTGCAGGCTGATGTGATGGCCACCACAGCCACCCTTACCTGGGATGGTGCCCAGGACAGCTACAATGTGAGGTATCGCAGCGTCTACTATTATAATTCTTTTAATACAGATGAGGATAGGGCTGGATGGTCTTATAGCAGTGCTATCTATGGCGTAGATGACACGGTTTATGATATACCGGCCAGTAGCAACTATTTCCTCGCAATGGGTTGGAGCACGACAGCTGAAGAAGTCATTTGTTCTCCTGCACTGCCCGCGTACCCCAGTGGGAGTACCCTTGAGTTCTACCACTTCTACCTGAATGAAGCAAACACCTTCCAGGTGGGTTACTCGACCACGACCAACGACGCCACTGCATTTACCTGGAGCAATCCTATAGCAGCGACTGTATCTTATCAGAATGGCGCATATACCGTCAAGTACAGCCAGGTGCTTCCCGACGGCGTCAAGTACGTCGCCTTCAAGGCCACTGCTGCATCGCAAGCTGCAAGCATCTTCATCGATAACTTCAAGATTTACAAGGGTGCTGCTAATAATGAATGGGAAGAAACAGTTTCCAATGTCAATGCCAGAACACTCGCCATCACCGGTCTCACTCCTGAAACCGAGTACGAATGGCAGGTGCAGGGCAACATGACTAATGGCACTACTGAATGGAGCGAAAGAGCCTTCTTCACCACCATGGATGTCATTATTTGGAATAATCCTGACGATTGGACCGTGCCGGAAACGTATGCAGACGTGACCATTCCTGCCAATACCCAGGTCATCGTCCCCAGTGGCTATACTGCTTATGCCGATGAAATCACCATTGAGGAAGGTGGCCAAATCACCATTGAGGAAGGTGGTGAACTCCTTCACAGCAACGCGGTTCCAGTAACGATGTTGTTTAGCGTTAACGGTTACAACACCGGAGCCAAGGACAACAATCCCGACAACGACGGCTACATCCTGTTTGCTTTGCCCTTGCAAAAATTGGAAAGTGTTGGTGGATATGGCTGGTACGCTCCTGTCCCCGTCAGTGAAACCGGAATGAACACGGGCGACTTTGACCTTTATTATTTCGAACAGGCTCACACTTTGGAATGGCGCAACTTCGAAACTGAGGAGTTTGGCTTTAACCTTGGCCAAGGTTACCTCTATGCCAATGGAAACGATATCACCCCCACTTTGGCGGGTACTGCTGTCGCGACGACCAATCGTCAAGAGAATTTGCAATACACCAGCGATGCGGCGTTTGCCGGATGGAACCTCTTGGGCAACCCCTACACCGCCACGGCTTACATCGACAGACCGTTCTATGTGCTGAATAATGACGGCGACGAGGTAGAGAATGAGGCTCATACGGCTGGTGAACCCATCGGCGTTTTCCAAGGCTTCTTCGTAAAGGCTGACGCGACTGGCGATGTTTGCAACTTCTCCACGGTTCCTTATGGTGGTGGTGTTGGGCTCAACATGACCGTCAACCAAGGCCGCAGCAAGAAGGACAACGCCATCATCACCTTCGGCGGTGGCCAAAACCTCGAGAAGTTCCAACTCAACCCGAACCACACCAAGGTCTACATGGCTGTCGACGGCAAGGATTACGCCATTGTCGACGCCCCTGAGATGGGCGAGATGCCCGTCAGCTTCAAGGCCGAGACGAGCGGCACCTACACCCTCAGCTTCAGCAGCGAGAACGTCGATTTCAGCTACCTCCGCCTCATCGACAACATGACCGGTGTTGAAACCAACCTGCTCGAAACCCCGAACTACACCTTCAACGCCCGCACGACCGACTATGCCAACCGCTTCCGCTTGGTGTTTGCCACCAGCAGCAACGACGGCGACAGCTTCGCCTACTTCAACAACGGCAACCTCGTCATCAACAACGAAGGCCAAGCCACGCTGCAAGTGGTTGATGTGATGGGTCGCATCCTGAAGAGCGAAACCATCAACGGCAGCGCCAGCATCAATGTGAACGCCGCCCCGGGAGTCTACACAATCCGCCTCATCAACGGCAACGACGTTAAGGTTCAAAAAGTAATCATCAAATAAAACCATAGCACAATGAAAAAGTTAGTATTGACAATCGCAATCGTCCTCGGACTGGGCATGACCACTTTCGCCAACCCTGACGGCGGCGGCCTGTTCCAGCGCGGCGAAGCCACGCCTGAAAGCAATGCGGCGTTCAGCAACGGCAACGACAACCCCTTGCTCCCCAACCACGGCGAGACTGGCAACCAAGATGCCAACACCCCTTTGGGCAGCGGCATTGCCGTGCTGCTCGGTTTGGGCGCAGCCTACATGGTGGGCAAACGCCACAAGGAGGAATAACCGCCTGACGCTTGAAACGAAAAGCGGCATCCCGTTTTGGGATGCCGCTTTTTTTGGCTTGAGTAGAAGTCATTGTCACTTCTCGATAATCCAATCCGAAACCGTCTTGGTCTCTTGCGAGAAAGCGATGCCAATTTTAATGACAGGCTTGCCCTCGGCTTGGTAAGGAATCGCATAGTCTTTCGAGTTGATTTGGTCGAGGGCCTCTTGCGCCGTGCCGCGCATCTTCAGTTCCATCACATAGACGGCATCGGGCATGAAAACGACTACATCCGTGCGG
>CACXUM010000042.1 GCA_902770835.1 uncultured Bacteroidia bacterium
TTCGAGTTGATTTGGTCGAGGGCCTCTTGCGCCGTGCCGCGCATCTTCAGTTCCATCACATAGACGGCATCGGGCATGAAAACGACTACATCCGTGCGGCCACGAGCCACCTTTACCTGGGTATAGGTGCGGTAGTTGAAGATGGAGAAGACGACGTATGTCAGCACCTCGTAGTAGGCCTCGTACTTGGCGATGTCGTCCAATTCCTTCGCTCCAAAATCGAGGTAAGGAATGGAGGCGAAAAAGGCCTGCATCAGTTTCATGGCACCTTCTATGTCGTGGTGAATCAAGCTGGCGTAGAAATTGCCTGCAAAGCCCTGCGTGTTGGCGTTGAAGATGCCCATCATCGAGGAGAGGAAATTGTCCATGAAGCCCACTTTCACCTCGGCGTTGGGAAAGTCGAGCGTGTAGTTCCTACTATAGAAATCATAGCCTTTGATGGTAAGGTAGCCTGCCTGATAAAGCAAGGGCAAGGCAGAGGTCATAGCCTCGGTAGGCACGTCGAACTGGGTGGAAGGCACCTGAAGATTTTCCAACTCCAAGATGTTGGTGTTGAAACGCTTCATCGACTCGAAAAGGAAGGTGGGCGTGCCGCTGGAAAACCAGTAATAGTCGATGTCTTTGTTTGTAAAGGCGTAGACGAGGCTGAACGGATTGAAAACATCGTCCGACTTTTTCCCGAAATGGTAGCCGTCGTATTGCAGTTTCAACATGTCGAGCATCTCTCCCTTGGAGCAACCGTATTCATCGGCCAAGAGTTGAATGTCTTGGTCGAACACCGTCACCAACTCGTTCTTGGTGATGCCGCAAAGGGCAGAATAGGAAGGCTCCATAGAGATATTGCGCAAATTGTTCAAAGTGGAGAAGATGCTCAGTTGGCTGAACTTGGTGATACCCGTGATGAAGACGAACTGCTCGTCTGCGTCGCACACCTTCACCATCTGATAAAACTCCTGCATGATGCGGCGCACTTCGGCCAGTTGTTCCGGCTTGTGCAAATAATCAAGCAAGGGAGCATCGTATTCGTCCAAGATAACAACAGCCTTTAGACCTGTTTTCTCGTGTACTTGCTGAATCAGTTTCTTGAGGCGTTCACCCGGCGAGCCTTCGGTCTTTTCCCATTTGTAGCGTCGCTCATGCATGTCCAATTGGCTATGCAACTCATTGACAATCTGATTTATTTCCCATTTGTTCTTGCAAGCACTGATGTCGAAATGCAACACGGGATACTGTTTCCATTCTTTTTCCAACTCGCCGATGGACAGACCCTCAAACAAGTCCTTGCGGCCTTGAAAATAGTATTTCAATGTGCTGCAAAGCAACGACTTGCCGAACCTTCGCGGGCGGCTGAGGAAGACGAATTGCGATTCGTGCGACAATTTATAGATAAGGTCGGTCTTATCGATATAAATGCGTCCATCCTGACGAATGCGTTCAAAATCGGCTATGCCTGCGGTGTAGAGTCTCATGGGTAGCATGGCAGTAATGGTTTTAGAAATTAGAATATTAATGTCAATAAAACATACAGCCAGTGGGCCGAAATGCCCGCCATGAGTCCGCCGATGGTGTGGGCACCGATGGCTTTGCCGATGAGCTTGCGGTAGCCAAGGCTGTCGAGCATGGCGGCATGGGTGCTGAGGAAACCGCTCCAACACATTCCGATAGCCGTGAACACAGCGATGGCGTTGTTGTCAATGATGCCTTCGGTGATGAAACGCGGCACCAAACCGATGGCGGCACCCACTGCGCCGAGAGCCGTCATGGGGAACGAAATCAAGGCACCATCTTGGAAGCCGAAGAGCCATTCAAAGATGAAGTTAATCTTGTTGGCCGCCCAACTGATGACGGGCACACCTTCGTAGGCCACGCCCATATATTCACCATTTGCGCCCGAAGCGCCGAAGGTGAGCATCATCACGATGGTGGAGATGCAAAGCACGCCCGGAATGATGGCGAAACCAATGCTCACGCCGTCCTTGCCGCCGTCCAAGAGCGAATTGAGGAAACGCATGAACACGCCGCCTTCCGTCTTGAACGAAATTTGTTGCTCGTCGCCGCCAAATTCCTCATCAACTGGGGTGTCCAATTCGGGATAGGCCTTCAAGGTGGAACGTTGCATCAAGCGAGTGGAAACGATGCTTCCGATGACTGCACCAGCAACGCCAATCAAAGCTCCTTTGCCGAAACCCAGGCCCGTCATAAAGGCAACCACTACCAAACCCATGCCGAAAGCCGTGCCGAAGTTGGTGAGCGAAACGAGTTGGTATTTCTTGAAATAGCGGTTGAAGTTCTTGTCGTGCGCAAGGGTGATGATGGCGGGATTGTCGCTCAGAAAGGTCATAATGGCACCCAAGGCCGCCACGCCCGGCAGGTTGTAGAGCGGCTTCATCAGCGGACGCAACAGATTTTCGAGCAGGCGAACCACGCCAAACTCGGTCAAAAGTTTGCTGATGGCACCCATGAGTACGCAGATGGCCATGATGTAGAACACGGTTTCGAGCAGCAGGTGGTAGGCCGTCTGCATGAAGGTGTTCAGCATCTTGGGCAGGGTCATCTTGTAGGCCAACAGCCCAAAGAAGGCGAAGAAGATGATAAGGAAAATGATGGCCTCGAAACTGCGCTTTGTAGTGAATTTCAAGGGCTTCTTGAGTTTTTCCTCAATGCTTTTGAAGGCTTTTTCCACCCTATCGTGATAGAACGTGGTGGTTCGTTTGATGGTGTTGTATTTCGTTTTTGCCATGACGAATTATTTTTTGATGAATGCGTGAAGCAGGTCGACCTTCCAAGTGAGGCCGAGGTTGGCTTGGAACTTGCTGGCACCGTCTACATTGGTGTGCGATCCACAGAGGTGGAGGCGCAAGCTGCGGTCGCTTAAAGGATAGAACTCGAAACCGAGGCTCTCGAAGTTCACTTTCTTGCCCGGCGTGATGTAATGGTCGTATTGGTCGTAGGTTTCTGTGTTGGGCAGTTGGGCTTTGTTGTAGTCGTAGCCGGCCTTGGCAAACACAATCCATTTCGACCCGATGTCAACCCCGATGCCGAAAATGGCGGTGATGTCCTGCCCAAAGAAATGCTCCTGATGGAAGGATGCACGGTTGGTGATGTCGAGATACATCTCCACGCCCTTGAATTGCAGTTTGTTGCCCAAGGCGATGTAGTTGATGTATTTGCCGGGCTGGTATTCAATCAGGTTGACCGAATAAGTGGTTTTGAAGTGATTGAAGTTGCCGTACCACATCAGGTTGAAGGCATACATGCTCTGCATGGCTTGGTTGATGAAGGGCGAGTTGCACACTTGGAAGAGCACATGGTTCTTGCCCGTGTTGTCCTTGAAGTTGAGCGATGCACCCACCTCGTAGCAGCACACGGTGTTCCAAAACTCTGTGCCATAGTAAATGTCGATGGGGTTGGTGTCGTATTCCCATCCGCCGATGGCCACAACTTGTTTACCCGCCGAAAGGAAAAAGTTGTCCGTGAAGTTCCAATTGAGGTAAGCCCAGTCGGTGCCTTGGAAGAAGGTCTTGGCAAAGCCGATGTTGGGCGCGTTGATGCGTTGGCGCAGGTGGTAGCTGAACTTGCTGCCGATGGTGCCGTCCAAGGCCACGACCAGATATTTGCCTGCAAAACCGTGGTCGCTGCTTGGAGCGATGGTGTCGTGACCGAATTTGTAGTCAACGGTGAAGTCGGCCCGGGTGTTAAGTTGCAGGTTGTCGAGGGTGATGAAAGGCTTCTTGTCTTGCGAAAAGGCCTGCAAGAAGCAGAAAAGGCCCAAAATGGTGATAAGTAACGCTTTTTTCATACGCTTTTTAATTTGGCGACAAAATTACGAATTAAAAGTGTCGGAAATCGCGTTTGGGGCAACAAAAAAACGGGGCGGAAGGCTCCGTCCCGTTTTTGGGGTTGTTTTGGCAAGGCTTTAGCCGATTTCGATGGTCTGCACGGCCTGCTTCTTCTCTTCGACGGTCACCTTCGGGATGATGATGTCCAAGATGCCGTTTTCGACCTTCGCGCTGATTTGCTCCTTGTGGATGTCCTCAGGCAGCATCACGGTCTGGCGGAAGTGTTCCACCGAGAACTCGTGGCGCAGGTAGCGCATCTCTTCGTTCTTCTTCTCGTTCTTGGTTTCCTTGGTCATTTCAACCACGAGGTTGCCTTCAGTGTCGATGCTCAGTTTCACGTCGTCCTTCGTGAGGCCGGGGATGCAGAGTTCGAGTTTGTAGTTGTCCTTCGTCTCCATGATGTTCATGCGAGGGGTTGAATAATTCGTGTCGTTCCAGTTCATCAGTTCGTTGAACAGCGTCGGCATGAAGTCTTGGTTTCTTCTAGTTACTAACATGGTTTTGATCTCCTATTTTTATTGTTGTTTAATTGTTGTTTGTTTAATCGTTTAATTGTTGTCGCTTCGCGTCATTGCGAGGAACGAAGCAATCCAGATTCTAATTTGTCTTTCTTTTTTTCGTCCCTTTCCTTTCGCTCGGACGACACGGTTTAGTCAAATTCTTTGCCAAGGCTGAAAACGGGCCAAAACACTTGTTTTTAATGACAAAATTTCCGAATTTGGTACAAAACAGGTGAAAATTTATGACAAAATTTCCGAAACTTACTGTTTTAATCCTTAATTCACTACTTTTGCAACCCGAAATCGAGCCATAGTCATGGAAGAAAAACTCTTCAATAAGAATTATCTTTGTCTTTGCGCGGCTAACTTCTTGTTTTTCTTTTCGTTCTACCTGTTGCTGCCCGTGCTACCTTTCTTCATTATGGAGAATTTCCAGGCGGGCAATGCAGTGATTGGAACAGTCATTTCGTGCTACACTTTGGCCACTTTGGTGGTGCGGCCTTTTTCGGGTTATATGATGGACACCTTCAAGCGCAAACCATTGTATGTGTTGGCTTTGTCCATTTTTACAGCGGTGTTTGTCGGCTATCTTTTTACCGCCACCATCACCTTATTAATAATCATCCGCATCGTACACGGCTTTGCTTTTGGTCTCACTTCGGTGGGCGGCAACACCTTGGTTATTGATGTGGTGCCGTCAGAGCATAGGGGAGAGGGGATCGGTTATTACGGCGTGGCCAACAACATCGCAATGGCGGTCGGCCCGATGACGGGACTGTTTGTGTATGAGCATTTCAGTTTCAATGCCATCTTTTTAGGTTGTATGGCTTGCAGTTTGTTGGCGGTCTTTTTCGCAACCCAAATCAAGCATAGGGTGCGCCCTCCTGTCAAGCGCTGTTGGCGGGCGTTTCGTTCACGCTGTTGGCCTTTGCTTACGGACAGATTTCCAATTATATCGCCCTCTATGCCAAAGAGATGGGCTTGACCATCAGCAGCGGATTGTTCTTCACTGTTTATGCCGTCGGCCTGATTGCCTCGCGCTTGTTTGCAGGCAAGATGGTCGATAGGGGCAAGGTGACGCAAACCATCGCTTTGGGTTTGGGCATTGTAGTGTTGGCTATGTTCGGTTTGGGTATGTGCCACCATTGCAACGCTTTAGGCACTAACTATACTGCCGTGGCTTTTCTGTTGATTGCCTTGTGCTGTGGTTTGGGCTTCGGGGCGGCTTTCCCGTCGTTCAATGCTTTGTTCATCAATCTTGGCACCAATGCCCAGCGCGGCACAGCCACTTCAACTTACCTCACCACTTGGGATTTGGGTCTCGGCATCGGCATTTTCTCCGGCGGAATGTTGGCCGAACATTTCTCTTTTTCGACGGCTTATTTGGTGGCATCGGCCTCGGTGTTGGTGTCGCTCGTTTTCTTTATTATTATTGTAGCACCTCATTATCAAAGGAATAAACTTCGCTGATGCAACCTGCAATTCCCATAGTCCAGCTTAGAGATGCTTCATTGGATGATGCTCCATTCATTGCCCGTGTGGTTTTGGCGGGTATTGATATGCTTGACATTGATGCAACGCTTGCAGATGAGCAGCGAGGCATTTATGAGCATTTGATTGAGATTTGCCGTATGGGCGACACCTTATATAGTTATTGCAACACGCGCATAGCCGAGGCCGATGGCAAAAGAGTGGGGGCTTTGGTAGCTTATGATGGCACTCGTTATGCAAGAATGCGTGAAAAGACTTTCGGCCTTGTGAAGCAAACATCTGGTATGGATTTGAGTCGCAATGCGATGGAAACTGGTCCGGGCGAATTCTATTTGGATAGTATGGCCGTTTTTCCCGAATATAGGGGTGCTGGCATTGGAAGGATGCTGATGCGCGACCGTGTGGATTTCGCTTTAAATAAAGGCTTCTCCAAGGTCACGCTTCTTGTTGACAAGGATAAATCGCATCTGCAAGAATACTATGAAAGTGAAGGCTTCGCTTTCTGTGAGGAGATGTTCGTTTTTGGAAGCTGGTATAATAAATTGGAGAAATATTAGCATTTTTGTTTTGAGCGAAAGTTTTTTCTACTTTTGCTGCAATAAAATCTATTTCTTATGAAAAAACTCCTCCTTTTTGCCTTTTTCATTGTGGCATCAATGCAACTTACAGCCCAGCAAATGCTCGTCGGCTCCTACAACATCCGTTACAAGAACTGGAACGACAGCGTGCAGGGCGAGCATTGGCAGAAACGCTGCCAAGTCATCTGCGACCAAGTGAACTTCATGTCGCCTGACATTTTCGGGACGCAGGAAGTGCTTTGGGAACAACTCCAAGACATGAAGAAAGCCCTCGACGGCTACGACTACATCGGCATCGGGCGCGACGACGGTGAGCGCG
Organism: uncultured Bacteroidia bacterium; assembly: GCA_902770835.1. Classification (GTDB taxonomy): domain Bacteria; phylum Bacteroidota; class Bacteroidia; order Bacteroidales; family F082; genus Limimorpha. The sequence goes on from CACXUM010000042.1 coordinate 6,728, forward strand.
GCGGCGAGCACGAGGCCATCTTCTACAAGAAAGACAAACTCCAACTCCTTAACCATGGCGATTTCTGGCTCAGCGAAACGCCCGAAAAGCCAGGTTTGGGCTGGGACGCGGCCTGCATACGCATCTGCACTTGGGGCAAGTTCAGCGCAAAGGTTCTCGACTTGAACCAACGCAGAGGCTTGTTCAATCGCGGACCGAGATACCAAGAAAAAGTGTTCTATTTCTTCAACCTCCACATGGACCATGTGGGCGTGGTGGCGCGACGTGAGGCGGCCAAGTTGGTCGTGGCCAAGATTCGCGAGATTGCCCAAGGCACGCCCGTCGTCCTCACTGGCGACTTCAACGTGGACCAAAACGATGAGATTTACACGATTTTCACCAATTCAGGCTTGCTGAAGGATTCCTACGATGCGGCTCGCATCCGTTTTGCGGAGAACGGAACCTTCAACGCCTTCAAAACCAACTACTTCACCACCAGTCGCATCGACCATGTGTTTGTGTCGCCAAGCGCAAAAGTGGAGGCCTACGGCGTGTTCACCGACAGCTATTGGACACCCGACGACGACCCTGACGACAACATCAAGGCCTCTGATGCGCCGCAGCAAATCTCATTCGATACATACATTCGGCACAATCCTTCGGACCATTATCCGGTGTTTGTGAGAGTGAAATTGGATTCTGTGAAGTGAAATCATTTGCAATTGTTTCTGGAAAATGCTAACTTTGCAGCATCTAATTTGAAAATCGGATAAAAATGAGTGCGCAAACCCAAACATTGATTTTGCTCATTGCCAATTACTTTAAGACCCAGCCTGTCTTAAAGGCTTGGCTTTTCGGGTCGTATGCAAGAGGTGAGGAAAAACCTTGGAGCGATATGGACATACTTGTTCAGTATGACCGAAAACAGCCAATCGGTTTGCTCAAAATCGCAAGTATGCAACTCGACCTTGAAGATTTGTTGGGACGTGAAGTTGACCTTGTTGAAGACGGAACGCTTCGTCCTTGGGCTGTTGAAAGTGTAAACAATGACAAAAAACTGATTTATGAGAGAGCATAAAAGGGATAAAGGCCGTTTGGAGGACATCAGGCAATATGCCTTGAATGTGGAAAAAATCATTGAGGGTATCACTTTTGATGAATTCGTCGGTGACATTCGTGTTTATTATTCGGTGATGAAGAATGTGGAGGTTATTGGTGAGGCTGCCAATATGCTGACGCGAGATTTCAAGGAAAAACATCCTGAATTGCCATGGCGACTGATTGTCAAGATGCGTAATGTGCTGGTTCATGGCTATGCTCAAGTCTCCGACACGGATTTGTGGCAAACGGCTTCAAACGACATCACGCCATTGAGGGAACAAGTTGACAGGTATTTGTCTGAAATAGATTGGGATGAATGGGAAAGAGAAGCGACTGAGTTTGTGGAGATGGAAAATACCCAATACTCAAATGCAATCCAGACTGCTCGAAAGATGAAATCAAAAGGGTTTGCTGTTGATGATATTGCTGAAATAACTGGTCTTTCATTGATGGAAATCAACAGGTTATAATAAACTTTTGAGTTCAGGCGTTACGCTTTTTGATTTCATAATAGGTTTGTAACAAAACAGATAGTATTATCAAAGCAATGCCAATGCAAAACGAGAAATTCAACTCCTTGTATTCGCTGAAAATGAACATCGAGAGGATGATGCTATAGACGGGTTCCAAATTGTAGGTCAGATTGACGGTGAAGGCTGGAATTTTCTGCAAGACAATGATTTGTAGTAGGCAAAGCCCAATGGTGCAAATCACGACCATGAAGGCAAGATAGGCGTAATCCATCCCGACAGGATAGAGCCGTCCGACGGGGATGAACATATTATATAAAGGTATCAGGCAGGTCAGTCCGATGAGGCCGCCGACCATCTCCCAAAGCAGCATATTCTTGGCCTCGTAATGCTTCCCAACCCTTTGATTGGCAATGGCAAAAAGCGCATACAAGGCTGATGAAACCACACCCAAAACAATGCCCAACCGATAGCGCGAATCGAAATGGAAAATGAGGTAGATGCCAAGGATGGTGAGCAGGCTGAACAAAAATTCGCGCCCCGAAAACCTGTGTTTGTTGATGATAGGCTCGAACAAGGCCGTGAAAAACCCGACCAACGAAAAACACACCACGCCAATGCTGACGTTGCTGGCCTTGATGGAGGCATAGAAAAACACCCAATGCAGACACAATAACATTCCCACGCCGCCCATCTGCAAAACGTCACCAAATTTGTATCGCTGTAGGGACGCATCGAATGCGTCCGCCGCACCGCGCCGTGTTGGTATAAAACGCAAATACAAAAACATTATCACCGCCGCCGCAGCCATGCGCCACCATACCAAAATGGCCGAATCCAAGGTGATGAGGCGACCCAAAACGCCTGTGAAACCCGCGATGAAAACGGAAAGATGCAGCAGGAAATAGTCCTTTTTCATGGTTTACGGCGTTGTCTGATGGCCTCAAAAGTGACGATGGCAGTAGTCACCGACACGTTGAGCGAGTCGGCGATGCCGTTCATGGGGATGATGATGTTTTGGTCGGCGGCTTCCACCCAAGCCTCGGAAATGCCCGTGGCCTCGGTGCCCATGACGAGGGCAGAGGCTTTGCGGAAGTCGGCATCAAGGTAGTCGATAGAGGCTTTGAGGTAGGTGCAATAAATTGTTATTTCGTTCTTTTTCAACCATTTGATACATTCCTCGGTGGAACAGGCATAGACGGGGACGCTGAAAATGCAGCCTATGCTTGCCCGTATTGCATTAGGATTGAAAAGGTCTGTGGCGGGGTCGGCGACGATGACGGCATCCACGCCAGCGGCATCGGCGGTGCGCATCACGGCACCGAGGTTGCCTGGCTTCTCCACGGTCTCCAACACGATAATCAGCGCGTCTTTCCGTGGCTTGAACTCACTGAGGCTCTTGTACTTGGGCTTGGCTACTGCCAAAAGCCCATCGCTGCCCTCGCGGTAGGCGATTTTGTCGAAAACCTCTTCGGTGACAGTCTCAGTAAAGTCGGCCTTGATGTTCAAAGGTGTCCTCAAAAGCGGCTCACACACGTAGAGCTGCTCGATTTGAAAACCACATTTCTGTGCGCGGTCAATCTCGCGCTGGCCTTCAATGAGGATACGGTTTTGCTCGCGGCGTTCCGAAGCCTTTTGTAACTTGACGAGGTTCTTTATTTTAGGATTTGCCTTACTTGTGATCATTGCTTTGTCCCTTTCATTTGCGACAGCACCAATCCCACCACGACCACCAAAATGCCAATGATTTTGTTCGCAGTCAAGGCTTCGTGGATGATGAAATAACTGAAAATGGCCGTGAATACGGGAATCAGGTTGGAATAGACATTTGCCCGCGATGCGCCTAACTTGCTGAAAGTGAACGCCCATAAGGCGTAGGCAACGGAACTGCAAAACACGCCAAGGCAGACCAAAGGCACGATGTAGCCTCCCACATTGGCAAAATTGGACGGCTCAAATCGCTCAATGATGAACACCACTGGAATGAAGTAAATCATCCCGATGATGTTTTGCATCCAAGTGATTGTCAACGGTTTGTAGAGTTTTGTCAGTTTGATGAGCGCGATGGAATAGCCCACGGCCACCATAACGGCTCCAAATAGGAAAAGGATGCCTTTGGGCGAGGCGGTGAACTCAAGGTTTTTGTTGAGCAGCAGCACGATAACGCCGACAAATGAGGTGATGAATCCCACGATGTTCATCGGTGTGAGCCTCTCTTTCAGGAAGATACGCGCGGCGATGGGCGTCACCAAGGGAATCATGGCGATGATGCCCGAACCGATGATGGGGGAGGTGTTTTTCAGCCCGTAGCCCTCGAAAATGAAGTAGAGGAACGGTTCGAACATGGCCGCCAAAGCGAAAAGCCCCAAGTGCTCTTTCTTGACTTTCTCGTTGAGGCGAAATACGAAAAGTATCGCGGTGAGGAAGATGGTGGCCACCACCAAGCGAAGGAAAATGGTCGCCGTAGGGTTCAGGTTTTCATACACTTGCGTGGACCAAACAAACGACATCCCCCAAAAAATCATGGCAACGATGCCGGCCAAATGAACAATGTAGTTTTTGTTTTTCATGCGGCAAAATTACGTTTTTTTGAGATTGTTTTTCCGATGTGGAACATTTCGGCAAGATATTTGTAGTAAATTTGCAGCGTCAAATGAAAATCAAATTTAAGTTTAATAATTAAAAATCTCTAAAAATGAAAAAGTTAAGTATTATCTGCATGACGGTTTTGGCCGTTTTCGCGATGGCCTCGTGTCGCGGCCCGATGGGTCCGCAAGGCCCCGCAGGACATGATGGCAACGCCAACGTTGCCTCTTCGACATTAACCGTCTATCCCAATAACTGGGAATGGGATCGTCTTTTCACCGATGGCCAAGGGCATGAAAGAGGCCGTTACATTGTAACTATTGATTATCCTGCCATCAATAACAATGTTTACAATTATGGCGCAGTGCTCGTTTACATGGATGTCGAAGGCACTTGGTCGCAAGTTCCGCTTACCTACTACTACAGCCCTGACGATGATGAGAATGGCAACCCCAACCTTTACGAGGCTTCAATTGAAGTTGCTACGCTCAACGACGGTGGCGTGCGCATTTTCTGGACGGAAAGCGATTTCTGGAAAGTTGACCGTCCCGACACCCATAGGTTCAAAATTGTGGCCATTGAGGCTTCAGTCTATTCCAACCGCAGCGATGTTGACTACAGCAACTACGAGGCCGTGAAGACCGCCTTCCAATTGGCTGATTGATTGGGAATCAAGAGAATCAATCACATGAAGACTCGTCCAAAAGACGGGTCTTTTTTTGTTTCACGCAGAATCCGCAGAATCCGCAGAAGCGCAAAGCGGAGTAAACTATTGTCCGGTAGGTTTCCCATAGTTCTGCGATTTCTGCGTGAGAAAAATACTGCGTGAGCTATTATCGCATCACCAGCGAAAACCACATGAACCCGACATAGCCTAAAGTGAGCAAAGCTCCTTCCCAGCGGGAGATTTTGCGGCCTTTGCCTGTGAAAACGAACATCAGCATAAGGATGTTGGCGGCGAAGAGAATCATCAATTGCTTGTTCATCATCGGGTCGAAAGGCAACGGTGTGATGAGCGCACTGATGCCCAACACCATGAAGATATTCAAAATATTGGAACCTAATACATTGCCGATGGCAATGCCTGAGTTTTTCTTCAGCGCGGCCACAATGGAGGTGATGAGTTCGGGAAGGGAAGTTGCAGTAGCCACCACGGTCAATCCGATGGTACTTTCACTCATGCCCCATTGTTTGGCCAAGATTTGTGCATTGCGGGAAACCAATTCTCCGCCAATGTAAAGTCCTATAATTCCAGCAATTAACGCAAGAATGGTTTTGCCCCACGGCATGGCTTCCTGAATGTCTTCGGTTTCCTCTTTCGGGTCGTTTTTAAGCATTGTCAACAGCAGGTAGGCGAAACCCATCAGCAAGAGGACAATGCCTTCAATCCAGTTGATTGTGCGTGCTTGACCCGTGAAGAAATAATTGGCCATCAGGGTGATGGCAAGCGTGGCCAAAAAACCGGCAGGGATGTCGCGGCGGATGGAAACGCGGCTCACGTCGATGGGCCAGATGAGCGAACTCACACCGAGGATGAGCAAAATGTTCATCGTGTTGCTCCCGATGATGTTGCCGATGGCAAGACCTGGACTGCCTTTGATGCACGAGAACACATTGACGATCATTTCAGGCAACGAAGTGCCGAAAGCCACGATGGTCAAGCCGATGATGAGCGGCGACAATTTCGCGCGGATGCCCACGCTGGTGGCCCCATTGACGAGCCAGTTCGCGCCCAAAATGAGGGCGACGAAACCGACGGCGAGTAGTAATAATGGTAATAGTGAAGTCATTTTATTTGTTGTTCATTTTCCGACTATGGCCTATGGCTTATGGCTATGGCTTGCTTCACCCAAAGGTTGAAGTTCGCACCTGTTGTCGGAGCAGGCCATAGTCATTGGCTATCGGCCATTGTAAAATCGTGCTCCAAAGATTTTGCTCCCCACACGCACCATCGTCGCACCTTCCTCAACGGCAATCGGATAGTCGTCCGACATGCCCATCGAAATCTCCTTGAACTGCGGCTGGTTAGGGAAATAATCGTGTTTCAGCGTGTCGAAAATCGCTTTCAGGTGCTTGAACTCCTTGTGGATTTCGGCCTCGTCGTCGGTGAAGGTGGCCATGCCCATCACGCCGCAAATGCGCACGTTTTCCATTTGTTTGAACGCTTCTGAATCAAGCAGTTGTCGGGCTTCTTCGAGGTCAAGGCCGAATTTGGTTTCCTCTTGCGCGATGTGGAATTGAAGCAGGCAATCCACAACGCGGTCGTGCTTTTTGGCTTCCTTGTTGACGGCTTCGAGCAGGTTGGCCGAGTCGATGCTGTGGATGAGCGTGACGAAAGGGATGATGTATTTGATTTTGTTGGTCTGCAAGTGGCCGATGAAATGCCATTGGATGTCTTGCGGCAGTGCCTCATGCTTGTCGCGCATCTCAAGGGCATGGTTTTCGCCGAAAACGCGCTGCCCGGCATCGTAGGCTTCCTGCAAGTCGCTGACGGGCTTGGTCTTGCTGACGGCTACCAAAGTCACGCCTTCTGGCAGCGTCGCACGGATTTTATTGAGATTTTCTTTAATCATGATGATGATTTTTTGAGCAGACAAAAGTACAACAATTTGATGGAATGGCGCATTATTCTTTTGTGTTTTGAAAATTTCGCCAACTCGCCGAACAAAAATCCGCCAACTCGCCGAATGGCATTTTGCCAAGTTCCCAAACAAAAATCGGCCAAGTTCCCAAATGAAAATGTGCCAAGTTCCCAAATGAAATCGTGCCAAGTTCCCAAATGAGAAAATTTGTATTTATGCAATTTGTTTATTTTTAGTTATTTATGATTGTTTTTACAAAAACGACGATTTTTTATATTAAAGGGATGACGGCGTTTATGTGGTGCCGGTGGGGAGTTTGAGGAATTAGCATAACTAAAGTATTGTGAGTACATTGAACCAGCTTTAGATGTCGGATGGTTGCTGACACATTCAGTTGTTTGGAATTTTTGAATAACTTGGATTTTGATGGAATTTTTTCTACCTTTGCAGCGATAAAATCATTTTGAAAAATGTTCAAAATCATTACACCCAAAAAAGCAGTAAGCACTACATTTTACAAACTGCCAGTGCTTAAATCGGAAATTGAAAAACTTTCCACTAATTTTGATACATATATACAGAATGGAAAAGAGAATGAGAGCGAAGAATATCACAAAGGTCTTATCCGTGATTTCCTATCAAATACATGGTATAGCCCCAATTATGCTGTGAATACAAATGGGAGGGAAGACTTGGTCATCTTTAACGGCACGGGAACAGAAGCAAAACCTGCTGTCATTATCGAAGCTAAATCGCCTACGAATACCGCAGAGATGTTTAATGAGAGAAACCTTAACTGCAAGGCGTTACAGGAATGCGTGTATTATTTTTTGAAGGAATCCATTATATTTGGAAACAACGAATTAAAGCATATTATCATATCCAATTACAACGATTTCTATATCTTTGAAGCAAAGGACTTTAGCCGTTTCTTTTTGGCAAAGACAAACCCGATTGTCGACCTGTTCAAGAAGTTTGAGTTAGGACAGCTTGCAGACAACAAAACATCATATTTTTACGAAAACTGCGCAAAGCCTGCGATTGCAAAATGGTTTGAAAACGAGGACTTTACAATAATCCATTTCTCAACAAAGGATTTTGTAGAGAAAAAAGATGATGGCCTTATACCTTTATATAAAATCCTATCCCCAGAGTACTTGCTCAACAAACCGTTTGCAAATGATTCCAACAGTTTGGACAAAAATTTCTACGCAGAACTTTTGCACATTATTGGGCTTGAAGAGAAGAAGGTGGGCAGTAAGAAACTCATTCGCCGCAAAGCAGAAAAAGACCGAAATAAAGCAAGCCTTTTGGAAAGTGCCATCTATCAACTTGAAGACCGAATTTTGGATGAGCAAAGACTTTTTGAAACCGCGTTGCGTTTGGTTATCACATGGATAAACAGACTTCTTTTCTTAAAACTTGTGGAAAGCCAGCAGATAGCATACCAACAAGGCGATGCCAACTACCGCTTTCTGACAATAGAGAAAGTAGATAGTTTTGACGAATTGAACATTCTGTTTTTCAAGGTTCTGGGGCGGAAAGTGGAAGACCGTGACAATGAAATCCGCGAAAAATATAAATATGTTCCTTATTTGAATAGTTCTCTTTTTGAAGAAAGCGAAGATGAACATTTTTTGCTGATTCACGGAATCCAAAACAAACCTCTCGCGCTATATAAACAGACTGTACTCAAAAACGAAAGAGGCAGAAGACTCACTGGGGAGATGGATAATCTTGCATATATTTTCAAGTTTTTGGACGCATACAATTTTTCAAGTGAAGGGAGTGGAGGGATAGCACAAGATTCCAAGACGTTGATTAATGCTTCCGTGCTCGGCTTGATTTTCGAGAAAATCAACGGTTATAAGGATGGCTCGTTTTTTACGCCAGGCTTTATCACTGAATACATGGCAAAAGAAACCATAGAAAAGGCCGTCATCCAGAAGTTTAACGATGAAAAAGGATGGAAATGTAATAGTCTTGACGACGTTGCAAACGAGATAGAGAATAGGGAGGAAGCTAATAGAATTATTAATTCGATAACAATTTGCGACCCTGCGGTAGGTAGTGGACATTTCCTTGTTTCTGTTTTGAATCGTTTGCTTTACATAAAATCGTACTTGAACATTCTGGTTGATAAAGATGGAAAGCGTATCAAAAACAGTGATTGGGAGCTTCGCCTTGAAAATGATGAGATTTCTGTTTTGGATGGTGAAGGTAATCCGTTCATTTACAATGCGAATAATGGCGAACGCCGGCGGGTGCAGGAAACACTGTTTAACGAAAAACTAACTCTTATCGAAAACTGTCTTTTTGGTGTGGACATCAACCCTGCCAGCGTTTACATTTGCCGCTTGCGCCTATGGATTGAACTTTTGAAGAATGCATACTACACTGAAGAAAGCGGCTATACCCAACTTGAAACACTGCCGAACATTGATATCAACATAAAGTGTGGTAACTCGCTTGTGAGTAGAATTCCTGTGAATGTTGGCCATTCAATATATAAAGATGTTGATAACGAAGTAAAAACTGCCGCATTTAGAAAGCGTGTTAAAGATTATCGTGATGCAGTTGTCGAGTATAAAAACGAAAACAACAAAGAAAACAAAAGACGGGTTGAATATCTTATAAAAAGCATTAAGAGCAAGATTCGTAATGAAGTGCAACTCGATTTGTTTGATGAAGAATGGAATAAAAAAGCTGAAGAATCGGGCATTTTCAGCAACTCACTCGAATGGATGTTGGAATTTCCCGAAGTTCTCGATGATGAAGGAAAGTTTGTTGGATTTGATGTTGTTATTGGTAATCCACCTTATGGCGTTTCAATAAAAGATGATTATAGAAATGTATTGTTGAAAACTATAGGGAAAGTTCCTGATTATGAAATCTATTATTATTTCATCTCTCTTGCTAGAAAAATATTGAATAATAATGCCGTACTGTCCTACATAGTCCCTAATACTTGGCTATTCAATACTTATGCGAAACAATGGAGGCTTAATTTGTTCTCTCAATGGGAACTCAATAAAGTTCTTGATTGCTCTCAATTCAGCATTTTTGAAGAAGCAAAAGTTAGGAATTCAATTATTCAGTTTGAAAAAAGAGAGAATGGCTCTCATTCTGTAGGCTATAAAAACACAAAGAATGTAAAATCAATAGAAGAACTTATTGAACGGCCAGACATGTCGATTTCAGAACAAGAAATAATGCCAATGAATATAAATTGGGGATTAGCTTTTTCTATTGAAATTCAAATTAATAGAATAGTGAATAAAATCAGGGCACATGGAAATCCATTGTCTTCATTTTTTCCTGAAATAAGCCAAGGATTAATTGCTTATGATAAATATAAAGGGCAAGATGAAGCAACAATTAAGAATAGAGCATACCATCATTTTGATTACATTGATGGGTATAATAAATGGCTTTGGGGCGAAGATGTTCAAAGATATGAAACAAAATGGAATGGGAAAGAATACATCGATTATTGTACTGGAATAGCAAATCCTAGACAGCCCAAGTATTTCAACGGCAAGCGTCTTTTGATTAGGGAAATTACGAATCCTTCAATTTTTGCAAGTATTGTTACCGAAGAATTGTATAATGATCCTTCTATTTTGATAGTTCTTGATAGTGAAACATATTCACTTGAAGTCGTTCTTGCAATATTAAATTCAAAACTTGCGACATTTTATCATTTTAACCATTCTCCAAAAGCGACAAAGGGTGCTTTCCCAAAAATCCTGATACAAGATATTAAAGATTTTCCAATACCCTCTTTAACGAATGAGCAACAACAATCCATTATTTCTTTAGTGAATGAAGTCTTGACAGCCAAGAATACAGACCCAAATGAAGAAACAGAAGCAATGGAGGAAAAGATAAATTTGTTGGTTTACAAATTGTATGGGTTGAGTTATGATGAAGTGCTGGTGGTGGAACCAGAAATTGGAATCACCAAAGAAGAATATGAAAAACAATAGTAGGAAGGATATTCTATGAATAACAATATACAAATCACACATTTGTTTCATTTACACGAAGCAAGCATTCAAAACAAATTGGTTGTTTTTGTCGGTGCGGGCGTTTCTGCCAATTCTGGAGTGCCAACTTGGAGTTCCTTGACCAAGGCTTTTAAAGAAGAGCTACCTAGTAGTATCAATAAAGAAACCGACGACTTAAAAGTTGCTCAAATATATAAAGATACTTATGGGAACAAAGCATATCTTGAAAAGGTACGTAGTATTCTTAAAGATGGGCGTGTGGCATATAACCCTATTCATAATGCTATTCTGAAATTAAACCCCGTACACATCATTACAACCAATTATGATAATCTTGTCGAGCAATCAATACAAGCAAATTATAAGCAGTATGATGTCATAAGACAAGATTCGGACCTTCCATATAATCGCTATCCAAACAAGGTTGTAAAAATGCATGGTGACTTTAAGGCTGGAAACATCGTGCTTACCGAAGAAGATTATTACAATTATGCTTCACACTTTCCATTGATCCGGTCATTTGTGACTTCTTTGTTTACAACAAATGTCGTATTGTTTATTGGCTTTTCTTTTGCAGATTTGAATCTCAAAATGATATTGAATGATATCAAGATGATTTTAGATCAAGATATGCAACGAGTTTATATGCTAACAGATGAAAACATTGACAAAGAGTTGTCAAAATACTATGAAAATAAAGGCATAAATATAGTTGACATATACAATCCAGATGATTACTTATCTGATTATGGTATTAGTATTGAAACTGGTATACTTGACAAATTCAGTTCATCGAAAGGGCAAATCCTATATAAACAATTGAGAATCATCAGAGAAATAAACGATGATGGTTCTGATGACTTGTTGATAATTCTATACAAAAAACTGAAATCAATACAAACAGAGTTATCAGTGATGGGTGAGGGCTTGCGTTATTTATTTCCTAAAGGTTCGTTTGAGTATTGGAATTATCATTCGACAGGCTTACAGTTAAATTCACAGTATTTTAAAAGTTTAGGGGAAAAACTAAAGACATACCAGGGGAAACGTGAATTTGTAAAGAAACATCCAAAAGAACAAAGGTTGTTTCTATTGCTTCAAGCATATAATAATCAAATATATGAAATTGACAGATTTGAGGTGCTGAATGATGCATATTGTGATAAAGTATCTAATAGAGTAGATGAAAAGCACCCCGTGGATTTCTTTTATAATTTGGATTTTAACGAGTTGTTTGATGCATTAAGATTATTAGAGAAACAGGGAATAAATTACAATTCCAAAGATTTGTTTTTACCATATTTATTATGTCGTATCGGGAAATACTATGATGCGTACCAAAGATATAAAATACTTCTGCCTGAGTTTTGGGATAAGGAATTGTATGTTTTGTATTTTATATGTTTGTATAATATGTATCATATTCGAAATAGAGTTTATTATGAGGTGTTAGGGAACCCTACTATTGACCCCGATAGCATTTTGGATGAAATAGATCAGTTCGATTTAGATACAATCCTATTAAAACTTCCTATTGATAATCCGATAAAAAACACACTTAAAGATCTGGTTTCATACCGATTATTTAGTGAAAAATCAAAAGAAGCAGACGAACTCTCACGTCAAATTCATCGACATAAAAAACTAGCTGACAGAGGAGGTGCTTCATTAAATAGCAATATCTATAGCCTGCTTTCTAAATATTTGCGAACTGTCAATTTTTGCTTGTCAAATTGTATAGAATTTAATAATCCCTATTACCCCAATATGGTGAAAGATACTATTACAGGGATTATAAATAGTCATATGACACGAAATAATATAGCTGTATTTGGGTATGAAACAACTAGAATTGAAGCTTTGAACAAATCTCATCTATCCATATTGTTGTTTTTTATCAACACAAATGAATTATCAGAATTGTTTTTACAATACGAAGTTTCGGAGATTATTTTTGACCAAGATGCCATTCGTGAACTTGAATCTTTTATAACAAATCTATATAAATCCTTAATTACAAATGGAAGATTTAAACACCTTCCTTTCAAAATGGAAGTACTAAGTAGCATAATAGGGAATATGGTGTTTTTGATTAGCAAATCAAAAACAATTATATCAGAAAAAGCTGCCGAAAATCTATATATTATCATTCACGATTTATGGTGTGTTCAACTTGGTAGAACAATTGAAAAAGATTTGTATAAAATGGTTAAACGTTGTCCTCCGTCAAATGAAATGGCGATGAATCTATTGGAGGATGCCATTTTATTAGACCAGTTAAACTCTGTGAATCTAGCAAATGCGGTTAAAGAAAAATTGATAATAGACGGTCTGGTTTTTGATAGAATAAAAGATGTGTCTGTATTACATCACAGTTCTGACGGACGATTAGGCCTTGCGTTATTTGAAGTATTGCCTAAAACACTGCAAGAACAATTTAGTGAATACGTACAGCAATATACAAATCAATTGTTGATGTATCTGATTATTATGGAACGAATAAAAGTGAAAATAGACAATGTGGACCATTTTGAAGAATTATTGAAAAAGCCTAACTATACTTCGGGATTCAAAAAAGAGCAATTAACAAGTGTATGTTGGTATCTTGCCAAAATGCGCAACAGCGATTTATATTCAAATGTTTATTCTATTATTGATGGTTTTGGAATGCAGCATGAGCAATATATGTTTTATTTAAATCCATTGGGCTACAATAATAAAAATCAGATTAAAGTTAATTGGATTTTAAAACTGGATGATTTGATAATTGCAGATTTGATATGTAAAAAAGAAGTTAAAGATGTTCTAATTAAAGCAATCCTTTCCGATCAATTGGAGAAGAACGAATCTGTGCGGCTTAATAAAATACTTTTACAATATAAGGAGGAGAAATAATCTATGACCAACAAAACCCAATTCATATTATACCAGCTACCAGACGAGGAAGGTGTCATACAAGTGATTATCGAAGATGAATCCTTATGGGCCACTCAAAAGGCTATGGCTCAGCTTTTTGGAGTAGGTGTGTCTGCCATCAACAAGCATTTAAAAAACATATTTGAAGCAGGTGAACTGATTGAAAACACGACTATTTCCAAAATGGAAATAGTCGTAAATCGAGGTTTTAGAGGCGAAGTATCGGAGTTGGTGGATTTCTACAATCTCGATGCCATCATTTCAGTTGGCTACCGCGTCAATTCAACCAAAGCCACCAAATTCCGTATTTGGGCTACTGGCGTACTCAAAGAGTATATTCGCAAAGGCTTCGCCCTCGACGACAACCGACTGAAAAATCTCGGCGGGGGCGGCTACTGGAAGGAACTTCTCGAACGCATTCGCGACATCCGTTCTTCAGAAAAGGTTTTTTACAGGCAAGTGCTTGATATTTACGCTACAAGCATCGACTACAATCCTCAAGCCGATATTTCCATTGAGTTTTTCAAGCGGGTGCAGAACAAGATTCATTATGCCGTGCATGGGCAAACTGCCGCCGAAGTCATTGTCAGTCGCGCTGATGCCGAAAAGGAATTTATGGGATTGATGACATTTGAGGGCGACAGACCGCATCTGAAAGATGCCGTCATTGCAAAGAACTATTTAGATGAAAAGGAGTTGCGGGCTATGGGACAGATTGTTTCAGGATACTTGGACTTTGCAGAACGACAAGCGGAACGCCAACAAGTGATGACCATGAAAGACTGGGCAGCACATTTGGACAACATTTTGACGATGAGCGGAGAAAAGTTGCTTCAAGGCGCAGGAACTGTAACGCATCAACAAGCCATCGAACACGCCACCAACGAATACAAGAAATACCAGCAACGCACATTGAGCCAAGTGGAGAAGGATTTCTTGGAGAATATCAAGGCGTTGCCATCCAAGTGAGGTTTTGGCATTGTTTTCGTCTTATTCATCTTTTTTTCCTATTTTTGCACCCAAATTTTGAGAATTATGTTTGAAGGTTTAAGCGAAAAATTAGAACGCTCGTTCAAAGTCCTTAAGGGACAGGCCTATATCACCGAAGTGAACGTGGCCGACACGATGAAGGAAATCCGTCGCGCCTTGCTCGATGCCGACGTGAGCTATAAGATTGCCAAGGATGTGACCAACAACATTAAGGAGAAAGCCCTTGGACAAGAGATACTTACCTCGGTGAAACCGGGCGAGATGATGGTCAAGATTGTGCATGACGAGTTGGCCGAACTGATGGGCGGCGATGCCGTCGACATCAACCTGAAAGGCCAACCGAGCATCATCCTTATCGCGGGTCTGCAAGGTTCCGGTAAGACCACTTTCTCGGCAAAATTGGCCTCCTATCTGAAACGCAAACGCAGCAAGCAAGTGCTGTTGGTGGCTGGCGACGTGTATCGTCCTGCCGCCATTGAGCAGTTGAAGGTGTTGGGTCAACAGGTTGAGGTTGAGGTGTATAGCGAAGAAGGCAACAAAAACCCTGTGCAGATTGCCCAAAACGCCATCAACCATGCCCGCAGTCAGGGCAAGAACGTGGTCATTATCGATACTGCCGGTCGTTTGGCCGTCGATGAGGAGATGATGAACGAAATCGCCAATATCAAGGAAAAGGTGCATCCGCACGAGACCTTGTTTGTGGTGGACTCGATGACGGGTCAGGATGCCGTGAACACGGCCAAGGCCTTCAACGACCGCCTCGACTTTGACGGCGTGGTGCTGACCAAGCTCGACGGCGACACCCGTGGCGGTGCGGCCCTCACCATCCGCACGGTGGTGGAAAAACCCATCAAGTTCGTCGGTATTGGCGAGAAGATGGATGCCCTCGATGTGTTCCACCCCAAGCGCATGGCCGACCGTATCCTCGGCATGGGCGACATTGTCAGCCTCGTGGAACGTGCCCAAGAGCAATTCGACGAGGAAGAAGCCCGCAAGTTGCAGAAGAAATTAGCCCAGAATGAGTTCAACTACAACGACTTCCTGAAGCAAATCCAGCAAATCAAGAAGATGGGCAACCTGAAGGAACTCGCCAGCATGATTCCCGGCATGGACAAAGCCATGAAGGGCGAGGAAATTGACGACGACGCTTTCAAGAGCATCGAGGCCATCATTTATTCGATGACACCCCAAGAGCGCGAGAACCCGAAACTGCTGAACGGCACACGCCGCAAGCGTATCGCTGACGGCAGCGGCACGAGCATTGTAGAGGTGAACCGCCTCGTGAAGCAATTCGAGGAGACCTCGAAGATGATGCGCATGATGACGACTGGCGGCGGGAAGAAACTGATGCGCATGGCGGGGGCGATGAAACGGAGGTAAGAAACTACGGATTGTACGGATTAAACTGATAACATGATATTTATAGAATCAAATCTGTCAAATCCGTGAAATCCGTAGTTCAAAAGTTAAAACAAAGATAATTAAGTAGTTAAATATGGACAATAAAATCATTGATGGCAAACTCATTGCCGAACAAATCAAGAAGGAAATTGCGGCGGAAGTCGCAGGAATGATTGACAAAGGCATTGCCGCTCCGCATTTGGCGGCGGTCATCGTGGGCGACGATGGTGCGAGCAAGACTTACGTGGCCTCGAAGGAGAAAGCCTGCCAGTCGGTGGGCATGACCTCATCGGTGTATCGCCTGCCTGCTACGACGACGGAAAAGGAGATGCTCGACATGGTCGAATTCCTCAACAATGACCCTGAAATCAACGGCTACATCATCCAACTGCCGCTGCCCAAACAGATTGACGAGAACAAGGTCATCAACGCCATTGACCCCAAAAAGGACGTGGACGGTTTCACGAGCATTAACGCGGGTCGCATGATGTTGGGCTTGCCTTGCTACATTCCAGCCACGCCCAACGGCATCATGGAACTCATCAAACGCTCTGGCATTGAAACGGTTGGCAAGAATGTGGTCGTGTTGGGCCGCTCCAACATTGTGGGTACGCCTATGGCCATTCTCATGTCGCGCAAGGGCATCGATTCGACTGTCACTTTGTGCCACAGCCGCACCAAGAACCTGCCCGAAATTTGCCGCAATGCGGACATTCTTGTTGCCGCCATCGGCAAGCAGGGGTTCGTGACAGCCGACATGGTGAAGCCCGGTGCAGTCGTCATCGACGTGGGCATCCACCGCATCGACGACCCGACCAGCCCGAAGGGTTACAAGATTTTGGGCGATGTGGACTACGACGAGGTCTACAAAGTGGCCTCAAGAATCACTCCCGTCCCGGGTGGCGTTGGCCCGATGACTATAGTTTCACTGCTGCAAAACACGTTGAAGGCTGCTAAGGGCGAGGTTTATCCGAAATGATGAAGCAAAAATCATAACGAGACGAAACTGCTGGTTTTTGGTGGTTTCGTCTTTGTTTTTGCAAGATTCAAGGTAATTTGTCTATTTTTGTCCCGTAATTATTCCGCTATGAAAGCCATACTCTCCGTTTTGATGTTATTGCTGCTTTCCTCCTTGACATGGGCGCAAGAGGGGGGCGAGGCGGGCTTCTCTCCCATATTTGGCCTGAATCTTAAGGCGGAATTGCCGAAGGAGGTTCGCGAGACTTCGGGACTGTTTTTCCACAATGGAAAACTCTGGACGCACAACGACAGCGGCGGGAAACCGATATTGTACGCACTTGATACCGTGACATTTGAAGTGATGCAAAGAATCACCCTCTCCAATGCGAGGAACAAGGATTGGGAGGATGTTTGTACCGACGGGGAAACCGTTTTTGTGGGCGACTTCGGCAACAACAAGGGCAGCCGCGACAAACTTCGGATTTACACCTTCCCGTTATCGGCCATTCCCGTTGAAGGCGACACCAATGTAGTGGTCAATACCATTGATTTTGCTTTTGCCGACCAAACGAACTTCGAGAAACGCAAATTGCATGATTTCGATTGCGAGGCGATGTTTGCCACGGAAGAGTATCTTTATCTGCTCAGCAAAGGCTGGGAAACGGGCACCACACGCCTCTACCGCCTTCCGAAAACGCCCGGAAAACATAAGGCAGAGGTGGTCAACGGCTTCGATTCGCGAGGCTTGGTTACTGGCGCCGATTATGACCGCAAGAACAAGGTTTTGGTCATCGTTGGTTATGAGAAGCCGATATGGAGGCCGTTCATATACATCATCTTCGACTTCGATGAGGCTGGAGTGAAGTTGTCGCACCGCCGTTTCGAAATGCCACAATTGGTCACTTGCCAGGCCGAAGGCATTTGCTTCTTCGATGAAGGGAAATGCTTCATCTCGGCAGAGACTACCCATTCCATGACCGCAAGGGTTTTTGAGGTGGATTTCTGGAAATGGATGGAGAAAAATCGGAAAAAGTCACAAAAATGACCTCTGAAAAACTGGAAAAAGTCACGAAAATGAGGGTCAAAAACTTGGAAAAAGTCACGAAAACAGGGGTTGAAAAGTCGGAAAAAGTCACGAAAATGGCTTCAAAAAACTGGAAAAAGTCACAAAAATTGGTCAAAAAAAGTGGAAAAAGTCACAAAAATTGCTTGAAATTTCTGGAAAAAGTGTAATTTTGCGGCGTGAAATAACGAGAAAAAGTCATTATGCTGAAGCGTAGGATTGCAGAAAGAATCAAGATGCACCTTGCCTCGAACAGCAACAAGATTTTGATTGTTGATGGGGCGCGGCAGGTTGGCAAGTCCTTTATTATCAGGATGGTGGGTAAGGAATTGTTTCCCAATTTCGTTGAAATTAATATGTATGACGACAAGAAAGGGAGCAAGGCTTTTGAGGAGACTGGCTCGGTGGCCGACTTCTATTTCAGGCTGAGTACTGTGGCAGGCTCCAAATTGAAGAAGAAAAACAACACTCTCGTTTTCATCGATGAAATCCAAGTCTATCCTGAATTGCTAACCCTTCTGAAGTTCCTGAAGGATGACGACCGGTATACCTACATTGTTAGTGGTTCGCAATTGGGCATTGCCTTGAACGAAACGCTCTCTAAGCCGGGTGGACGAATTGAAATTATAAGAATGTATCCACTTGATTTCGAGGAATTTCTTTGGGCTAATGGCGTTGGAGAAGAGGCCATAAACCAATTGGAACAATCTTTTAATGCAAAGCATGGTCTTGACGAAACAATGCATCGCGTTTTCCTCGACCTTTTCAAGAAATATTTGCTCGTTGGCGGCCTTCCCGATGCAGTAAACAAGTTCATTGAAACCAATAATATCGTGGAAGTGCGCAGAGTGCATGACGGAATCCAAAAGTTGTATCGCGAGGATGCGGCTCAGTATGATGCTGAAAACAAGTTGAAAATAAGGCGTGTTTACGATTTGATTCCTTCCAATCTCGAAAACAGGAAGAAGAGGGTCCAGTTCAATCAAATCGAGAACAAGAAAGGGAAGACCTACGCCACTTATGCCGATGAGTTTGAGTATTTGATACAGGCTGGTGTTGCTATCGAGGTGAAGTCGATTTCCAATCCGAGGTTTCCTTTGCTTGAGTCGACCATCAAGAATTTGATAAAACTCTATCTGAACGATGTAGGCCTGCTCACGAATTTGCTTTACAAGTACAATATCAGGGCGGTGCTTGACGACGAAAGGAGTGTTAACCTTGGCTCGGTGTACGAGTCTGTGGTGGCTTCGGAATTGTTGGCTCACGGATTCGACCTTTATTATTACGACAACAAGAGTAAGGGTGAGGTCGATTTTCTGATTGATGATTTCGACATCTTGTCGGCAGTACCGCTTGAGGTCAAGTCGGGCAAGGACTATTCGACCCACAAGGCTTTGGACAAGTTCATCGCCAACCCTGATTACAATATTAAGCGGGCTGTTGTGCTGTCGAATGAACGCGAATTTCGCGAGGAAGGACGCACCTTGTATGTCCCAATTTATTTTGTGATGTTTTTCCGACCAAGTACACCTATGGAGATTAGTCTATGAAAAGGTTTTTATTGATAGGATTGATGCTTCTAATGGCGTTGGAGGCCTTTCCCCAGCACCCCAAGAAGGCCGTAAAAGCCTATGAATCTGCTGAAAAGGCTTTCCAAATGCGTGATTATGCTAAGGCGCACCAACAAGTGTTGAAGGCCATCGTTGAGGATCCGAACTATGCTGAGGCTTGGCTGCTTGAGGGCGAAATCGGGATGGAAACCAAGGACTTTGATTTGGCTCTGATTGGCTACGAGAACGCATTGGCCTCCGACTCGATGTTGTTTCCGCCGGCGGCTGTTACTTTGGCGCGATTGTATGACAACCGTGGCAGTTACAAACGCGAAATTGCCCTGCTGCGATGGTACCAAAAGGCGGCCAAAGGCAATGCAGTGATGGATGAAACGGTGGCCGAAATGCTCGAACTGGCCACTTTCCGCGACTGGACGATGGAGCATCCCGTGAGTTTCGAGCCTAAGAGTTTGGGTGCGGCCATCAATTCTACTGCCGAAGAATATGTCAATATGCTGTCGTTTGACGGCTCGCAACTGCTGTTCACGCGCAAGATGCCATTGGGCGATGGCTACCAAAAGGAGTTTCTTTTTGTTTCGCTTTGGGACGGCGAGCAATGGTCTGAGCCTCAGTTGCTTTCGTTTGCAGATTTTCCTGATGACATTGACCTCGGAGCCGCGTTTATCTCGGCTGACGGGAAAAAACTTTATTTGACGGGCTGCGGCTGGGGTCGCGACAGTGGCTGCGATATTTATGTTTCTGAGTTGAAAAACGAAAAATGGACCATGCCACAACGCTTGAAAGGCAATATCAATACAAGCAGTTGGGAATCACAGCCTTGCGTGAGTGCCGATGGACGCGAACTGTATTTCGTTTCGCGGCGAAACGGCAATGCCGACATCTATTGCGCCCGCCGCAACGCCGATGGCACTTGGGGTGAACCTCAGAATTTGGGTACACCTATTAATAGTAAAGGCACTGAAATGGCACCTTTCATCCATCCCGACGGTCACACGCTTTATTTCTCGTCCGACAAACACGTTGGCATGGGTGGCTTCGACTTGTTTATGAGTCGCAGGGGAGAGGATGGACAATGGCAAGAGCCTGTAAATCTGGGCTTTCCCATCAATACGAGTGGCGATGAAATCAACTTTTTTGTGGCGGCTGACGGCAAAACGGCTTTTATATCCTCGCAACGCGAAGGTGGCAAAGGCGGCTACGACATCTACACCTTTGAACTGCCCGAGGAAATCCGCTCTGATTCTGCCAATTACCTCTCTACGGTGGATGTGACGGAATTGTCG
>CACXUM010000043.1 GCA_902770835.1 uncultured Bacteroidia bacterium
AAGTTGTTGTTCAAAAATCTATCCATCAAAGGACGATTTTCTAACAATTCCTAAAACACAGTATTCAGGAAATGAATTACGGATAGATGGGTTTTTCTATCGAACATGGGAAAATGGAACAAAGTATTCTGATATTACATTTCTCTATAATAATGGTGTATTGTTTCAAGGAAATGGCGCTGGTGATTTGTCTCAATTAATGGAATATGCACGAGAAACTCTTCTACATCATAATCAGTTAATAGACAAAAAAGCGTTTTGGGGATTATTTCTCGTTGAAGGCAACAAAATCATGTTTGAGCGATGGAAAGCAACGCAATTAGGCTATCTTGTTTATAGAGAGGAAGGGGTTATTATTAATGACACCACCTTTGTTATGACAGAAGTAAGCAGGATAAATCAAGGAATTAAGACAGAAACGAAGCCGATAGAATGGACATATTACTTTTGTGAGTTTTCTGCCAAACCCGATAGCACGAATACTGTTATTGGAAACTACTAATTGTAAAAGTACTTTTAGCCATTATGTTATGTCAAAACAACAATCAATTATTATCTCAATGAAAATCAAAGTATTATTACTAATCGCATTAATGCTGGGCTTTACAGCATTCGCTCAGCAGGAAACTAAAAATGAGCCTGTCAGTCACAAGAGAGTTAACAACACATTAGGTGTTTGCATGATGGGCAAGACGATGCAGTGTAACGGCATTACCGTGTCGTATATCCCAGTTCCAGCGGATTTGCAATCCGCTGGTTTCTGAATATGAGGATTTGTAATCCGATAACACATTGTATTTCAATTTTATACAATCATTTCACCACCTCCACAATCTTCTCTCCCAACGCCAACTGAATCATGGCAATCGTTTTGCAGGTGAAGTTGTGGCAAAAACATTTCTATTCCCAGTCGGCCAATTCAAAGGTCCTATCCTGAGTGATACCAGTTTCCAAATTATCAGTTTCTTGGAACCTAAGACCGGAATAGTCCAAGAAATAGATTACCTGTACCATTTCAAACCTTTCTCCCCCAAGCCCGACAGCACTTAGTAAGGGCGGACCCATGTTGTGATGTGTCCGCCCTTATTTTATTAATATGTCCGCCCTATTTGTTTGGACGAATACCCTGTTCAGGGCGCACACGCGGGTGCGCCTCAAGCATCAGCATTTGCAATGCGAAAAAAAAGAACTGAGTTCGCCGCCCACCCAGTTCCAGCGGATTTGCAATCCGCTGGCTTCCGAATATAAGGATTTATAATCCGATAACACATTGTATTTCTTTATTATACATTCACTTCACCACCTCCACAATCTTCTCCCCCAAGGCCAACTGAATCAGGGCAATGGTTTTACAGGTGAAGTTGTGGCCGAACATGAACCATCGCGAGACTTCAGACTCTTTTTTGCCCGTCAAACGAGCCAAATCGCGCTTGGTCATCCCTTTGCTTTGGATAATCTCATAGATGCGCTCCGAAATGCTGAAATTCAGGTCGAAAGCAGCTCGTTCTTGCGGAGTAATGGCAGCCGTTGCTTCCTCCAAAATAGGGGAATAATACTTTATTTTTGTTTCGGTGTTCATAGTTGGAAAACTTTACCTTCAATGCCTGTAATCACATTCTTTTCAATTGTAATGGAGCCGTCTTTTTGGGCTTCCAAAAGTAGTTTGTCAAAGGCTTGCAAGTCCATGACGTAGCCACTCAATTCTTCGCTTTCTTCGTAGGTTTTTGTTGTTTTCTCTCCACCATTACCAAGAATCAGGATTTTGTCGGAGATGCGCAAACAGTACAAACGTAGTTTTCGGGAATCAATCGCCAAAGCCGCCACGCGGTCACTCATTTTTCCTTCAGGTCTGAAAAAGCGTTCAAAAGCGCCAACCGCCACAATTTTCTCGATGGCAAGAAGAATGGTCTTGTATTCGTTATTGAGCTTGGCGTCTTCTTTGAACTTATGCACAAAAGTTTCATATTCGCTTATGGCATTGCCATCGAAGCAAATGGAGTAAAGACTAACATTGTCGGTCTGTTCGAGAGTTTTTAAAGTTGCTGTCTTCATCGTTTTTCGTTTTTTGTTTCACAGCGCAAAGGTAGTACATTTTTCCGACATATTTAACACAAATGTAAAATTGCTCATAAAATGTTCCTATTTTGGTATATCCACAATCTTCTCCCCCAAGGCCAACTGAATCAGGGCAATCGTTTTGCAGGTGAAGTTGTGGCTCGTATGAAAGATTTCAGATGCAAAGTTGCGTTTTTATGTCAGAAATCTGCCAAAAACCACAAAATAATTGTAATTTTGCCATCAATTAAGCCACGCTATGGGTTCCATATTCGTCATACAAGGCATTCTGATTTACATTTATGGTTTCGACCATAATCCACCGCATATTCATGTGCGTAGTGGAACTGACGACTTTTCCATCACTATCAAAGACCGTATCATCGAAGGCACGGCGCGTTCAAAAACGGTTGCCATCATCAACCAGTTCATGGATGAACACGAGAATGAGTTGATGGATTTATGGGAAAAAGCCCAAAATGGAGAAACAATCAAAAAAATACGATAGGTTATGTTATTGACAATCACAGATGTAGAGTACTTAGGCGATTATTCGCTGCTTTGCTCGTTCAACAACGGCCAGCGGCGTAAGGTGGATTTGACACCGCTGCTTGCCTATCCCGCTTTTGCGGATTTGCGCGACAAAGGCAATTTCATCCAATTTGGCCTTGATCATACCATTTTTTGGGCCAACGGTGCCGACATTGCTCCCGAATATCTTTATGAACACGGTGTGGAGGCATAAATGCAGTTCAAAGACGTCATCGGCCAATCAGCCATAAAACAAAGGCTCATCCAAAGCGTGCGAGAAAACCACGTTTCTCACGCCCAACTCTTTTTGGGTCCTGCCGGATGCGGGAAACTGCCTTTGGCCTTGGCCTACGCCCAATATATCCTTTGCCCAAATCGCACCGAGACCGACAGTTGCGGCGTTTGCCCCACCTGCCAAAAGATGCAAAAATTGGTACATCCTGACCTGCATTTCGTTGTGCCGACAGCGGCCACAAAAAAGGTGAAGAAAGACCCAGAATCGGACTTGTTCATGGAAGAATGGCGCGAGTATGTCGTTCAGAATCAAGGGTATGTCGATACTTCGAGTTGGTACAGTTTCATTGACGTGGAGAACAAGCAGGGCTATATGTCGGTGCGCGACGCGGCCTCGCTGCTGCGCAAACTGAACATGAAGTCCTACGAGGGCGAATACAAAATCGCCATCATCTGGATGGCAGAGAAGATGCGCGTGGACACGGCCAACAAACTGCTGAAACTCCTCGAAGAACCGCCCGAGAAGACCGTTTTCCTCCTCATCGCCGAAGATGGCGAGGAGCTTTTGGCCACTATCAAGTCGCGGACGGCTTTGGTGAAGATTCCGGCGATTGATATTAATGAGGTGCAATCGGCTTTGGTTGAGCGACTCGGTTGCCCGACGCAACAAGCCCACGATGCGGCGGTCATTTCGGAAGGCAACTGGCTGAATGCCTGCCACTTCGTGAAGGAATCGGAGGACAGGAAATTTTTCTTCACCACTTTCCAGCAATGGATGCGCCTCTGTTTCCGTGCGGCCTATCCTGAACTCATCGATTTTTCGGCCAACATCAAGACATTAGGTCGTGAAAAGCAGAAAGAACTGTTGGACTACGGCTTGCGCATCGTCCGCAATTCACTGTTGTTCAACAACCACCTTGCGGAAATCGTCATGCTTTCCGACGAGGAAAAAACCTTCAACTCGAAGTTTGCGCCTTTCGTCAATCCAACCAACTTGACCGAAATCGCCGAACTTTTAGACGAGGCCATCCGCCACATCGAGCGCAACGGCAACGCCCAAATCATATTCACTGATGTGGGTTTCAAAATGGTTGGACTGTTGAAAAAGAAATAGCCTTATTCCAAAACCTCAATGTAGCCGCCCAACTGGAGTTGGATGGGATTGCCAGCTTCGTAGTAGCGCACATCGTGGAGCACCTTGTCGAAAACATAGTTTTGGATGAGCACGAAGTCCTTGCCGCCGTCGATGAGGGCGTACATGCGGTCGCGATCCAAGTCGCCATAATCGCCGCCAAAGTCGGTTACACCATTCAATATCAACTTCTTGAATGTTTTCATGTCTTGGGTTTTGCCGTCCTTGTCGGTCAAAATGACATGATGCACAAATGGTGAGCCAGTGATGGAGTCGATGCGCTCTTGCGGCAAAGTGTTGGTGAACAGTGCCTCAAAGCGGAGGTCGCTGAACGATGACAGCATATTGATGACTTTCAGCGTGTCGTAAGGCAATTCCTTGTTGTCGCAAAGTCGCGTGAGTCTATACTGATGCTTCCCGATGTTATCGATGCGGAAATTGCCCTCTGGGTCTTCGTTGAAATCAACCTCAACAGACTGAATATCAGTTAAATTCTTCTGAAAAATGGCATGGTCGCGCCAATCATCGGGATTGGCAGTGAAGCGCGTTGTGATGAAGCCACGGAAGCTGGGAATATAAACGATATATGCCTTGTCGGCACCTTCCTTCAGCATGAAAGTGCCGCTGCTGTCCATAGTGGCATCGCCGACATAAAAGACCTTCGTGCGTTTTTCGTGATAGAACAGTTTGATTTTGTCGAACAGGTTGATGCGCGGCACAATTTGGTAAATCTCGACCTTAGTGCTTTGCGAAGCCAATTGCTTCACGATATTGTCGTGACTGGCCACGCTGACGGGCATCTTGATGCGGATTTTGTACAAAGTGGTCAAAAGGTACTGCACCTGCTTGGGATGCGCCTTGTAGGTGCCGTTGAGGGTCCAGCCTTGCTCCTGACGCTCCAAAAGCGACTCGCGCTCGCGGCGGTCGGCAAGATAGATTTTCGTTACCGAAGCCGTGTCCCACACCTGAAAATCAGACGATTCGCCCTGCAAGGTGGAGAGGTAACGGTTGTTCCAAATCAAAACGCCGGCAACGACGACTAACAATGCGGCAATAATAATGGTGATACGGTTGTTTTTCTTCATTTCGGATTATTTTTTACTGTATTTCTTTTTCCTGATAAACGCCATGACGAAACCCAAGGCAATGATAAAGGCAATAGGAACCAAAGTGTTGATAACCTGCCATTTGCCTCGTTCTTGGTTGACCTTGGTCACATCCAATAGGCGCACTTTCAGTTCGCGGGAGCGGATGTCAATCAAGCCTTCGCCGTCGACCAAATAACTGATGGCGTTCTCGATAAATTCCTTGTTGGCGTAGGTGTTTTGCGTGTATTGGTCATAGCCCAAAGGCAACGGTGTCTTGCGCTTGATGTCGATTTGGTTGCGGATAATGTCGCCGTCGGCCACCACGATCATGGCGGTAGGTTTGCTCTCCTCCATGAAGTCAGTGGCTTGATCATCAACAATTTCCTGCGGGATGCGGTTGGCATACAACGACGGGAAAGTGCCCTTCAGCAGGTAGGCCACATTCTTTCCTTTTGAACTGAACATACGCCTGTCGGGGGCTTGGCGCAGCATGGCCAAAGTGATGAAAACCGGCGCGCCCGACACCTTAGTATAATCAGAAGTCTTGAGCAACGGAATCTGTTCGATGCCGTTGGCCGAGGTGGTCGCATCCATCGAACTGACGAAATCAGCCTTGATGGCGTTCATGTGGCGCACCATCGGGTGGTCGGAAGCGGCTTGCAGCAAGGGGAAATAGAACCAACGGAAAAACTCCAACTGGGCTTGTCCGGCCATCTGACCCGTGCGGACGGGCAAGGCGGCGCAAGTCAAATCAAGAAGCAGGTCGCGATTGAGGCGCACACCGTATTTGAAAAGCATGTCGTCGAGGTTGAGGTCTTGCTCCAAACCGATGGTCGACTCTTGGCTTTGCAGGCTGTCCATTGTGGCATAAACGGGTTCGACCAACCACAACACCTTGCCGCCGTGCATGATATATTGGTCGATGAGGAACTTGTCTTTTTCGTCGAAAGGCTCGGTCGGCTTGGCGATGATGATGGCGTCATACGAGGGGAAAGCCTTCACATCCTTTTCCTCGTTTTGCGTGCGGTGGATGAGCGCATCGATTTTGCCGTCAATTTGAACGCGACCCACATTGTAGTTTTGCGCCAACGACTGCGCAATGTCGTACACTTCTTGTTCGCCCAATTCGCCATGACCTTCAATGAAAGCAATGTTGGGTTTCATCATCCGCGTCACCTTCTTGACTGCATCAATGAGGCGGAATTCAAGGTTCTGCATCGAGGCGTTAAGCGCGTCCTCCGACGACTTACCCAACTGGTTTTCAAGCAAATCGATGGCAATTTCAGTATCATTGCGGTAACTCACCAAGGCACCAGGCCAAATCACCAACTCTTGCGAAGAACCATCGTTGTTGCGGACGCTCACATTGGTAGGATTCAGACCAGCCCTATACAATTGCGTGCGTATTTCCTTGATTTCGGCAGGGTCGTTGCTCTCGGCAGGATTAATAAACTCATAGTCAATGTATTTCGTGTAGGCACGAAACTCGTCCAACATCTCTTTGGTTTCGCGGCGCAACTTCTTGAAACCAGCCGGAAACTCGCCTTCGAGGTACACCTTGAAATAAACATAGTCATTAAGTCCGTTGAGAATCTCTTTCGTCGTGGGCGACAAGGTGTAGCGTTTCTCGCTCGTCAAATCGAAGCGGGTGAATACAAACGAGCCAATCACATTGACCAGCACGACAATCACCACCGCAACCACGAAGGAAACTATCTGGTTCTTTTTCAAATTCTTACGCTTGTTTTCCATCATTCACCTCCTTACCATTTGCGGCTTGCCAAAACCAATTTCGTAGCACTCAAAAAAAGCGCTATCACACTCAAGAAATACAACACATCGCGCGTGTCGACCACGCCACGACTCAACGAACTATAGTGCGCGTTCATGCCCAACTGCTGGATGAACAAATCGACTTTTCCGAACAAGGAAAGCGAATAGATGAACTCAAAGCCAATCAAAAGGAATCCGCAGAGGAAAACCGAGATGATGAAGGCCAATATCTGGTTGTTAGTCAACGAACTACAGAAAATCCCGATGCTTACGAAACTTGAACTCAGGAGAAACAGGCCGATATAGGAGCCCCAAATGCCGCCGATGTCGAGGTTGCCTTTGGGCAGGCCTAATTGGTAAACCGAGTAATAATAGACGAATGTCGGAATCAAAGCCAGCAAAACGAGCGCGACACCCGCCAAAAACTTCGCCCAAATGATTTGCCAGTCCGACAAAGGCTTGGTAGTCAGCATCTCAATAGTGCCCGTGCGGTTTTCTTCGGCGAAACTGCGCATTGTCACGGCAGGCACAAGGAAAAGGAAGACCCACGGCGCAAGGATGAAAAGGCTGTCGAGGTTGGCGTAACCATAGTTCAGCACATTGAAATCGCTTTGGAACACCCAAAGGAACAAGCCTGTGATGAGCAGAAACACCACAATCACCATGATACCTATCAGCGAACTAAGGAAGTTGCTGATTTCTTTCTTAAATAAGGCGTACATTCAAAAAACTTTTTGGCTTGCAAAAATACGAGTTTTTTCCTATTTTTGCACTCTCAATTTAAAAACCAATCCGTTTTACGGAGATTAATTGTAAAAACCTATGTATCAAATTTTTAAAGACCAACTCGAAAAATCGAAACTGATTCTGTCAGGAGTAAAAAGGAACCAACGCTTGGGTCGGGAGGCCGGCGTGGAGGAAAGCGTGATACAAAAAATGGAAGAAGACTGCAAGCGCTTGGAAGCCCTTTCTGCCGAAATGGACAAAATTCAAGAGGAGTTTCGCAAGAAAGGTGAAGAAGCCCACAAAGCCTTGAACACCTTGAAAGACCGTACCCAAACGGTGAAAAAGGCCATCAAGAACAAGTATGACCAAACATGGTGGGTCAAGTTCGGCATCCCCGACAGGAGATAACGCCTTCCCCTTCAAGACTTTACAGAAACCGCTTCTATTGGGGCGGTTTCTTCGTTTTGATGAGTATCTTCTGTTCGCCCTTCAAAGTGGTGGCAAACAAAAACCACTCATCTCCATCGCTGATTTTCAGCGTTTTCCGCAACTCAGCCACCGAAAGCGGAAAATTGCGCACGGCAATGCTCGCCTTGTCCACATCCTGAAGCAGGGTTTGTTTCACCTTTTTATTATAAGGTGCCCAACCTTCCACCTCGAAAATGCGACCCGGAAAATCGGAAATCAAGTCTTCAGAAGTGTATAAATTGCTGTTTTTATGCAACTTGAAAACTCCAAAACGCTGGGTTAATAGTTTGAAACAACCTGCCTTCATCACGGCGGGATTGGGTTCGTAAAGGTATTTCAACACGCCTTCAGCGAGTTTCCCGGAACTGTTCCGCTCCTCCTCCATCGTAAAACGCACTTCTGGCTGCTCCGTCAACAAATTGACGCAAACGAACTGAATTTCACCCTGATAGCCACGCTCCAAGATGAAATCCAACTCCTTGCACTCGTTTGCGACGGCCACCACATGCAACTCCTTCACATGGTGCAACTCCTCCAAAGCCTTGCTAATATCAAGCATGGGCGACAACTTAACCATCACTTTTTCAGCCTTTTGCAGAAGCAAGTCCTGCAAATCGGCCACATTGGGCGTGCAGTCGGCAATAGAAACGGTCTTGCGGCCATGTTCATCCCTTCGGGCAGGGTCAATGAAGATGCAATCTTTTGGTTCGCAATGGTTTAGATAATCTTCCGCCGTTTCATTGTGAACCTCAATCTTCGTATTCAAGACAGAAAAATTGTGCCTTGCCAAATCACAAAGTTCGGTCTGCCGCTCAACATAATCGGTTTTCTGGAAGTGCCTATCTATATAATAGGTGTCGATGCCCAAGCCTCCTGTGAGGTCGGCAAATGTATTACCGTTTAGCAAGTTAGCCTTGTAGTTCGCACTCGCTTCAGATGAACATTGCTCAATGGAAAGGTGCGCGGGAAAGAGCAAATCTTCGTTTTCGCTCCACTCCGGCACTTTCTTTCGCAACAACTGTCGGGCAGCTATCTGCCTCAGTGCCACTGAAAAGTCAGTGCCGACGGGTGCCTTCTTCAAGGCAAGCGTCGGCACATCGGCGTTCAGGTTTTCCCTGATAAACTGTTTGGTCGATTCGTTCAAATCTTCTTCAAATTGACCACTTCCAAATCGGTGAGGAAACGCCACTCGCCGCGCGGAAGTTTGTATTTGTCGAGTCCAGCGAACATCACGCGGTCGAGTTTCGTCACTTCGTAGCCAAGGTGTTCAAAAATACGGCGCACGATGCGGTTGCGGCCCGAATGGAGTTCGATGCCAATACTCTTCTTGCTGTCGTCGTCTTGGTCGTATGCAATGCTGTCGGCGGCAATGGGGCCGTCATCAAGTTCGATGCCCTCAGAAATGCGAAGCATGTCGTTCTTGGTCAAAGGCTTGTCCAAAATGACATGATACAGCTTCGGGACTTCGCTGCTCGGGTGGGTCAACTTCTTGGCCAAGTCACCATCGTTGGTAAACAGCAACAAGCCAGTGGTTTGCTTATCCAAACGACCCACGGGATAAACGCGCTCAGGGCATGCGTTCTTCACGAGTTCCATCACCGTATCGCGCTCATACGGGTCATCGGAAGTGGTGATGTAGCCTTTGGGCTTGTTGAGCAGGATGTAGCGGAGTTTCTCGCGGTTGAGGGTCTGGCCGCCATACACCACCTTATCCTCAGTCTTCACTTTATAGCCCATCGTGGTAATCACCTCGTCATTCACCATCACGCAGCCGGCCTTGATGAGGTCGTCGGCTTCGCGGCGTGAGCAGATGCCACAGTCGGCCAAATACTTGTTAAGGCGGATTTCGC
This sequence comes from uncultured Bacteroidia bacterium, assembly GCA_902770835.1. GTDB lineage: Bacteria > Bacteroidota > Bacteroidia > Bacteroidales > F082 > Limimorpha. Next base: position 9,858 of record CACXUM010000043.1, read on the forward strand.
CAGTGGCTTTCGGGCGGTCATACAAGGGGTCTTTTTCGCGGACATAGCCCTTGCGGCCACGGCGCGGTTCTTCCTCGTCATCGAAACGGCGACGGTCGCGGGGGCGGTCATCGAAGCGGCGGCCACCACGCGGACGGTCGTCATCGAAACGACGCCTTGGACGGTCATCGTCGTCAAAGCGGCGGCGTGGTCTGTCATCGTCATGGAAACGGCGTTCACGCGGTTTGTCGTCATCAAAACGGCGGCGTGGACGGTCATCATCATCGAATCTGCGACGCGGACGGCCATCGAAACGACGTTCTCCGCGAGGTCTTTCATCATCAAAACGGCGCGACCTTGGGCGGTCATCGTCATCAAAACGACGGCGCGGACGGTCGTCATCATTGAAACGACGCTCACGCGGCTTGTCATCGTCGAAACGGCGGCGTGGACGGTCATCATCGTCAAACCTACGACGCGGACGGTCGTCATCATCGAATCTGCGACGTGGGCGGTCATCGTCGTCAAAGCGGCGGCGCGGACGGTCGCCAAACTTGCGGTCGCCGAAGCGTCGGTCGCCACGGTCATCAAAGCGGCGTTCACCTCTCGGCTTGTCGCCAAATCTTCTCTCTTCTTGCCCTTCCTCGTCACCATCGCGGTGATAGAATTTGAAGGACCTTCTCTGTTGGAACTCTTCCGGTTCCCCAATTCTGGTGCGCGGACGCTTGCCAGATCTTTCGTTTTCAGTCATTTATTAATGTATTAGTGTTGTTGAAATTGGGCGGCAAAGGTAGGAATAATTTGTGAAATTCCCCCTATTTGCTCAAATTATTAATGCAAACTCTCGAAAAATCACGTTTCAAGTCGTTGATTTTCTTTTTCTTCAGTGCCTCAAACTTCCTAAATGCCTCGCTTTCAGGAAATATCGGCCTGTGCTGAAGCATCTGTTTTAATTCATTGGCGGCTTGCATGGCGGTTTTTTCCTTTGGGTCGATGGCGAAGTCGGTGAAACGTTCCCAAATGTAACGTATCGCCTGTTCTGTGGGATGTACCATGTCTTCTTTGTAGAAACGATAGTCGCGCAACTCGTCCAAAAGGATTTCGTAAGCGGGGAAATAATGGGCGTTGTCAAATTGCGTACATACTTGATTTACAGCTAACAGCAAAGCTGCCTTGCTCAGCTGGTTTTCATGCAAGCCGTCTTTCAGATGACGCAAGGGCGACACGGTGAAGATGAATCGCTTGTCGGGATGGGCTTGCAGCATTTTTGCGAGACAATCCGCCGACTGCTCCATGGTGAGAAACTCCCTGTCAAATTGTCGGGCAGGCAACTTGTGGCAATTGGCGACCACCTGATGGGTTTCCTTATGCCGAAACACCCACGAAGTCCCCAAACTGACAATAATCCATCTTGATTCCATGAAATGCTCGTGAGCCGCTTTCAGGTTTTCGTTCACCTGTTCCAAAAGCGCAGTTTCAGAAACATTCCAAAAAGCCGTGTTGTGGCTGAAAGTGCAGTATTGTCCCTCGCCTACTTTTATCACTTCCTCGGCAACAAATGGCTTTCCACTATGCAATCGCTCCACCGACTGCGCAATGCTGGCAGGATTATACAGCACACCGAAAGGATTCACCATCGCATTGAAACCCAATCCTTTGCAGATGCCGCCCACCTCATCGGCGAAACACGAACCCAAATAGAGCAAACCATCGCCATAAGGGATGGTTTGCTCTAAAGGCTTGATATTTAGTTTGGTTTGGAATAGCATAGTCCTTTTTCCCCTCACCCCCAGCCCCTCTCCATGTGGAGAGGAGGGTGGGCTATCGCGGGCTGTTTATCATAGTTTCTATTAATTCGGTGAGATGCTTTTTGTCGCAGTCTTCGTTTCTTAACCTGTAGGTTTTTATACCTCTAGACTCAAATACTGAAGTTCGGTATTCATCGTATTCTTTCGCCTCATCGCTATCGTGAATCGAGCCGTCAATCTCTAATACCACATTCAATTCAGCGCAGTAGAAATCGGCGATAAAACCCTCAATAACCTGCTGCCTCCGCCATTTCAAGTTTTTAATTTGTCTATTGCGCAACATCTGCCAAACCGCATCTTCACTTTCAGTAGGATTCTTGCGAAAATGCCGAGCAAGTTCAAGTTTCTTAGGATTTATCTTCTGATCCCGTATACTAAACCGAGCAGACTCCTCCCCCTCTCCGCCCTGGAGAGAGGGTCGGGGGGTGAGGCCAAAACTGTCCATACCCATAAACTATTTATTCTCCGCCAAATACCGCTCCACTTCAATCCCAGCCATAGCCCCCGTTCCAGCAGCCACGATGGCCTGACGGTAAATGCGGTCTTGGCAGTCGCCGCAAGCGAAGATGCCCTCCACATTAGTGGCCGTCGATTTCGGCTTGGTGATGATGTAACCATCCTCATCCATGTCAAGTATGCCCTTGAACGGCGCAGTATTGGGCGTGTGGCCAATGGCCTCGAAGAAACCATCCACATAAATGGTGCGCTCCTCCTTGGTGTCGCTGTGGTAGAGGACAGCACCTTTCAGTTTCTTCATAAAGCCTTGCTGCTCACCGAAAAGTTCCTTGGTCTGGTGTTTCCACAAGACCTCGATGTTGGGCGTATTCAAAACGCGGTGTTGCATGGCCTTTGAAGCACGAAGCACGTCACGACGGACGATGAGATATACCTTGTTGCAGAGCTTGGCCAAATAGGTGGCATCCTCGCAAGCCGTGTCGCCGCCACCAACGACCGCCACGTCCTTGCCTTTATAGAAGAAACCGTCGCAAGTGGCGCAGGCTGACACGCCACCGCCCTTGAATTCTTCCTCGGTAGGCAAGCCCAAATAACGCGCCGCCGCACCCGTGGAAACGATGATAGAGTCGGCTAAAAGTCCGCCGTCGTATTCCGTCGTCACTTTGAAGGGTCGCTGACTGACATCGATACCTGTGACTTCGCCTTCGCGGATTTCCGCACCAAAGCGCAAGGCCTGCTGACGGATTTCCTCCATCATGTCAGGGCCTTTCACACCGTTGGGATAGCCCGGAAAATTCTCGATTTCGGTGGTTTGGGTGAGTTGTCCGCCAGGTTGCATACCCTCATAAACGACGGTTTTCACATCGGCGCGGCATGTGTAGATGGCTGCTGTGTAGCCCGCTGGGCCTGAGCCAATAATAAGACATTCAACATGTTCCATATTTCTAAGTTTAGAGTTTAGAGTTTAGGGTTAAGAGATATTTTCGGCAAAGGTAACTTTTTTTTCGGAAAGTGGACAACAATTCAAAAAACATTCGTATCTTTGCAGCCGCAAATCGAAAGATTCAACGCAGTTAAATGCAATCGGGGTGTGGTGCAGTTGGCTAGCATTCTTGCATGGGGTGCAAGCGGTCGCCCGTTCGAGTCGGGCCACTCCGACAAAAGAGCAGCAGATTTCTCTGCTGCTTTTTTTGTTTTATTGGTATTGTCGTATGGGCCACGAAAAAAGGACACCCACCATTGGATGTCCTTTTTTCAAATGAAACTTCAACAAATCAATACTCCCAGAGGCTCTGCTCGAAATCGAACATCTTGTTCTTGATGCGCTCCGATTCGTAGAGGGCGTCAATGTTGAAGGCGTAGGAGTTGATGTAACGGTCGTACACGTTTTCTTCCTTGATGATGTAGCTGTCGAAGATGCGCTTCTGCAACACTTCATCATAGGTGCGGCGCTGAGCCGAGTTGTTGCGGTTGAAAGCGAAAGCCTTGGCCAGCACATCACGAGAATCTTCGTAAGGAATCCAGCAGACTTGTGACAAACCGCCGTCGTCGTCGACGACAATGGGACCCAAAGCGATAATGCGAACCAAGAACTGCGACAATTTCTTATCGAAGTACCAGTCTTCCTTAATGCGCAAACGGGTCACATTGAGCATACGATCCTTGAAGGCAATCTCATTCGGCACCTCCTCGCCGTCTTTCCAGATGACGGGCGGGTCACCAATCTTTGTGTTTTCTCTTTCAAAATCAGCCAAAGTCATCGGAGTCACCATGTCGTCGATGTTGTTCTCGACGCGGTAAGGCGTGATGTCACCGTTTTGGATGCCATCATAAATCACCGTGATGAAGTTTCTCCAGTCTTCGGTCGGATTGATTGGGTAGTAGAACACTTGATTGATCTTCTGACGGAAATCAATCTCCCTAATCACCGTCTTCTTCCACATGATGTTGGATTCATCAATGATGGGCAGCGGCGAAGGAGCCTTTTCGTTCATGATTTGCTGCTGGCCGGAGAGGATGCTGTTCTTCGGGGGCTTGATGTCGGTCGTCTGGGCGTTGAGACTCAGGCTGCCGAAGAGCACCGCAAGGGTCAACATGGAAACAAGTGTCTTTTTCATCTTATTAGGGTTTAAATTGATTACTTGATTTCAACACCGATAGGCGTTTCAAGAGTCTTGGTCTTGCCGTCGTTACCGCGCACCTGAATGGCCGTGAACTGGAACATGTCGCCCACATTGCTCTGGTTGATGGCGGTCTTGATCTCATCGGTGAAGGCACCGCTATTAGCCTTGGCTTCCTTAGTGGTACCGCTCTTGGTCTTATAACGGAAGGTGTAGCCTACCACATCATATTTGACACCATCGAAGTCGAAGTCCTTCATCTCGGCTTCCACGCGGTTGGCGGCGAGCAAAGCACTCTTCGACACCTGACCATTCACCACATTGCGGATGATGGCTTCAGGCTTGGGCAGGTCTTTCACGCGGAACTTCATGCTACCAAGGTTGGAGCCATTCGAACTGACATTGATGGTCACTTCGTTGGCCTCTCCGGGACGCAAGTTATAAGTACCGTTGCCAGTGGGGGTCAGTGAGCCACTGCTGGCCGAGGCACTGATTGCACCGCCAACACCGCCACCAACGGCAATCGGGTTGTCGATACCGCGATAAACCACATTCATCTTAGTGGCAGAAACCGACACCGCAGGAGGAGCCACCGTGAAGGAGCCGGAGAACGGGAATTCTTCAATCTGGTTGGTGGAAGGATCGAGCATGTCGATAACACCCGTATAGTTGTGGGTACCAACGCCTACATTCCATTCCAACGGAATCACGCCTTGGGCATTGCTGGTGTATTCTCTTTCGGCACCGCCATCGAGTTTGACGCGGGCGGTCAATTGTGAGTTCTTCCAAGCAGTCACCATAGCTTGTGCCTTGTAGGTTTGGCCCGAAAGCAAATAGCCACTTTCAGCGAACACTCTTGCACCGATTTCATCAAAGGTGAAGTCGGAAGCGTGGATGTCAGACATCAATTCGGTGAGGGCATTCAACTCAGCAGTCTCGGCCTCAGAGATAATCTTGTTCAACAAAGTGACATCAGCAACCAACACCGTGTGGTGGAAGTTGTGGTATTCCCAACTGTCCTGAACCGGGTCGGTCATGCCGGGATAGTAGCTGATTTTCGCGCCATAGTAGTTGCCTTCGAGAGGGAGTTTCTTCATCTGGCTTTCAGCATAGCCGTTTTCTGTGAGATAATCTTTCGTACCATAGATGCTGTCGGTAATCAGGCCGACTTCGTGGAGGTGTTCAGGACCCATAGCCTTGATGATTTCGCCACGGAAGCGTCTGATTTTCTCGGAAAGCTCGTAAGCCTTGCCGCCATTGCCCGGACCTTCAGGATTGCCCATCATGTACTCGGTAGGACGGTTGTAGTTGTCTCTCGACTTGACCTTGGCGGTATTGACATTATAGATTTTGCGGCCAAAGCGCACGGTATCGGCTGATTTCAGCAGACCATCAGCGAGTGCAGTGGCGGCATCTTTTTCCTCAATCTTCTTCACCAAGTCCCACTTCAATGCCTCAATATAGTTGATGAGGTCGGTGGCTTCCTCTCTCAGTGCTTGAGCCTGCTCCCAATAGGGGCCGACCTTTTCCTTATCCAAGCCGTATTGCTCTTCAAAGGCGGCGTATTTCTGATTAATCTGATTCGAAAGGGTGATGTTGGTGGTCTGTACACCTGCGTTCACTGTGTCGAAGGCATCCAAGATGTCCTTCGAGACATTCATGGCTAACAAGGCAGTATAGACCAGGTACATCATACCGATCATTTTCTGTCTTGGGGTTTCTTTTGCGCCTGACATATTCTTACTCCTTTTTTATGTTAAACAATAGGTTTGAGTAGAATTATGCCTTGATGTTCATTGCTGACAACATTCCACCATAGACGTTGTTCAAAGCGGTCAAGCGCTGCGACAACTGCGTCAACTGTTGGTTGAGTTGGCCGGCGTTCTGTGATGAAGCGGTGAGGTTATCCATGTACTTGTTCATAGTTTCAGTCAACTTCTTGCTGGCGGCTGAAGTCTGCTCGGCACCTTGGAGTTGGAGTTCGTAGATGGAGTTGAGCGACGTCATGCTGCTGGCCACCTTCTTGATGGTGTTGGCATCAAGGGCGCTGAAGTCGAGTTTGCCCAAAGAGTCAGACAACTTTTGGTTGGTTTGGACATAGGCCGATGAGAAGTCGGAGATGGACTTCGTGGCGCGATCCATGGCGTTGGCATAATTGGTGGTGGCGGCCATAGCATTGCTGATGTCAGCCATTTGACCAGCGTTTTCGGCCAATTTGTCGATGCCTCTGCCGAGTTTCTTGAATGTATCTTCGCTGACGTTCATCTTTTCGAACATCTTGCTCAGCATGGCGTCTTCAGCATCGGTGTGAGCAGCCTTACCGGCACCACCGCCCGTGGTGGCAAACTGAGTACGCGTTTTTCCGTCCCAATCCTCTTCGAGTTCAACAAAAACATTATCCCAAGCATATTCGACATGCTGAGGTTCGAAAGCCGACATGAAGAAGATTACAGCTTCGATACCTAAACCAAGAGCCAACATGAAGTCAGCACCAGGAATGTGGGTCAGTTTGAAGTAAGCACCGACCATAACGACTGCAGCACCCCAACCATAGAGGTAGCCCATAAAGGTTTTGAACTTTCTCGAAACGAGGAATTGTTGGAATTTGCTAAGTTCTTTTTTTGCCATGACAATTAATTTTAGTGTTGTTTTTAATTTTGTTTATTTTTAATTTATTGATTTTCAAGATTTATCTGTAAACCCTCGACATTCTCGGGTTATCGCCCTTGTTGCGGCCCAAGTAAGGCTGGATGCAACGGAAGCCTGTGTAGCAGTTGGCCGAATCTTGATACTGGTAGTCGCGGGTTGTGACTTGCAGATAGTACGACACATCTTTCCATGAGCCGCCACGCACAACCTTACGCTTCATGACCGGCGGGTCGTCGTTCTTGGCGTTGTAGGTGTAGTTGGGGTTCATGTCCCAAGTGAAGTTGTAAGAGTTGGGGTCATAGGCAGTGTTGGTCCATTCGGCCACATTGCCTGCCATGTCGTAAAGTCCCCAGCCATTGGGTGGATAGCAGCCCACAACAAGGGTGCGCAGACCGCCGTCGGCAAGGTAGTTGCCCCTTCTCGGCTTGAAGTTGGCCATGAAGCAGCCCTTTGCGTTGCTGGCGTTAGGACCACCCCACGGATAAGGGTTCAGCATCTTGCCGCCACGGGCAGCCCATTCCCATTCGGCCTCAGTGGGCAGACGGAACTCCGACAAGTCGGCATCCTTGCGAGTACGCAAATAGGCGTTGAGCAACTCGGTGCGCCACACGCAGAAAGCACGAGCCTGCTGCCATGTGACACCCACCACCGGATAGTTGTCGTAGGCCGGATGCCAGAAATACTTCTCGGTCATCGGGTCGTTAAATGAATAGGCATAATCGTGAATCCAGCACAAAGTGTCAGGATAGACATTAATCACCTCGGCACGGGCATACACCGAGCGGTCGCTGTAGCCCTGCTTACGGTTCGACCAAGCGCCCTTGCGGTCAACATTAATGCCCGCATCGGCTTCGCCAAGTGAATGGTCGTTTTGCACCAACTTGTCGTCGGCGAAATCCTTCTTGGCGGCAGCAACCATGTCGAACCAATAATAGGAATAGTACAATTTCCTCGTGTCGATTTCCTTGCGGCGGAAATACCTTTCATGCTCGGGAAGATACATCGGCTCGAGGGCTTCGCGCACCTCGGCGTCTTTGCCGTTCCATTCGATTTTCTCCTTCCAGTTCAGGTGGACGGGGTCGTAGGCCTCGCCCGACTTGCTCTCGGTAATGGCATACCTGTCCGGGAAGTTTTCGGCAAGTATTCTTCTTGCGATGGAGTCTCTGACCCAATACACGAATTGGCGGTACTCGTTGTTGGTGATTTCGGTTTCATCCATGAAGAACGCGGAAACGGAAACCGTCTTTGGCTCGTTGAGGTAGGAACCAGTGATGTCCTCACTGCCCACACCCATAGTAAAGTTGCCTTGCGGGACGAACACCATCCCGTAAGGGTCAGGTTGGTTGAATGTCTTGTTGGATCTTCTCACTCCAACCAACTCGCCTTGATTTGAATTGCCGCAGGCTGTGAGCAGCAGCGCAACGGAAAACACGAACAGTAGTCTTTTCATCTTCTTGACAATGAGATAATTACTATTTTTATTTCTTTTTCTTCCTATTGAAATTAGGCGGCCATTGCAGATGGCTATACCCATTAAGAACCGCCAAAATTAGAAAATATTATATTCAATCCCTCAAAATTTCCACATTTTTTCCACTTTTTTATTCCGAAACCGCCATTTGAGCGGTTCAAACCGACACATTTTTCAACCCATTTCTTACAAATATCTGACGCTTCTGTAGTCCCTCGGCGTGCGGTCGAGGTCCAGTTTGAAGCAATAACTCAACCCTATCTCGTGCGATCCCGGCACGCCAACAAGACCCATCGTATTAATATCATAGGAGTAAAGCACGGTGATGTCCTTGATGGTCAAGCCTGCCATGAGGCCGACAGACTCTTGCGGACGGTAATTGACACCCAACGAGAACAAATTGTTGTAAACCACGCGTACACTGGCGTTTAACTGCGTTGAAGCAATGTTGCTCATCACACTGACCGACGGGACGAAAGTGAAGTAAGGCATGTCATCGAACTGGAAGGGGTAGCCCGCCAGCAGATAGAAAGTGCGGTCGGTGATGAAACTCGCGCTGCTCTCGGCATTGTCGCTCAACGCCTGACTCATGCTTTCCAGCACATTGACCACCGAGAAGCCCAAATAAAACGAATCGGGAATTTGCCAGAACGCGCCCACATTGAAGTCGAACAGCATGGCACTTTCCTCACCCAAGCCCTGCAAAATCGGGTCGCTGGGGTTGTTTGGATTCAGTTTCGAGAAATCGACGGTGCGGTTGAGCAATGTGCCAGCAAGTCCGATACCCAAGACGGAACCGCCCAAATCAAGATGATAAGAATAGCCCAAGCCGATATTGACATTGTTCTCAAAACCGATTTTGTCGCGCATGATGGATAATCCCACGCCGCCATGCAGAACACGAATCGGCATGTCGCCCGTCAGGAGGAAAGTTTCGGGAGCCACAGCATTGCCGTCATTATCGACGAAACCAGCCCATTGCATACGATATAGTCCGAGCAGATTAATGCCTTCGCTCATGCCGGCAAAGCCCGGATTGGCGTAGGCATACGAATTCGCATGATTGGTGAAGATGGGCACCTGCTGTGCCTTGAGGCCAACCGATGCCGCCAGCAACACGGCGATAATGAGGACTTTATATGTGATTCTCTTCTTCAAACGCAACATTATTGATAGAATTGAAACCGCGAATTTACGGAATTAGTATGAATATGGACAAATTAATTTTCAACTTTTTTATCTGAAGAGCCTGATGATGTCGTTGCCGTTGGCGAGAATGACCAAGCCCAAAACTATAATCAGGCCCACCGTTTCGGCCACTTCCATGAACTTGTCGGAGGGCTTGCGCCGCGTGATGATTTCGACGAGCAGGAAGAGGATGTGGCCACCGTCCAAGGCCGGGATGGGCAGGATGTTCATCACGGCGAGGGCGATGCTGAGGAAAGCCGTCATGCGCCAGAAGATGCTCCAAATCCATTGTTCGGGGAAGATGCTGCCAATGGAGATGAAGCCGCCCACGCTCTCGTATGCCTTCGTCTTCGGGTTGAAGATGAGTTTGACCTGCTTCCAATAGTCCGAAAGCCCGTCGAAGGTCTTGGTGAAACCTGCCGGAATGGCTTGAATGAAGGTGTACTCCTTGGTTTCAATCTCAAAATAATCAGGCAGATAGGTTCTTGTGTAGGCTCCAATCACGCCCTCGTCGGGAAGGTGCATGGCCAATGCCAAAGTGTCAGTCTTGCGCAACACCACCACCTGAATATCTTGGTTCCTGAACTGTTTGACGTTTTTCACAAAGTCTTGATAATACGGAGTTTCAATGTCATTAATGCCGATGATGACATCGCCTGCCTGCAATCCGCCCGCCTCGGCTGCTGAGTTTTCCATCACCTTTTCGACGACGAAGGGGAAGCGGTAGGTGATGAAGTTGGCGTCTTGCTTGCCGAGGAGTTTCGTCAAGGCATCTTCGGGCAACACTATCGTAGTGTCCCTTCCGTTGCGTTCCACCTCGATGGTCTTGGCCTTTTCGAGGATGATTTGCATGGGAATGTCGGTGAACTTCTCGATATATTGACCATCGACGGCCAAAATCTTGTCGCCGTCGCGGAGGCCGAACTCGTATGCCAAACTGTCGACGCTGATGCCGTATTTGTTGACCTCGGCGGTGGGCAGATATTGCTCGCCCTCGTTGGCCAGCAGGCCGATGTAGATGACGAAAGCCAGCACCACATTCATAAACACGCCCGCCACCATGATAATGAAGCGTTGCCAAGCGGGCTTCGAGCGGAACTCCCACGGCTGCGGAGGCTGCTGCATCGCCGACTTGTCCATCGACTCGTCAATCATGCCGGCAATCTTGTTGTAGCCACCGAGAGGGAACCACCCAATGCCGTATTCCGTGCTGTCGCTGCGGCGCCAGTCGTCCTTGGGCAGGGTGTTCAGGTCGATGGGTTCGTAGTTTTTCTGTTTCTTTCCGGCGGCGTCACGATACTCGATGGTCGTGTACTTCTCAGGCACATTCGGCGAGAAAAACTTGAAGCGCCACTTGCCGTTCACCTTCTTGCAGCGGAAAAGCGAGAAGCCCCAATCAAAGAAGAGGTAGAACTTCTCGACACGGGTCTTGAAAGCCTTGGCAGCAAGGAAATGGCCCAATTCGTGGATGAAAATCAGGATGGAAAGCGAAAGAAAGAATTGCAATACCTTTATTAATACAGTCATATTCCAGTTTTTTTGAATGAAAAAGCGTGCAAAGATAGTGATTTTTAGTTATCGATGGGATTATTAATGGTCATATATTCTGCGGGATTGAGTGCGATGCCGTTGCGCCACAGTTCGAAATGAAGGTGTTCGGCCTGCGAAGTCTCGCCTGACTCGCCCAAAATGGCGATAGCCTCGCCCGCCTTCACGTATTCGCCTTCCTTTTTCAGCAGAGTTGCATTGTGCTTGTAGACCGAGAAATAACTGTCTTCATGCTGAATCCCAATGCAATAGCCATTGTTGATGCTCCATGTGGCGAACACCACCGTGCCATCAAGGGTGGCATTAATGATTTGGTCGCCTTCGGAGGCAATGTCGACACCGTAATGCCCCATGTCGGCATTGAACGTACTGATGACCGTCCCTGTGAGCGGAACGTAGAAATTCTTCACCAGCGTACTCGGCTTGGTGGGCGGCAGATAGTCGTCGCCGAAGAGGTTGTATTGGTTTTGGGCTTCGTATTCCGCTCTTAGCAGACTGTCTTGCACCGACTTCTTCAGCGTAATCGTGTCGGTAACGCCCTTGGGCAGCGGTTCATAGATATTAATCGAGGCCAAGGCACTGTCGGCGGCAAAGTCGTAACCTTCAACGATTTTCTGGAGGTTTTCGAAATAGATGTCTTTCTTGTGCATTTCGCGGCTGAGCGAGTCGGCACGCAAGTTGAGCAGATAGACCTCGCGGTTGAGGTTGGTGTCGGTGTAGCCTGGGATGTACTCGCGCAAAGGCGTGAAAGCGATGATAAATGTGGTGATGATGATGAGCAGCAGCGCCAAACCGATGATGACCAAAATCAAGTTGAGGAGGTTCAACCTGAAATTGAGCATGGGCCGACCGCTCTCATCGTGCGACATGAGAAAATCGTACTTATGGTTTAGTTTCTTCAACGAAACGTTCCGAAGGCTGAATTTCCTCGGTTTTTTATCTTTTGTTTCCGTCATTTTGCAGTTTTATAAGGTATTAATAACCTGCAAAAATACAATTTATTGCGGGATAGGTGGAAAAAAGAGTTAGGGCAAAAACCGAGATTGCGCCAGAAAACTGCATAATTTTTTGGCGCAATCTGACTAAAAATGCGAGATTGCGCCAAAACCATGTTTGTTTTTATTGATAATCAGATTGTTATGTTATTCTGATTTTTATCTGATTCAGTTTACCGCAAAAAAGGAAAACAAAATGCCACAAAAAAGGAAAATGAAAGTTGTAAGTAATTGAAAAACAAAGGAAAAGAAATCCCTATTCTTTCACCACTAATCGCGCCGCATGACTTTTTCCATCCGCATCCGTAATGCGCAACAGATAAACCCCTTCCACCAAACCGCTCAAATCAACCTCATTCGTCCCCCGCACAGTCTTCACCAACTGCTGGCTGGATGCCTTCAATTATAACTTTCCCTTTGGCAGGATTGGGGTATAGCGAAACGTGCTGAAGGTATTGCTCTTGAACCGATGTTTCATCAATATAGCAAGTGTTGTATTCTGGGTTCTCAAAGACCTGCTCACCATCTTTGTATTCGCACAGCAAATTATTCTCACAATCATAGTAATCCAAATATCCTATAGGGAAATTGTTCGGGAAAATGCTCTCACGGAAAGTCAAAGCATCATGCCACGGAAGATAAGGAAGAGCAAAACGTATCACTTTCCTTCCGTTTTCGAAAGACACGCTTTCTACGACACACGGATGCGCCATCCCCCAACTGTCAATATGATAGAAAGTGTCGCCTACTGTCAATGTCATGTCGCAAAGCAACACTTCTTCCTCGTCAATCATGGGGAAATAGCGATATAGTCTTCCCGTCGAGGTTTCTTCGCGGAAATATAACTCTGCATTTTCAAAAAAGAATCCTCTGGGGGTAGCATGAAGATAATCGTGTCCGTTGACGTGGAGCACATTCAACCGAGTGGAATCTGTTCCAAAATAGGATTCATACTCTTGCGCTTGCATCGTCACCCCTCCCGCCATCAGCAGGAGCGCAAGCAGGGTGAAAAGTCTTGTTGCTTTCATTTCAAAGTGTTTTTCTGTGTTATGCAGGCAAAATTATTCAAAAAAACCTCCAAAAAAACATCTGTCAAGTCCTAAAATGGTTTTGTCCCTATCTTTTTCGTTTTTGAAATTTTCAATGTATTGAAATTCAAATATTTATAGAAAAATGGTTTTTGGGCTTGTCCATATTATTTTTTCGGTTTCAAGGATAATCAAATGCGATAATTCCTGCAATTTTGGGCAAAACAAGGTTTGCTTTTGGGATATTGCCTCATTGAGTTGCTGAAGGTCAATAACGCAAAAGACCCACCCCTTTCGAGGCAAGTCTTTTGCTCGTTTGCATTATCCGTTTATCATTTCAAGCATTTCCCTCATTCTGGCCACTAATGCCTCACCAACAATTTTTGTCATAGCTTCAGCCGATCCGGTAGTGGCATATTCATCGAATGCATCGTAATAACGCTTCCTGTCAGAAAACTTGATGTTGACCGCCGGCAACCCTGCTTTGATGAGTTGCAGATTCATCAAAAGCCGGCCTGTGCGGCCATTCCCGTCGATGAACGGGTGGATGCTCTCAAAACGAAGATGGAAAAGCGCGACACATTCCACAATGTGCATTGTTTTGCGCCAAGTGATGTAATCGTTCAGCAGTTCCTCAATCTTCGGCTCAATCAGATACGGCTGCACGGGATTCGTCAAGCCGCCTGCTATGCGCACATTGACCCTGCGGAAGGTTCCTCTGTCTTCCGGTCGGTCGGCCAACACCAAATTGTGAATGCCCTTGATGTCAAATTCGGAAAGCTCCTTGTCTTGTTTTGCCAGTTCCTCCATATATTGAAATGCTTCTTTGTAACCCACGGCTTCCAAATGGTCTTTAAGGGGTTTCTGGTCGATGGTAACGCCTTGAAGCACAAGGGCGGTTTCCTGCAAAGTCAAAGTGTTTCCTTCGATGGCATTGCTATTGTAAGTATGCTCGACAAGGAAAACCTCTTTTATAGCCTCCACTTCAGCAGGTGTCAAAGGACGGCAGGCATCCAACGATTTTTTGAGCGCGTCAACTTGTTCAAGAATTGGCCAGTAAGTCTTTTTGATGGTCTTTTTTGCATAAGTTCTTGCATCTATGGGCTGTACTGCATCCTCTGGAATCAAATACAGATTACCCTTTCGCTCCACACCTGCAATGCGGCCTTGTTCGCACAACGCTCTCACTCTCCTTGAGGAAATGCCCCATTTTGCGGCGGCTTCCGAAACCTTAATATACTTCATATCATTCCGATTTTTTGATTTTCACGCCGCAAATATACCGATATTATTCCGATTTTTGCAATTTTGGGAATAAAACTGTGGTTTATTAATGGTTTTGCAAGGTTGGGTCATTACGCGACAACCACGAAAAAAGGCCAACCGCTTTCGCAGTCAGCCTTTTGTTCGTTTTGAAAAGAAATCCCTATTCTTTCACCACTAATCGCGCCGTATGGCTTTTTCCATCCGCATCCGTAATGCGCAACAGATAAACCCCTTCCACCAAACCGCTCAAATCAACCTCATTCGTCCCCCGCACAGTCTTCACCAACTGCCACCAACTGCCCAAGGGCATTGTAAACCTTCACTTCTTTGGCTTCAACTCCTTCTATCGTTACCTTCTCATTGGCAGGATTAGGATAACAACCCACAGAATGCTTCACGTTTCCCATTTCAGGAACATCCAAATAACCTTCCGAATTAATCTTCACGGCAAACATCATCATCCCTTCCTCACCATTAAGTCCTGTTCCAATTTCTCCAGTCACAAGGCAACCGCCGTCTTGCGTGGCCATCACATAGTGAGGTCTAATTCTGTTGTTGAAATCGTAAACCCGCTGCCAAATTACATCCAGCCCTGTGGTCAGTTTTGTGACGCAGAAAGTGGAGTTCCCAACCTCGCCTGTTTCTAGGTCATAGTCCAATATGCAATAGCAATAGAACAAGTAATCTCCCAATCTGTCCACACCTTTTATTTCCGGCACTATCTCCGTATAATCATCGTAGCAGTCTGAGAGAAGAAGTCCGTCAAAGTCATCAACATAGATGTGTAGTAATGTGTCGGAAGGGCTAAGTTTCATCAATACAGATGCGTCAGGAACATGTTCAGGATAGGTCCACCCCAATCCTTCAACAGCAATGAAAAGACTACTATCAGGCATCGACAACACGGTGGATTGGTCGTAGCGGCTCATAAAAAGTATCTCATCAGCATTCTCAAAATGAATGTTTAATGGAATGTTTCGTTGCCCAACAGGTTCAAAATTACGGTTGAGTCGTTGAATAATCGCTTCCCAAGAATAACACACACCGTAATCGCCAGAGCCATCTTGGTATTCAAAGATTCCTCCTGTATTAAACAAAGATGTCTGTGTTGTTGTGTCTATGGCCATCACATCACCCTCAGAGGAGAGCCGCAAGTACAAATAAGGATGGGTCAGCGGATTGCTGGAATCGTAAAATTCGGTCATGTAAACGATGTCGTTTTGGCTATCCATGAACGATTTTTGCTTGAAGAAAAACTTGCAGCAATTATGAGGCAAATCCACTTCCTTCTGCCACACGATATTCAAGTCGGCATCGAACCTAACCAAGAAAGGTTTGTCATAATGCAAGTCGTTGTCGTGGATTTTTCCTACAACAAGAAAGAGGTCTTCGTTCTCTGGGTCGTGATGGATGCCCGTGACGGTGGAACGGTGGCCTTCCTCTCCAATGACCATCTCGCCAAGCAACTCCATTTTGGGCGACAATTTGAGTATTCTTGCTGGGGTGTTGTGTTCTTGTTCGTAAGTGAACCAATCAAACGAAAAATCGAATGCCGAGGCAAGGAAGAAGTGGTTTTCGCTATCATTGTTGCCCACCTCAAGGCAAGGTCCTCCCTCAGAGAATCTGAAATTGGGGTCTTCATAGGTGAAGTAGGATTCGTTCTGCGCCTTCAAATTAATCCCTCCCGCCATCAGCAGGAGCGCAAGCAGGGTGAAAAGTCTTGTTGCTTTCATTTCAAAGTGTTTTTCTGTGTTGTGCCCGCAAAATTATTCAAAAAAACCTCCAAAAAAACATCTGTCAAGTCCTAAAATGGTTTTGTCCCTATTATTTTCTGTTTTGAAATTTTCAATATATTGAAATTCAAATGTTTATGAAAAATCGGTTTTGGGGCTTGTCCATATTTTTTTTTGGTTTCAAGAGAAAAGAAGGTCAATAACGCAAAAGACCCACCCCTTTCGAGGCAGGTCTTTTGCTCGTTTCCAAAACTTTTGGTCTGGATTGCTTCGTTCCTCGCAATGACGCAAAGCGTGTCATACGAGCGAAGCTATTCTGCATTCCGCATTCATAATTCTGCATTCAAAATTACATCATCCCGTCCATTCCGCCGCCCATCGGCATCGGAGGTGTGGGAGGTGTAGGCTCCTTGTGGTTGCTGATGACGCACTCGGTGGTCAGCAGCATACCAGCGATGGAAGCAGCGTTCTCCAAGGCGACTCTCGACACCTTCACGGGGTCGATGACACCGGTGGTGAGCAGGTTCTCATACACCTCGGTGCGGGCGTTGAAGCCGAAGTCGTTCTTGCCTTCCATCACCTTGTTGACGACGACCGAGCCTTCCAAGCCGGCGTTCTCAACGATTTGGCGCAGCGGCTCTTCCAAGGCGCGCTTGATGATGGCGATACCCGTGGTCTCGTCCTCGTTTTCGCCCTTCATCTTTTCGATGGCCTTGATGGCGCGGATGAAACCGACACCGCCGCCAGGGATGATACCCTCTTCGATGGCAGCGCGAGTGGCGTTCAAAGCGTCCTCAACGCGGTCTTTCTTTTCCTTCATCTCGACTTCGGAAGCGGCACCCACATAGATGACTGCCACGCCACCGGCCAACTTGGCCAAGCGCTCTTGCAGTTTCTCGCGGTCGTAGTCGCTCGTAGTGGTCTTGATTTGGGCCTTGATTTGGTTGGTGCGGCCTTCGATGTCCTTCTTGGCGCCGTGACCGTTCACGATGGTGGTGTTGTCCTTGTTGATGCTGACCTTGTCGGCCTGACCTAACATTTGCAGGGTGGCATCTTCAAGTTTGTAGCCCTTCTCTTCGCTGATGACGGTGCCACCTGTCAGGATGGCGATGTCTTCCAGCATTTCCTTACGACGGTCACCGAAGCCAGGAGCCTTGACGGCAGCGACTTTCAGCGAGCCACGCAGACGGTTGACGACCAAAGTAGCCAAGGCTTCACCGTCGATGTCCTCAGCGATGATGATGAGGGCACGACCCGTTTGCAAAGTCTTTTCGAGCACGGGCAGCAGGTCCTTCATCACAGAGATCTTCTTATCGTAGATCAGGATGTAAGGATTCTCGTAGACGGCTTCCATCTTCTCGGTGTTGGTGACGAAGTAAGGCGAGATGTAGCCACGGTCGAACTGCATACCTTCAACGACGTCAACGTATGTGTTGATTCCCTTGGCGTCCTCAACGGTGATGACACCTTCTTGTTTCACCTTGCCCATAGCCTCGGCGATGAGGCCACCAATTTCGCTGTCGTTGTTGGCGGAGATGGTAGCCACTTGTTTGATCTTCTCGTTGTCGCCATCGACCTTCACCGACATCTTCTTCAGCGAAGCAACCACAGCGGCAACAGCCTTGTCGATACCGCGCTTCAGGTCGAGCGGGTTGGCACCGGCGGTGACGTTTTTCAGACCCGTGGCCACGATGCTTTGGGCGAGAACGGTGGCGGTGGTGGTACCATCACCAGCAAGGTCGTTGGTCTTGGAAGCGACTTCCTTCACCAACTGGGCACCCATATTCTCGACGGGGTCGTTGAGTTCGATTTCCTTGGCGACCGTCACACCGTCCTTGGTGATTTGGGGAGCGCCATACGACTTTTCGATGACCACGTTACGACCTTTGGGGCCGAGGGTCACTTTTACTGCGTTTGACAATGCATCGACGCCTTTCTTCAGGCCGTCGCGCGATTCGATATTGAAAAGAATGTCTTTTGCCATTTTATTTGTTGTTTAATTGTTGACTGTTGAATTGTTTAATTGTTGGATTCCAAGATTTCATATTTCAAGATTTTTGGCGGGTTGCCAAATTTTGAAATTAGAAATCTTCAAATTTTGAAATTCAGATGATTGCGATTACATCGTTTTCACGCATAATCATATAATCCTTGCCGTCGAGATGGAACTCGGTGCCAGCGTATTTGCCGTAGATGACTTTGTCACCCTCTTTCAGGGTCATTTGGTTGTCTTTCGTGCCAGGACCAACGGCCACGACGATGCCTTGTTGGGGTTTCTCTTTGGCGGTGTCGGGGATGATGATACCGCTTGCTGTTTTCTGTTCGGCTTCTGCTGGCTCAATGACCACGCGGTCAGCCAAAGGTTTGATTGCTAATTTTGCCATTTTATTTGATGTTTAATTGTTGATTGTTTAATCGTTTAACTGTTGTCGATTCGCGTCATTTGCAAGGAGGAACGACGAAGCAATCTAAGATCTAAGCTGCTCGTCTGGACTGCTTCGTACCTCGCAGTGACGCAAAGCGCGTCAAAAAGACGACGGCGGGCATTAGTCACATTTCGTGCCAAAGTGGAAAATGGCAGGGTTTTGTCAGTTGGGGTGACAAAGTGACACGAAGAATGGCTATCTTTGCGCCCGATTTTGCTAACTATGTCCAACATCAACGACGAAAGGAAACTCAACGAGCGTTATCGGATGATGACCGAGCAGCCCGTCAAAAGGCTGATTCTCAAGATGGCCGTGCCAACCATCATCAGTATGCTCGTGACCACCATCTATAATATGGTGGACTCGTTCTTCGTGGGTCATTTGAGCACGGAGGCGGTGGCAGGCGTGGGTGTTTCGTTTGCTTATATGGCTTTCATCAATGCTTGTGGATTCTTTTTCGGGCATGGCTCGGGCAACTATATTTCGCGTGCCTTGGGAGCCAAACATGGCGAAAACGCTGGAAAAATGGCGGCTACGGGCTTTTTCACGCCATTGATTATCGGCACTTTGGCAGGTGCGGTTTGCCTTGTGTTCATTTCGCCTTTGTCAAGAGCGATGGGTGCCACCGACAGCATCTTGCCCTACGCCAACGACTACCTTCGTTTCATTCTGATAGCCACGCCTTTCATGATGTCGTCGCTGACCCTCAACAACCAACTGCGACTGCAAGGCAACGCCCGTTTCGGAATGATCGGCATTGCCTCAGGTGCCATCCTCAACATCCTTCTTGACCCGATTTTTATCTTTGTGCTAGACTTAGGCGTCAGTGGAGCATCGTTGGCCACGGCGGTGAGCCAATGCTTTGGCTGGTGTGTGTTGCTTTGGGGCACTTCGCGACCGGGTAATGTGCATATCAAGTTCAAGAACTTCACCCCAACCTTATTCTATTACAAGGAAATCACGCGGGGCGGCTTGCCTTCCTTGGCGCGACAAGCCCTTTCGGTGGTGGCCACCATCAGCCTCAACCGAATGGCTGTTCATTATGCTTTGCCTGGCAATGAAGCCTCCACTGTGGCAGCTTTCACTATCGTGTCGCGCATCACTTTGTTCTGCTTCGCCATCGTCATCGGGTTCGGGCAAGGGTTCCAGCCTGTTTGCGGCTATAACTTTGGCGCCAAATTGTATGCCCGCGTCAAGGAAAGTTACTTGTTTTGCATCACGCTTTCCACGGCCTTTCTGATTGTTTTGGCATCGGTGGTCTATATTTTCGCCCCCGACATCATCTCATGGTTCCGAGGCGAAGACCCCGAGCTCATCCGCGTAGGCAGTCAGGCCTTGCGCTGGCAGTGCATCGCTTTCCCTTTGATGGGCCTTTGCACCATGACCAACATGCTGTTCCAAAATATCGGGTACACCTGGCAAGCTACCCTGCTCTCGATGTGTCGCCAAGGCTTGTATTTCCTGCCGGCGGTCTTCATCATGCCGTGGCTGTTTGGCATCACAGGTCTCGAAGCCGCCCAAGCCGTCGCTGATGTTTGCACTTTCTTGACTTCTTTGCCGTTTGCTGTTGGGATTATCAGGGAACTTGGGGCGAAGGCACTCAACTGAACAAATCCTCCGCAGTCACCTCCGAGTCCACTATATCTTTGTTAACGCCTTCTGCGACACCGAAAGTGGTGACGAAAGTGCAATTCAAAGCATAAGCCGTCTTTTCTTTGTCTCTGAATAGTTGCATTCTGCTACGAATCTCTGTTGCATAGTTTTTCTTGATAGTATAAGAGCCTACGCAAAACTTCATTTCGCAAAGGTTGATGGTTCGGTCGCCTCTTTCGATGACAAGGTCTATCTGTGCCTTTTTTCCTTTCTCGTTCTTGGGCGGAGTATAACGCCACGAAGAAGCCGATGTGGAGATACCGGAAATCCCAAGGCTTTTCCTGATTTGCGGCAAGTGTGTAAGGCAGACCAATTCAAAAGCATATCCTTGCCATGACTCCACGGAATGGGAATTGTAATTATGTGTCCACCATTGCTCATCTTTGCTATCCAAAGCATCAATGAATTTGTAGTAGAAAAGGGTATAAAAATCCACCAGCCTATAAAGCGTCCCCCTCGACTTGTTACCATACTGCTGGTACGAAACAATAAAATCACAACGCTCCAAATTCTTCAGCACAATGGTCAATCGGTCGCCTTCAAGAGAACTGGATTCCTGAAGTTCTGTATAGGTCATCCCGTCGTGGTTCCAATTCAAAAGAGACACTATCTCAAGGTATTTGTCGGCTTTATTGAAAACGGCGTTATATAGTTCATCAAACTCGGTTCGAAGTTCCGAATTCTTACGGAAAAACAAACGGTCTATATTTCCAATGAGCGTTTGTCCTGAATCCAACAGGCTCAAATAGAAAGGAATACCACCCATTACCATATACAACTGAAGAATCTGGTATCTACTCCATCTGATGCCTCGACTGAACAGATATTCCTCTGTTTCCTTCAACGTAAAAGGACGAATATAGATGTTGTTGGTGATTCTCGCATGAAGGCCTCCCGGATTATCCACCAATTTATCCATCATCCAAGAAGAAGCAGAGCCACTGGCAACAAACATGATATCCTTTCTGCGTGCGCCCCAACCATTCCAAAACGACTCCAATGCTTCCACAAACTCCGACTGTGGCGTGTCAATCCACGGCATCTCATCTATAAAGATCACTTTTCGTTTCTCATCGGGGAGGGATTCAATATATTCCTCCAACGCATCGAAGGCGTCTTCCCAAGAAGAGAATTTGGGCTGGAGTTTGAGTCCCGCCGCTTTTTTCAAAGCCTTCGCAAATCCACGAAGTTGCTTGACCTTCGACAACTTGTGTCCACCAACGTATGTAAAATCATACTTCTTGTCAAAAAACGTATCCACAAGGAAAGTCTTGCCCACACGTCTTCGGCCATACACAATCACGAACTCCGAGCGGTTACTTTCGTAACACCGTTTCAATTCCGCCATTTCCGCCTCACGGGCTATTATCTTGGAAGTTTTCATGCCAAATGCTTTTTATCACGATGCAAAGGTATTGAAAAATCCAAACCAAAAACAAAAAAAGTGCGAACTTTTTGTACTTTATCTCAAACATTTTTTCAGATAAAGTACATTTATCTCATAACTTTTTCTTTTAATAGGTGATCGATGAAACGCTATCAGAATTACTATTTCCATTGGGAAACAATGAATCCATGTCTTTATCGGCAGAGGTTGTGCCACGCTCCACTTGCCTTTCAGAATGGTCATAAATGTGGCACAAACAACCGGCTGCTACAATGTAACAGTCCTACACCATCCCGCCTGGGCTGTGGGGCTGTCGTACCACGGTAGCCGCATGATTCATTCGCGCATAGCAATTGCTGATATTCAAGCCTTACGACTTGCAAATTCGGAAGAACGGGTTTAATATTGGGATTATTCGGAAACCAAGGAAAGTCGCAAAAGTGTCCATAACTCGAAGTTTCCTGACTTCGACAGCTAAGATTTTATGTTTTTCTTATCGATTGATTATCAACCATATCCGATATGATGTGAGAATATTTGGGTGAATCGCGTCAC
>CACXUM010000044.1 GCA_902770835.1 uncultured Bacteroidia bacterium
GCAGAGCAGCCACAGGATTCCGCAGGTGTCGGCAGGCGTGTACCTGCTGCGGTTGACGGGCGAGAGCAAGGTTAAGGTTCAGAAAATGGTGATCAAATGAGAAAGGGCGAGACAATGAAGAAGAGAAACACGATCATAATGGTTATAATGGCCTTGTTGTTGGGTGTGGCAAGAATCGACCAAGCCAAAGCCCAAGTCGGAATCTTCATCATGGATGATGAGGAGTATGCCAACATTCGAGGTGGTAGCAACGAGCCTCCCGATGGTTTCATCATCCCCGACTTTCCCAACCATGACGAGACATGGGACGTTTCTCCGATTGGCAATGGCCGAAGAATAAGTTCCAATAAAGGAAAAGGTCAGGATGAATCACTCAATCCTGACCTTTTTTGTGTTGGGTTTGCTTTGTGGTTATTCCACCACAACCAAATAATAGTTCTTCTTGCCTTTCTGCACAAGGATGTATTTTCCATCAATCAGGTCGTCGAGGCTCATCACCTTGTCCAAAGTGACTTTCTCTTTGTTCACGCTCACGCCGTTGGCTTGGGTCATCTTGCGGGCCTCGTTCTTCGAGGGGAAAATCTGTGTGTTCACGGCCATGAAGTCAACGATGGGGAGGCCGGCTTCAAGCTCGGTGCGGCTGAGGTGCTCTTGCGGAACGCCGTCGAAAACATCGAGGAAAGTCTCTTCGTCTAATTTCTCCAAAGCGTCCTTGGTGGCCTTGCCGAAGAGGATGTTGGACGCTTCGATGGCGGCATCCAAGGCTTCCTGCGAGTGTACCATCACGGTGACTTCTTGGGCCAAACGCTTTTGCAGCACACGCATTCCCGGGTCTTTCTTGTGCTCCTCAACGAGGGCATCGATGACATCCTTCTCCAATGAGGTGAAAATCTTGATGTAACGCTCGGCGTCCTCGTCGCTCACGTTGAGCCAGAACTGGTAGAACTTGTAGGGCGTGGTGCGTTTCGGGTCGAGCCAGATGTTGCCGCTCTCGGTCTTGCCGAACTTCTTGCCGTCGGCCTTGGTGATGAGCGGACAGGTGAGGGCAAAAGCCTCGTTCTCGAAGCCCAACGTTCTGCGAATCAGTTCCGTGCCCGTGGTGATGTTGCCCCATTGGTCGTTGCCGCCGAGTTGCAGCTTGCAGTTTTTGTGTTGGTAGAGCCAGAGGAAGTCGTAGCCTTGCAGCAGCTGGTAGGTGAATTCGGTGAAGCTCAGGCCGTCGCGTGCGGTGCCGTTGAGGCGTTGCTGCACGCTGTCCTTGGCCATCATGTAGTTCACGGTGATGTGCTTGCCCACTTCGCGGGCGAAGTCGAGGAAGGTGAAGTCCTTCATCCAGTCGTAATTGTTCACCATTTCGGCGGCATTCGGCTCCTTCGATTCAAAATCGAGGAACTTGGCCACTTGCTTTTTGATGCACTCTTGGTTGTGGCGCAAGGTTTCTTCGTTGAGCAAGTTACGCTCTTGGCTCTTGCCCGACGGGTCGCCAATCATACCCGTTGCGCCGCCCACGAGGATGATGGGCTTGTGGCCGCAGCGTTGCAGGTGGCGGAGCATCATTATGCCGCATAAGTGACCGATATGCAGTGAGTCGGCGGTCGGGTCGGTGCCGAGGTAGGCCGTCACCATTTCTTTCTGGAGGAGTTCTTCCGTTCCTGGCATCATCTGTGCCAACATTCCGCGCCAGCGGAGTTCTTCAACAAAATTCTTCATTGTCTGCTATGGTTATTGAGCTTGTCGAAATAATATTTCGGGCGCAAAAATACGAAGAATTTCAGGTTTTCGGGGAATAAATGGCCTAATTGCCGAAAATTCTTCGGTGAAGGGAGGTGTGTCACCATTTGAGGCAAGCCAAAGGAATCACTTTAACCCCGTCTTCGCGTGTATAGGCCATTTCGCCTCCGGTGATGACCATCAGCAAGTCAGGCTCGCGCAAAGGAACCTGTTTTTCTTTCTTGTTATGTTCGCGAATCAAATTCACAATCTCTTTGAGGTGCGATGCGCCCATTTCAATCTCGGCGCTGCCCAATTTGAATTCCATCAAGGCAAAACGACCGTCTTCCAAATGCAACACCCCGTCAGCCTCCAAGTCATAACGGTCGTGGTAATAGGAAATCTCTCCGCCAATATGTTGGGAATAGGCGCGGATGTCGCGGATACACATGCTTTCAAAAATAAAGCCGAAGGTTTTTAAATCAGTGTGAAGTTGCTTTGGTGAAAGGCCTTGTGCCGCAACGGCTATTGAAGGGTCGCAAAAGCCTCGCTTGTCTTTGCTTCTGAGGGCGGTTTTCGAGCGAATGGCTGGATTCCATGCTGGTATGTCCATGATGACAAACAACTTTTCCAATATGCTTACATATTTGTCAAAAGTGCTTCTTACCAAAGTGTCATGGTTGGCGATGACATCATTGAGGATGTTGCTTTTGTCGACCAAGGTGGACAGATTTCTCCCGTAGGAGCGCAAAATGGCCTTGCCGATTTTCGGGCTCAGTTTTTCCTTGGCCACCTTGGAAAGGTCTTTTTCACAAACCATGTTCAGATAGCTTTTGGCAACGAGGAGCCGACCTTTTTCCGTTTTCGGACGAAGCGAAGCTGGCCATCCGCCCCGACAAGCGGCAGAGATGAGGTCTTCTATTCCCATTTCGGATTTCAGTCCGTCAATGTCTATGGTAGGATTGTCGAACAATTCCTCAAGCGATATGCTTCCCGTGGATTCGCCCGACTCGTAAAGGCTCATGGGAAACATCTTAATTGTGGCGATTCTTCCCGTGCCAGTGTGCGCTGTATTGTCTGTGTCGGCGGTAGCCGAACCTGTCAAAATGAACTGGCCCATATCGGGTCTTCTGTCCACCGCGACACGAACTGCGTCCCACAAGGCGGGCGCATCTTGCCATTCGTCAATCAACCTTGGTGTTGCGCCTTCCAGCAACAGCGAGGGTTTGGTTCTGGCCGTAGTCAAATACCCGTCTCGTTTGTCAGTATCCTGCAATTCAAGGAAACTGGCGGAAAACTGTTTTGCCGTTGTGGTCTTTCCACACCATTTTGGCCCTTCGATACAGACCGCACCGAAGGCCTCCAAGTATTCAATCAATGCTTTGTCAATTGCTCGTTTCAAATACTCCATAAACAAACTTTCTCTAAAAACACTGCAAAAATACGAAAAACAATGACATAGCGCATTGTTTTATGAAGAAATAGTAGTTTTTGACGGTAACTTTTGCGGTATTTTAACAGTAATTTTTGCTGTAATTTAACGGTAATTTTTGCGATGTTCAAAGCACATTCACAAAAATAAACCCCAAATTTTTTAATTACCTCACAAATTTTTCGCAACTTTGCAGCCAAAACGAGTAAACAATTAAACAGTCAACAATTCAACAAATATGAAAAGAGACGAAAAAATCTTTGATCTGATTCGCCAAGAGAAAGAGCGTCAGATGCACGGAATCGAACTCATCGCTTCGGAAAACTTTGTCAGTGAGCAAGTTCTGGAGGCTATGGGTTCTGTCATGACCAACAAATACGCCGAGGGTTATCCCGGCAAACGTTACTACGGCGGCTGCCAAATCGTCGACCAGAGCGAGCAAATCGCCATCGACCGCGCCTGCCAATTGTTCAATGCCACCTTCGCCAACGTGCAGCCCCACTCGGGCGCTCAGGCCAACATGGCTGTGATGCAAGCCCTGCTTGAACCCGGCGACACCTTCATGGGCCTCGACCTCTCGCACGGTGGTCACCTTTCACACGGCAGCCCGGTCAACGCTTCGGGTATGCTCTACAAGCCCGTTGCTTACCATGTCGCCAAGGAAACCGGCCGTGTCGACTACGACGAGATGGAGAAGATTGCCCTTGAGTGCAAGCCGAAACTCATCATCGCCGGTGCCTCGGCCTACAGCCGCGACTGGGACTACAAGCGTATGCGCGCCATCGCCGACCAAGTGGGCGCCGTCCTCATGGCCGACGTCAGCCACCCTGCCGGCCTCATCGCCAAGGGCCTTTTGAACGACCCGTTGGAGTATTGCCACATCATCACCACCACGACCCACAAGACCCTGCGTGGACCTCGCGGCGGCATGATTCTCATCCGTCACGACTTCGAAGACCCGCGTGGCCGCAAGACCCCGAAGGGCGAAGTGAAGATGATGTCAGCCCTCATCAACAGTGCTGTGTTCCCGGGCATCCAAGGCGGTCCGCTCGAGCACGTCATCGCTTCCAAGGCCGTTGCTTTCGGCGAAGCCCTCAGCGACGAGTACAAGGAATACATCCTCCAAGTGAAGAAGAACGCCAGCGTGATGGCTGATGCCTTTGTCAACAAAGGTTATCAAGTCATCAGCGGCGGTACCGACAACCACTCGATGCTTATTGACCTGCGCGGCAAGTTCCCGGAAATCACCGGTAAGATGGTCGAAAACACCCTCGTCCTTGCCGACATCACCGTCAACAAGAACATGGTGCCCTTCGACAGCCGCTCGCCGTTCTTGACCTCTGGTTTGCGTGTTGGCACGCCCGCCATCACCACCCGTGGCCTGAAGGAAGACAAGATGCCGCTCATCGTCGACATGATTGACGACGTCATTGCCGACATCAACCCCGAAACCAAGACCGCTTCGGAGGCCAAGATTGCCGCCGTCCGCGCCGAGGTGAACAAGATGATGAAGGACTACCCGCTGTTTGCTTGGTAAATCCGATTGACACCTTAATTATTAATGGTCGCTCCATCGCGGGGCGACCATTTTTTTTGCGCCAAAATCAGAAAAATTGTTTTTGCTGTTTGAAAAACTCGTACTTTTGCATCCCGTATTTTTAATTCTAAGCACCATGAAAAACGCTTTGACAGGCTCAGCTTCCGCTGTTGCAAAATACGGATTCGACAACGAAAAATACCTTAAAATCCAGTCGGAACACATCAAGGATCGCATCGCGAAATTTGGCGACAAACTGTATCTCGAATTTGGCGGGAAACTCTTCGACGACTTCCACGCCAGCCGAGTGCTGCCCGGTTTCCAACCCGACAGCAAATTGAGAATGTTGTCGCAACTGATTGATGTTGCGGAAATTATCATCGTCATCAGTGCGGTCGACATTGAGAAAAACAAGGTTCGAGGCGACTTGGGCATCACTTACGATGTGGATGTGTTGCGCCTCCGCGATGAGTTTATGAGCCGTGGTTTCATGGTGAATTCGGTTGTGGTCACGCACTACAACGGTCAAGCCAGCACCGATGCTTACCGCCAACGCCTTGAGCGCATGGGTATTAAGGTGTATTACCACCGCATCATTGAGGGCTATCCGAACAACGTCGCCCTCATTGACTCGGAGGAAGGCTTTGGCCGCAACGACTATGTGGAAACCACACGCCCCTTGGTGGTCGTCACGGCTCCAGGGCCTGGAAGCGGCAAGATGGCCGTCTGCCTGAGCCAGTTGTATCACGAAAACAAGCGTGGTATCAAGGCTGGATATGCCAAGTTTGAGACTTTCCCTGTATGGAACCTGCCGCTGAAGCACCCCGTCAACGTGGCCTACGAAGCCGCCACCGCCGACCTTAGCGACGTGAACATGATTGACCCGTTCCATCTTGAGGCTTACGGCGATACCGCTGTCAACTACAACCGCGACATTGAGATTTTCCCCGTGCTGAACGCCATTTTCGAGAGCATTTATGGCGAAAATCCCTACAAGTCGCCGACCGACATGGGTGTTAATATGGTGGGCTATTGCCTCAGCGACGACGAAGCCTGCTGCGAGGCCTCAAAACAGGAAATCATCCGCCGCTATTATGCCGCACTCTGCAACTTGGCCAAGGGCAAAGGCTCTGAAAACGAGGTGAATAAGATTGCTTTGCTGATGAAACAGGCCAAAATCACCACCGCCGACCGCAAGACCACCATCGCTGCGAAGGAACGGAAAGAAAAAGAAGGTGTGGCATCCTCGGCCATTGAGTTGGGCGACGGTACCATCATAACCGCTCACACAAGTGCCCTGCTCGGTCCAAGTGCTGCCTTGTTGCTCAATGCAACCAAGCATCTCGCGGGCATCGACCATGATGTGAAACTCATCCCGCAGGCCATGATTGAGCCGATTCAGAAGACCAAAGTGAGTTTTCTGCACGGCAACAACCCGCGTTTGCACACAGATGAGGTTTTGGTCGCCATTTCGATGCTCAGCCTATGGGACGAGAACTGCAAGAAAGCCTTGGAAAGCCTTCCGCAACTGAATGGTTGTCAGGTGCATAGCACGGTGATGCTCAGCGAAGTGGACCAGAAAATCTTCAAGAAACTCGGCATTGGCCTCACTTGCGACCCTGTTGCCAAGAAATGATTTATCTCACGCAGAAAACGCAGAATTTTATGAAGCGCAAAGCGACGCCAAGTTTATGTCTGGCAGGTTCTGCGATTTCTGCGGATTCTGCGTGAAACAAGAACTGTTTTTGCGTGAAACTATTTCAGTAAGCCCGTATTGCTCTAACAAATAACTCCCTGTTTTTCAGCGAGTCGGTGATGACGATTTGTCCGTCCTGAAGGCGCACGGTAGCCGCACAGCGTGTGCCCGTTTCCGTACTCGACCAATAAGTTTTGTCCTCCAAAGTCGGGTAGCCCAACGAGTCAAGCGTGGCGTTCACCAAGGCTTGGTTTTGCAAAAGTTTGCTCAATTCGCTGCTTGAGGGCACATACCATTGGTTGCTGCTTACATGGTGATAATTGTAATACACTAAGTGCCAAGTGTTTCGCTTGTGGCTCCATTGGATGGCTGGATAATGGCGCAGGTCGTAGTTCGACATCAAAATATTGGTGTTGCACCAGCCGTCGTAGGGGTTGGTGGCTCCTGTCAGGCTGTTGATGTAATTGGGTTCGCACCAAGGCAAATTGGTTTCTTCAAGGCTGACCATCAGTCCGTTATGCGCACCGTATGTAAGGAAAACGATGCCCTCTAAGGTGTCGTTGCTGAAATAGTCGCCGATGTTGTAAACAGGGTCATGGTGCGAGGGTAGGGGAGTGTTGCCGCTTGGGGAAGGAGTTTCGGATTTTTTGCACGAGGCCAAGGCAAACAAAAGAATTGCTATGACGAAATAGGAGTTTTTCATTGGTGGAATTTTCGGCAAAAATAAGAAAAAGACAGAAAATCTGAAGAAAACCTGTTTTATCGATCATGGACGATAAAAAATAAGTGATTTTATCGATTATAAACGATAAAGTTGTATCTTTGCATTCTGAAGAAAGGGAAATACTATGATTAATAAGGATTTGATAAAAGATATTATCGTTGAAAGCCAACGATTTGTGTCGTCGTTAAGTTTCCATCAGCGTGATTATGCGTTTGAGAACGGCTTGAATTATGTGCTTGTGGGCTTGCGTCGTGCTGGAAAGTCGTATTTGTTGTATCAGCGTATCCACGAATTGTTGGAAAAAGGCCATCGTTTGGAGGAAATCTGTTACTTCAATTTTGAGGACGACCGCCTCGGTGTGATGACTTTGGCTGATTTGGACACCATCAAGTCCGCCTATGAGGAAATGTTTGATACCCAGCCTGTTTTTTTCTTCGATGAAATTCAGATTGTGGAAGGCTGGGAGAAGTTTGCACGCCGACTCGCCGACCAGAAATATCGGGTTTACATCACTGGAAGCAACGCCAAAATGTTGAGTTCGGAGATTGCTACCACCTTGGGCGGAAGGTTCTTAATAAAAGAGGTGTTTCCGCTTTCCTTTGCCGAATACCTGTCGTTTGTGGGCATTGATGTGAAGGAAAAGAACGCCTTGCATCTGTATAAAAAAGAGATTCTGAGGCATTTAGAGGTTTATTTCCGCTTTGGCGGCCTGCCCGAGGTGATGAATGTACAGGACAAACGCTCGTGGCTTAGTGGCTTGTTCAACAAGATTTTCTTTGGCGACTTGATTGCCCGTTACGACATCCGCAACGATTTCGGATTGAGGCTTTTGGCCAAGAAATTGGCTGAAAGTGTGAAGCAACCTTCGTCTTACAATCGCTTGGCCAATGTGGTGACTTCGGCAGGGAAAAAGACCAGCACTGATACCGTCATCGATTATGTGAACTATATGTGCGAGTCGTGGCTGCTGCTGCCCGTGGAGAACATCATCGGCAAATTAGCCGAGCGCAACACCCAGCGCAAGTATTATTTCATCGACAATGGCATCCTTAACCTTTTTTTGACCGACCCCGAAACCAGCCTTTTGGAAAACATAGTGGCCATTCAATTGGTGAAACGATGGGGCGACCGTGTCTTTTTCTACCACAACGGCGTGGAAGTGGATTTTTACCTCCCTGATGCCGAAAAACTTATCCAAGTTTCCTATTCCTTGCAGGACGAGGAAACCTTGAAACGCGAAACCGAAGCCTTGATAAAGGTCGCAAAGCATTTGAATGTCAATGATTTGTTGATTGTCACGAAAGACGAAGAGTCTGTTTTGGAAAAGGATGGCAAGAACATTCAAATTGTTCCGCTTTGGAAGTGGTTGTTGGGGTCGTAAGACCCGTTGGATGTCATTTTGGAAAAACCAAGTGGATTTGTGAAAAAAAATGTATCTTTGCGGTCAGAAACTATTTGGTTTGAAATGGATAAACAACAAGTACAGCAAATTGTTGCAGCATATTTTGCCAACCAGCCTGTGCTGAAGGCGTGGCTTTTCGGGTCTTTTGCCCGAGGCGAGGAAACACCCTTGAGCGATGTCGATATTCTCGTTGTTCTCGATCGCTCACAACCTATTGGGCTGAAGTTTTTCGGCATGTGGAACGATCTTGAGAAACTACTCGACCGTGATGTGGATCTTGTTGAAGAAGGAATGCTTTTGCCTTTTGCTGTCGAAAGTGCCAACCAAGATAAAATTCTAATCTATGAGAGAGCCGCTTAAAGACCGTATCAGGCTGGAACACATCGTTGAAGCCATTAACAAAGTGTACAAATATACTGAAGGCAAGACCTGTGATGACCTCAGAACTACGGATATGATGTTTTATGCTGTAGTGAAAAACATCGAAATTGTTGGCGAGGCCGCATATCATTTGACAAAAGCCTATTGCAGAAGCCATCCTGAAACAGATTGGGAGGGGATAAAGAAGTTGCGTCATGTTTTGGTTCATGACTATTACCAGATTAATGTCCAGACGGTTTGGGATATTATTCAGCAAGAATTGCCTCCGTTGCTTGATCAAGTTACACGTTACATCACTGAAACAGATTGGGAAGAATGGGAGAAAAGTTATAAAGTTGTTACGGAAACCGCTGTTCATAAGAATCTAATTCAAACTGCAAGCCGCATGAAAAAAGACGGCATGGATACCAAACAGATTTCGAGATACACAGGACTAACCGCTGATGAAATCGAGGAAATTTGAAATCACTATATTATGAAAAAACTCTACCTAATCACAGCATTAAGCCTCGTGCTTTGCGTTTCATGCACGAAAAAGGAAACCGACACTGAAGTCATCGCCATGCGCGGATTGGTGAACCGCGTGGTGCCTGAGTATTCACAAAGCATTGTCCTTGAACGGCTTGCTGACACTGTCGACCGCTTTGAAATTGAAACACAGGGCAAGAACCTCGTCATTCGTGGCAACAACGCCAACAGTATGGCTGTCGGTCTGAACCACTATTTGAAGTATTATTGCATGGCGCAGTATTCATGGTTCATCGAAGAGCCTTTGCAGATTCCCGCCGCGATGCCCAAGGTGACGGAAAAAGTCAGCCTGAGTGCCCGTGTGCCTGATCGTTTCTTCCTGAATTACTGCACTTTCGGCTACACTTTGCCTTGGTGGAATTGGTCACAATGGGAGCACTTCATCGACTGGATGGCACTCAACGGGATCAATTTGCCTTTGGCCATCACGGGACAAGAATCCGTTTGGTACGAGGTGTGGAGCGATTTCGGCCTCACCGACGAGGAAATCCGCAGTTATTTCACAGGGCCGGTGCACCTGCCTTGGCACCGCATGCAGAACATCGACCGCTGGGGCGGACCGCTGCCCATGTCGTGGCTCGAAAACCAAAAAGAACTGCAAAAGCAAATCGTGGCTCGTGAGCGAGAACTGAATATGAAACCTGTTTTGCCGGGCTTTGCTGGTCACGTTCCACCCTGCATCACAAGGATTTATCCTGATGCACCTTTGGCCTCTTTGGGCGACTGGGCTGGCTTCGACAGCATTTGCTGGTGCAAGTTCCTCGACCCGCTTGACCCGCTTTACACTGAGATTCAGAAAAAGTTCATCGCCAAGCAGACCGAATTTTACGGCACTGACCACATCTACGGCATCGACATTTTCAACGAACTCATCCCGCCAAGCTGGGAGCCTGAGTACCTCGCTCGCGTGAGCCGTCAGGTGTATGAATCCCTTGAAGCCGCCGACCCCGATGCGAAATGGCTGGAGATGGCATGGCTGTTCTGGAATGAGCGTCAATATTGGGAAGTCGACAACCGCATTGAGGCCTACATCACCTCCATGCCGAAAGACAGGCACATCATGCTCGATTACTATTGTGAAAGACAACCCGTTTGGGAACGCACTAATGCTTATTACGGTGTGCCTTACATTTGGTGCTATCTTGGCAACTTTGGCGGTAACTCCATGTTGGCCGGAAACCTTGACACAGTGAATGTGAGAATCGAAAGAGCTTTCGAAAAAGGTGGCGACAACTTCGTTGGCATTGGCTCCACATTGGAGGGCTTCGACTGTAATCCATTTATGTATGAATACGTCTTCGAGAAGGCTTGGGACAACCCGCTCACGAAGGATGTGGACGCTTGGGTGGAACGCCTCGCCGACCAACGCGCCGGCAAGGAAGACCCCAATATGAAAGCCGCTTGGAAATTGCTTGCAGACAGCGTATATAATAAGGTGTCGTCGCCGGGACAGACTGTCCGCATCAACCAAAGGCCGACGATGGGCGACATTAACGAATACCGCCAGTATTATGTCGCGCCGACTTATCTGTACAACAATATCATGCTTTTGGATGTGTTAGATAAGTTATTGGCCGCCGACTGCAACACTCGCACCCGCCATTTTGATGTGGTGAACATCACGAGGCAATTATTGGGCAACTATTTCAGCGACCTTTACGGAGATTATGTAAAAGCCTATCGCGAAGGCGATTACGAGAAACTTCATCAAATCGAACAAACGATGACCACCATCCTCGACGACACGGACAAGATTTTGGCCACAGAAAGTGCATTCTTGGTCGGTCGCTGGATTCGCGATGCAAGAGCCATCGGCACGACGGAGGAGGACAAGGACTATTTCGAGAGCAACGCCCGCAACATCATCACCACATGGGGCGAGGAGGATGCCTTGCTCAACGAATACGCCAGCCGCGCTTGGGCAGGTCTCACTGCGACCTACTATGCTTACCGCTGGAAGGAGTTCTTCAAGGACGTGGATGCTGCTATTGAAGCGGGTCGGCCCTTTGATGAAAGAGCCTACCATGAGCGCATCTGCAAATACGAAGGCCAATGGTGGCGCGAGCGGCTTGGCACTTTCAGTGCTGAGCCTCAAGGTGATGGCGTGGCTTTGGCAAAAGGTATTGCCGAGAAATATCGTGCTGAATTGGAGGCGAGATATAGGAAGTGAGTCCCGAAGGGACGACAGCGATATAGGCAGGTGGTGTAAACCCCTGCCCGAAGGGACGACAAATCAATAAGCAGGCGACGTTAGTCCCTGCACTAACACACACAGCTATGAACATCACAGAACAAGATAAAGAATACATGCGTGAGGCCATCCGATTGGCCGACGAAAGCGTGAAAAACGGTGGCGGTCCGTTTGGGGCTGTCATTGTGAAAGATGGAGAAATCGTTGCAGGCAGCTCGAACAGCGTGACCCGCGACAACGACCCCACCGCCCATGCCGAGGTGAACACCATCCGTCAGGCCTGCCGCATATTAGGCACTTTCGACCTCTCGGATTGCGTCATCTACACCTCTTGCGAGCCTTGTCCGATGTGCCTCGGTGCCATCTATTGGGCGCATATCAAGCGCATCTACTATGGCAACACGAAAAAGGATGCCGCCGCCATCGACTTCGCCGATGATTTCATTTACAAGGAGTTGGAGCAGCATCAGGAATCGCGCACCGTGCCTGCCATTCCTTTGCTCCGCGACGAAGCCATTCGCACCTTCCGCGCTTGGGAGGAGAAGCAAGATAAGGTGGAGTATTGAATCAGTCCCGCAGGGACGACAGAAATTAGGCAGGCGGTGTAAACCCCTGCCAACAAGCAAAAAATCCATATTAATCATATTATTTTGAACCATTTGTTCAAAAAATCGTAATTTTGCCGCCGCAAATCAAGCCGCACCATCGCTGAGATGAAGACAATGCGTTGACATCGAGGCCGTTGCGGGAATCATAATCATCTGATCCGGAGGAGATTCAAATGGAAAGGAGAATAGGCTCAGTCCTTATTTATGTGGGAAACCGCGAAGCCGCGCCACAAGTGAACGCGGTGCTTTCCCGTCACGCGGGCATCATCATCTGCCGTCAAGGCTTCCCGCGTGGTAATTACAGCATCATTTCCGTCATTTTCGAAGGCACCACCGATGAGATTGGTTCCCTCACAGGCCAATTGGGCCGCATCGAAGGCATCGAGGTGAAGTCGGCTTTGCTTAAAACTGCTCATTAAATTCTAAAAATCATAAAGTTATGCAATTTCATCCCGAAAAATGTCGCATCCCCGACGAGCCCAACCGCCCGTTCATCTCCTCGGAAGAGATTTGGGACTACATCAACAACACGAAAAGCACGCCTGAGCGTGTGCGCGAAATCATCCAAAAGTCGTTGGACAAGAACCGCCTGACGATGGAGGAGACCGCCGTCCTCGTCAACACCACCGACCCCGCATTGGTGGAAGAGATTAAGGAAGGCGCACGTGAACTGAAACGCCGCATCTACGGCAACCGCATCGTGCTGTTCGCCCCGCTGTATGTGGGCAACTATTGCGTGAACAACTGCGTGTATTGCGGCTTCCGTTCCTCCAACAAGGAACAGATCCGCACCACGTTGACCGATGAAGAACTCATCCGCAACGTAGAGGCTCTTGAGGATGACGGCCAAAAGCGCCTCATCCTCGTCTATGGCGAGTCGCCGAAATATTCGCCCGAGTATATCGCTCACACCGTGAAAGTTACCTACGCCACCAAGAAAGGCAAGGGCAGCATCCGCCGTGTGAATATTAATGCCGCTCCTTTGGATGTGGAAGGTTTCCGCATCGTGAAAGAGGCGGGCATCGGCACCTATCAGATTTTCCAAGAGACCTATTGCCCTGAAATCTACAACGAATATCACCCCGCCAACACCAAAAAAGGCGACTACAACTACCGCTTGACTTCTATGGACCGCGCCCAGCAGGCCGGCATCGACGATAACGGTTTGGGTATTCTTTTCGGCCTTTATGATTGGCGTTATGAGGTGCTGGCTATGATTCGTCATACCAACCACTTGGAGGCTTGCTTCAATGTGGGCCCGCACACGATTTCGTTCCCGCGCATCAAGGACGCATCGGGCCTGAACATCGACACGAAGTATTTTGTTGATGATGAGACCTTTGAGAAAATTATCGCCATCTTCCGCTTGGCCGTGCCTTACACGGGCATGATTTTGACCGCCCGTGAGGATGCTGCTTTCCGCGCCAAGGCCATCGAATACGGCATTTCGCAAATCGACGGCGGCACCAACCTGCAAATCGGCGACTACAAATACCACCACGAGGAAGAGGAGAAGAACAGCGACAAGAAGGAGGACCAAAACCTGCACCGCGAGCAGTTCAAGATCGGTGACGACCGCTCGTTGGGCGACATCATCGACAAGCTCCTCGACCACGATTTCATCCCGAGCTTCTGCACGGCTTGCTACCGTCTGGGTCGCACGGGCGAGCACTTTATGGAATTCAGTGTGCCGGGCTTCATCAAGCGTTATTGCACGCCGAATGCCATCCTCACTTTGAGCGAGTATTTGGTGGACTACGCCACGCCTGAAGTCGCTGCCAAAGGCTGGAAGTGCATCGAGAACAATTTCAAGAACGTTGATCCGAAGTTCTTGGACGAGCTGAAGAGCCGTATTGAGCGCATCAAGAAGGGGGAGAGAGACCTTTATTTCTAACCGCTTTCAATTGCGATTAACTAATATTAAAAGAGGGGGAAAGAATGGATACCCCCTCTTTTTTATGTTGAGCCTTTAGTAATTACAGTCCTTGAATATACTCGTTCAATTCATGTTTCGAACTATCGTGGTCAAATACGTCATAAAGTAGATAGTATTTGTTTTTCTCGATGCAATAGGGATAGGCGAACTTGGCAAATTCCAGCCGATTGTTCTCAAAAGAGAATAGTCTTGCTATTTGTGCTATCTGGTTGACCATCATCTTGTTGGTTGCAACCACTTGTTTGGCAATTGTAAGGCGAGTGTCATCGAAACTCTCGCGCTGAATCATCGCATAGGCTTCGCCAAAGTCTTTGGGTGACATACCCATTGGTTCTGGCTGTATTGGCGGAACAGGTACAGGAATCACCATTTCTTCATGTGGCGTTGGGGGCATGGGTGGTTCTGGCATGATGTTGCCTATGTTCAGGTTCATAACTAACTCGGGACGGATGTCGCCTTGTGTAGGTTCCAAGCCATAAAAGCCGCGATGTTCGATGATTCTGAAACCTTGGGGATAGTGCAAGTCGATGAACTGACCGAGGCAATTTTGCTCGCGATTGTCAAGTTCCACACGAATGTAAAACTCGTCAGGCCAAAGGTTGTTGATACGAATGGAGTGTACCGATTGCTCGTTTTGCAGCACATCATCGACGAAAAGCCAAAACGTTTGGTGATGGGGTGCGACAATGGTAAGTGACGAGGCTTGACCTTGATGATTATGACCATCATGTCCGTGACCTCCATGACCTCGGTATTGGGCCATTGCAGGAAGCGTAACAAAAACTAAGAGATAAAGCAAAAATCTTTTCATAGCGTTAAATGTTTGGGATTGACTTGCCAAACAAAATAACAAAAATTATGCCATAAGTAGCTACTAAAGGCTGGAAGTGCATCGAGAACAACTTCAAGAACGTAGACCCGAAGTTTTTGGACGAACTGAAGAGCCGCATCGAGCGCATCAAGGCAGGCGAGAGAGACCTTTATTTCTAAGGTTAAGGTCCCTGAGCTTGTCGAAGGGCCGACTCCGATTAATGTTATTAGATAGTGAAAAGCCTCTGCTGAAAAGTGGAGGCTTTATTTGAATCAGCTCAAAAATTGTCAAGAATCGGCTCAAATCTGCGCTGATTTGAAGGGTTTTTCTTATTTTTGTGAGCCGATTTGGAAATGATTATGGACAACAACGACCTTTTAACCTATATTCAAGCACATCCCGGACAATCGTCAGGCCAGATTGCCGATGCCTTGGCCGACAAAGCCAGTCTCGCCACAGTGAAACGTGGCATCAATGAGTTGGCGGCGCAGTATTATGTTTATTCAGAAGGCAAGGCACGGGCGACCAAATATTACGCCTCATCATTATTCGCTCCAGTGGATGTGGACGATTATTTCAGCAAGGAAGTGGATGAGCGGCAAATTCAAACGGGTTACAATTTCGACCTGATTCCCAAGGTGCTGAGTAAAGTGAGCCTGTTCACGGAAGCCGAACTGCTGGAACTGAATGTCTTACAACACCAGTTTTCGGAGAACTTCGCTGTACTCACCGAAGAGGAAAGACGGAAGGAGATGGAACGTTTGGGCATTGATCTCAGTTGGAAGTCGTCGCAAATTGAAGGCAACACTTATTCGCTGTTAGAGACTGAACGCTTGCTGAAGGAGAAAAAGACAGCCTCGGGGAAGACCAAGGAAGAGGCCATCATGCTACTCAACCACAAGGACGCGCTTGATTTCATCGTGGCTCATCCCGATTATTTAGAGCAACTTACCATTGCCCATATCGAGGACATCCATAGCCTGCTTGTCAAGGAATTGGGCGTTGACCGAAACATCAGGTCGCGGCGTGTAGGCATCACGGGAACAAATTACAGACCTATCGACAACGAGTTTCAAATCCGAGAGGCTCTTCAGCAAACCTGCGACTTGGTGAACAGTCGCGACAACGTGTTTGAAAAGGCGCTTTTTGTGTTGGTCTTGCTTTCGTATATCCAAGCGTTCAACGATGGCAACAAACGGGTGGCTCGCATCACAAGCAATGCCTTGCTCATCGCCAATGGCTACTGCCCCATCTCGTTCCGGACAGTTGATAGTATCGACTACAAAAAAGCCATGTTGCTGTTCTATGAGCAAAACAACATCTCGGCGTTCAAGAAGATTTTTATCGAGCAATTTCGGTTTGCTGTTGAGACGTATTTCTGATTTGACCAATATAGGAGAATCAGTATGAAAAAAGCCTCAGCACGCTGAGGCTTTTTTCATTAAAGGTTATCCTTAAAATACTGCGTAATCTTAGTAATCAGATGCGCCCTGTCCATGCCGTAGACATTGTGGTCGTGGCCGGGATAGACGAAATAGTCGAGTTGCTTGCCGTTGTGGATGCAGTTCTCGACGAAGACGAGGCTGTGCTGCCATACCACCACTGGGTCGGTGGTGCAGTGGATCATCAGGAGCTTGCCTTCCAGTTTGTCGGTTTTGTTTTCGAGGCTGGTCAATTCATAGCCTTCGGGGTTCTCCTCGGGTGTGTCCATGTAACGCTCGCCGTACATGATTTCGTAATACTTCCAATCCAGCACGGGACCGCCTGCCACACTCACCTTGAACACTTCGGGATGGTTGATTTTCAGCGAAGTTGACATGAATCCGCCATAACTCCAACCGTCGCTGCCGATACGGTTGGCATCGACGTATGGCAAGGTCTTTAGCCAATTAATGCCCGTCATTTGGTCGCGTATTTCGAGTTGTCCGCATTGGCGGTGGATGCACTGCTCAAAGGCCTCGCCACGGTCGGCGGAGCCACGATTATCAAGGGTGAAAACGAGGAAGCCTTCTTGGGCCAAGTAATTAAGGTAAATGCCTGCGCCAGCCGTCCAAGTGTCGGTAATGAGTTGGGCGTGAGGGCCGCCATAGACATAGACGATGACGGGATATTTCTTCGAAGCGTCGAAGTTGTAGGGCTTGATGAGTCGTGTGTAGAGGGTTTGTCCGTCGTCGGCCTTCAGCGTGCCGAGTACGGTTTGGCCGATGCAGTAGTCCTTCAGTGGGTTTTCGGCCTCGTGCAAGCGCCTGACAAACTTGCCGTTTTTGTCTTGCAAATCAACATTGTAGGGTACATCGGTGCTGTTGTAGAAGTCGAGGAAATACTTGCCGTCGGCGGAGGGAACCACATCGTGCGTGCCGTGTTCCTTGGTGATTTGGGTCACCTTGCCGCTCTTGAGTTCCATCATGTAGCAGTGGCGTTCCAACGGACTGACCTCGGTGCTGCGGTAGTAGATGTATTTGCCGTTGGGCGAGAAGCCGTTGAAGTCGGTGATGACGAAATTGCCCTTGGTGAGTTGCTGCACCAAACCCTTGCTGATGGTATATAAATAAAGGTGGTAGTAGCCGTCGCGTTGGGCCTTCCAAATGAACTGGTCGGGATTGTTGGGGAGGAAGTATGCTGGACCTTGCGGCTCTACATATTGCTCGTCGCGGTCTTCGAAAATGGTCTGGATGAAGTCGCCCGTAATGGCATCGTATTCATTGAATTTCAAGTGGTTCTGCCCACGGTTCAACACGCCGATGTAGATGCGCTTGTTGTCGGGGTTCCAAGTGATGGCGGTGAGGTATTGGTCAACGGGTTCGCCTGTTTTGACCACGATTTCCTTGCCCGTGGCGATGTCGTATACATGCAGTGTCACCTGATGGCTCGTCATGCCGGCCATGGGGTATTTGATGGGCTTGGCGGTGGCGATGCGTTCTTGGATGTCGACCAAGGGATAGTCGGTCACCATGCGCTCGTCCATGCTGTAATAGGCGAGGAGCTTGCCGTCGGGCGACCAGAAGATGCCGCCGTCGATGGCGAACTCGTTGCGGTGGACGCTCTGACCCGCAATCACGCCTTCAGGATTTTTGGTGATTTGGATTTGCTTGTCGCCTTTGGCCACATAAAGGTTGTTGCCGATGGTGTAGGCCACATTCATGGTAGGCTTGCAAATGGTTTGGTTCTCAGCATCTTGTGGGATAGAGGTCATGGCATCGATGGTCTTTTTCTTGATGTCCATTTTGTTCAAGCAGATGCCATTGTCGCTCAAACCGTAGAAATAGGCTTGGTAGTCGTTGAGCCAAGTCAGTTGAGGAATGCGCGTCAGGTCGTTGACACCTTCGCCTTTTGTGAAGGCATTCAGTTCGTCCAAGGTCAGGAAGGTGGTTTCCTTTTTCGAGGTCGGGTTCATCGTGACGATTTCCTTGTCTTTCACCTGCATAAGAATGTCTGTGTTGCCCACCCATTTCAGTTGGTTGGGGCGTTGGGCGTAAACGCTGCGGTTGTTGTAGGAAGCGTCCTCGGGGGTGAACAACTTCTTTTCTTGCGCCGAGGCTGGCAAAGCGAAAGTCGCGAGGACGGCCAGCGATAAGAGGGTCAGGATTTTCTTCATTTTCGTTCAAATTGATATTTTACTTCGTTGATTTTTCGATTTGGCGACAAAAATAGGGATAATTTCAATACCTTTGCCCAAAATTTGACATCCCATGAAAAAGCGCAAAGTCCCACATACTTTTGTCATCGTTTTCTTCATCATCGTCGTTGCGGCGGTGCTCACTTGGATCATCCCGCCAGGGAAATATGTGCAGGAGCAAGTCGGCGGCGAAACGGTGATGAAATTCTATTACGCGAATCAACTGCCAGAGGCAGTTGGCGACAATGGGTTTCAACCCGAGCCGCAAACGTGGCAGGTGTTTTCGGCGTTCTACAAGGGATTCGTCAAGCAGGCCAACATCATCGTGTTCATATTAATTATAGGTGGCGCGTTCTGGATTATGAACAAAAGTCGCGCCATCGATATGGGCATCCTTTCCTTCCTGAAATTCACCAAACGCCTCGAACGCAGCCCATTAATGCGGAAAATCGGGGTGAACAACATCGTCATCATTTTGGTGATGTTGCTGTTCAGCCTTTTCGGGAGCGTGTTCGGAATGAGCGAGGAAACCATTGCCTTCACGCTGATAATCATTCCGTTGGCCGTTTCGATGGGCTACGACAGCATTGTGGGCCTTTGCATGGTGTATGTGGCTGCGCACATCGGTTTTTCAGGTGCTATGCTCAACCCGTTCACCATAGGCATCGCGCAGGGCATTGCCGACATTCCGCTGTTTACGGGCATTGGTTACCGCGCCGTCTGCTGGGCCATCTTGACCGTGGTGGGCATTGTATTTGTGCTGCTCTATGCCCGTAAAGTCAAGAAAAACCCGCAGTCGTCCATTATGTACGAGGACGATGCCTATTGGCGCAAGATGGCCGAGGTGCCCGAAGAGGAAATGGAACGCCACACGCCGCGCAAGGCTTGGTTCGTGTTCGCCTTCCTGACGGCGGTATTAATAACATTCTCAATTCTTTATCCGCAAACCACCCTCAAAATCGGCAACAGCGAGACCACTTTGCCTTTGCTGCCTATCGGGACGGCGGTGTTCGTGCTTTTGAGCCTCGTCACCTTGCGGAAAACGGTGCATTATTTTGTGCTCACGTTGCTTTTCGCGACGGTTTATTTCTTGGTGATTGGCGTGTTGGGCTACGAGTGGTACATCATGGAAATCGCGTCGCTGTTTTTGGTCTTGGGCATTGCCAGCGGATTGGCTGTTGATAAAACTGCCAGTGACATCGCAAAACTGTTCCTCGAAGGCATGGGCGACATCCTTTCAGCGGCGGTCATCGTGGGTCTCGCAGGCGGCATCGTCATTGTTTTGCAGGACGGCGGCATCATCGACACCATCCTTTATGGCCTCTCCAAGTCGATGAGCAACATGGGCAAGATTGCCTCGGCGGAAATCATGTACGGCATCCAAACGCTGATTAATATTGTCATCCCGAGCGGCTCGGCCAAGGCCGCCATCACCATGCCCATCATGGCGCCTTTCAGCGACCTGATCGGCATTTCGCGCCAGTCCACGGTGGTGGCCTTCCAGTTCGGCGACGGCTTCACCAACATGATTACGCCTACCAGCGGCGTCCTGATGGCCGCCCTCGGCGTGGCACGCATCCCGTGGGAGAAATGGGTGCGTTTCATCTGGAAATTCATCCTCGTTCTGGTCATCCTCGGCGGCATTTTGCTGATTCCCACGGTGACGATGGAATTGGCGGGATTTTGAAAGTTTGGAGTGGTAGATTAATCGGTTAATCTGTTCAAAAATTCGGCGGCGGTCATAAAGGGCAAGTCGCAGAATTCGGCATAATCTTTCCCGTTGTTTGTAATGATGACATCGCAGCCATTGGCTTTGGCGCATTGGTATTGCAACATGTCCTCGAAATCGTTTACAGGATTGGCAATGGCAATGTTGACATCGTCGGGCATCAGCGGCAACATAGGTACTGTTTCTGCCAACAGTGACAGTAATTGATAGCGCCGCTCTTTGGACTCTTTACGCAAAACATAAGCAATGTTGGCATAAGATAATGTGCAGGCACAAATTGAGTATTGGCCTTTGAATGCACCTTCCAAAATGTTTGCGGCATTGCCGAAACCTTCACGATTTTGAATGAGGTCAAGCAGAATGTTTGTGTCAAGAAATACCTGCTTCATCTCAGGTGCTTTTCTATAATGTAAAATGTTCGTTCGTCCATATCTTCAGCTGACAAATGCAGTTTTGTAGCTTCTTCGCGCTGTTTGTCGGTCAGGCGATTCCACGCTTCTTGACGGTTCCATTGAGGAGCTGCTGCAATGTGAATGCGCAACCATTTTAGTTTTGGCGATATGGGAATCGCTTTGTATGTTTTTTTCGCAGTGTCTTCCTTTGCCTCTTCGGAAACCTTTTCCACGGGTTCAGAGAGTTTTCCCACCAACCATTCGCGGTCTTTCTTGGAGAGTTTCAGCCCTTGTAAATAATTCCAAAGGTTGTTCAGTGCAACTGTAGTCATACGCTTTCCCTTTCTTTTTC
>CACXUM010000045.1 GCA_902770835.1 uncultured Bacteroidia bacterium
AAGGTGACGCGATTCACCCAAATATTCTCACATCATATCGGATATGGTTGATAATCAATCGATAAGAAAAACATAAAATCTTAGCTGTCGAAGTCAGGAGGTGCTGTACTGTGGTCACGGATTCTTGTGTCTCTTGGTTGTGTTTTTGCTTTAGTGTATACAATCTACAAGCTCTATCGTATGCTATTTGTAACGATGCCAACATAATTTCAAACATCACGTCAGAAACATGTTTGGATTTGGCATCGTAATAGACCCCGTACTTTAGAAGCTGCTCGTTGATGATTCCAGCATAGGCACTGCGTTGCATAGCCCCCCCTTGATGGTCTTGGAAATGGAGGACAAACCAATATTCAAACGCTTGGTTGGAGTAAGCTACTTTGTAATTCTTGGATTTCGCCAAGCGTATGGCCTCGTCAAAATCCGAGTTGTCATCCTTGTCGAAAACCACCCAAACCTCATCAAACCTTATCTTCTTGCGTTTTTCCAACTCCATGCGTTTTTTCTCTGTTTCTTTGACGAGTTTTGTGGTGCTCATTCCGATTCCGATGGGCATGATGGTCACATTTGCTATGCGGAATTGTTTGAAATAATCCACCTCGGTGTTTTCCCCTTCACAAACAATCAGGATAAGCTTGCGTGGCTGCTTGGTTCCCGCTGGCTTTTCCAGCATGGGCTCTGCGTTGATAAATGGATTCTTCTTTACGGCCATAATTATCACTTGTTAAGGTTTCGACCTAAATCCTCCAAATAAGGCACACCTCCGAAACGGCCCTCACGATATAGTTTTCCGACTTTTGCTGATTCTCTCAAACTGAAATCCGACACGGGAATCAAGAAGGCTTCCCCATAACGGTTTTTCTCGATGATGAAAACTTGGTCGCGCCTGAACAAAACAGCATCGTCTATAAGGCTGATGTTGTGCGTGTTGATGATGAGTTGTGCATCGTGAATGTTGGTTTCGTCAGATTGGAATAAAGCAACAAGGGCTTTCACCAAATCATAGTGCAGGCCGTTGTCAATCTCGTCTATCCAAAGCACAGAACCTGTTTCCAAAGCATTAATAATAGGCTCTGCCAAAGAGAAGAAACGGTAGGTGCCGTACGACTCGTCCGATTCTAAACGGAACTTTACATATCCTATGGGAAGGTGTTGGTCATCATATTTGCGGTGTACCACATTGAACCCCAAATTGATAAGCTTGCCAATAGCATCGTTGGGCATCATCTCCCTCATCTCGCCTGTCAAAATCTCTTCAAGGGGTACTTCATTGGGAGTGACATCAGAAATGCCCAAATCAGCCGAAAGCAAGAAGTCTATTATTTTTGTTTTCATTGTGGGACTGTTCAAGGCGGTTCTGAGGTTTGGGGTCATTGTGTTTAAAGAGGTGGAAATGACGCTGTTGTGTTTGAACCAATCCAGAATGTTTTTTGAAAGTTCATCGTTCCACATCGACAATGCTGAAATGATTAA
The DNA here is from genome assembly GCA_902770835.1 of uncultured Bacteroidia bacterium. Classification (GTDB taxonomy): domain Bacteria; phylum Bacteroidota; class Bacteroidia; order Bacteroidales; family F082; genus Limimorpha. The sequence continues at coordinate 1,474 of CACXUM010000045.1, forward strand.
GGAGTTCTCCCTAAACATCTTTGCGGATGACAAGTTGCTAAAGATTTTTGTGTTGATGTAGTGCTCATTATAGTAGGTGTCATGTCTATTAAACTCTAAAATTCGGATTTCCTTGCTTTTCTTGCGGAACAGCCATTCAGCCAAAATGTGGTTGCTGTTCAATTCAAATCCGTATCGGTATTGGATGCCGTCTTTGAGAAAAACCACTTCGAATGTGCTTGAAGCGTTTTCGCTATTGTTATCGAGCAGGAAAGGTGAATAGTTTTTCTGCCAAGTGTTGGTCTGGTTGTCGGCTGAAGTAAGTACAACTTCTCTCATAAAGTAAAAAGCTTGGAACAACTTGGTCTTGCCGCTTGCATTGGCACCATAAACAGCCGCTGTACGCAATAAAGAGTATTGTGGAGCCTGAATCAAGTTCTCCGACTTATCCTTGTAATATTTGGAAGCGACAACATTGAAAACAGTTTCGTCTTTAAAACATTTGTAATTGTTGAATTTGAATTGGACCAGCATAATGTTGCTTTTTAGAATTTCGACTGCAAAGATAAGCAAAAAGCAGTACAAAAAACGCAATTTTTGCAAAAAACTTGCAAAAATTCTGTTTTTCGTGTTTGGGAAGTCTCGGAGCAATAAAAGGGTATCATAAATGAAAATCAAATTTTTTCCTATATTTTTTGCTGAAACACTTTGCGAAACGAAAAAAAGTGTACCTTTGCAGCCCGTTACAGAGTGGACAATTAAATAATAAAGGATAAAGAGTCATGTCAAAAGTTTGTCAAATTACAGGAAAAAAGGTCATGCACGGTAACAATGTTTCTCACTCCAACAAGAAGACGAAGAGGACATTCGAACCGAATTTGAAAATCAAGAAATTCTATGTTCCGGAATGGGATGAGTGGATCGTGCTGAAGGTTTCGGCTGCCGGTTTGCGCACCATCAACAAGAAGGGCGTTTATGCAGCCATCATGGAGTCTGCCGAAAAAGGTAACCTTGAGCGTTGGTAATCCCAATGTGAACTATATTGGAGCCGTTGTGCCTTGCGCAGCGGCTTTTTTCGTTTGGAAGAAGTTCATTTTGCCTTGACTATATAATATTTCCGACCCTTTTCAGTTATCCTTTCATGCGAGCGAAATTCATCATAGCATTGTTGCTTCTCACCTTTGCGGCATCAGCCCAAGATTTGCCCGTGGGCACGGTTTACGGCAAGGTGACCGACGAGCATGGGCATCCGATTGAGATGGCCAATGTGGTGGTGCCTGAGTTGTTGGTGGGCTACACGACCAACTCGCGCGGCTACTATGAGTTGACGCTGCTGTCGGATACAACTTGGATGCTCCATTTTTCGTTTGTCGGCTATGAACAAAGGCACACTGCCGTGCGCTTGCGGAAAGGGGAGAAGCGGAAATTGGACATGGTGCTGAAATCCACTGCCACGGTGCTGCCCGATGCGGTCATCAGCGACCGCGCCACCGATGCTTCGAGCCTCACTCGACTGAACGCCAAGCAAGCCACCTTGCTCCCCTCGATGGGCGGCGGGGTTGAAACGCTCATCAAGACCTTGCCGGGTGTGGTGTCGAACAATGAACTGAGCTCGCAATACCGTGTGCGAGGCGGCAATTTTGATGAGAACCTGATTTATGTGAACGGCATCGAGATTTACCGTCCGTTCCTCGTAGGGTCGGGGCAACAGGAGGGTTTGAGTTTCGTCAACTCACGGTTGGTCAACAATATAGAGTTTTCGGCAGGCGGCTTTGCTGCTGAATATGGCGACAAGATGTCTTCAGTCCTTGATGTGACCTACAAGTCGCCACGCGAAACGGCGGCTTCGCTCGTTTTGAGCCTTTTGGGTGCCGAAGCCCATGTGGAGGGTGCGACGAAAAACGAGAAATTCAGTTACCTCGTGGGCGCACGCTACAAGAACACATCATTGGCTCTCGGCATGTTGGACACCAAAGGCGACTATCGCCCCAACTTCACCGATGCGCAAGGCTTGTTTAATTTCAAATTCAGCGAGAAATGGGACTTGTCGTTTTTGGGCTATTATTCCAAAAACAGGTACATGCTGATTCCGAAAACCGCCAAAATCAATGTGGGCAACCTCAATTTGCCGATGCAATTGAAGGTCTTTTTCGACGGTCAAGAGGTTGACGACTACACCACCGGCCTTGGAGCATTGACTTTGTCGTACAAACCTCACAACAACTTAAACCTGAAATGGATACTTTCGGCTTATTCGGCCTACGAAACCGAGACTTACGACATACAGGAGGCGTATGAGTTTGGGGTGCGCAACACTTCCTTCGGCACTGAGAATTTCGGTGAAGTGATTGAGAGTTTCGATGTTGGAACGCTCACCAAACATGCCCGCAACGGCTTCTATGCGCAGGTCTACAACCTTGACCATAAGGGACTTTACGCCTTCGACCCATGTCTGTTGAAGTGGGGATTGCGTTTCCAGCATCAGGATATTGACGATGTGGTTGACGAATGGCAAATGTTCGACTCGGCAGGCTACACCATGCCACATCCCCACGATGTGATTGGCAGCTATCCGGAAATCTTGCCCGAAGTGGAGATGGACTTCAACCATAAGGCGCATAATGTGCTTTCCATCAATAATTTGGATGGATTTGTGCAAAATTCATGGACAATTCCCTGCCGCGATAATGGCGCGTTTGTCATCACTGGCGGCCTGCGTGCCAATTATTGGGGCTATAATAATAAGGTGTATGTAAGTCCGAGGGCGGGCATTGCCTACAAACCTGAAGATGAGAAACGTGAGAGAGTGTACCGGCTTTCGGGCGGTGTCTACAACCAAACGCCGTTCTACCGCGAAATCCGCAACCGCGACGGCAGCCTCTACATGGATGCCGAAGTACAACGTTCCTACCAGATTGTGGCGGGTCACGATTTCAAGTTCCATGCTTGGAACCGGCCTTTCATCCTGACTACGGAACTGTATTACAAGTATTTTACCCATGTCATTCCTTACGACATCGATAATGTCCGCATCCGCTATTATGCCGACCAGTCGGCGAAGGCTTATGCCACTGGCATGGATTTAAAGGTGAACGGTGAGTTTGTGAAGGGCATCGATAGCTGGGCGAGTTTGTCCATCATGCGGGCGCGCGAGGACATTCGTGGCGACTATTGCCTGCTCGGTGTCAATGGCGACACGCTTCCATTCTATAACCATAGGGACGCTGATGTGGCCGATACGCTATCCTTGGGCTGGCATTATCGTCCTTCAAATCAGTTGATTAATTTCTCGTTGTTTTTCCAAGACTACATCCCTAATTTCCCGACTTGGCGCGTCAACATGACCTTGACCTTTGGCGTGGGCCTGCCCTACAACAGCAACAATTCCGACTTTTACGACCCTCAAGGGCGTTATCCCGCCTATCGCCGCGTCGACATTGGCTTCAGCAAACAACTCATCAGCGAGGCAAGCAGTTTCAGCAAAGGCAATCCACTGCGGTATGTGAAAAACATGTTTATTAGCGTGGATGTTTTCAACCTTTTGGACATTCCCAACACAATTTCCTACACTTGGGTAAAATTTGTTGACAACCGATATTACGGCATCAACAACTACCTGACACCGAGGTATGTGAATGTCAAGTTGGTGATGGAGTTTTGATTCTATTACACGCAAAATCCGCAGAATCTTGAGAATAATGTCCCATGGTTCTGCGGATTCTTCGTGAGAAAAAACAATCAATACATTCCCGTCATCTTAATCCATTCTCTTCCTTGTGCACAGATTTCCTCGACCTCCGAAACGGTCTTGGGAATCGGTCTGCCGAGGATGCGGTTGCCGTCTGCGGTGATGAGTAAATCGTCCTCGATGCGGATGCCGCCAAAGTCCTTGTAAGTTTCCAACTTCTCGTAATTGATGAACTCTTTGAACTTGCCTTCGGCCTTCCACATATCGATGAGTGTCGGGATGAAGTAAATGCCCGGCTCGTCGGTGACCACAAAGCCCGGTTTCAAGGTCTTGCCGCAACGCAATCCGCTGAATCCTAACTTGGTAGAGCGCGGGGTGATGTCGTCGTAGCCAACGTAAGTCTCGCCGAGGCCTTCCATGTCGTGTACGTCCATGCCGAGCATGTGGCCGAGGCCGTGAGGCATGAAGAGCCAGTGTGCGCCGTTCATCAGGGCTTCTTCGGTGTCGCCTTTCATCAGGCCGACGCCTTTTAAGCCTTCAATCAGAGTGCGGCAGGCCAAGGTGTGCATCACCATATAAGGCATATAGGGGCGCGTTTGTTCGGCCACGGCTTGGTTGGCGGCAAGCACGATTTCATAGATTTCGCGCTGGCGTGTGTTGAACTTGCCACCTACGGGCGTGGTGCGGGTGAAGTCGGAGGCGTAGTAGTTTTCCGTTTCGGCACCGGCATCGCAGACCATCATACGGCCTTCCTTCAGCACGTTGTGGTGACCGTGGTTGTGCAAGGTCTGGCCATCGACACTCAAAATGACGGGGAACGACACAGGACCGCCGCCCGACAGCGAAAGGCCTTCCACCACGCCAGCAATCTCTTGTTCGACCATGCCGGGCTTGCACATCTTCATTGCGGTGGTGTGCATGTAATAAGCGGTGTTGGCGGCACGTTCCATTTCGGCGATTTCGAGAGGACTCTTCACCTCGCGCATGGCAATGACGGCCTTGATGAGTTCGAGGCTGACATATTCCTGCACCTTATTAATATGGCACCCCAACCACTCGGAGCATTGGATTTTAGTGTCGGCGCGATAGGTCGGCAGGATGTGGATCTGGCGGCCTTTGGCGATGGCTTGTTGGATGTATTCTCCGAACTTGTTGAAGTCGCGGCAGTCGGTGATGCCGATGCAGTCGCCTTGTTCTTTCAGTGAGGGCAGGGGGCCGCACCAAATCACGTCGTCGATGGTCACGTCAACGCCGAAGAGGATTTCCTCGCCCGTCTCAAAGTCGATAACGCCGACCAAGTCGGGGTGGTTGAGGCCGAAATAGTAGGAGAAATTGCTGTCCTGACGGTAGATATAGGTGTTGTCAGGGTAGTTGAAGGGTGCTTCGTTGTTGGCCGGGAAGAACGCGATGCCCTTCTGAATCATCTTTTTCAATGTGGCGCGACGGCCACTGTAAACGTCTTTTGCGAACATATTTATTTTGTTTAATTGTTGAATGTTGAATTGTTTGGTCACAAAACCTGCAAAAATAATCAATTTTTCATCGCCGCCTCAATCTCCTCGATTTCCGTCGGCAATTCTTCAAACAAATTGATTGGTTCGCCGTCGGTAATCAAAAGGTCGTTCTCAATGCGGATGCCGATGCCTTCTTCACGGATGTAAAGCCCTGGCTCACAGGTGAGTATCATCCCTGGCTCAAATGGTTTGAATTTGTCGATGCTGTCGTGTACGTCAAGGCCGATGTGGTGCGACATGCCGTGCATCAAATATTTCTTGTAAAGCGGCTTGTCGGGGTTTTGGTTTTTCACGTCCTCGGCGGTGAAAAGTCCGAGCTTAATCATCTCTTGTTCCATCAACTTGTAAGTCGTCTCGTTGATTTCGTTGATGGTGCCGCCGGGACGGTAGAGTTTCGTGATTTCCTTCATCACGCGAAGCACGGCGTTGTAGCAATCTTTTTGTCTTTCAGTGAATTTGCCGTTGATGGGGATGGTGCGGCTGAGGTCGGAAGAGTAGTTTTTCAACTCGCAGCCGATGTCGAAAAGGATGAGGTCGCCGTCGTTGAGTTGGCTTTGGTTCTTGCAATAATGTAGGCAACAGGCGTTTTTGCCGCCCGCGATGATGGGTGCGTAGGCGTGGCCCGAAGCGTTGTTTTTCTTGAAAATGTACTCGATTTCGGCTTGCACCTCGTATTCGTTCATGCCAGGTTTCACCGTTTCCAAGCAACGGCGGAATGCCTTTGCTGTAATGTCGCAAGCCTGCCGAGTGATGGCGATTTCGTCTTCCGATTTGATCATGCGCAAAGCATTGAGAATCGGGGCGGTGCGACCATAGTTGTGCATCGGGTAACGCTCCTTCACCTGCTTGACGAATCGTTTTTGTATGGTTTCAACGGCGCACTCGTATTTCGGGTACTCGTAGCTGTTCAAAATAATCGTGTCGGCATAGCCAGAAAGGGCGATGTCGTTCAAGAAACTCCAAAAAGCGTCGCTTCCTTTGATGGTTTTCACGCCCGAAAGCTCGGTGGCTTGGGCATTGTCGAGCATTTCGCCTTGCCAAGTGGCTTTCACCTCGTCGTAAGGCTCAATGAAAAGGATTTCGCGCAGGTCTTCAATGGGATAGTCGGGCGTGATGAGGAGGTAGGTGTTCTCCTCGTTGATGCCCGTAAGGTAAAAGAAATCAGACTGTTGGCGGAATGGATAGAACTCGTCGCCGTTGCGCGGCATGGCTTCATTAGCGGTGAAGACGGCCACCGACTTGGGCGGCAGTTGTGCCGCAAAATTGGCCCTGTTTCGGATGAAAAGGCGGTTGGGAATTGGTGTAATCATATCATGCGATTTTGGAATTTCAAAAATAGACAAAATTCCTTGATGCGGCGAAAAAATGTCAAAAAAGAAAAGCGTCGCACATCAGAAGGATGCACGACGCTCTTTTTTGTTTTTAAATCTATGGTTTACAGGAATTTGTAACCAATGGTCACCATAAACATATTGGTGTGGACATTGGAAATGTTGTTGGTGTCGATGTATTGGCCCCATTCCGTGTTGTTGATAAGGCTGGCACCGAACAATTTGGTGATGCCGAAGTTGTAGTTGATGTCGAGCGTGATTCTGTCGAGCACATCCACGCCGAGGCCGCCTTGCATACCGAAAGCGATTTTCTTGGTGTCGAATGTCTCGTTATCGATTTCAGTAGGCTCGATGTTGCCAACTGACTGGCTCACCAAAGTCTTTTGAGGCAAGGTGAAATTGAGCGTTGGGCCTACTTGGGCGCGAATGGCAATGAGGTCGTCGATGATTTCGTACTTGTAGCCCAAGAAAATCGGCACTTGGATGTTCATGGCGTTCAGGGTGAAATCAACACCGGCACCGTCGGGAATGGTGATGTCGCCGATAATGACATCTTGGTGTACATTGGTATTCAGTTCAAAAACATTCGATGTCTTGAACCAAAGTGCCTCTGGCTGCACATAGAAGCCGCCGATCCCAATGCGGCCGAACAGGCCAAGAGTGAAATGGTTGGCAAATCCTGCCTTGATGTCTTCTTTTTGGTAGGAGAGTTTTGCGGTTTGATAACCAACTTTAGGGCCAATGCCAAAGTCGAGGCCGCCACCGGCAAAAGCAGTACTGCCCATCATTAGCAGTGCTGCAATCAGTAAAAACGTCTTTTTCATTTTTGATGTGTTTTAGTGAATGATTTGATGAATTTGCGGCAAAAGTAAGAATCATTTTTCAATTTTTGGGAAATGTCGGCAAAATAAATTACTTTTGTAGGCCAAAATCTTATTGTTATGAAGAGAATTGCATTGATTATCAGTTTTATAGCGTTTTTTTCCTTGGGATGCATCGCTCAGGGCAACACCGTTAGGTATGGACTCAAGTTGGGGCCGAGTCTCGATTGGGCCAGCGCGGGCTCCACTGCCACTAAGAATGATGGCATGAGGGTTGGTTTCAATGTCGGATTGATTTATGACCATTATTTTAGTGACCACATTGCGCTTTCTTCTGGCGTGAATATCAATTTTTTACGGATGAAATACACTTTTACCGACCGCCGATATGTAGAGGACTTTTTGGAACAGACTATTGTATCAGTGTCGCGTCGGCTGAATGCCACCAACATAGAGATTCCACTCAAGGCCAAGGTGTCGTTTGATGTTTTCGATTCGTTCAAGGCCTATGTAGAAGCTGGTGGAGGCTTGGGTTTCAATATCAAGGACATGGGAAAGGATGGCTACAAGTATTATTGGGTTTCCTATGAAAGCCCAAATTATGATGACTGCACGAGCCAATATCGCCTGGTTCAGTTGTCGATGGTTTTCGGTGTGGGTGCCGAGTATGAAATCAACAAGAATTTGGGCGCGTTTCTGCAAGTGACTTTCAACCATGCCTTTTCCAATGCTTTTGTGCGTTCACTTGAGAGGCAGACGGGCAGTATCTTGCGCAACAATTTCATTGGTATTGAAGCGGGCATCATGTTTTGACGCTTTGCCTCAATTTCGAGCATAAAAAAAGCCTGGCGAAATCCGTCAGGCTTTTCTGTTGTCAATTAGTTGTGGAATCATTCGATTTCCTTCACCAGCTCAATCATCACGCGGCGGTCGTATTCCGTCGGTTCGAGTTTCTTGATGCCTCCAACGGGCACAAGGATGATTTGGTCTTCGGGAATACCCATTTCCATGAGTTCCAACATGATTCTGCGGCAGCGGTTCTCCGACAATGTTTGGTTGTAGGAAGGCGAGGCCGTTGCGCTATCGCACGAACCTCTCAGACGCAATTTGTAGCCGCGTTCCTTGGCCACCTTTGCAATCTCCTGCAGGTTGACGAGGTCGCGGTTCGACATCAGTTGATACGAGTCGCGATGGAAGAAGATGGAGAACGGATAACTCACCATTTCGTCGCTCGAAATGCTTACAAGTCTGACAATCGTATCCATCATATATACCGTGTCGCAAGGCATGGGTTCTTGGCAAGGCAATGCATCGGGCAACTCATATATTCTGCTGAAGTAGTAGGTCAAGCCCAAAGCGGCGGAATACATGTTGTCGAATCTCTTTGGTCTGATGTTCTGGGAATTTTGGGTGAAGAAAGCATCACCGCCGTCCATGTATTCATGCGCCCATGAGTCTATAGTCCATCTGTGGAATAGCCATCTGATTTCAAGGTTGATGTCGAAATGCTCACTGATTCTGAAGTTGTTGAGCAAACCTGCGCCCAATGACAATTCAAAGTTGGTCCCGTCAACCTTGGTGAGGTCGTATGGATTACCATAATTAATGAAATGGATGATGTTTTGGGTGAGGAGCAAACGGTTGGAAGTCAACCCTGCACCTGCGTTGAGATAAATCACGGGAGTCCAAATCCTCTCGGGGTTATAGTACCCTTGGAAGAAGTCAATCGGACTGACCATAAACTGTGCCGACAGGTTATGGTAGTGCATGAACGTTTTGTACACTTCCAAACCATTTACGGCTTCGGCAATTTCCGGGTTTTCACCGTAGAGGAATTGGATGTGTTGTTCATTGGGAGTGTTGTGCCTTCCATAAATGAAACTGTTGAGGACAGTGTTGTCATACGAAAACCTCAATGCAGTCTTGTGGTTGATCCACTTTCCGAAATTGACATGAACACCGAAATGTGGCTGATCCCAATACACTTTGGTGAAACTGTTGGTGAAATACTCGGGCATTCTAAGGCTGCCTTGCCACCAACTGATGGTCGCATCTGCCGAAACAAACCAATTCCTGCGCCATCTGGTAGTCAGGTAACGAACTGAGTCAACATGACCGTCGGCCCAAACTGAAGTGGCTACTGCGAAAAACGCGATGATTGTAAGCAAAAGTTTCTTCATTGTGTTGATTATTATGTCTTTACAAAGAAATCTAATTATTCCAAATGGCAAAAATACGAAAATTTTCTATTTGAGAAGTGAATTTCGTAAAAATTGAAAGATTTTTTCCCTTAGTTTGACAATCTTTCCAAGGTGTTCAAAACCAATTTTTTTATGTATGGATGATAGTCGATGGCGAATTTTTCGGTCACGCGGTTAGCAATCACCACGCAAATGGTCAGACAATTGTGGCCCATCATCTTGCCGAGGCCGTAGAGTGCAGACGATTCCATCTCGAAGTTGCACACGCGCCAGCCCTGATAGTTGAGCGCCTCGATTTTGCGGTTGTTTTCGGGATAGGTCAAGTGCATCCTCAGCGTGCGGCCTTGCGGGCCGTAAAATCCCGGTGTCGTGGCGGTTACGCCTTGGTAATAGCCTTCCGCCAAGCGGTCAAATAATGCTTTCGAGCCTTCCACGATGTAGGGGAGAGGCAGGTCTTTCGGGTAGTCCATCTGTTCAATGAAAGCGTCGCGCATGGCGGTTTCGTTCACTTCCTTGTGCTTTTCATAGAAGTAAAGCAGCCCGTCCAAACCGATGGCGTAGCGGGTGGCCACATAACTGTCGCCCACTTCAATGTCGGGCTGCAAAGCACCGCAAGTGCCGATGCGGACAAGGTTCAGCGAGCGGTGTTCCTCTTTGGGCATCCTCGTTTTCAGGTCGATGTTGGCCAAGGCATCGAGTTCGTTCATCACGATGTCTAAGTTGTCGGTACCCATGCCGGTCGAGAGCACGGTGATGCGCTTGCCGTTGAAATAGCCAGTGCAGGAAACAAGTTCGCGGTTCTGGCGTTGCAACTCGATTTTGTCGAAGAACGATGAAATCATGACGACGCGCCCGGGGTCGCCTACTAAGATGATGTCGTCGGCGATTTGGTCGGGATGAAGGTTCAAATGGTATATTGCGCCCTCGTTATTGAGGATCAATTGTGATGCAGGAATGGGTTGGTTCATTTTAATTGTTGATTTTGAGGGTGCAAAAATACGAAAATAATTGCAATGGCCGTTTTTTCTGTCAAAACGGTCGAAAAATGACCTATCTTTGCGGAAAATTGATTCAACTATGAGCGAAATCATCATAAAAAATATCTCCATAGGAGACGAATTGCTTATTGGTCAGGTGATTAACACCAATGCGGCATGGCTTGGCGAGCAACTTTCGGGTGCGGGTTTCCAATTGGATTCCGCCTTGACCATCGGCGATTCCGAAAAAGCTATCCTCGATGCTTTCAACGCTTGCATGAATGCCGATTTGGTGCTTGTGACGGGCGGTCTCGGCCCCACTGCCGACGACATCACGAAACCCACGGTCTGCAAGTTCTTCGATACTGAACTGGAATTTTGCCAAGCGGCCTACGACAACATCGTGTCCATTTTCAACCGCCGAGGCTTCCAAATGAGCGAGCGCAATCGCGGCCAAGCCATGTTGCCGAAATCATGTCAATACATCCCGAACACTTACGGCACTGCACCTTGCATGTGGTTGGAGAAAAACGGGGTCGTGTTTGCCTTCATGCCGGGCGTGCCTTACGAAATGAAGGGCATTTTCAACGATGAACTCTTGCCGCGTATCAAGGAACGGTTCCATGCTGTGCCTTACGAAAAGCGCGTCATTATGACCACGGGCATCGGCGAGTCGTTTTTGGCCGACAAAATCAAGGATTGGGAAGACCATTTGCCCGATTTCCTTTCGTTGGCCTATTTGCCTCAATACGGCATGGTGCGCCTGCGCCTGAGCGGAAGGCATGAAAGCGCCGATTTCCTTCGCAAAACTTTGGACAGCGAAGTCGAAAAGTTGAAGGCCTTGATTTCGGAGTACATTTTCGCCATGCAAGACCACCCCATTGAGCGCACGGTTTTCGACCTCCTTATTAATAAAGGTATGACTTTCGCCTCGGCGGAAAGTTGCACGGGCGGCAACATTGCCCATGCCATCACTTTGATTCCTGGCAGTTCGGAAGTATTCAAAGGTACTGCGGTTACATACGCTACTCCGATGAAAACCAAGGTTTTGGGCGTACCAGCCGATACAATAGAGAAACATGGTGTTGTAAGTCAAGAGGTGGTCGAAGGCATGGCTACGGGTGTCCGAAATCTGATGGAGGCGGACTTTGGCGTGGCCACAACGGGCATTGCCGGACCGAGTGGCGGCACGGAAGAAAACCCAGTCGGCACGGTTTGGATTGGTGTGGCTTCGGCGAAAGGCGTGGTTTCCAAACGTTTCAATTTCGGCAAGGAACGCGAAAATGTCATCAACCGTGCGACCATCATGGCCTTCGAGATGCTTCGTGAAGAAGTTTTGGCTCACACAGAAAACACAGTATCATGAAAAAAATATTCATCATTGCTTTTGCTTTTTTGTTCGTATCATGTCAAGACAAGGCTCCGGCCTACAAAGCCAAACTTAACATCAAAACAGAGCCATACGACCTCGAATTCGATCGTTACGAAGACGTGCTCTTCAATCTCGATACGGCTGATTTTCAGGCTGAACTGATGAAAATTCAAGACCATTACCGCGTGTTCCTCAGCGGCGACCTCAATAACCTCAATGCGGTGAAGTATTTGAAAGACTTCGCCACCGACCCTTACAGCATTGGCCTAAATAATAAGGTGAAAGCCGCATTTCCCGACCTGAAGCAAGTGGAGCCGATGGTGGAGGATGTGTTTGCGCATTTCCATCATTATTACCCTGAAATTGAGATTCCCAAGAAAGTTTTTACTTGTGTGACGGGTGTCAATTACGACGAGCCGCCCGTGCAGGTCATTGACGGCAATTTGGTGATTTCCTTGGACTGGTACCTTGATGGCGATGCGGTTTATGACCAAATCGGGATGCCGAAATACATTCAGACGCGCACCAATGTGGCGACTTTGGCGAAAGATGTGGCCAACCGCCTGTATATGTATTATTTATACGATTGGCGCAAGCAGGGACAGATTGTCGGAGAGATGGTGTTTTACGGTCGCTTGAACTATTTCATCGAAGCCATGTGTCCCTCAATTGCCGACAGCGTTTTGCTTGGTTATTCCTCCCAGCAGTGGCAATGGGCGGTGGAAAACGAAGGTCAGGTTTGGGCCGACATTGTTGGTAATCGCCGCCTTTATGACGCTGGTCTGGATGCCTACATGATGTATTTTGGCGACGGTCCTTTTACGCAAGCCTACACCAACGACGCGCCCTCACGTTTGGGCGAGTTTTTTGGCCTGAACATCATTCGCGCCTATGCCTCCAACCACGACTACGACTTGGTCGAACTGATGAACAGGAAAGATTTGCAGAATATTTTCCAAGATTCGGGTTATAAGCCTAAGAAGTAAGGGCTTGTTCACACGCAGAATCCGCAGAACTTTGTGAAGCGCGAAGCGACGATAAGTTTGCGTCTGGCAGGGTCTGCGATTTCAGTGTATTCTGCATGAAATAATTTCCAATTGAAAATCAGCAAACTATCCGACAGCAAACGACAACAAACGACTGCTGTCGACTACAAACGTTTAATCAACGGCTTTTTCTTGACAGGTTTTGCATCTTTGCAGAGTGAAACTAATAAACCCCAATAACTATGGAAACACCTGAATACATTGAAGGCATCCCTACGGAGAAGAAAAGAGTAAAAGAGCGTTTTGAACTGATCAAGTCTTATTATGAGAACCTTTGGAGAGACTTGCAACGGGTTACGGGTAGTAACTACATTCATAACATATTCCTTAACGCGGATGTGTATATTGTGAAGAATGAAAGCGACAAAAAGACCTCTCGTGAGGCGTTGCACAATTGGAAATCCACCTACGCCGTAAAGCATATAAGAGAAGTTGTTGAAAACGCAAGTTCCATTGAAGGCCTGCCATTGTTTTCTTCCATCAAAGACGGAGTCCAAAAGAAAAACGGCTATAAGAACATGATACTTTTGTACTATCAGTTTAAGAATGAACAAATTGACTACTTGAATTTTACGGTCAAATTAACTATAGGAGTCACGGCATCACAAAAACATATACAGTATAGCGTCAATAAAGTTGAGGCGGCAAAATAAAAATCTGACCAAGTTTCACAGTACCTCGCTTTCGTTTGGACCGTCCATGGTCAGATTTGTTTCACTATCGTATCCAGCGATTATCTCACAAAGGTTTGGAACGCATACGATTGATTTCCGCCCGCAAAATTACAACATTTTTACAAAACACGGCCATTTCGCCGGAAAAAAACGAGAAAAACAAAGAAAACAACAAACAATAACCCCCTAAAACCCCCACAATCATGTTAGTAAAGACATTCGGATGCGCCCTTTTCGGCATCGACGCGATTACGGTCACCATCGAGGTGAACATCGACAGAGGCATCAATTTCTATCTCGTCGGCCTGCCCGACAATGCGGTCAAAGAAAGTCAGCAACGCATTGAGGCCGCCATCACCAATCTCGGCTATTATTACCCGCACAAGAAAATCGTCATCAATATGGCCCCCGCCGACATCCGCAAGGAAGGCTCGGCCTATGACCTGCCCATCGCCATGGGCATCATGGCGGCTTCGGAACAAGTGAACACTGACCGTTTGGAGCAGTTCGTCATCATGGGCGAACTATCGCTTGACGGCACACTCAACCCCATTAAGGGAACCTTGCCCATTGCCATAAAAGCCAAGCAGGAGGGTTTTCGAGGCCTCATCGTCCCCAAGCCCAACGCACGCGAGGCCGCTGTGGTGGAAGGTTTGGAGGTTTTTGGCGTGGAGAACATCCATGAAGTTGTTTCCATCCTCAACGGCGAAAACACCATCCACCCCGTGACCATCGACATGGCTGACTCATTGCACGAGATGGTTTACGAGTTCGATTTTAGTGATGTAAAAGGGCAAGAAAACATCAAACGGGCTTTGGAAATTGCTGCGGCTGGCGGCCACAACGTCATCCTTATCGGACCTCCCGGTAGCGGCAAAACCATGCTTGCCAAGCGTATGCCCACCATTTTGCCACCCTTGACGATGGCTGAGGCTTTGGAAACCACTAAAATCCATTCCGTGGCGGGCTTGGTTGGGCGCAATGCTTCTTTGGTCAGGACAAGACCATTTCGCAGTCCACACCACACCATCAGCGATGCGGGCTTGGTGGGCGGCGGCACCTATCCGCAGCCTGGCGAAATCTCGCTTGCCCACAACGGCGTGCTCTTCCTTGACGAACTGCCCGAGTTCAAAAGAACGGTGTTGGAGGTGATGCGCCAACCAATGGAAGACCGTGTCGTGACTATCTCCCGCGCCAAAATGACGGTCGATTTTCCAGCCAGTTTCATGATGGTGGCGGCGATGAACCCCTGTCCCTGCGGCTATTATAACCATCCTGACAAGGAATGTACCTGCAAACCCGGCATGGTGCAGCAGTACCTCAACCGCATCAGTGGCCCACTGATGGACCGAATTGATTTGCATGTTGAAGTCGTCCCCGTGGAATACAAGGACTTGTCGTCAAAGAGTAGCGGCGAGTCGAGTGCGAAGGTGCGCGAGCGCGTCATCAAAGCGAGAAAGATACAAGAAGAACGCTACGCGGATTTCCCGGCCATCCATGCCAACGCGCAAATGACTTCTCAACTTATCCAAAAATACTGTGACTTAAACGAGCCTTGCCGCAACATTTTGAAAAACGCCATGAACCGCCTCGGCCTCTCGGCTCGCGCCTACGACCGCATCCTGAAAGTTTCCCGCACCATCGCCGACCTCGACAGCAGCGAAAACATCCAAACCGACCATTTGGCGGAGGCCATTAATTATAGGAGTTTGGACAGGGACAATTGGGGGAGTTGAAACAAAAAATCGCCAAAATCTTTTGCTCGTTTTGATTATTGACTAATTCCGCATCACGACGACTTCAATATCGTTGCCGACCAAAGTTTCACCGTTACGGGATGGGTGCGCAATGGTGATATGATTCGTTATACTTCTGAAAACCAATGCCATGACAAAAGTCGTTTGCTACATTCCGCGCCTTACGGTGCAAACCGGGAAAAGGTGACGGTTCATGTCAGTTATGACGAGGGCGAGACTTGCCCGTGAGCAAGTGCATCGTGCCTAATAGTTCGGACTATTCCTCGCTTTGTGTCCTTCCCTACGGCATCATCGACTTCTATGTGGAGGAAGCCTATGCAGCTGCTTCGGGTTATTCGACGGTGTTCTACAACTTCAGTCTCGACTGGCTCACCGATGGCGATGATACTTTTGACCCATTGGGAGTTGCTGAAAATCAATTTGAAACAGAATCTTTGAAGGTTTATCCTGTGTCTGCATCATCGTTCGTAATGATTGAAACTGAGGGAATGCAGACCGCCAACATTATTAACGCATTAGGTCAAATTGTTAAGGTCATTCAGGCCAATGGCGTTTCGGAAATTCGATTGGATGTTTTCAGAGTGGGCTTCAGGCGTGTATTTCGTTGAGGGAGTGGATGATAAAGGAATAAGAAGAGAAGGAAAGTTTATGAAATAAGTGGGCTTTCGGTTTCTTTGGTTTCCTTGAATTTTTGCAAACTTTCGGGCCTTAACGCATAAAAAAATCGACTTATGGCCCGAAAGTATGCAATTTTTGGCCGATGGTATCACAATTATTCCTACTTTTGCATCGGAAAAACATATTGAAATGGCAAAGCGAAACGAACCTTCTTCTGATTTGCTGGTAGGGCGCAAAGACGAAATCAAGCATTTGGAGTCCATCATGGAGTCCAAGGAGGCCGAATTTGTAGTGGTCTATGGCCGCAGAAGGGTGGGAAAAACCTTCCTCGTCAATACATTTTTCAACGACGAGTATGCTTTCAAACTGACCGGTCTTGCCAAGAAAGGCAAACGTGACCAACTGGCCAACTTCACGGCCACGCTCAACAGATACGGCGACGGACGAAAATTCACCAAGCCGCGCACTTGGTACGAGGCTTTTGATAAACTCCGCGAGTTGCTCGAAGCGAAACGCAGCAAGACGAAGCGGGTCGTTTTTATTGACGAACTGCCGTGGATAGACTCTCGCGGGAGCAACCTCATCTCGGCCCTTGAGCATTTCTGGAACGACTGGGCGGTCACGCAAAGGGACATCGTGCTGGTTTTGTGCGGCTCGGCCACCTCGTGGATTACGCGAAAAATCCTGAAAAACCGTGGCGGGTTGCACAATCGGGTGACGCAAAAGTTGTATATTCGTCCGTTCACCTTGGCCGAGTGTAAGGAATACATTCGCAACCGTGGCCTCGATATGGAAGAAAAGGAAATCGCTGAGTGTTATATGATTATGGGTGGCATCCCTTACTATTTGAAGAACCTCAGACGCGGTGCAAGCCTTTCGCAGAATGTAGATGAGATGTTTTTTGCCGAGAAAGGTCGACTTGACGACGAATTTGATGCGCTGTATAATTCACTGTTCGAGAAGTCGGAGAACTATATCAAGGTGGTTGAAGCCCTGAGTACAAAAAACAAAGGGCTGACGAGGGAAGAAATTTTGCAAGTGACAAAATTGGAGATGAACGGGCATTTTTCCAAAATCCTACAAGACCTCATCGATTGCGATTTTGTCCGTTGCTACAAAGGCTACGGCAACAAGACACGAATGGGAATTTATCAACTCGTTGACCCTTTCACCTTGTTTTATTACAAGTTCATCCAGAAATTCGGCCATTCCGACAAGCCGTTTTGGCAGTACCAAATCGGGACACGGCTGCACGACACTTGGGCTGGACTTGCCTTTGAGCAGTTGTGCTTGAACCATCATAGGCAAATTGAGAGAAGTCTTGGCATTTCGGGCATCCTCACGCAAGTGTATTCGTGGGCAACGCCTCCCGGTGCGGAGGAGAAGGCGCAAATCGACCTTATTATCCAGCGGGCCGACAAGGTGATTAATGTGTGCGAGATGAAGTTTTATGACGGCATTTTCAAGATGAAAGCCAAGGACTATGAGGATATGGAGCGGCGAATCAGGGCGTTTCGTGAGGCGCGCAACATCCGCAGGGCAGTCCATCCAGTTCTCGTCACGACCTACGGACTGACGCATAACAAATACAGCCATTTGTTCCAAAATGTAGTGACCTTGAAAGACCTTTTCGCTTGACTTTTTTGCACACTTTAGGGCTATAACGCATAAAAAAATCGACTTATGGCCCGAAAGTCTGCAATTTTTTGAATTGAAAAACTAATGAATTGCCATTTCAAAAATTTTCCCTACCTTTGCAGCCCGAATCGAAAACCTGGTTTTTGTTTGCAAATAATTGATAATCAAATAAAATAATGAGTTTAAACATTTCAAAATTGAGAAACATCGGTATCGCTGCGCATATCGATGCTGGAAAGACTACGGTTTCGGAACGCATTCTGTTCTTCACGGGCGTCAACCGTAAGGTGGGTGAAACGCATGATGGACAAGCCACCATGGACTTTATGAAACAAGAGCAGGAGCGCGGCATCACCATCCGTGGAGCCGCAATCGGAAACGGTGTGGAACCAAGCCGACAAATACCGCGTGCCGCGTATCGCTTTCGTGAACAAGATGGACCGCACGGGTGCCGACTTCCAAGAGGTGGTCAACCAAATGCATAAATACTTGGGAGCCAATGCCGTGCCACTGCATCTCCCCATCGGAGCGGAGACTACGTTTGAGGGTATGGTTGACTTGGTGCAGATGAACTCGGTGCGCTTCATTGAGAAGGAACGCATCGTCGGTCCCATCCCGGAAAATATGATGGAGCAGGCCCAGGAAGCTCGCCGCAACCTTATTGAAAAAGTCGCCGACTTGGACGACGAAATCGCCGAACTTTACCTCGAAGACAAGGAAATCCCGACCGACAAACTGATGGCCGCCATCCGTCAGGCCACCATCAAACTGATGATGGTGCCGGTGCTTTGCGGTGCGGCCTATAAGAACAAAGGTATCCAGCTGCTTTTGGATGCCGTTGTTGACTACCTGCCTTCGCCGAAGGACTTGGGTGCCGTCATCGCGCACGACCCCGCCAACGAGGAGAAGACCTACCAGCGCAATCCCTCTGAGAATGAGCCTTTTTCGGCCTTGGCATTCAAGCTCATCAACGACCCGTATGTGGGCCAGCAGACCTTCATCCGCATTTTCAGCGGCAAGTTAGTAAACGGAATGAGTGTGTATAATACCAACAAATTGAAGAGTGAGCGCGTGGGACGCATTTTCCGCATCAAGGCGAAGGAACGCGAGGAAATTGATGAGGCAAGTGCTGGTGAAATCGTGGCTCTCGTGGGCATGAAATATACCAAGACGGGCGACACGCTTTGCGATGAAGAACAGCCTATCTTGCTGGAATCCATTAATATACCTCCAGCGGTCATTGAGATGAAAGTGAACCTCGATGACAAGAAGAACCGCAGCAAACTGAGTGAGGCCTTGGCCAAGCTCTGCAACGAAGACCCGTCGTTCCACGCCCACTTCGACGAGGAAACCGAGGAAACCATCATCGCGGGCATGGGCGAGTTGCATTTAGAAATCATCGTCGACCGCCTGAAGGAAGAGTTCAAGGTGCCGGTCACGGTGGGTGCGCCTTCGGTGTCGTTCCGCGAGACCATCACCGCGCCTTTCGAGTGCAACTACCGCTATGTGAAGCAGACCGGTGGCAAGGGCCAGTT
Source organism: uncultured Bacteroidia bacterium (assembly GCA_902770835.1). Lineage (GTDB taxonomy): Bacteria > Bacteroidota > Bacteroidia > Bacteroidales > F082 > Limimorpha. The sequence continues at coordinate 20,625 of CACXUM010000045.1, forward strand.
CGCCCATACCGTCATTCGCTTCGAGCCTAACCCGGGCGGCGGTTTCGAGTTCGTTGATATTACCAAGGGCGGCGTGATTCCTAAGGAATACATTCCCTCGGTGCAGAAGGGTCTGGCAGCGGCCATGAACAAAGGTCCTTTCGCAGGTTATCCCGTCGTGGATGTGAAGTGCGTCCTCGTGGATGGCAGCTCACACCCCGTCGACTCCAGCGATATGGCCTTCCAACTTTGCGCCCAGATGTGCTTCAAGCAGGCCTTCATGAAAGCCAGCCCTGTGTTGCTTGAGCCTGTGATGAAGGTGGAAATCAACACGCCCGACGACTACATCGGCAATGTGACGGGCGACGTCAACAAGCGCCGTGGCCGCATCGAGGCGATGAGACGTTTCCGTAAGGGTTCGCAGAAGTTGGATGCCTTCGTCCCGCTGATGGAGATGTTTGGCTATGCCACCGCCTTGCGCAACCTCACCTCGGGCCGCGCCAACTACTCGATGGAGTTCCACCAGTATATGCCGACCCCGAAGGACAAGCAGGAGGAGATTGTGAAGATGCGGAACGAGAAGGAGTAGTTTTTATCAAGAATTTGAGAATGTTCAGGACGTTGCCTTTCGGCAGCGTCTTTTTTTTGATTACACTTTTTGTGTAACACCTTTTGTGTAATTCTGACGAAGCCCTTCAATTCGTGCTTGATTGGACGCAACGAGTGACCTACTATACCCAGCAATTGTGCCACACGCTGCATGCTAACGGAAAGAAAACCATTGACTTGGCCGAAGTGAAAAGCACTTGCAATCAATTGTTGAAGCAAAGCGAGGCTGTTTATTTGCAATACCGCCAGATGTTGACCGACAAGCAATGGAACTATCTTATTGCAGTAGCCAAGGAGGGGAGTGTCAGGCAGATTACTGCTGCCGATTTCCTGAAGCGGTATCAGATTGGCGGCGCATCGGCTTCGCGGAAGTTGGCTGAGTCGCTTAGCGAAAAAGGGTTGCTCAATGTTGAGGTCAGTCTTGAGGGAATTGACTACTCTGTTGACGATATTTTCTTCTCACATTGGCTTGGAAGGCTGTGATTTAATAATGCAACCAGCTTTTAGTTTTGCAACCAAAGCGGCTCTTGCAGCCAGCCTTTTGGGAAGCCCATAGCGGCAGGGTCGACGGTGGGATATTTCACCAACAACGCCTTGAGGTCGGCAACGAAGGTGCTTTGTGGGTCGATGGCACGAAGCCAATAGGCGATGCAGCAAAGTTGGGGGTAGAGGCGAATTATAGGGAACGAATAATCTGTTATCCATGGAAGTTGCAGATGATGCGGCATACTTGGACGGACGACAAAACTACGATTCCACAAACGTGCATGATGAGCGCAGACATTGCGTATGATGGTCAAATTTTCCAGCCAATTGCGCATAAACTCATGCTGAGGAATGGTGAAACTTCGGGCCACTTGTTTTTTCAAGGCATTGTCGGCGAAATTGCTGTACATACGAGACAAAATGCCAAGCGTAGCCAGTTCGAGGCTTTTCCATACGGGCGGCATATCTGGCTCGTCGTAACGCTGAAAATGCTCCAAAACAAAATCCTCAATACTTCTTTCAACCGCATTGCGCAAGATGACGAGGTTTTTTCGGAAAATATCCTCACTGGCAAACAACTGCTTATCCATAAACCAAAACGAGCCATACTTCATCGAAAACTGTTGAATCATCTTTGTACGCACGGCAATTTCAATACGCTGAATGGAATTGAAAACAAGCGATTTCAATTCGCTGTCGAAACGATAGAGTGTGAGGACATTGCTGAAATGGCTGTTGGGTTTGAACACATGTTGCGCTTTGTCTTCTTCCAATACTCGCCAATAGGAAGCCAACCTGAAATAACTGACCCGCTCCAATACCGCAAAGGCTTCGGCCTCGTTGTCAATCATTAATCCACGCCGTTTCAGCAAATCAATTTGTTCCTCAAGGGAGGCGGGTTGCTTCATGTATCTCATGGGTAAAATAAATTATCCCGCCCTGGTACGCTGTTCAGCGGGAAGCGTGGCGGGAATTATCCAACGGCAAAATTACAAACATTTTCCCATACCACAAGCCTTTTCATGAAAAAAGGCCAATTTTTTGCCTGTAAAACGGCCGCTTTTTTCGGGGTTTCATCAAAAATCATAGCGACAAAACTTTGTCCATCCAAAAATCATATCGTTGATTTCCAATGAAATAATATTGGACAATCCACAAAAAGCATGGACAAAACAGGGAGGCATCCCGAAAACCTCTTGACAAGCGTTTTTTCTGTATATTTTTGCGATGTCGAAGCCCTGAATGGGCGACCAGACTTTAACGGGGATTTCAATCCCCAACCAACCAATAAAACATGTGCCTATGAAAGCAAAACTAAAATCCCTAATCCTCTTGGCCGTCGCCATCGGCGCGATGATGACCGCCTGCGACTCGCCCGCCAAACGCCTGCAACAGGCGCGCGCCTTATATGAAGAAGGTGCCAATCTGCGCCAGCAACGCCTCTCGGAAGAGGCCGCCGAGCGTTTCCTGCAAGCCTTGCAACTGATGCAAGGCTGCGAAAAAACCACCGAAAACCTCCGCTTGGAAGGCCAACTCAAGGACAACCTCGGTGCGATGTACAACAAACACGGCCTCTTCGAAGATGCCCTCAAAATGCACTGCGAAGCCATCGAATGTTTCCGACAAATCGACGATTCCACGGCAGTAATGACCACGATGCGCAACTGTGGCCGCGTGGCGAAGTCGTTGGAGCAGTTTGCCCAAGCCAAGCATTACTACGACACGGCTTTCAGCATCGCCACCTTGTTAAATGATAAGGCCATGCAGAGCGACATTTACCTTGAGATGGGTCGCGACTACTACCTGCCCGTGGGCAACTATCCCGAGGCTATGACTTGCGTCCGCCGCGCCTTGGAGGGCGAACTCGACGACAACAACACCGACATTGCCAATATGACGATGGGCGTACTCTATTATTACACAGAGAATTACGCCGAGGCCAAACCTTATCTCGAAGCCGCTTTGCGTAGCGAAAGGGCTGGACTGAAAATGTCGGTGTACCAAACGCTCTACGCCATCGCCTACAACGAGGGCGACTTGCAGAAAGCCCTTGAATACCAAGACCTTTTCACGCAAAATATGATGCAGGTCGACAAGGAACACGCTTCCGATAACCTACAACGCCTGAAGGCCGAGTACGAACTGAAAGCCCAAAAGAGCGAGATGGAAGTCGTGATGCGCAACAGCAGCCTCAAACTTTGGCTCATCATTGCCGCAGCGGTGATTGCATTGCTCGTCATTGTGCTGATTGTGAGGAAGAAAGTGAGCGACCACAAGTTGGCCGTGGAGCAGTTCCGCAGTCAGGTGGAGCGCGACCAAAACCGCATCCACGAGTTGGTGAGCGATATGGAAAACCTCATCCGTACCAACGACGACCTCCGCCGCGACCGTCAGACGCTTTCGCAAAAAGACCTGCTGATGACGAGTAAGATCATGGGGCGCAACAAGGTTTACACTACGGCGCAAAGCCTTGGCGAGCAGGTGACCGCCGACACGATGAACTTCGCCCTCAGCGACGACGACTGGGCCGACTTCATCAGCCTCACCGATTTGGTCTATGACGGCTTCTCGCAACGCCTTTTAGAGCAATATCCCAAACTCGGCAAGTGGGATGTGCGCATCTGCTGCCTCTCCAAGAACGGTTTCTCTAACCAGGTGATTTCCATCCTCTTGGACACCCAGACTGAGTCGTACTACCGCCGCAAGAGCCGCATCAAGCAAATGAAGATGAACCTCCCCGACGACACACGGACTTTCGAGGAAATCGTCAATGCAGTATGAAAAACTACGGATTACACGGATTTGACGGAATTTTCATCAAATTGGAATCTGTATAATCCGTAAAATCCGTAGTTAAATTGAAAATCAAATCATTAACAATCAAATAATTACAATTATGAAAAAATTATTCTTTACCTTAGCGATTTTGGCTGGCTTCGCCGTGCAAGCCTTGGCCTATGATTTTGAAAGCGTTGCCCCAACGGGACAGACACTTTGTTATTCAATTATCAGCGACTCTACAGTTTATGTGGAGATGGTCTATTATGGTGTAGAAGGTGCAGTGGAGATACCCGAAACCGTTTCATACAACGATGTGGAATATAAAGTAGTAGGTATTGATACGAATGCCTTCGCTAACCAATCGGGAATGACCTCGGTGATTCTTCCCAATTCCTTGCTGTATCTGGCAGGTTTTAGAGGTTGCTCGGGATTGACTTCCATTGAGATTCCCAATTCGGTGATTTACATTGACAGTGGCAGTTTTGAATATTGTAGCGCTTTGTCATCGGTGAGTATTGGAAACGCTGTGACACACATTTATAGTGGCGCGTTTTATGGATGCACCGCCTTGACTTCCATTGTCTTGCCTGATGCAGTCAGTTTTATTGGGGAAGATGCGTTTTATAATTGCTCGTCTTTGACTTACGTTTTCTTTGGGGCTTCGGTGGAAACCATTGGAACTTATGCTTTCATCGGGTGCGGCGCATTGGAAACGATTGAAGTCTCGGAAAACAATCCGTTTTACAAGTCGATAGATGGCGTTTTGTTTGACCACAATGAGAATATGTTGCTGTATTATCCTCGCGGGAAAACGGGAGAGCATTATTCTGTGCCCAGTACGGTGACTGCTATTGGCGACAATGCGTTTATTTACAACACTCATATTGCCTCCGTTACGCTTGGCGAATCGGTAATCTCCATCGGTGCCTTTGCGTTTAATGCCTGCATCAATTTGACGGAAATCAATCTGCCCAATTCCGTAACAACTATCGGTAATGCGGCGTTTGCCGACTGCGAGGCTCTGTCTTCCATTGTATTGCCCAAATACCTCACCACAATCAACGCGACTGTTTTCAGCAATTGCTCGTCGTTGCAACACATTGTCATACCGAGATTTGTGCGATGGATAAAAGATTCGGCTTTCTCCAAAACGGGATTGTCTTCGGTGGAGTTCGAAGGTGATATGGTGGAAAGCATTCAAGCGGCATTCAGTTCGTGCGACAACTTGACCTCCATAATGCTGCCCAATTCGATACGAGGACTCAGTGGCGGCGTGTTCGCCAAATGCAGCCATTTGGAACACGTGGTTTTAGGGAGTGCAGTTGAAGCCATAGGAGGCTTTGCTTTCAATGAATGTACGGCTTTGCAGACGGTCACATTTATGACACCCACGCCTCCAGTTGATGGTGGAAGTTCATTCAGGGATTGCAATGATTCTGTCCGTTTGATTGTGCCTTGTGGTGCGCGAGAAGCCTATGAGGGATTTTATGAGTACATCAACTATGTTGAGGAAGACTGCAACCATCACAATATCAATGTTATAGGAGATGAAAACGGTGGACAAGTCACGCTTTCGGTCAATTCGGCGATGATGGGCGAGGAAGTCACCTATTCCGTTGAGGTTCAGCCTGATTATGTGTTTAACGGGGTCGTGGTTTACAAGGCTGACGATGAAACCTTCAGGATTCCCGTGGCTGACAACAAGTTTGTGATGCCCAATTTCGATGTGACGGTAAAGGCGGATTTCGAGTATCTGAACATCGGCGAAGGCCAACCCGAATGGTACTACGAAATCCAAAACGAGAACGGCAGCATCACTTACCAGCATCTGGAATATGCCGCCGACACCACCATCAACCACAAGAACGTGACCGTCATCATCCGCACCAACACCTTGTACGATAAGGGCGAACACACGGAAACGACGCGGGAATACATCTATGAAGAAAGGTTGAGAGGCAATAAGGTATATTGGTGGAACAAGGACTTGCAGGAGTTTACCGTGCTCTATGATTTTGGTGCCCAAGAAGGCGACAGTTGGGTCATCAAGGTCGGCACGGCGAGCCTCACGATGCACGTCGACGCGGTTGAGCAATACGAATATGAAGGCCGAGTGTTCAGAATGCTGCAAGTGAGCGACGACCAAGGCTTCTTCAGCGGCACCATCGTGTGCGGCATCGGCCACCTCAGCAGTTTCTTCCCCGAAAGGCTGATGAACCGAAGCAAGAACTACCGCGTGGAAGGTATGCGCTGCTATTGGCGCGAAGGCGAACTGTTCTTCAAATACGGCAACCGCGACTGCAACGAGGTGTATGAGGAATGGCACAACGGCATCGAGGAAGACGGCCCTTCGTCGGATTCAGAGCCCTTCACCATCTATCCCAACCCGACCAATAGCGTTCTCACCATTCACCATTCATCATCCATCATTCATCATTCCGAATTCAGAATTACCAACCTCATGGGTCAAACTGTCCTCACGGGCAGCCTCAATTCTGAAACCCAGCAGATTGATGTGTCGGTTTTGCCGGAAGGGTTGTATTTCATTACCTTTGCAGGTGAAACACGGAAATTTGTGGTGAAATAATCGCCGCCTTGTAGGGCTGTCACACCGTGGCAGCCGCCCGTGCAGCCATGACAATAAGCGGCTGCCGTGGTACGACAGCTCTACAGACTGAAACGGAAATTAGAACAATTAAAATCCTAATACAATGAAAAAATCCATGATTCTTGCAGCCTTGATGTGCTGCTTCGTGTCAGCCACGGCACAACAAACCTACGATGAGCCGGAAGTGCTGAGAATACTGCGAATGAATCGCAATGATAATAGTTATATCGTGAAACTGGATAGCGTCACAACAGGATGGTCAAGGTGTTTGTATGAATACGATGCCCGACTCAACTGCACGCGCCAAACCGAGTATCGTGTTGGTACCATCGGATGGTATGTCTGTTCTACCCGAGAATATACTTATGACGACCTCGATCGTGTGACCTCAATAAGGTCAAACAATGGGGGGGGCGTGAATAAGACGGAATACACTTACAACGAACAAGGCCTGTTGTCGAAAGCAATCCAATCCTATTACAACGGTACCAACTGGCATTTTGAAACCAAATACAACTATGTGTATGACGGAGAAGGAAACCAGACGCTTTTCCTCAAATACAAATTCAAGGACGGCAGTTGGATAGAAGAGGAAAAGAAAGTTTGGGAATATGTGGATGGTCTGCCTCAAACGATGGTGCGTTATTTAGTCGGTTATGCTTTTGAAAAGACCTTTTACAGTTACAATGCCCAAGGATATTGCAACGAAATGACACGTTGCTATCGCAACACCGAGCCAGGTTCGACTGTGGAATGGGGCGCGTATTATAAGGAAGTCTACGAGTATGACGATGCAGGTAATCTGTTGTCAAGGGTTTCTCTTCGACTGAGTACAAATTCCCAAGAATGGTATTATAGCGAAAAGACCGAATTGGCATACGACGAAAACAACAACTGCACCCACATAGGCATTTTTGGCAGTTATGATAACGAAACGGAGCAATGGACGATTTTGAAAAACGCTCTGGATTTTACTATCGACCGTGCAATAAATATTGACAACATAGCGGGGCTTTCCTTGTTCTGGGGAAGTTATTTACAAGACCTTGATTTGAAGGTTCCATTGTTCAATGCGTTGAAACAAATCACATTCAATAATTTAGGGCAAGTTTCTCAGTGTGATTTCCACTATTCCAATTTCAATGGACTTGATGAACCGACAGACGGTGTTTTCGCGGTGTATCCAAATCCCGCCACCGGCGTTTTGTTCGTTGAGACGCACGGCCGTGCGTCTCTGCCAGACCAAACTTACCACATCACCAACCTAATGGGCCAAACCGTCCAAACGGGCAGTCTTAATGGTGAAACGCAGCAGATTGATGTTTCGGGTTTGCCGAAGGGGATGTATTTCATTACCTTTGCAGGCGAAACGCGGAAGTTTGTGGTGAGGTGAACTAAGTAACAATCAAATAATCAGACCAATGAAAAAGCTATTATCAACATTTATCCTGTTTGCCTTAGCCCTCGTCGGTATGGCGCAGCAACCCGATTGTTGGGACGGCAGTGTGGCAGAATCATACGCCGGCGGCAACGGCACGCCCGAAAACCCCTTTCAAATCGCCACCCCGCAACAGTTGGCCTTGCTTGCACAGCAAACCAACTTTGGCACGGGAGGCAATGCCTATTATGTCTTGACCAATGATATTTGCCTGAACGACAACTTGAACGTGAACCCGCACAATTGGACACCCATCGGTTGTGTAGTTGACACCATTCCATCTTTTTTCACGGGTCATTTCGACGGCAACAAAAAGATTGTTTCAGGTTTGTATTTTGAAGACGGAAGCAACGATGAGGTTGTAGGTTTGTTCGGTTGCACCAATGGGGCCGAAATCCGCAATGTCAGCGTCTCCGGGTGTAGGGTGACAGGTTCGCAATACGTGGGAGCCTTGGTCGGTTGCGCTGGCTTGACCGACATTTCCGACTGCTATGTCGCTGATGCTTCTGTGACTTGTGAAGCACGGTCGGCGGGCGGCTTGGTCGGTTTTCTTGGCTTGCCCTATGGCGTGAGCCAAAACTCTTACGATACCTGCCATATCGTCAATTGCCACGCTATGGAAGGCGTGACGGTGTATGGAAAGATGGTAGGCGGATTGGTGGGCGAAATCACGGAGTTCCTTCTTTGGGGGCCATCGGTGCCGTCGGTCGTGTCCGACTGTTCGAGCAGGGCTGTCTTGATGGGTTCTGAGGAGGTTGGCGGTATTGCCGGATTTATGCGAAACGGCAAGGTGGAGGCGTGCCGTTGTTGGAACGAGGTGCATAGCGGCCAATATGCAGGAGGATTGGTGGGTATGGGCATAAATGTCGACTTCAACGGTTGCCAAAACAATGCCTATGTGACTGGTAATTACCATTGTGGTGGAATGGCGGGCAAATTGTATGGCGGAAATCTGACGAATTGCGATAACTATGGAGGGATTCAAGGTGCTGGCCTGAGTAGCATCTCGAAAGTGGGTGGAATGGTCGGACATTATGAGCCTGACCCGTTGCTTGGAGGGTCGCCTTGCGAGAATTTCATTCGCAATTGCCACAACCACGAGGAGATTTCGTATGCTGGTAACGATGCTGGAGGTATCGTAGGCTTTGCCGAAGGTGTCGGGATTGAAAAACTGTTCATTGTGGATTGTAGCAATACGGGAAGGATTTACAATTCGATTTGCTCAGGCGGCATTTTGGGCGACAGCAATGGCTATGTGATGCGATTGCTGAATGTTTACAATACGGGCAATGTCAGCGCGAGGTCGGTGTTGGGTGGCATCGCAGGCGAATTGGGTTTGTCGAGCGATTTGGTCATCAATGCCTATAGTGTAGGTGAACTTGACCACGAAATCGACACCTATGTTTGCCCGATGGGAAACATCATTGGCCGTTCCCAAACCAACGAGCAATTCAGCAGTTGCTATTGGTTGGCCAGCAGTGAACACGGCAGCAACGGCCAAGGCCCCGAACTTGTTAATTCGAGTGCCTTCCACGCCACCAATTCGCCTTCAGTGTGGCAACTCGAAACGCCTTTGCACGATACGGAAGACCTGCTCACGGCCTTGAATGTCGGTGCAGGGCAAATCGAAACGGTTTTTCCCGCTCTCGGCTCGGTGAACCGTTGGCGCGAGGACACACAATTGTGCAACGGCGGCTTCCCGCTTTTTGCCAACCAATGGCCAGTCGGTTTTGATGAAAAAGAAACAATTGAAACCCAATTCAATCTCTATCCCAACCCGACCGAAGGCGTAATAACCATTTCGGGATTCCCGATGGGTGAATATCGCATTGGTAATATGATGGGCCAAACTGTCCAAACGGGCAATATCAACGCTGAAAACCAGCAGATTGATATGTCCAATTTGCCGAAGGGGATGTATTTTATTACCTTTGCAGGCGAAACGCGGAAATTTGTGGTAGGAAAATAAATAAATTTCCTACAGAAACGTGCCAAATCTTGGAAAATTTAGAAGATTTGGCACGTTTCTGTAGTTTTTCCGTCAATACAAAGGGCTGCCGCAAACCACGACAGCCCTAACTTTAAACTATAAACTTTCAACTTTCAACTATTTGAAAGCATTCTCGCTCAGTCCCTTGCCGCTCAAGGCCAAGTCCTTCATATAGCCCGGAACCTCTCTGCCGAGGTACTTGTCCACATATAGTTTGGCTAAGTATTGGCCGAGCATAAAGCCGTGACCGCGCAAGCCAGTGCAGAGACCGACCTCAGGGTCGACGATGTAACGCGGCTCGGTGTAACGACCAGCCCAGCAGGCGAGGAAACTGACTTCGCCCAAATTCGGAATCCATTCGGCAAAGACCTCGGAAACAATCTCCAAGAATTCCTTGCTGTTGTACTTGATATTTTGACGTGCCTCGTAAGCGTCGGTGTCGGGACTGGCGCAGCCGATGATCTGGCCTGTGTGTGCCCATTGCTGTCCGTAAACGGCGCTGAAGCCCTTGTAGTGACGGCGGTCGATAATCATATCCAACGGGCCGCCATTGGGTCCCATCATAGGCAAGCGGCGCGTGATGAAGGCTTGGTGCTTCACAGGATATAGGCCAGTATCCAGACCGAGCATGTCGTTGAACTTTTCGGCACCCCAACCCATTGCGTTGACGAAGTGGTCGCAGGTGTATTCGATGAACTCGCCCTCGTGGGTGCGCACCAAGGCAATGTAATGTCCATTGGCTTTCTGAACGTGGAGCAGTTCGCAGTCCTCAAAATAACGTCCTCCCTGTTGTACGCCAATCCAACGGATGTAGTCGATGACGCGACCGGGAGTGGCCTGCCAGCAGTCGCGGGTGATGAGAGCGTGACTGTAGGTGTCTTTGCTGTCGTCCCACAACGGCGAAATCTCCTTCTTAAAGTCCTTGCGCTCAATCATATAGGCATCACTCCAAGCGCGAGAGGCATCGAGGGAGTTGTAGGTGGCCTCATCGTGTACCAAGTTGACATAGTGCGTCGGGTGGTAGTTGATGTTGTGCTCCTTCTGCATATTCTTGAAAATCTCGTGGTTGTGTACGGCGATGTCGGCGATGTCAGGGTTCGAGAACGCCGGACGACCGCCACCGATGCAACGCCACGAAGCGCCACGGCTGTAATTGATCATCACGGGCTTCTTGCCAGCTTCCGAGAAGTAGCGGAACAAAGCACTGCCCGCGATACCGCCACCGGCAATGAACACTTCGACCTGTTCTTTCTTCACGTCGTTCATTTCGGGGAAGACAAAGACTTCTTTGGTGTGTGGGTTGTAGAGGTCGCCAAGGGTGACTTGGTTCGACAGCGGGGCACGCGGCGTGGCGTCGCCGACCAATTCGATGCCGTAGGAGCGCAAAATCTGACGGGCGCGTGGGATGCAACGCTTTCCACGGCACGGGCCCATACCCATACGGGTGATGTGCTTCAATTCGTCCACGGAGATGGTCTTGCGGTTGCCGATGACGCGCAACACGCGGTCCAATTTGATGTCCTCGCAGTGGCAGACGTAGGTTTCGCCCTCGCCCTCGGCTTCTTTTCTTGAGGAAAGGGGAGTGGTGAGTTCCTTGTTGGCATTGTAACGGTCTTTCAAGATAAAGCCCTTCACATCCGTCAACTCAAACACCATACTCGCCTCTCCAGAGGGGCGCGAGGAGCGGGCTTTCACGCGGGCCACGTTGGTCTTATTTGATTTCTTGAGGATCTTTTCGATGACACCTTCGCCAATCTTTTGTCCGTCATTATCAACGAGATAGACTTCCGCGCCTTCTTGGGCTTCGTATTCGATGGGCAGGAAGCAGGTGGATTTCTTCACGTCGTAGCCGAAGATGGCTAAACCCGGACAACTGGAAACGCACAGCATACAGCCGATGCACTTGTCGTAGTCGATGGTCGGAACGGTGTTGGTCGAGGGTTTGCTGATGGCACCTTGCGGGCAACTGAACGAGCAAGGATTGCAAGCGAAGCCGTAGAGGCAGTCGGCCTGCACGAAAGCCTTGAGTTGCATACGCTCAGGCGTAGGCAGGTTGGGCTTCTCCAACACCCTGACGGGATGCTGTTGCGAGTCGATATATTGTCTCGAAACTTCGAGATAATCGTCGTAATTGAACCTCACGCCAATAGCTTGAGCCACTTCGTAAGCGACTTGCTTACCACGCAAAACCGCGCTGGTGCCTTCGCCGATGCGGATGGCATCGCCAGCACCGTAGGTGTTGAGGCCGAAGACCTCACGACCCTTGACAAGCAACTGACTGTCAGGAATCAAGCCCGTGCAAATGTTGATGATGTCGATGTCGTCAATGACTTGCTCGGTGCCGGGGATGGCCTTGAAGTTCTCGCACTTGGCGATGACGGCACCCACAACGCCCGTCTTGTCCTTGTTCGGGATGGCGCGCACGAGGGTGTAACCTGTCATAATCGGGATGCCGAGACGGCGCACACGGTTGGCCTGCACGGGGAAACCGCCCTCGCGGGGCATCGCCTCTATGATGGCCTTGATGGTGGCTCCAGCCTGCATACCTTGGTATGAAGTCAGATAGCCGATGTTGCCTGCACCCACGGTGAGGACTTTCTTGCCCAAAAGCGTATGTTCTTGGTTCATCATCTTCTGGAACACGGCGGCAGTGTAAACGCCCGGCACGTCGTCGTTCTCGAAGGTCGGCATAAAGGGAACTGCGCCCGTGGCGACCACCAAATGTTGCGCGTCGATGTAGCCTATCTCACCGTTTTCGATGTTTTTTATGGCTACGCGACCGCCTTCAAGCAAGTCCCAAACGGTGTTGTTGAGCAAAATGCCCTCGTGGTTGTCGCCGGCCAAAGTCTTGGCGATGTCGAAGCCACGCATTCCGCCGAATTTCTTCTCCTTTTCGAAGAAAAAGAATTGGTGCGTCTGCATATTGAACTGTCCGCCAATGCGGGCGTTGTTGTCGATGACGATGTTGCTGATGCCGAAGGCGTTCAGTTGCTCACGGCAGGCGAGACCCGCAGGACCCGCACCGATGATGGCGACTTGGGTCTTGTAGATTTTCACCTCGCGGGGTTGGTGTTCCTTAGGCTCGGGAAGGATGTTGGCCTCGTTGTTGATGGAGCGCACTTCCTTGACACCATCGACGAGAGTGATGCAGATACGGCGGACTTTGCTGTCGACCAGCATTTCGCAGGCACCGCACTTGCCGATGCCGCAGTTGAGGCTTCGGTTGCGTCCGTCAAGGCTATGGCTGTGAACGGGATAGCCGGCTTGGTGAAGGGCCGCAGCGATGGTCTTGCCCCGCTGACCTTTCACGGTCTTGCCTTCATATTGGAATTCCACAAGGTCTTTCTGTGGGATGTCCAAAATTGGGTGTTTTTCGATTTTGTACATATAGAATGAATTTTTGAGTCTTAAAATGTGGGCGCAAATTTAGGAAAAACATAAAAAGCAAACATAATTGGCGCATTTTTTAGTCAAAAAAACGAAAATCTGCTTATTTTTGCCGACAGAAAACGACACATTATGAGAAAAAGGTTCAATATCACGGGCAGTTGCAATCCGGAAAGGAATTATATGGTTCAGACAGACAAGCGCTTCAAGTCTATTGAAGAACTTATTGATTTTGGGGAGTATTTCACCATCAACCGTGCGCGGCAGTATGGGAAAACGACCACTTTAAGTATGATTTGGCGCAAATTGTCTGACCGATATTTGGTCATAAAAACCAGTTTTGAGGGTGTCGGCGATGCTCCTTTCAAAGATGAAGAGTCATTTGCAAAGATGTTTTCGGGAAGAATACTTAGGGAAATCAAACCTGCTGAAAATGAGCAGTATGCATCCGTTTGGAAAAACCCTGATATTGTGAGTTTTGACAGTTTGGGCCAAGCCATAATCGCTTTCTGCCGAGCGTTTCCCAAACCGGTTGTACTATTGATAGACGAAGTGGACAAGAGTTCCAACAACCAGATTTTTATCGGTTTCATCGGAATGTTGCGCGATTTGTATTTGGGAAGGGATGAAAACGGTATGAACTATACTTTCCACAGCGTAGTCCTCGCAGGCGTTTACGATGTCAAGAACCTCAAACTGAAACTTCGCTCCGATGCGGAAAGGAAATACAACTCGCCGTGGAACATCGCCGCCGATTTCAAGGTGGATATGACCTTCCATCCCGAGGAAATCGCGCAGATGTTGGGCGATTACGAGAACGATATGCACACGGGTATGGACATCAAAGCGGTGAGCGAGGAGATTTACAAATACACTTTCGGCTATCCTTTCCTCGTGAGCAAACTCTGCAAGGTGATTGACGAGGAATTGGACCAGAACTGGACCATTGAAGGCGTGCAAGAGGCCACAAAACAGACCATTTTGGAAAAAAACACGCTGTTCACGAGCCTCACCAAAAGCCTTGAGGAATATCCCGAACTGAAGCGTTTCATCTATTCCATCTCCATCTTGGGCGACACGGTGACCTACGACATCAACAACCCCGTGATGGATTTTGCCACAATGTTCAGCATCATCAAGTACGACGCCAACCGCAAGGTCAGGATTCACAACATCATTTTCGAGGAGGTGTTGAACAACTATTTCATTGCCGAGCAGAGCATCGCCGATATGGGCAAACTGAGGCTGCAATATAATTATGTGAAGGATGATGTGCTGGATATGGAGATGGTTATCAGGCGTTTCGCGGATTTGATGCACGAGGAGTACCGCGAGAGCACGGTGCCTTTCCTTGAGCGCGAAGGTCGTTTGCTGTTCCTCACTTTCCTCAAGCCGGTCATCAACGGAACGGGATTCTATTATGTTGAGCCTCAGACCCGCGACAACCGCCGAATGGATTTGGTGGTCACATACGGCAAAAAGGAGTTCATCGTTGAATTGAAAATCTGGCACGGCGACAAATACGAGCAATCAGGCCGTGACCAACTCTCTGAATACCTTGCCGTTAAAGGATTGGAGGAAGGCTATTTGGTGACTTTCGACTTCTCGAAAAACAAAGTCGAGGCCGAACCCCATTGGATTGAACACAACGGAAAACGGCTTTTTGAAGCCATCATTTAGTTCAAATCAAACTCCTAACTCAAAACTTCCAACTCCTAACTCAGAACGAATTGCATCGTGCTTCGGCTGCTTTGCTTCACCAAAATCTTCTTCCCCTTGATGAAGTCGTTTTCCAAGCCGTCTTGGTAGTGGCGGATGGTGAAAAGTTGTAGGCCGTCATTGTATTTGATGCTGAAATCGTCGTTGAGGCAAGCCATCAGTTGATTGAGTTTGCCTTTGTCGCTGTCGAAGCAGAACGAGAGCATCAAAGCCGAGGTTTGGATCATATTGGCGTGGATGTTCAGTTCTACGCAAATGGAGAAGATGGTCTTCAGGTTGTGTTCGTCCATAAAGGAGAAGTCGCGGGGTGAGATGCTGACCAACGTTTGGTTGTCCTTTATTATATAAGAAGGTATGTTCTCGTCGTCTTTGCGCCTTGTGCCATCGATAATTGTAGGTGTGTGGTCGGGGTTCAGGAACGATTGCACTTTCAGCGTTATTCCCTTGTTTTGCAGGGGCTTGATGGTCTTTGGGTGAATGATGGTCGCGCCGTAGAAGGCCAATTCGATGGCTTCGGAGTAGGGGATATGCGGCAGTTGAACCGTGTCGGCGAAGCGTTTCGGGTCGGCGTTGAGCAGGCCGTCCACATCTTTCCAGATGGTGACTTCCTCGGCATCAAGGCAGTTGGCGAAGATGGCGGCGGTGAAGTCGGAGCCTTCGCGTCCGAGGGTGACGCTGTGCTTGCCATCGGCAGTGCCACCGATGAAACCTTGCGTCAGGCACACGATACCCCGAATATGCTCGTCGTTCAGTTTGCTGATTTTCATCCTCGTTTCGTCCCAATCGGGATTGGCGGCGCGGTAGTGGGCCTCGTCCTCGGCGATGACATATTTTCGCGTATCAAGCCAGCGCGTGGGGATGTCGCATTTGCTGAGGTATTCGTGGATGATGCTGGTCGAAATCAGTTCGCCGTAACAAACGGTCTGGTCGTATTGGTAGTCGTAGGGTGCATCGGTCTTTTGCAGTTTCTCCCAAAGTTCGATGAAAAGCCCCGCTATGTTCTCCCCAAATTCAGGATTGGCATCCTCGCCGAAGAGGTTTTGGATAATGCCGTCGTGGTAGGCGATGACCTCGTGCAGGGCTTCCATACCGAGGTTGCCGTCGTGTTCGCGGAAGTCGGCCAAAACCTTCTCTAACATATTGGTAGTCTTGCCCATAGCCGAAACCACCAACAGAATGTCCTCGTTCTTATGCTGGCCCACAATGTCAGCCAAATTGCGCACAGCCTCGGCATCCTTCACCGACGCGCCACCGAATTTATAGATTTTTTTGATCATTTTACTATGGCAACTTAAAGGCAAACAGCGATTTTCTTGATAATGGAATTGAACTCTTCCAGCAACTTAATGCGGTTGGCAGTTCTGGTTTCTTTGCTCATACTATCCACTCTTTCCATTTCTTCCACGAAGGCTTCTGCATCTGCCCCTGTCAGGATGGGCGTTTCTTTAATTGGTCTTGCCATAGTCTATTCCTTTTTTTAATCTTTTCCGTCTGCAAAAATACTATTAATATGCCAAAAAAAGTATAAAATCTGCTCTTTTTCTCCGACCCTTATCATTTTTTTCCTACTTTTGCACCCAATCAATACACACAAAAAGGAGAGGAAATGGCTACTTACACAGTGACTATCAACGAAAGGACAAACGCCGGAAGACAACTCTTGAATTATCTTTTGGGCTTGGGCTTGATTAAGGAAAGAGTGTCCGCAAAGAAAAAGTCCGGTTTTGAGGAGGCTGAAGAGGATATAAAGGCAGGTCGCGTATATACAGCCAGTAGTGCCGCCGATTTGTTCAATCAATTGATGAAAGACTGATGTTCACCATTAAGTACACCAAGTCTTTTGAGAAAGACTTCAAGCGTTGCAAGCAACGGGGCTATGAAATGGAAGCCTTAAACGTGGTGATGCAATTGCTTGAAAAGGATGGTGGCTTGCCTGCCAAATACAAACCACATAGACTTTCTGGAAAGTTCAACCGCCGTTGGGAATGTCACATCAAGCCTGACTGGTTGCTGGTGTGGGACAAGAACGACACCGAATTGACTTTGCTATTGATGCGTACAGGCACTCACTCCGATATTTTTGGATAAACAGAAAAATTCATACTTTTGCACCCATAAACAACAAAACCCACAACAAACGAAAGAATAGAAAACTAACACATAAAATATAAGCAAGGGCTGACGCTCTTATTCTCCTGATGGAATTCTGGTAAAATTTTGAGATGGGAATAAGTTTGCGGAAGTTCTCGCCCTTGGGCGAGGATTGTTTCCAACTTATTTATCTCAAAGGTTACCAGAGCCTCCATCAGAAATAAGCGAATCTCAAAGGACAATTCCGCCCTCTTTCGTAAGGCCAAATTTCCTCGCTTTTGATGATGAGAGTTTCAGCAGACCATGACTGGAAAACTAACTTAATTATCAATCAAAAATAGGAGGAAACAAAAATGAAAAAGCTATTGTTAATCGCAATGATCTTAATCAGCAACTTTATGCTGACACATGCTCAAGATATCTATTTGGATATCGAAAATTACCCCAACGACACTACGCTATGTCTGGAGTTTAATCAAACAGTTTACGTTAATGCCCAAATAGGATGTGAAGATTTTTTTTGGAGTCTTAACGGACAAATCATAGAAAACGTAACTCCATTGATCATCAACCCAGTTGCGGGCAGAAGGACCATTCAGTACTATTCTGGCCCTGACTGTGGCGACTTCTACCATTCATTTAAAATTAAGTACGTTGATGCACCTGTCGTGAATTCTTTCCATAAGAAGGTCTGGGGGCTCCCCGGTGCAATTACAACTCTACACGCCATGGGAATTGACTCAATTGGCGATTACGAGATACAATGGCAAGGTGGCCCTAATGACAATGATTATGATGTCATTTTACCAGGTGAATATCCTGTTACAATCTCGAGTCCCTGCGGTACAACGACACGTACCTTTATCCGTTATGACAAAGTGGAAATCTATCGCGCCACCATCGACCTTGAAACCAATCTGAACAAGGTCACTTGGCCAATCATATCCGGGCAAGACGAATACATCAGTGAAGTGAAAGCCTACCGGGATGGCTTCCTCGTGGGCACCGTGCCCTACGAGCAAGGTTACTTCTTAGACAACATCGGCAGCGACAACGCCGCTCGAAACTACCACCTTGTGGCTGTCACTATTGATGGAGAGGAAAGCCCTGTCAGTTTCCAGAAAGGCACCATCCACACCACCTATTATCAAGACGTGAACAACAACCTGAATATGACTTGGAACATCCCCTACATTGAGGAAGGTGCTAATGGAACGCTTACCTATTTCCAAATCTGCAAATACGACCCCAGCACGGGCGAAATCACCGTGGTTGACCAAGTCAATGCCGCCATCACCGACTACACCTGCGGCGTGAACCAGTTCGATGGAGGCTATGCTGTCATCGCTGCCGTGTTTAACGATGGCAAGGGCGTGGAAGAATTGTCTTTCTCCAACCTCACCACCGACATCCTTGGCATTGAGGAGGACTGCCCTTCGACAGGCTCAAGAGCCTTTACCGTTTATCCCAATCCAGCCAAAGACCGCGTGACCATTGAAGGTACGGGCAAGGCAACCATCACAAATGCCCTTGGGCAGACCATTCTCACGAAAGAAATCGATGGCAAGGCAACGATTGAATTGCCGCGAGGGATGTATTTCGTGAAAATGAATGGCGTGACGCGGAAGATTGTGGTGGAATAGTTTTTTTTGGCACGCAGAAATCGCAGAATTATGGGAAGCGCGAAGCGACGAATTTTTGTCCGATAGGCTTCTGCGGCTTCTGCGATTTCTGCGTGAGTAATCATCGTCCGGCAGGTTCTGCGTATTCTGCGATTTCTGCGTGAGTAATCATCGTCCGGCAGGTTCTGCGTATTCTGCGATTTCTGCGTGAGACAAATCCATCCTCGGCCTACGGGTCGGGGATTTTTTATCATTGAAAACCAACAATCTATCCGACAGCAAACGACAACAAACGACTGCTGTCGACTACAAACGTTTAATCAACGGCTTTGTTTTGACAAAGGTTCCTGACTTCGACAGCTAAGATTTTATGTTTTTCTTATCGATTGATTATCAACCATATCCGATATGATGTGAGAATATTTGGGTGAATCGCGTCACCT
>CACXUM010000046.1 GCA_902770835.1 uncultured Bacteroidia bacterium
TTCGCACTCGGGGCAGCTCATCGAGTAGTAGATGTTGCCCTCGGGCAGCGTGTTGGTGCCGTTGTAGACCATGCGGACGCAGTATTGGCCACCTTCTTCGTAGGTGTACTCGTTGGTCGGATAGGGCACGAAGGCTTCCCATTCGCCGTTGAGGAACAACATGGCGCCAAGGATGTCGCCGGTCGCAGGAGGAGGAGTCGGGCCAGTGCCATTGCTGCCGGTGATCTTCATGGCGCAGCCGTAGCCAGCACCAGTGCCACCGTCAACCAAGGTCTGCCAACCAGAAGCGTATTGGACACCGTTGCCAGTGTTGCCAACGCCAGGTTCGGCGTGCGGAGCACCCCAAGGACCGCTCGTGCCAGTGCCTTCGAGGCTGTAGACCAGCCAATAAGTACCAGCGGCGAGGTCGATGTTGAGGTTGCCAGCAGTGACAGCCATGATCGGGCGCGTGGTGGCGGTGGTTTCACCGTCGGAGCCACGGTAGCAGTTCGTGAACGAAGTGGCCGTCATGATGTTGCTGGTTTCGCTACCCCAGATGGCGTTACCGCCGCTCATCGGGTTGCCGTCGTAAATCTGAGCATAGAATCCAGTGAAGGTCGAAGTCGTGGAGCTGCCAGTCTGGTAGCCGTAGACCTCAATCTCGCTGATGGTAGTAGCAGCGCTCAACGTGAAGCTGTCAGCCAACTTGTAGCCGCTGGCGTTGTTCACATTCGGGCCCCAAGTGGCTTGGCCGTTCTTGGTCCAAGAAGCGTCGGCACCATTGGCCATCGCACCCGGATCGGTCACGTAACCGTTGAAGGCCACAACATCGCGGTTGCTCTTGGCACCGCTGGTCAGAGCCACATCGTCCACATCGAGATAGAACATGTCGCTGCAGTTGAAGTGACGGATGGCAATGTAAATCTGCTGACCGGCGTAAGCACTCAGGTCAACGCTGTATTGCGTCCAAGCGCTCTGGTCGCGCATACCGCGAGGTCCATTATAACGATCGCCCTTTTGGCCAATCGTCCACTCGTTCACCATCGAGAAATCACCAGCATTGGTACCAGTGGTGGAAACGGCAACGCCGAAGTGCTCAGCAGCGTAGTTTGCATCTTGGCCGCAAGCCCAGAAGCTGAAGGTTGAACCAGTGGCAATGGCCGATTGCGGGAAGATTACATAGTTGTCAGGATAGATGACACCGTAGTTGTTGTCGTAGCTCTGGCTCAGGATGAGGTCGCTTGAACCATTGTGGCCGTAGCCGGCACCCAACTTGGTGCTGCCCAGTTGCCAGCCGTAGCCGGTCGGGTTGCCGCCGTCGATGAGGACGAGGCCTGCCAGACTGCTGTTCTCGAAGTCATATTGCCAACTGTCGCCTTGTCCGGGTTGCGGAGGAACAGGACCGCTGCCATTCGGGTAGTCCCAACTGACGGTTGTGCCGTTCACGTCGATACCATTCAAGGTGCCAGCGTAGTTGTCGCACGGGATGTACTGCCATTCGGCTTCAACCCAGTCGCTCATGCCGGTGCTGTAGACAGCAGCGACCTTGCAGAGGTAGTGATCGCCGGGAACAAGTTCGTCGGTGGCCACTTGGCAGAACGGGTGTTCGGTGTCGGCATTGAAGATAGGCTCGTGGTCGAGGCTCTCGCACATCACCTTGAAGTATTCGAGGTGACGCTCGCCAGCCTTGGCACCAACGGTAAGTTCGATGTCATCGACATTCAGGATGAACTGGTCGCTGCAGTTGAAGTGACGGATGGCGATGTACTTCTGGCCGGCGTAGGCGCTCAGGTCGACGCTGTAGTTGTACCAGTTGCCTTGGGCGCGGGTGTCACCGTTGCGACCGTAGCTCATAACGCCATTGTTGCCGTCCTTGGCGGTCATGGTCCATTCGTTCACCATCGTCCAGTTGCTCGTGCCGTTGTCGGAAATGGCAACGCCGAAGTGGTCGGCAGGATAGCTGGCATCCTGAGCGCAAGCCCAGAAGCTGAAGGTACTACCGGCGGCGAGGTTCACTTGAGGCGAAACAAGGTAGTTGTCGGGATACAGCACCTGGCCAGTACCGTTGGCCCAAGAACCGGAAATCACATAGGCGGTAGAGGCATTGTGGCCAGTACCCGTCAGGTCGACACCGGCATTGTGATAGACGCCAGGAGTCATGCTCGAAACCCAAGTAAGGCCATCGCCATCGGCATCAACGGTCGTCCAGCCGGCAGGCATACCACCGTCGAAGTTCTCGCTGAAGGAATCGCCATTGCCGCCAGGACCCGGGTTCGGGCCAGGAGTCGGAGGCTGGCCTTGAGCATCCCACATGGCCCAACCGGTGCTGGACACATAGAGGTTGTTCACACCGTAGATAATCTCAATCATCACATAGCGGAGGCTGGTGGGATCCCAGATGCTCACATCTTCGCTGATGGACTCGTAGCCGTCGAACTCAACTTTCACAAGGTAATCGCCCTTGCGGAACTGGTCGAAGGCATAGTAGCCGGTCTCGTCGAGGACGATCGGGGCAATCGGGTAGAGCTCTTGCTCGTACTCATTGTAGTTCGTGAAGGTCACGGTGACGCCTTCCGGACTGTCGGCACTGTTCAGCAGAACGGTGACATCAACAGCGCCTTCGCCGAGGTACATGCCCTTTTCGAGGCAATTGGACCACACGATTTCGCTCTCGCGACCCTCTTGGAGGCCACCGCCGCCAGCGACACCGTCGAAGGTAATGTCGTCAACGAAGAAGGCATCGCCAGTCGGATTCACGCTACCGTCCTTGGTGTAGGACCAGCGGAAGGTGTGAGTACCGGCAGTAACATCGAAGCTATAGGTGTTCCAAGCTTGGAGAGCGCCATAGCTGAATTGCTCAGCACCGTCGATGAAGAATTGGCACTTATCCCAAATGGTGGAAGTACCTTCGCCCCAGCAACCGCCGAGGAAGCTGACGGAACCGTCTTGGACGAATTCCACAGTAGCCTCCATAGCTGAAGTGGAACTGGCAACACCGCCGTTACCGCTCATCATGCAGTAGGTACCATTGAAGCCAGGATAGGCAGTCGTGGTAACAACCCACGGATAGGTGGCGTCGTTAGTCCAAGCAGCAGGAATTTGACCATCTTCAAAGTTCACAAGTTGAGTACCACCTTGACCAGGAGTAGGAGGTGTAGGAGGAGTCGGAGGAGTGGGCGGGGTAACGCCACCAGAAGTGTTGATGGTGATGTCGTCCACATTCAGGATGAACTCGTCGGTGCAGTTGAAGTGACGGATAGCCACATAACCAGTTTGGCCAGCGTAAGCACCCAAATCAACAGTGAATTGATACCAGTTGCCTTGGGCACGGTTGTTTCCGTCGCGACCAACGCTTGCCATGCCATTGCCACCCTTAGCGGTCATCGTCCACTCTTGAACCGTAGTGAACGCAGCAGCGCTGGTGCCACTGGTGGTGGAAACTGCAACACCGAAGTGCTCAGCAGCGTAGAGGTTGTCTTGAGCGCAAGCATAGAAGGTGATACTGCCACCCAAAGCGACTTGAGGCGAAACCAAATAGTTGTCAGGATACAAGGCTTGTCCTGTTCCATTAGCATAAGAGCCAGAAATCACATAATGTGCGGAAGCGTTGTGACCCGTACCAGTCAGATCGACACCACTGTTGTGATAGATACCAGGATTCATGCTGGAAACCCAAGCAAGTCCGTCGCCATCAGCATCAATGGTGGTCCAGTTTTGCATACCGTCGTTGAAGTCGTAGGTAAGCTCATCGCGAGTGGCCACGGCCATCGGGGCACCCCAAGTGGCAGGAGTCTCATAGAGTTCGCCACGGTTGCCAGAATAGACGCAGCTAACACCCCACTTGTAGACGCCAGGAGCGGCATCCGGCCAATCGACATCGATGTAGATGGTGTCGGTCACTTCGGAAGCGAGCAAAATGGTGCCACCGGGATCGCCAACATAGTAAGGACCATCATAGTAGCAGTCGGTACGATAGATGCGATAGTAGGCGAAGGCGCGGCTGTTCTCAGGAGCGCTCTTGCCAGGCTCACCGATGGTGATGTCGTCAACATCGAGATAGAACATGTCGCTGCAGTTGAAGTGACGGATTGCCACATAACCCATGCCGCTATAAGCGCTCAGGTCGACGGTATATTCATACCAGTTGCCTTGCTCACGGGTGTTGCCATTGCGAGAATGACCCATTGCGTCAACGTCCTTGTTCACAATACCGCCTTTGGCAGCCTTGGCAGTCATCGTCCATTCGTTGAGCATGGTGAAGGCACTCGGGTTGTTGTTGGTAGTCGTCGAAACAGCCACACCGAAGTGCTCGGCAGCATACATATTGTCTTGTGCGCAAGCGTAGAATCTCAACACGCCACCCAGTTCAACCTGAGGCGAAACCAGATAGTTGTCAGGATAGAGAACGAGACCGCTATAGTAGCTCTGGCTCAACACGCAGTCGTTGGAACTGTTGTGGCCATAACCAGTGCTCATGATGTCGCTTGCAACATACCAACCGTAGCCGTCGCCATCAGCATCGAGGCTGGTCCAGCCTTGCATCGTGCTGTTGTCGAAGTCGTAAGTCATGCCTGGAATCGGAGGAGCGGGTTGCTTATAGAAGCTAATGTAGTCGACATAGAAGCAGTCGTCGTTGCTGTTCACGGAGCTGTCCTTCGTATATCTCCACTGGAAGGTGTGCTCACCAGCAGTGATTGCATAAGTACGCTCTGTCCAGTTGCCGGCGCCGCTCCAGTTGCCCATCTCGACACCGTCGATGTAGAAGTGGCCATAGTCATAGTTGCTCTCGCTGGAGATCTTGCCGAAGAAGCTCATTTCGCCGTCAGCAGGAATATCAACCGTCACAGTCATGTTGCTGGTCACACTGGCTACACCAGCGCCACCGCTCTTCATGCAATAGACGCCTTCATACGGGTTGGTGGTGGTGATGCTCCAAGGATAGGTCGGGTCAACCTGCCAATCGAAGAGGCTGAAGTCGCCAGTCTCGAAGTCTTCAATGATTTCGCTGCCGGGCAGGCCGCAACCCCAGTAAACCTTCACATAAGGAGCAGTGGGATCAAGGCTGTCGGGATAATACTGGGCAATGACTGCGCAAACCGGATCGAAGTTCTCATCGAGCATGTAGTCGATGGGGCTGGTCGTCTGGTTGTAGGTGATGGCAATCGGGTTGCCCTGGACAGGCTCGGTGATGGTCTGGTAACCGTCCAAAGCGGCAGAACCGTTGTAGGAACCGGCATACACAGCGCCAGCGTAGTAGCCCTGGCCGTTGGTCTGGAAGTTGTAGGTGTGGTTGACACCAAACTCATCGCGACCAGTCATGGTGACGGTGGCACCAGCGATGCCAGTCGTGCCGTCTTGCTCATAGACATGACCGTCCACATTGCCGCGACCGGAAACCTTCACGGTGACGGTGTTCGACGGAGCGGATTCGCCTTCGTCATAAACGGCAGTGACATAGAACACATAGCCGCCCATGTTGTAAGGCAGAGGAGCAACGGTGTAGGTGGAGTTGCCAATGTTGTTCACTTGGGTGTTGCCAATGAGGACACCATCTTGGTACACATTGTATTGACGATAAGTACGGTCAACGACAGGAGTCCAGTTAAGGACAATGTTCTCGTCGTCAAACACGGTTTCGTCAACAGCGGTGAGGTTCTGAGGCACATTGAG
The DNA here is from genome assembly GCA_902770835.1 of uncultured Bacteroidia bacterium. Taxonomy (GTDB): domain Bacteria; phylum Bacteroidota; class Bacteroidia; order Bacteroidales; family F082; genus Limimorpha. The sequence goes on from CACXUM010000046.1 coordinate 5,650, forward strand.
GTGGGTGGTGAAGCCCCAAACCGGACTGCTCACGCCATCCGGGCAACCATCGTTGTTGAACTCAACTCTCCAGAAGTAGTTATTGTTGTTGTAGAGGTTGCGGACAGTGAAGCTGTTGGCCATGTTGGTCTCCCAGCTGCCATCTTCAGGATAGATGATGGTTTGCGGGTGATTGGCTTCAGGATGATAAGTGGTACCAAAGATGAGGCGCCAACCAGTGGCGAACTCGGGCACCATCCAACGCAAGGTAACGCGGTCGGGTTCCACTTCGTCCTCGTTGTCGGCAGGTTGCGGGTTGAAGGCAAAGCCTTCGGCCTCGATAGCCGGGCAAGGCATGTTGTCGACATTGATGAACACATCATAGTCGGGCTGAGTGGCAGAAGCAACCAGATAATAGGTGCCAGCCCTCAGAGGCAGGTCGGTAATGACGGGGCCTGCGCAAACGCCAGTGTTGCCAGTGTTGCCACCGCCGCCACCGCCGGGGATGTCGAACTCAAACGGAAGGTCGGTGTAATCACCATCAAAGATGGTTTCGCCACCCATAACAACTTCGAAAGAAGTCTCGTAGGAATAAGAGCCAGAAGTCCAAGTCAAAGCGACATGGGCACCTTCAGCGAAGTTGATGGTGTAGGTGTCGCTAAATCCGCTGGTAAGAGTGATGCTCTCATTGGTACCATCAGAAGCGGTAACATTGAGGTAGTTGCCATTCCAACCATCACCGTAAGTGTCGGCCAAGTTGAAGATGACCGGCACAGTGGCACGCTCGCGGTTGCCGCCTTTGAAGACGGTGTTGGCGCGGTTAGTGGTGGTGCTCAGGCCGCTGTAGGTCGTTGTTCCAGCATTGTAAGGCGTGTTGTCCTGATAGACATAGCTACCGGCGGTGAAGCCAGCGTTGTGGCACTGCCACGAAATGCTGCTGCTCCAACTACCATTGTTCATCTGAACCATCACCATCACATTGCTCGAGCCGTCCCAAGCGAAACTGCCGGCGTTGAACACGAACTCGTTCCAACCGACCACTTCTTGGAAGTTGCCTTGGTAGACGAGGCTCATGTCGTTGCCGAGAGGTGTGGTGCTGCTCACTTGAGTGTCAGCAACATTGGCCATCCAAATGCTGATGTTCTGGATGTTGTAGCCATAGGTGCTTTCGCTGTACCAACTGATGCTGGTCATAGGAGCCGTGGTGGCACCAGCCTCGGCCAATTCGGTGCCGAGATAGAGTTGGGTGCTCAAGGAATAGTTGTAGAGATAGTACATCGGCAGGTAGCCAGTCGTGCTGGTGCCATTGCCAATCTGAATCTCAAACGGAGTGGCAGCAGCGCCACCGCCAGCAGCATCGAGGCCAGTGTAGTTGTTGGTGGCCATCGGGCCGCCTTCACCGTTGAAGCCCTCTGCATAGAGAGCCACCTTGCCGTTTTGTGCATTCGGGTCAACACAGGCATCGATAATCACATCATTCTCAACCGTGAACTTGTAGACGGCATCCACGCCTTCCGGAATTTCGGGGAAAGGCAAGGTGTAGTCGTTGTGCAACACGGTAGGAGTGATGGCCGAAGGAACGCCCTGATAAGAGAAGCCAGCGGCAATCGTGCCGAGGTTGTAAGCCTTCTCCCAAACATCCGGGATGGCGGGGTCGTACATTTCGACCACGAGAGGCCAAATGTGAGCGGCGCGGTTGCCTTCGGTGATGGCAACAAACTGACGCTCGATAACTCCGGCCTCGGTAGCGTTGGTAGCCATGACGAGGTCAACATCAGTGGTTCTGTTCACCACGAAGGGCAATTCCTCACCTTCGACGCTGAACAGGCCATCGCTCGGGGTAAAGTCGAGGACGGTCACCGTGTAGACAGGACCTTCGCTAAACATCGTGAAGTTGAAAGGTTCCATCCAAGCATTGATCGGACGGACACCAAGGTTCAGGCTGTCGACGATTGCGTTTTCACCTTCCATGTATCTCACATGGAGTTGGTCGCCAACTTCGCCACCGCCACCAGCCGTGGTGTAGGCAATGGTGGTCTTGGGCAGGAAGTTGCGCTGGACACCAGAGGTAATGTCAGCCAAACTTGAGTAGCTGTAATCCGAATACGAAGCGCCAGTCACCGTTTCACCATACCACGAGCAGGACACATAGGAACCTTTAACCGTGTTGTAGAAACCGACGAGCAGATTGCCGCCATTGTACTGGTAAGGTGTATCGAAGTTCACCATCATCTCGCCGTTGGCATCAATGCTCAATGCACCCGTGTAAACCACTGTGCCAGGGCCATTGAAAGAGTTGACGGAAGCATCAGCCACTTCTGTCAGGAAGACTTGGAAGTTGGCAGAGCCCCAACTGATGCTCGAGTTAGAAGAATAGAACTTCATGCTGTTGATGGTGCCACCGGCAAATTCGCTCAACTCAGCGGCGGGATACACCATCTCAGCCTTCAGGTAAGCATCGGCATAGAAACCATACACCGGGATGTTGCCATTGGTGACTCCACCATCGTGCAGGGTGATTTCGCCATTAACGCCGCCACCGCTGCCACCAGTCGTGATTTCCAACTGGGCATTGCCAAGGTAGGAGCGGACGTAGGAGCTGCCGCTGTACGAACCCAGATTGTACGGATCCGGATTGTACGTGTCGCTGTACCATTGCACACTTGCATTACTCACCGAAGTGTAGGTGAAGTAACGGGTGCTGTAGCCACTCGTGTATTCGTGCATGGCTACCATAAGGTTGCTTGAGCCGTCGTAGGCAAACGGTGTGTCAAGGTTGATGGTCACCCATCCCGTGTAGTTCGTCGGAATGGTCCATTGGCCTTGGAACACGATGTCGCCAGGAGTGACGGTCTCGTAATCCGACGTGCTCGAGAAGGTGCTTCTCGACACGTTCTTCATGTACAGAGCAATGTCGTTGGTCTGTTCCGCCGACGAGCTCGTACCGAGGTAGAAACTGATGGAAGTGATGCTTCCAGCAATTCCAATGTCACTGGCAGAATAAATCTGCTCGGTGAACGAGTAACCATAGAGAGAGTTGAACGGGACGTAGTAGGATGTGCTCGTACCCGTGCCAATCTCAATGGTCTCAGCTTTTGCCACACCCATAAAGGCCAGCAAAAGCGTCATCATCAAAGAAAAAACTTTCTTTTTCATAATGATTTGATTTGATTAGTAAATAAGTTAATTAACCTTTTGTCATAAATGACATTTATTAGACATACAACACACGCCTTAACCCTTAGTAAAATTTTGGATTTATAGGACACTGATTTTGGATTTATAGGACACTTTCAATCTATACATACAAAAAGGCGACCCGAAGCAAATCAGGTCGCCTTTTGTCTTGTTTGATTTCACTAAAGAATCAAATCCACTTCACCAACGGGAAGTCCTGACGGTGCGGCAGCATCGGGTTGGTGGGATAGACGCGGAAGGTGAAATTGTACACACCGGCGCGAGTAATCGGCACCTTAATATAATACTTCACCCAGCCGTCGCCCGAGTCGACGAGTTTCATCTTTTCGACAGAGGCAATCTCATTCACCGCTTCGTTGTTCTTCTTGCCAAAGAGCAATTCGATGGCCAAATCGCCCGGCTCAAGGTCTGGCGTGAGCAAAGTGATTTCGGCAACGAACTGTTCGCCAAAGGTCAGCGGGCGCACGTTGGTGTCGGGCAACATCAGCGACTTCACCTCCACCTTGTCCCAATTGGCGCGTATGTGGTTCTTCCACGCATTGATTTCAAAGGCCTTTTGGTAACGGTTGGCCCTCATCCAATTGGTGCGTTCAATCAGTTTGTTGTAATACTGGTTGAAGTAATCGTCCATCATGCGTTTCATCGTGAAGCGCGGCGAAATCTCGTTGAGGCACTTCTTCATGGCCGCCACCCAACCTGTGGGGATTTCCTGAACATTGCGGGCGTAATAGAGCGGAACTATCTCATTCTCAAGCGTGTTATAAATCGTTTCGGCATCCATTTCGTCCTGATAACGTTGATCTTGGTAGGTGCGTTTCTCCTGAATGGCCCAGCCTGCATCGGGGCAATAGCCCTCGGCCCACCAGCCATCAAGGACGGAGAAGTTGAGCACACCATTCATCACGGCCTTTTCGCCACTCGTGCCAGAGGCTTCCAAGGGGCGCGTCGGGGTGTTGAGCCACACATCCACACCACTCGTCAGGCGAGCACCAAGTTCCATATCGTAATTGCTGACAAACAGAATCTTACCGATGAACTCAGGACGGCGCGAAATGTCGATAATCATTTTAATCAGGTCTTGACCAGCCTTGTCATTGGGGTGCGCCTTGCCTGCAAACAGGAAGATGACGGGTCGTTTCGGGTCGTTGACCAGCTGCGACAGGCGCTCCAAGTTGCCAAACAGCAGATGGGCGCGCTTGTAGGTGGCAAAACGACGGGCAAAGCCAACAATCAAAGCGTTCTCGTTCAAATTGTTGACTGTCTGCATAATCAGTTTCGGGCTTTCCTGACGCTGGCGCATGTCCTCCTTGATTTTTTCGGAAAGGTAGGCAACTAATTCATGCTTCAACTGCCTGCGGATGTCCCAAATGGCTGCATCCGGCACATCGTTGATTTGTTTCCACATATTCACATCCGACTGATGGTCAATGTAATCAGGGCCGAAAGTCAACTTATAAAGGCGTTGCCACAGGCGATTGCTCCAAGTGGGCAAATGCACGCCGTTGGTGACATAACCGATATGGTTTTCCTCGGCGAAATAGCCTGGCCACAACGATTGGAACATTTCGCGCGACACGCGACCGTGAATCTTGCTCACGCCGTTCACCTCTTGGCTAAGGTTGGTGGCAAGCACGCTCATCGAGAACTTCTCATTCGGGTCTTTCGGGTTGAAACGGCCCAAGCCCATGAAGCGTTCCCAACTGATATTCATACGGTTGGCGTAGTGCGGCATATACATACGGATGAGGTGTTCCTCAAAGGCATCGTGACCCGCAGGCACGGGAGTGTGCGTCGTGAACAAGGTGGAAGCCCTGACCAGCTCCAAAGCGACATCAAAGTCGAGATTGTGTTTGTTGATGTAAACGCGCAGGCGTTCCAAGCCACTGAAGGCCGCGTGACCCTCGTTGCAGTGGTAAATCGTAGGCTTCAAGCCGATGGCTTCGAGCAAGCGGATACCGCCCACGCCGAGGAACATCTCCTGCTTGATGCGCATTTCGCTGTCGCCGCCATAAAGCCGGCTCGTGATGCCACGGTCATCCTGCGAGTTTTCCTCAATGTCGGTATCGAGCAGGTACAGCCCTACCCTACCTACATTGACGCGCCACGCCTTGGCAAATACCGAGCGACCCGGGAAAGCGATGCTCACCTTCACCCATTCGCCATTTTCGTTGAGTACGGGTTGGAGCGGCAGTTGCGAGAACTTCTGAGGGATGTAGTCGGCCCTTTGCTCACCCGAAACGGTGATTTCCTGAGCGAAGTATCCGTGACGGTATAACAGACCGATTCCCACCATGTTAGCATTGGAATCGGAGGCTTGTTTCATGTAGTCGCCAGCCAAAATGCCAAGGCCGCCAGAATAAATCTTCAGGCTCTTCATCAGGCCGTATTCCATGCTGAAATAAGCAATCATGTCCTTGCTTGGGCAAGGTTGGGCCATGTATTGCTTGAACTGGTCGTAAACCTTGTTCAGGCGTTCAATGAAATCCTCATTGTCCTCCAAATCCTTGATTTGCTCCAACGTAAGGCCTCCCATCAGCGCAACGGGGTTCTGCTCCGTGGCCTTCCAAGCCTCTGGGTCGATGGACTCAAAGAGTTCGATGGCATCCACATTCCAGCACCACCAAATATTGCGCGAAAGTTCCTCAAGTTTCTGCATTTCAGGGGAATAAACAGGCTTCACCAGCACCTTCTTCCAACTCGGCGAATCGTTCTTTTGGTAAGCCACCTCGTGCATCATGTCGGCGTATGGCACAGGCTCCATCATGTAATGACGGCCTCCCGACTTCTCAAGAGCCACATCCCAAGCCTTTTGATAATTGACAATCAGGTCTTTCCAAAGCAGTTTTTCGGCCACCTGCAAAGCAGCTTCCGAAATTTCTGTCATGCCTTTTTCGGTCAAATTCAGGAAACGACGCATCGAAGAAACAATTTCGTCAATCACCTTATTAGCATCTCCCTCCTGACGCGGCACCACGGTCACTGCCTCATTGCCTGCAAAATTTTGTTGCACGAATTTGCCGAAACCAGAAACATCCGAGGTCAAAGTCGGGATGCCCATCGAAACGCTTTCAAGCGGCGTGTATCCCCACGGCTCGTAATAGGACGGGAACACCGAGAAATCGAAAGCGGCGAGGAACTCAGGATAGGTCATGTTGAAAATGCCGTCGCTGCCGTTGAGGTAGGCCGGCACAAACATCACCTTCACCTTGTCGTTGGCATCGTTTTGCAATGCCGAATTGCGCAAAGTGTTCAGAATCGCATCGTTCTCATACTCAAAGACATGGTGCGTTGCGGGGAAATCAGTGTGACCCATGATGGCGTTGGTGCCGTCAAGGCGATGCTGCAAATCCTTCGAGGGTCCAGCGATATTGCTCGGCACGGCAATCACGCCGACCACAGTGCGCGGCAGATTCTTATCTTCGTTCAAGCGACGCAAAGCCTCAATGAACAGGTCGATGCCCTTGTTCTTGAACTCGTAACGGCCACTATTGATGACCATCAGGCAGTTGCGGTCAATCTTCTCTCCGCAAAGCGTCTCGACAATTTGCAGGATCTTCTCTCGCGACTCCTTCCGCTTCTCTGCAAATGCCTCAGGCTCTTCCCTTTGCGTGTGGTCGATGCCGTTCATCGTCACCACATCGGGCTTGCGATAAAGAAACTGCTCACATTCCTGCGCCGTGATGTCGCTCACCGTCGTGAAAGCATCAGCGTTTTTGGCGGCCTTCTGCTCCATCGACTGTTGCGAGACCACATTAAACTGCATAGCCATCACCGAAGGCAGGTAGGATTTCAGGTTGTCGTACAAAGAAAGCCCGTTGCCGGAAATGGCACGACCGAGATAAGTGGCGTGGGTGGTAAACACCGTGGCGACCTGTGGGCAATGCTCTTTCAAATAAAGCACGCCCGAACCCGTCATCCACTCATGGAAATGTGCCACTATATTGCTGGTTTGCTGCAAGTTGTAGTTGCAGAAATTCTCAATCACCTGACCAGCGGCATAGCCGAACAACACAGGCTCAACATAATCCCATTGGCCACGGATACTATCGAGTTCATATTGTTCCCAAAGATGAGTAAGTATCTCATTTTTAGTCTGATACAAAGTCGTATAGTCCACCAAAATGGCGATAGGACTGCTTTCGATTTTCCAGCGACCGATGCGGAACTTCAGGCCTTGGGCCAAAGCACGCTCGCGCCAATCGGGGAAAAGTTCATTGTCCTCGACAAAATAAAGCGTCTCATGCGATTCTTTCACCACATCGGGGCCAACCGTAATGTAGTGGTCGCCAAGCAGTTGGCGCATTTCATTCGATTTTGTGGAAAGCACCGTATAGATGCCACCAACCATGTTGCATACTTCCCAACTGGTTTCAAAAAGGTATTCAGGGTTTTTCATATTGTTGGATTTATTATTTCAATTTAAAAATTCAAAATTCAATAATTGGAAGCTTTTCACTTTTCCAAAAGTGATTTTTCGTAATTCATTAACTTTCAACTGGTTCTTGAACCTCTCTTTTGCGCTTCGAGAGTTTTGTCACCCTATCAGCAAAATCGGTGAGCACATTCATGTAATTGACATACGCATCATAAGGCGAAGCGTAGTGGTTGAAATACTTGTGAACCACGCCGTCAGAGAGCCACTTCGTACACATGTAATAGAAATGGTCAGAGGTTTGGAGCATCGTCCAGTCCTGTTGCAATTCCTCATCCTTGATGCGGCGCACCTTGGCATTCAAGTCATACAAGGTATGATAGGCATCGTCTTGAAGAGGGTTGCCTAACCAAGCAGTGAGGTCGCGCTCCTCGTCGCTCCACGATAGTACATTGGGCACATGGACGGCACTCACTGGCTGTAATTTCTTCGCCAACTCCTGTGGAGTGGCAAACTTGAACTTGCTGCCCGTCAAGACGGCCTCTGGCAAAGCCTCCATAAAATCGAAGATGCCTGTTTCCGCCGACTGGTGCTCGCCAAAAGTCTCGTAGTCCATGAAAATATTGACCACCTCTTCCTCCTCCGGCAAAGCATTGAGCCAATTGACGAAATCCTCGGCTTTGAAGCTGTCCTGCACAAAGCGGAAGGCAATCTCATCGCTGAACTTGAAGTTGCGCAACAACACCTTCAGTTTCGGGTTGATAGCATTGGCGTACATGTAGTTAGGGCTCTTCCAACCCAAGATGTGCTTCGCGCCTTCGGTGAGCATGAGGTTGTAGCCCATGTCGGCCACCGCCGCCCCGATTTCGTCGCTGTAAATCAATTCGGTGTTACGGAAAGCCTTCGGCGTAACGCCAAACACTTCCTTCATCTTGTGCTTGTGAGCCATCACCTGACGTTTGAACTCGTCAGGGTTATTCAACGAGGCCAACGAGTGGGCGTAGGTTTCGGAAAGCACCTCCACTTGACTCGTGGCAACCAACTTCTGGAAACTTTCCAACACCTCTGGGGCATACTGCTCCATCTGCTCAATGACCACGCCCGAAAACGAGAAAGCAAACTTGACCTTGTCGCCAAACTTCTCGATTTGCTTCATCAGCAACTCGTTCATGGGCAGGTAGCACTTCTCCGCCACCCGCCTCATAATCATGCGGTTGCTGTAGTCGTCATAGTAATAATGTTTCTTCCCGATTTCGAAGAAACGATACGTGCGGAGCCTGTAAGGCTGATGCACTTGGAAATAGAAACAGATTGATTTGCTCATATTATGATTGTTTAATTCTCTCTTCATTCTTCATTTCTTATAACCTATTGGAATACGTGGCTGAGATTGAGTAGCCCTCAACTGATCTAAAGCATCGTTAATGGCTTCAATTTGGATTGCAATTTCATTATTAGTCTGTTCTTGCATTTGGTTGACATCATTCTGGTCATGCAGGATTTCCTCGATATAGTTATTTAATTGGTCAACTTTGTGGGATAGTTGTTCGTACCGTAAATCAGCAAGTTGCAATGCTGCGACAGCATGTCTAATGGCGACAAAAGCTCGCATTATGTTAATATTGACTTGAATGGCCGTCTTGCTTCGCAGGATTCCCGACAACATCGCCACGCCTTCTTCAGTGAACGCAAAAGGCAAATACTTACTATGTTGACCTCGCCCTGTCTTTATGATGCCATTTTGGCATCTTAAAGATGAATACTCGTCCTTGGTAAGCTCAAACATAAAATCCTTTGGAAAACGATCTATGTTTCTCCGAACCTGCCTTTTCAACTGACCAACCTCAACCTCATAAAGCTCCGCCAATTCAAAATCAAGCATTACTTTTTGTCCTCTGACATCATAAATGCTCTCTTTGATTGCTTCAACTTGGTTTTTCTCGTCAACAACTAACTCGTTTCCCATAATTTACAGATTTACATGATGCCATCACAATTTGTGATAGCATATAATTACAAAATCTCCTCATAAACCATCTTTATCTTCTTAGCGGCGGCTTCCCATTTGAGGCTATCGACTTCGTCCTTGCCTTCGTCCTTGAAACAATCAGCCAAAGGCTTGTAGTGACAAAGGCCGTAGATGGCATCGGCCAAGCCATTGATGTCCCAGAAGTCGACCTTCAAAGCGTGCTTCACCACTTCGGAAACACCCGACTGCTTGCTGATGACCACAGGCACATTCAAGCGCATGGCCTCTAAAGGCACAATACCAAAAGGCTCTGATATTGAAGGCATAACGAACACATCCGTCATGGCAAACATCTGATCGACGGCCTCACCTTTCAGGAAGCCCGTGAAGTGGAAATGACTGCCCATGCCAAGTTGCGCCACGCGGCGAATCATGCCTTCCAACATGTCGCCTGTGCCCGCCATCACGAAATGGATGCTTGGATCAACTTGATGGATTTTGTAGGCCGCCTCAATAAAGTACTCGGGACCTTTCTGGTAGGTGATTCTCCCGAGGAAAGTCACCACCTTGGCATCCAAGCCGCTGCGCTCGTATTCTGACTTGGGCTTGTCGTTGGGTTCCACGGCATTGTGTACCGTCACGACCTTAGCTGGGTCGATACCATATTTATTAATAACAATGTTGCGCGTCAGGTTGCTCACCGTGATAACGCGGTCGGCGGCTTCCATGCCTCGCTTTTCGATGGCGTACACATCCGTATTGATGTTCTCGCCCGAGCGGTCAAATTCGGTTGCGTGCATGTGAACCACTAAAGGTTTGCCTGTGGTCTCTTTTGCCGCAATGCCTGCCGAATAAGTCAGCCAGTCGTGGGCGTGGATGACATCGAAGTCGTATTTCGTGGCCAACGACGATCCAATCAAGGCATAGCGAGCCACCTCTTCCATCAGGTTCATGCCGTATTTGCCCGAAAACTGGTAATTGCGCGCAAACACCGAACCTGTGTGATTGAAGTTTTCCACCACATGGCGGTCGCTTTCCAAAACATTGACAAATTCCTCCGGCCCGACATACGGAATGATGTTGGAGCCTATCTCCATATACTGCACACGTTCCCAATAGCTTCGGTTTTCCTCATGGTCGATATCTATGGTCACCTCGCTGGCGTTGAGGAGGCGTACATTGGTTTCGTCCTCGTCGCCGTAGGCACGAGGCACCACGAAAAGCACGTCCACATCGTTCTTGGCCAAACCTTTAGTCATGCCAAAGCAAGCCGTTCCAAGGCCGCCGGTAATATGGGGCGGAAACTCCCACCCAAACATCAAGACTCTCATTTTGAGCCTCCTTTCTTATTTAGTTCGTCAATCAAATACTTGAGGTAAAGCAAAGCACCCACGCTCGTCGATTGCGAGATGCAACCACGCGCTTCGAAAGGCGGATTGCCGTCGTAAATCTCTGAAACCGTGCCGATTCCATTTTCCTTGATGGCTTCCTCGAAACCGTTGTAAAGGTCTTCCAAATAAGGTAGCGAAGTCTTCCCGAACAATTTCACCGACAAATCGGCGTAAAACGCTATCAACCAAGGGAATGTGGTACCATTGTGGTAGGCTCTTTCGCGTTCCGAATGGTTGCCAATGCTGATGCCCTTATAGTTCTCATCGTTTGGCGAAAGGGAACGTATTCCTCTGGTAGTCAGCAATTCGGAATGGGCAATGTCGAAAGCGAGTTTTTGCTGCTCGTCGCTCATTGGGCTATAGGGCAAGGCCGCCGCAATCATCATGTTAGGACGCACCTGCGTGTTTTTCTCGTTGCTGTTCACATAGTCGTAGAATCCGCCGCGCTCTTTATTAATAAAGGTGTCGGCAAACGAAACTTTCACCTTGTCGGCCAAAGTCTGCCATTTCTTCAGCAATGCGCTCTTCGGCTCGGCTTCCTTGAGCATTTCGACACCATAACGCAATGCATTATACCACAAAGCATTGACCTCAATCGCCAAGCCTGTGCGGGGTGTCCAAGGTCTGCCCTGTGCGAAAACATTCATCCAAGTCAAAGCCAAGTCGCGGTTGCCAGCGTAAAGCAGGCCGCTGTCCAAGGTATGCACATTGAAGTCGGTGCCTTCGATGAAACTCTCCAAGATGGTCGTCATCGGCTTTTTGTATTTCTTCCAAATGTCCTTCTTGTCCTTGCCGCACATTTTCTCATACATTTGCAATACCCAGAAGAACCACAATGGCGAATCTACTGCGGTGAAATACAGGCTCTTCTGGTAATAACGATGCGGGAAGAACGGCCCTTGCATCCTTTCGACGAGATAGTCCAATGCTTCTTTGAAGGTCTTTTCGTCGCCTTGTGCCAAAGTGATGCCTGGCAACGAAAGGAAAGTGTCGCGACTGCATGAGCCGAACCACGGGAACCCTGCCCACAGCCTTGTTCCTTGCGAATCGCGGATAATAAACTGCTGTGCGGCTTTCAGCAAGCAATCCTCGTAACTCGTTTGGGGCAACAGTCTTTTCACTTCCGCCTCGCATTGCCGCTTGATGGCCGCTGGATTCTGCTCTTCCAAACTTACAGAAAGAATCACCGTGTCGCCTTGCTTCATCTGAAGTTCAAAGAACCCAGGAACAAACTGATCCTCAATGGCTTCATAGCCACGTTCTTGCTCACGAATGTAGAACATATTGTAGTACCAATGCGGCACATGCGTGTATTCCACCGCCTTCGAGAACTGCAAATACAGCCTCGAATAGTCTTTGTAAAGCTGCCACGATGCGCCGTTTTTCACCATTTCCACCTTACGGCTGGCATCATAATTCTCGTGTGTCAGCATGTGGACATTGCGGAAAGCCAAGAAAGGCAAAACGCGCAAAGTGATTGGCACCGAAGCCTCGCGCAAAGTGTAGCGCACAAAGAGCCGTGCCTCGGTGGAGGAGAAAATCAATTCCTTGTCCAACACCACATTGCCGATGCGGTAAGTCAGTTTCGGCATGGGGTCGGCGGTGAAGTCGCGGAGGTATTTGTGACCACGAGGGGCAAAGACACCATCGGGGTACATGTGTACGCCGAGGTGGAATTCCTCCTTGTTTTCGATGATGGTTTCATCAAGGCTCGACAGCAGCACATGGTTGTTGTTGTCCAATTGCGGCTGCGGAACAACTAACAAGCCGTGGTATTTTCGTGTGTTGCAGCCAATCACTGTGGTGGCGAGGAATGAGCCTAAACCATTGGACCTCAAAACTTCATGGTTGAGCGAGAACTCCAGATTGACTAATTTCTTCTTGTCCCAAGAAATGTAACTCATAGTATGTTTTATGCTTGATATTCTAATGGAAAATTGCTACAAAAATAGTGCTTTTTTCCAAACGAAAATAAAAACAACATTTATTATCTTTGCAGCGGCAAAAGAATCCTTAAATTAAATCTATATGACAAAAAAAATCATCAACATGATCGCATTGAGCGTAATCACATTGGCTTCGTGCGCCTCGAAGCCTGAACAAAAAACCGAGGCCGAAAGCCCGAATCCCTTCCTGACCGAATACACGACACCTTTCCAAGTGCCGCCTTTCGACCAAATCAAAATCGAGCATTACATGCCTGCTTTTGAGGCGGGCATCAAGGAGCAACAAACTGAAATCGAGGCAATTGTCAATAACGACGAAACCCCATCCTTCCAGAACACCATCCTGCCTTTCGACAAATCGGGCGAAATTCTCGACCGAGTGAGCAACGTGTTCTTCAATCTCAACGAGTGCCTGACCAACGACGAAATGATTGCCATCGCCGAACAGGTGCTGCCCATGCTCTCGAAACATGGCGATGCCATCATGATGAACCCCAAACTTTTCGAGCGCATCGACTATGTGTATCAACACCGCAACGAAATGGGTTTGGACGACCAACAAATCCGCGTGGTGGAGAAATACCACAAGGACTTCATCCGCAGTGGTGCTGGCCTTACCAAAGAGCAACAAGCAGAGTTGAGTCAAATCAATGAACAACTCTCCACTTTGAGCCTACAATTTGGCAACAACCTCCTGAAAGAGAACGCCAATTACAAACTCGTCATTGACAAAGATTGGAATCTCGCCGGTCTGCCTCAAACCAGCATCGATGCCGCAGCCGAGCAAGCCAAAAACGATGGCATGGAAGGCAAATGGGTGTTTACGCTCTCGAAGCCCAGCCTAATTCCTTTCTTGCAATTTGCCAACAACCGCCATCTGCGCAAGCAAATGTACGAAGCATATTACAATCGCGGCGACAACAACAACGAATATGACAACAAGTCCCTTATCAAGCAAATGCTTATAGTACAGGACTGTCCGCTCTTTGGTGGTGGCCCCGGGATCAATCACCCAGTCTTTGTCTGATCCTTGGAGGAAATTCAGTTCAATCAGCTTGTTCAGGAGTTCCTCTCCCTTGGCATTATAGGCATTGAATCTGGTCTCATTTCCATCCTTATCTACCGATACCCAGTATTTATATACCGTCACGCGGACATACTCCGGGATCAAGCCGGTGTTCCTTACAGACAGGCTCTCAGGATAGGCCTTACCGATCTTCAGTTTTTCGC
>CACXUM010000047.1 GCA_902770835.1 uncultured Bacteroidia bacterium
CAGCGACCCGATGGTCTTGTACAGCTGCTCTATGAGCTTGTCCTTGGCATCGTCTGTGGCCTCTCCGCGTTCCTTGAAAACGCTTGTGCTTTGCTCCTTCAGTTGGTTCTTCCATTTCGTGATCAGATTCGGATGGACTTCGTGCTTCTTGCTCAACTCACTCAATGTCAGTCTCTCCTGTAATGCTTCCATGGCGACTTTCGCCTTGAACTCCGCCGTGAACTTCCGGCGGCTCATTGTCTTTGTGTTGGTCATCTTTTTTCCCTTTCGTTTCTGCAAAGATAACCACTTTAACCTTTGGTCTAAATTTTTGGGAGCATTATAGTTGTTGTCTTTTGGACAAATGGTTAGCCCAAAAGACAAATTGTTTGGTGAAAAAGACGGATTGTTTATTCCCGTCCAGGCTTTCGATCCCCGGAATTATCTCTTGTCTTGCCAAATGGTGCTAAACAATGTGGGTTTGACGGAGAGCATGAGCCAGCCCCAATGCAGTTGCCGCTGCTCGGTGACTTCTTGGATTTGCTGGAGTCTGACCATGGTCTCCGTGCCATGCATGTAAGTATAACCCGCCGAAACCGAAACGGCCTTATTGAAGGCGTAGGATGCCGAAAAATCAACTTCGTGCCCTAAAGTCTTGCTGTCCAAATAATCGAGGTCGGTCGCGATGGCATAGTAATGGTACGCCGCATTGAGATTCAAGCCATCGACAGGATTTACATTGCCACCAAGATAAAGGTTTTGGAGGCCCGGCGTAAAACCATGGTAATAGTTTTTCATATAGAAGAAGTCCATTGCGCCGTAAAACTCGTGGTGCGATCCGAAGATGGCATTGAAACCTCTTATCTTGTCGTGTTGAACCATGCCCAAGTTTCCCTCAGCCGGCACGGCAAAAAACTTGTCGCCGCTCAAATAGTCGTACCCAGCAAAGATATTGTATTTCTCGCTTGGATTCACGGTGGCTTTCACGCTACCCATGAAAGCATCGATGGGCAAGCCATGTTCTTCCTTACCCAATTGGTAGTAAAACGCGCCTTCCAACGACCAATGTTTGGGACGGAAGGCAATATAAGTGCCCACCAACTGTTGGTAGTAGGTGGCATCAGGATCCTTTTTATTATTGCTTTGCATCCCGATGTTCATGCCCACCAACGAAATGCCAAACATTTTCTTGGGTGTATCATAGTGATACCAAAGGGTTTGCATGTTCTTATATGGTTGCAAGCCACCCGCATAATAGGACATCCCTGTTTCTATGCTGTCAGCATTCTGGTTGTAGGCCGCCATTAGATGTATCTTGTGGCTTTCGCCATCATAACCCAATTTCAGCACATCATGGGTGGGCGCGGTCATCGTCCAGTCGTCGTTGCCGATGATACGCTCGTCGTCATACTCAAGTTCCTGACGGCCAATCTTCACGAACAGGCCGTTTTTCGTTTGCATGTTAGCCCAGCCTTCGTAGAGGCTGATGTTGGCGCCACCCTGTCCCCAAATGCCGGCAAACTGGGGCGACAGCTTCACCTCCAACCACGAGCGCTTGTAGTCCGCCGTGACGCGGTATTTGCCCAAAACGAATTGTGTCCTACGGTATTTGTCGAGGCTGTCGGCCTTGAAACCACCGGCACGCAACTCGCCACGGGTCACCAATTGGGCATCCAAACTGAATTGATTGTCGGCTTCCTGTGCTTTCAATCCAAAAGTAAACAGCAAAGCCAAAACCATGCAAAACCACTTTGCAGGTTGGTTGAAATAGTGCTTCATAAGATGTTGATTTTATTTATTCTATATCGAACAGGTCGATAAAGCCCGTCATCTTGAAAACTTCCTTGATTTCGTCGTTCAGGTTCTTCAAAACCACCTTGTTGCCTTTGCTTTTGGCGCTTTTCAGCAAGGCCAAGAGGATGCGCAAGCCGCTGGAGGCGATGTAGTCCAAATGGGCGCAGTCGATGGTGATGTCTTTCCCGCTCAATTCATGGAGGGGCTGCATGGCTTGTTCAACTTCAAGGGCATGGGCGGTGTCAAGCTCGCCTTCGAGGGAAACGATGTATTTCCCGTCTTTTTCTGTGATGTTGGTATTCATAGCAAAAAGTTTAATGATACGGAGCGCAAAAGTAAAAAAAATCTTTTTTTCTGAGCATAAAACAAAAAAAATCCGCCAATTATTTGGCGGATTTTTCCAAGGCTTTGCTCTTCTCGCGGTAGCGACAACGGAGCATGTCCCGTTGTTGGCAAAGCCATGCATATTCCTATCATTCAATCACCATCTTCTGCGTCCTCACATTCTCTCCATTGATAAGGCGCAACACATACACGCCCGGGGTCATTCCCGCTGTAGAGACGCGATTCATCGCGTCTCCCGAAACAATGACGCGCCCCATCACGTCAACCATCTGAAGAGACGCGCCATGGCACGTCTCTACACCCGTAATGATGATGTTGCCCGAAGCATCGATGAAGGCAAACGGTGCATCACCGTCGTTGTCAGCGTCCGCGCCGGCGGAAAACACCAATTTGAACCGCGATTCATAATCTGTCGTCTTGGCGCTGAAGGTGTATGTAGAGACGCGATTTATCGCGTCTCCATGCCTTGCGTTTCCACCATTCGCGGCCAGCAGGTCGATGTCCGCGCCAGTCATATTATCAATCAGGTGCAGATAGGCCATTTCCACGTTGTCAACATTCACCGAAATCGTGTAGGTGCCATCCGTTTCGGCCTTGAAGTTGACCGGCATTTCGCCCGTGGACTCGGCGCAGGCAATGGCGTAGTCCTTCCCGTCCTGCGGGATGTAGATTTTCGTGCTGCCCTCGCGGAAGCTGAACTTCTCCAAGGTTTGGCCGCCGTCGAAGCGGATGATGGCGTTGTCGATGACTGCGCCGTTGTTGCCGACGACCATGATGTTGGCTTGGGCGATGGTGGCCTGTTCGCCGCCGCGCGTCTGGGCAGTGAAGATGACCGTTTGGCCTGTTGCCGTAGCCTGCACAAACACGCCTTCCATGGCAGCAACTGCCGTGGTTTCCGTCTCGGTTTTCAATGCGGTGCCTTCGGCGTTCATCCTGTAGTAGGGTTGGCTCGATATTGCGCCGACCGCAAACGGGTTGCCCACCAAGTTCCAGCCGGCAAGATCGGCATCGGGGTCGTAATCCAGCGACACTTCGACAGGCCCAGTGCCCGACGGGTACTCGCCCGAGAACACCAACGTCCTGTCTTCCTTGGTGGCGTAGAGGTAGCCTTGGCCGATGACGAGTGAGGTGAAGTCGGGGTGGTTTTCGGTGGTGGTTGCCTTCCAGTTCTGCCATTCATTTCCATTGTCATCGCTTTGGTTGAAGCGGTAGAGGTCGTAGTCGTTTGAAGTTTCGCCTGCCGAGGGGAAGAGGTTATGCACTTCCGAAGGCGCGATGCTTTCCACCACGGGCGAGGCGATGAACACCCAGCCGCCGTCGCCATTGTCATATCCTTCAACTTGCTTCATGGCAACACAATCGGGATACAGCCTCTTCCCGTCGATGGGGTAGGCTCCGTTCACTTTGGCAATGGTGCCTCTGTAGGTTTGGCCGGCCTCGTCGATGAAGGCCTTGCCATCGGCGATGTTCAGTGTGCCCTCGGAGCCAACGACGTAGCTGCTGGCATAAATGAAGTCGGAGGCGTAGGCGCAGCCGATGGTGATGTTGCCATTGGAGCGGATGCCGTAGCTGCCGCCAGTGGCGGTGACCCTGCTGTCGCTGATGGTGATGTCGCCAATGGAGTAGATGCCGCCGGGGTTGTTGCCGGTGGCGTTGACGGTGCCGCCGCTGATGGTGATGTTGCCACTGCCACTATAGGAGTAGATGCCGGTGTAGTTGCTGTTGACGTTGAGGGTGCCGGTGATGTAGTCCTGGCCGTAGATGGTCAGGGAGCCGTTTACATAGATGCCAACGTCATCGCTGCTCGTGATGGTCATGGTCTTGCCGTCGGCGAGGATGATGTTTACGTTGCCGTAGCATAGAATATAGCCGCTGTGGCTGATGTCGGTGCCGACGAAGTACCACGTATCCCATCCGGACTTGCCGAGACTGCTCTCTGTGCCATCGAGGGCGATGGCCTCCGTGAATGCATTGCCGTTGTTGATGTAGTAGCCAATGCCGTCGACGGGCCGGTCGGTGCTACGGAGGGCGGCGCTGACGATGACGTCGGCGTCGGGCATGGTGAGCGTCGAGCCTTCGAGGGTGCCGGCGTTAGTGGAGTAGGCATACTTGTAGCCATCGGGAGCGTCGCCGCCGATGCTGTTGTTGAGGGCGAGGCTCACCTCGTCGCCGTTGCCCGCATAAAGAACGTTGTCGTAGAGGATGCCCGTGCCGTAACTGGTGATGCCGGAAGTGCTGTATGTAGTGGCCGTTCCGGCATTCTCCACGGTGACGTAATTGTCCGCCGTGATGCTGCGGGCCTGCTTGCCTTGGGCGGTGAAGTGTACTCCATCATTGAAGTCGGTGGTGTAGTAACAGTTGGTGATGGTGGCGCCGTTGCGGGCAAAGGTGGCGCTGCTGGTGGTGCCAATGGTGACTTCCGTCGGAGCGAAGAGGCTGTTGCTGATGGTGACTTCTGAATGGCGCCAGCCGACGAAGCCTCCGCACTTGATGGTGGCCGTCGCGCCCTCGGTGAGCAGTTTGCCGTCGAACACGCAACCCACGATGCTGAGCGCAGAGCCGTTGCCGTTATTGCCGACGAGGCCGCCGTGGGTGCCGTCGCCGCTGGTGTAGCTGTGGATGGCGGTGCTGACGCGGCAGTTGCGGATGGTGACTGCGCCGTACTGGGTTCCGGCGATGCCGGCGGCGTTCTGGCCCGATGTGTAGATGTCGCCCGCGACGTGCAGGTTCTCGATGATGCAGCCGCTCTCGACGTTGACGAAGGGCGCAGCCTTGGCGGCGGTGATGGGGCTTTCGGCAGTGCCGTATTTGATGGTGAGTGTATAGCCCTGTCCGTCGAAGGTGCCTTTCATGTCGTGACCACTTCCGCCTGCCATGCGGGTGATGGGGTCTTGTGCCGTGCCGATGTCCGCACCTAACTTCACGGTCTTGCCGCTGAAACGGTTGTAGGTTTCGTTGTCCTGCAAGGCTTCGCAGAAGGCGTTCCAGCCGTTGGCATCGCTGATGGTGTATTCGTTGGTGCCGGTCTGCGGCAGGGCAGCGGCTATGAATTCGGCCTGGGTGGCGGGCTGTAGCGTGACGTTGGCGATGGCCGACTTCTGGGCGGCGGTCAGCGTGCCGTAGTAGACGGTGCCGCCGTTCTTGAGTGCCTTGCCGTCGGCTATCTTCACGGTACCGGAGTAGCTGCTGGCATGGATGCAGTCGGTAGTGTTGGTCCAGCCAAGGGTGATGGTGCCGCTGCCCCAGTGGGCACTAATACCGGTGCTGGTGCCAGAGGCGGTGACGGTGCCGCCGTTGATGGTGACGGTGCCGCCAAAGATGCCTACGCTGCTGGAGCCGGTGGCAGTGGCGGTGACGGTGCCGCCGTTGATGGTGAAACTGCCGTTGCCGATAGAGATGCAAGGGGTACCGGGGCTGGTGGCAGTGAGGGTGACGGTGCCGCCGTTGATGATGATGTCGCCATCACTAGAATAGATGGAAGGATTGCCTGCGCCGCCGCCGGTGGCCGCGAGGGTGCCGGTGCCGAGGGTCTGGCCGTAGATGGTCAGCGTGCTGCTGCTATATCCATGGATGCCATCGCCATTGTCGGTGCTCGTGGTCATCGTACAGCCGTCGGCCAGGATGATGTTCACGTTGCCACGATAATTAATCCTGCCGCTGTGGGTGATGTTGCTGTTCACCACATACCACGTCGTCGTGCCGTCGCTGCCGAGGCTACTCTCGTTGCCTGTCAGCACGGTGGCGGTGACGGTCTGTGTCTGTCCGTTCTCGTCAATGTAAGTGACGGATTGTGTGGTCTGCGCCCACGCCGTTGCGCAGGCCAAGATGAGGGCGAGCGTCATGGCCGCCCGCATGAGGTTGTGTTTGAGTAGACTTTTTATTTTCATTTTGTTATTTATTTTGATATGTTGTTATATTGTTGTTGTCTGTTCGTAGGGCTGTCACATTGTGGCAGCCGCTTGTTCGTATCCCCCCCGACTGCGCTGCGCTTGTCGAGGGTCAAGCAGGTGTCGTCCCTTCGGGACGAGCCCACCCGCCCGAAAAAAGAACCCGCAAAAGTAGGGAAAAAATTGGTTGTCAGGGACAAAAAGACATTTTTTTTGCCGAAAGGCTTGCGGAATGGGAAAAAGGTTGTATTTTTGCGGTGTCATAAATGACTAATCCGGTACTTTCCGAGTGGGGGTAAGCCCTTATCGACCCTGCCCCAATTTTAAAAGAGCCATCCGAAAGGACGGCTTTTTTATTGCATATATTTTTGCCTGAACAGAAACATATAAAGTGGGTTCTCCGTGAAACGCCGCGTTACGGAAATAGCCTTCTTCCCTTTATAAATCAATACTTCCACGGCCAAAGGATTAGCATCGAAATAGTTCTTGATTTGACTGGCCATCAGTCGCGGGTTATAAGTGGTGCAGACATTCACAAGCACTCGATTGGTTTGATCAACAGATTCCACTAACCTGTTCCCAAGCGAGACTTTGCCTGTTATTGTTTTCAAATCAAACAATTTATAGACCCCCTTGTTCTCAAAGATATAATCAGCGGTTTTGGTTCCTTTGGGATTGGGTAGGATATAGACTTTGTTACCATGAGCGACGGCTTTTCTGGCACCATCAAGAAGGAATGGCCAATCGTCACGATGGCTTGCTTCTGCGGCGAAAATATCCTTTTCGTTCTCAACAGGTTTAAATATGTTGAGATTGGTCAACAATTTTAACTGGCGAACAAATTCTACACCCCTTATGGAATGCAGCTTTGCCAATTCCAGTGCTATATCTAATTCAGACATATTAGTTTTTCATTAATAAATAGATAAACCTTCCGTTCAAGCAAACCTCTTCTCCATCCGAAGCACATTCTTCCCGTCAACGCGCTCGTAATTGATGCTGTCCATGAGGTTGCGGACGAGGAAAACGCCCAAGCCGCCTATGGGACGCTCGTCAACGGTGAGGGTGGTGTCGGCCTTGCTCACGCCGGTGGGGTCAAACTCCGCGCCCGAATCGCTGAGGATGAATCGTACTCGGTGCTCGTCGGCCTCAATGGTTATGTTTATATTTCCCTCTGTACCATTCGGATAGGCATAATCAATCACATTGGTGACGGCTTCCTCAACGGCTAACTTGATTTGATTGGCAAGCCCGGTTTCCATGTTCAAGGCAGCCGTGGCCGACTTCACAAAGGCATTGAGTTTCGTGATTTCGCTCACCTTGTTAATCAATGTGAGGGTCTCGCAAAAGATGAGAGGCTTCTCCTGCGGCGTGTATTGGATGGCAAGCAAGGTGAGGTCGTCGCTTTGCTCGGCGCCATCAACAAAAGCGTTCACCCGATTGGTCATTGTCCGAATGAGGTTTTCCGATGTAATGGATTCTTTCCCAATGCAATCCCGCAATCCCTTTTCAACACGCTTCAACCCAAATTGTTCGTGGCTTTCGTTCATTGCTTCGGTCAGGCCGTCGGTGTAAAGGAACAGGCTTTCTCCCGACTGCAACACGGTTTCCTGGATGGTGTAAACCATGTTGTCCATCACGCCCAAAGGCAAATGGGGCTTGGCAGGCAATGGCTTGGTTTCTTCGCCGATAACGAAGGGTTTGTCGTGGCCGGCATTGCAATAGCGCAAGCGTCCTGTAGGCAAATCGAGCACACCAATGAACATGGTGACGAACATGTTCTGCTCGTTGCGCTGGCAAGCGGTCTCGTTCAACGCTTGCATGATGCGGGCTGGATTGCTCTCATGCGCTGATATTGAACGGAATAGCGTGTGCATCACGGCCATCACCAAGGCGGCGGGGATGCCTTTTCCGCTCACGTCGCCGATACAGAAAAAGAGTTTCTCGTCGCGGATGAAATGGTCGTAAAGGTCGCCACCCACCATTTTGGCAGGGTCGAGCGAGCCGACAATGTTGCAGTCGTCGCGCAATGTGGTTTCTTCACTTTTGGGCAACATGTCCATCTGGATTTTCCGTGCGATATTCAGCTCACTGACAATGTGTTCGCGCTCCAACGTGGCCTGTTGCAGCTTGGAGATGTTCTTGGCGGAACGCTGGATGATGAAGGCGAGAATCAGCAGACCGGCCAAGGTCAGCAGCAGGTTTCTCCATTGCATTTTTATCAAAGGCTCAAACACCTCGTCGTCGTAATTGATGACGGCGATACTCCAAGGGCTGATGGACTTTGGGGAATAATAATACACCGATCCTTTGGCCTGGTCTTCCCAGTCGACGAAGGAAATCACTGTGATACGCCCTGAGGCGGTTGTCGTGTGTTCGACGGTGGTGTCATTAATCAAGCCCTTGATTTGCTCCACATCCTTGTGCTTTATCTCGCCAACAGGACTAAAAATCAACCTGCCCTTACCTGAAAACAAAAGGTTGTATGAGGAAGGGAACATGTGTCTGGAATTCAGTAATTTGCCAAGCCATTCTGTGCTTAAGTCAACACCGACAATGGCAGCCATGTCCCCATATGCATCGTAAATTGGAAAAGTATAAGTGATGAGCGTCACATCCGGGTAGTCTTCGTCTTGATAGGGTTCGCTCCAAAAAGAACTGTCGTTTTCAGCCGCTATAATGAAATCCGGATTTATACTATAGTCATGTTCCTCCGAAGCAAGTTGAAAGGTTTCAATCACCTCACCGCGACGCAGGGTGTAAGGCTCGAAAAGACGGCCTTTTTCGGGATAGTAGTCGGGGACCATGGCAATGCAGCAACCCGCGAAATGGGGATTTTGTTCCACGATGCGGCGCGTGACGTCAAAAAGGGAATCAGGATAGGGGAGGAACTGCTCAAATTCCCAACTGCGGTTTCGTAATGCCAAACTCACATCCTCAAGCGAATGTCTGACATCTATAGCCTTGATAATCAATTCCATTTCAGCATTGCGCTCCAAGTTAATGCGGATTTGCTTGCGTGCAGAAAACTGCTGGATGCCCGAAATCAGCAACATGAGAACCGCCGCCGTGATGAGGATGGCAACGCTGGACCTGTTGCGGATACTTTTTGAGGTGCTGTTTTTTAACTTGCTCATAATTAATTATTTACCGATGCAAAAACGGGAAAAGATAGAACCGAGCACCTCGTCTGTAGTGATTTCGCCAGTAATCGTTCCAAGATAATGGATGGCTTCGCGTAAGTCTTGGGAAACCAAGTCGGTAGGGATGTTCATTTCAAGTCCTTGTTGAACTTGACCAAGGCTATCTGAAGCGTGGAGCAAAGCCTCATAATGCCGCACATTGGTCACCAAAGTGGCGTCGGGATGGGCGAGGGGCTGGCTATGTTTTAGGGTGTTATACAAGTCATTCAAGCCAAACTTGTGCTTCGCCGAGAGGCAAATCACCATGATTTCATCGTTGTCCAAATCGGTGCGGAGTCGACCCAACAGGGCTTCGCCTTGGTCGTCGAGCGTGTCCACCTTATTAATGCATAAAATGAGTTGCTGGTGCTCAAGGTCGATTCTTTCGAGGATTTCGTGTGCTGCAAAAAGCAGATTTTCAGTGTCTTTCGTTGCGTCAAGCATCCCGATAACCATCGTGGCCTCAGCGATTTTCCTATAGGAACGCTCAATGCCGATTTTCTCGATGGTTTCCTCGGTCTCGCGCAGGCCTGCCGTGTCGATGAAACGGAACAGTATTCCGTTGATATTCAGCGTTTCCTCAATCGTGTCGCGGGTGGTGCCGGCAATGTCGCTCACTATGGCGCGGTCTTCGCCCAAAAGGGCGTTCAAGAGCGTACTTTTTCCAGTATTGGTCTGACCGACGATGGCCACGGGCACACCATTCTTGATGGCATTGCCCAATCGGAATGAATCCTTGAGCCTGTTGACTTTAGCCAATGCCTCTTGAAGTAACGCTTTAAGTTGACTACGGTCGGCAAACTCAACATCTTCTTCAGAGAAATCCAATTCCAATTCCATCAACGAGGTCATTTCCAACAACTTGGAACGCAGCACTTGAAGTTCTTTCGAGAATCCGCCACGCAATTGATTGATTGCCACGCGATGAGCGGCTTCGCTTTCTGAACTAATCAAGTCGGCGATGGCTTCGGCTTGGGCCAAGTCGAATTTCCCATTGACGAAGGCGCGGCGCGTGAACTCGCCAGCCTCGGCCATGCGACAACCATTGGCAATCAGGACTTGGAGCAGTTTCTGCTGCACAAACACAGAGCCATGCACACTGATTTCAGCCGAATCTTCGCCCGTAAACGAGTGTGGCGCCTTGAAAAAAGTCACCAAAACCTCATCCAACAGTTCACCTTTATTAATTAGGTGTCCGTGATAGGCCTTGTGGGAAACGATTTCGCTGATTTCCAAAAACTTGCCACGATGCTGGAACAAAGCAGCAACGATTGGGAAAGCCTTAGTGCCTGAAACTCTGACCGTTGCAATCGCACCCATGCCATGCGGCGTGGCGATGGCGCAGATGGTGTCGATATTGAGGATGTTGGTTTGCATTTAACATAATGTCAGAAGGGCAGGTCGTCCACGCTGTCGTCGCCCGCCGGTGGATAATAGTCCTGAGTGGGCATGGCGGCAGGCGGAGTTTGGTGCATCATAGGTTGTTGTGCGGGTTGAGCGGGAGCCGCGACGGGTGTGGCAGGTGCAGCAGCAACGCCAACGGGGTCGAAACGCCACACGCGCACATCGGTGTACCATTTGCCGTTGAATTCTCGCGACGAAATCTCAATCTGCGCCTTGATGGTTTGTCCGGGCGCGAATTTCTGTGCCTCGTCGATTTGGTTCGTCCAGCAAATCAAGCAAACCGTGCGTGGGTATTGTTCTTCGGTTTCGATGATGAGTTCTTGTTTGCGCCACGGTCCGCGTGCGCTGGTGCCTTCTGTAAGGGTTCCGAGTCTAACGACTTTTCCTGTAATTTCCATATAATTTCTGATTTAATATTTGATATTCAAAGATTTAAAGATTCTTTACGCATCAGTTTTGATGCGTATGAAAAGAACTGCAAAGGTAATCATCATTTCGGTTTCGTCAAACAAAAAAGTTGAAAAAATGGCTCGTTTTTGCCGCATTTTTGGTTTTTACTGTTTGAAAATAATATATATTATGTTAAATAGAGTATTTCAGCATCCACTACCACACGGTGTTTTGCTTCAAAAATCTCAGAAAATATGCATCGCAATCACTGCGCAAGCCTCGGCATCGGCCAAGGCATTGTGGTGGTTCTTCTCTATGTCGTAGCCGAAATGCAACGCCACGGTCTGCAATTTGTGGTTCTCCACATCGGACACCAATTGCTGCGAGCCCAAATGCGTGCAATAAAACGGATAGTTCGGGTATTTTATGCGGTAATACTTGTGCAACGCCTTCAGGCAACGCTCGTCAAACGACTTGCCATGCGCCACCATCGCCAAACCCTTCAACTTGTGCGCCACCTGATACCAAACTACTGGGAAAATATCCGCGTTCTCGGTGTCTTTCTTCTTGATTCCGTGTACTTTAGTCGTCCAAAAATCGTAATAGTCCGGCACAGGATGAACAAGGCTGTAGAACCTGTCGACAATTTCATCATTCCTGACAATGACCACGCCCATGCTGCAAACGCTCGTCAATTCGGCGTTGGCAGCCTCAAAGTCGATGGCGGCAAAGTCGCGCAGATGATGCTTGGGGATATATCCCGGCCATTCGGCATCGGGCCAGTCGCCGCCGCCCCTGATTCTTTCCTTCGGTTGCGTATTTGGGTTCCAAATCATTTCGGGCGCAAAATTACGGAAATTCATTTGCCGTTCCGAAAAAATATGCTACCTTTGCCCAAAATTGGAGGGTCACTCCTACCCTTCTCAAATGTCAAATTTCTATAACTTATTAAATATCAACAACTAAACAATTTAAAAATGGATCTGAAAGGCTCAAAGACAGAAGCCAACCTGATGGCTGCATTTGCAGGCGAATCGCAAGCCCGCAACAAGTACACCTACTACGCCTCCAAAGCTCGCAAGGAAGGCTACAACCAAATCGCCGACCTCTTTGAGGAAACGGCCAACAACGAGAAGGAACACGCCAAGATTTGGTTCAAACTCCTTCATAATGACGACGTTCCGGACACGATGACCAACCTCAAGGACGCTGCCGACGGCGAAAACTACGAGTGGACTGACATGTACGCTGGCATGGCCGAGACCGCCCGCGAGGAAGGTTTCACCAAGATTGCCAAACTGTTTGAGATGGTCGCGGCCATCGAGAAGGAACACGAAGAACGCTATCGTAAACTCCTGAAAAACATCGAGGACGGCATCGTCTTCTCTCGCGAAGGCGACACCGTTTGGCAATGCGCCAACTGCGGCCACATCGTCATTGGCAAGAAGGCGCCGCAAATCTGCCCCGTGTGCAACCACCCACAAGCCTTCTTCCAAATCAAGGCTGAGAATTATTAACTTTAAACTATTAACTTTAAACTTTCAACTATGAAAAAGTACGTTTGCGACGTCTGCGGTTATGTTTACGACCCAGAACAAGGCGATCCCGATGGCGGCATCGCCCCCGGCACCCCGTTTGAGGCCATTCCCGACAATTGGAAATGCCCGCTCTGCGGCATCGGCAAGGACAGTTTTTCTGTCATGGAATAAATCGTTTTGTGGAGGCGCGATTGCGCCTCCACAAAAAAATTATAATTATGGATACCAAGGCATTATTCAACATAGGCTACGGCCTTTATGTGCTGACCACCAATTACGACAACATCGACAACGGCTGCATCGTGAACACGGTGATTCAAGTCACGAGCAACCCGCTGCAAGTGGCCGTAACGGTCAATAAAGGCAACTACACGCATGACCTCATCAAGGACTCTTGCGTATTCAATGTGTCGATGCTGACCACGGAAACGCCGATGAAGGTTTTTGAGCATTTCGGGTTCCAAAGTGGGCGCAAGGTGAACAAGTTCGCCGACTGCGAGGCCGAGCACCGCGCCGTGAACCATGTGCTCTACATCCCGAAATACACCAACGCTTATTTGGCCTGCCGCGTCACCAAGAGCATCGACTTCGGCACACACACCATGTTCATCGCCGATGTGCTTGACGCTCTGGTGCTTTCCGACAAGCCTTCCGTGACCTACGACTATTACCAAAAGAACATCAAACCCAAGCCGCAACCCGCTGAGAAACCCAAGGACGGCAAACGCCGCTGGGTGTGCAAGGTGTGCGGCTACGTCTATGAGGGCGATTTCCTCCCCGACGACATCGAATGTCCAATTTGCAAACACGGAAAAGAGGATTTTGAAGAAATTCTATAATTATGCAACAGATACAATTAACCGAAAACATTTATTACGTCGGCGTGAACGACCGCCGCACCGAACTTTTCGAGAACCATATCGAACTGCCGAATGGTGTTTCCTATAATTCATATCTCATTGTGGATGAAAAGGTTGCCTTGATTGACCCCGTTGAGGCAGGCTTCATCGAGGAATATCTTTTCAAAATCAAATCGGTGCTGCAAGGCCGCAAAGTCGATTACCTTATTATTAATCATGACGAGCCAGACCACAGCAGCAGCATTGCCGCAGTGCTGAGGGAATGGCCAGAAGTGCAGGTGGTGGGCAACGCCAAGACTTTTGCACCGCTTGAAGCATTTTATGGTCCCATTGAGAACAAGAAAACCGTGGCCGAAGGCGAGACTTTGAGCCTCGGCAAGCACAATTTGCAGTTCTTCATGGTGCCGATGGTGCATTGGCCCGAATCGATGGTGACCTACGAGCAAACGAGCGGCATCGTGTTCAGCAACGACGCTTTCGGTGGCTTCGGCGCACTCAACGGCGGCATCTTCGACGACCAAGTGAATTTGGCCTTCTACGAGGACGACATGCGCCGCTACTACGCCAACATCGTCGGCAAGGTGGCCATGCAAGCCCTGAAAGCCATCGAGAAACTCGGCGGGCTGGAAATCAAGATGATAGCTCCTTCACACGGCCTCGTTTGGCGCAGCAATTTGGCTTGGGTTTTGGGGAAATACACCCAATGGAGCAAGCAAGAGAGCGAAGAAGGCGTGGTCGTCGTCTACGGCTCTATGCACGGCAACACTGGCGTGATGGCCGACATCGTGGCACGTGGCGCAGCCGAGGCGGGCATCAAGGAAGTGAAAGTCTATGATGTGGCCAAAACAGAGGTTTCGTTCATCATGAGCGACATCTGGAAATACAAAGGTGTCATCATCGGAGCCTGTGCCCACTACGCCAACATGTTCCCCGACATGACCCTTTTAACCCACGAAATCAACGAGTTC
Organism: uncultured Bacteroidia bacterium; assembly: GCA_902770835.1. Lineage (GTDB taxonomy): Bacteria > Bacteroidota > Bacteroidia > Bacteroidales > F082 > Limimorpha. Next base: position 14,348 of record CACXUM010000047.1, read on the forward strand.
AAGCCGAAGGACAAGTGTTACGGTCTCTTTGGCGGCATGAGTTGGAGCGGTGGCGGCGTGAAAACCCTCGCCAAATATGCTGAAGAAGGTAAGTGGAACCTCGTTGCCGAAAGCGTCGAGGTGAAAGGCGCACCCATCCGCGAAGAGGATTGGGACAAACTCTACAACCTTGGAAAGGCTGTGGCCGAGGAGGTTAAGGGTTGAAGTCCCCTGCCTTATTAAAAATAGAATCCCTCCGTTTCGGTTGAAGCGGAGGGATTTTTGTTAGAACAAGTCTTCAATATTCATATTAAAAAAGTCGGCAAAAGGAATGCCGTCCGTACCGATGACGAGGTCTCGTTTTGGATTGAATCGTTCGCGGAATTTGGGTAAGCCGCTATTCATCCCGCGCCGACCACTTTTCACTTCCAATGCAATTACATCCCCTTGACGCACAATGATATAATCGACTTCATCGGAACGCTCGTGCCAATAATACACCTTATAGCCTCCCTCGTCGGCACCACCAAGCAAATAGGCACCCACGGCAGATTCCACCCAACGGCCCCAAACATTGGTATTGGTTCGGTCCTTCTCGTAAGTGGTTCCACGATAAGCAGTTAAGAGGGCATTGTTATAGACCTGATATTTGGGCACCGACTGGTAACGGCGGGCTTCATCGTTGGCAAACTTTTGCAAACCAGTTAGCAGGTTACACTCGTTGAGAATCCCCAAATAGGAGGACAAAGTAGTAACATTGCCAGCTTCCTGCAATTGGCCTAAAGTCTTTGTAAGTGAAAGTAATTCAGCCGAATACGAGCAACCTATTTCAAACAACTGCTTCATCAGGGCAGGCTTGTAGATGTTGGAAGTCATGATGACATCTTTTTCGATGGCTGGAGCCACGAGCGACTCTTTGACATATTTCCGCCAGCGCCGAATATCCTTGACAAAAGCCGCCGTGCCGGGATAGCCTCCGTAATAAATCCACTCGTCGAGTGTCCAGCCGAAAGCGTCACTCATTTCCTTGGCAGTCCAATGACCCAAACGTATCAACTCAAAACGACCCGCAAGCGACTCGGTCAATCCCTTGCGCAACATCAACCTTGAAGAGCCAAGGAGAAACACCTTCAGTTGTCGGCGACTCCGTGTATCGGCATCCCATTCGCGCTTGACGATTTCGCTCCAATTCCTGATTTTTTGGATTTCGTCAATGACGAGTACCGCCTCGGTCTGTTGCCGTGTATCCATTTGGCTTCTGGTGCTTTCCCAAATCCGACGAACCCAATCCGTGTCTTCCTCATCGATGCCGTCGGCATTATAAAGATAGTTCGGCAATTGGCAATCAGCCAACACCTGATCCATCAATGTGGACTTCCCAACCTGACGTGGCCCTGCCAGCACTTGGATGAACCGCCGTGGCTCGTTCATTCGGTCGAGGACTTCTGAAAATATCGGTCTTCTAAACTCCATAATGTTCAATTTTTGCTTACAAAATGTTCAAATCTCCGTTACAAAATGTTCAAATCTCCGTTACAAAATGTTCAAATCTACGTTACGAAATGTTCAAATCTCGGCTGCAAAAATAATGCTTTTTATATTATAAAAGCCTCAAATACCAATTTTTATGCGAAAAAAAACAAGTCTTTCGATTAGACTTTCGTTTTGTGAAGACTTGGAATAAGAAGAAAACCGTTTACTTGGGTAGAACTGGGAAGAAGTTTTACGGGAATCAGTAATTAATGAAAAATTCATGGTCAATTTGTGGAAATTCATGTTCCTTTAAACACGAATTATCAGGAATTATACATGAGTTTACAGAAATTGTAATTAATTAATCACTTAGAACATGCAATTCCATGTAATTCAATACAAAAATCCGAAAAGCCATAGAGGAATCTTGTTGCCAAGCACATACTCCTCATCGGCAGATGCAATAAATGTTCAATCCATAAAACACTTTTGAAAGAAAAATGTTTTATATAGTGAACATTTAGAAGAAATACAACCCAATATTCGATTAAAATGTTTTACACACTGAACATCTTACGTTCAAATCTGTTCAGTATGCAAAACACATAAAAAATCCCCACCCAATCGGGCAGGGATTTTTTCAGATACCTATTAATATTAATAGGTGTACAGCTTATTTGTACTCAGCGAGCACGTCCTTCACGCGGTCGGGGGTCATACGGCCGTAGACCTTGTCACCGACTTCGATGACGGGGGCCAGACCGCAAGCACCGACGCAACGGAGGCAGGTCAGTGAGAACTTGCCGTCGGGAGTGACTTCACCGACGTTGATGCCCAACTGACGCTTCAGTTCGTCCAGCACCTTCTCGGCACCACGCACATAGCAAGCAGTACCCAAGCAAACGCTAATCGGATACTCGCCCTTCGGGGTCATGGTGAAGAAGGAATAGAACGAAACGATGCCGTAGACTCTCGAAACCGGGATGCCCAATTCCTTGGCCACTAATTCCTGGACTTCAGCAGGCAGATAGCCATACTCGCCCTGAACCTTGTGCAGCACATTGATGACCTCACCCGGCTTGTTGCCATACGACTTGCAGACGTCCTTGATGAAGTTGATCTTCGCTTCTGATAATTTAATAACTGCCATATTTATTTCCTTTCTATTTTTTACTGGTTATTGAATTACTCGCTGATTTCAACATGTTCTGACTTGTCGAAATAGTGGGTGTGCAGCAGTTCGTGTGACAGATGGCCGCAAGGCTCACCAAGATACTCCTTGTACAACTTGATGATCGAAGGATTCTCGTGCGACTTACGGATCGGTTTGCCAGCATCCTCGCGGTAGATGGCTTCCGTACGCTTCTTGATGATCTCGCTGTTGCCGTGGTGGTAAGGCTGACCAGCGCCGCCGACGCAACCGCCGGGGCAGGCCATGACCTCGATGGCGTGGAACTGTTCCTTGCCTTCGCGCACTCTCTCAAGGAGGGTACGAGCGTTGCTCAGACCGTGGGCAATGCCGATGTGGATGGGCGTACCATCAAAGTCAACCCAAGCATCACGGATGCCTTCCATACCACGGAGTTCGGTGAAGTCGATCTTCGGGCATTGTTTGCCGGTGAACACCTCGTAAGCGGTACGGGTGGCAGCTTCGATCACACCACCAGTGGCACCGAAGATGACGGCAGCACCCGTGGATTCGCCCAACGGGTCGTCGTAGTCCTCGCTCGGCATATCCTTCAGGTTGAGGTTGAACTGCTTGATCAAGCGGGCCAACTCGCGGGTCGTCAGGACGTAGTCGATGTCGGGATTGCCATCCTTGTAGAATTCCTTACGCTTGCTTTCGTACTTCTTGGCCAAGCAAGGCATGATAGAAACGACAACGAGGTCTTCTCTCTTGATGCCCATCTTTTCTGCCCAGTAGTTCTTTGCGACAGCGCCAAACATCTGCATAGGCGACTTGGCGGTTGAAGGCACGTCGAGCATGTCGGGGAAGTTGTGCTCGAAGAAGTTGACCCAACCCGGGCAGCAAGAAGTGAGGATAGGCAGACGGACGCTCTTGTCGCCAGCCATGAACTTCTTGATACGGCCGAGGAGCTCAGTGCCTTCCTCCATGATGGTAAGGTCGGCAGTGAAGTCGGTGTCAAACACATAGTCGAAGCCGAGGCGACGCAAGGCAGCGGCCATCTGGCCGGTGACGATGGTGCCGGCAGGCATACCAAACTCTTCACCAAGGGCCACGCGGGTTGCGGGAGCCGTGTTGACGATGACGGTCTTCTTCGGGTTGTTGATGGCAGCCATGACGTTGCGGGTGTCGTCCACCTCGCTGAGGGCACCGACGGGGCACACCTGCACGCACTGACCGCACATGACGCAAGGCGAGTCGACAAGGTCTTGCTCGAAAGCAGGAGCCACGACAGCACTGAAGCCACGGTTGATGGCGCTCAAGGCACCAACGGTCTGGATGTTGTTACACATGTTCTCGCAACGGCGGCACATGACGCACTTGTCCATGTCGCGCACGATGCTGGGCGACATGTCTTGACGATAGTGGCTCTGTTCACCCTTGAACGGGATCTCGCGGATGCCGAGGTACTGGGCAAGGCTCTGCAATTCGCAGTTGCCGCTCTTGGCGCAGGTCAAGCAGTCGGCCGGGTGGTCGGAAAGGATGAGTTCGACCACGGTGCGGCGGGCGTTGATGACGCGGGCACTGTGGGTCAGCACTTCCATGCCTTCCACGCAGTCGGTGGCGCAAGCCGGGGCAAGGTTACGACGCGGACGGCCGTTGAAGTCTTTCACCACTTCGACGACGCAAACGCGGCAGCCACCGGGTTTGTTTTCAAATTTCATTCCTGCCAGTTCAAAATAGCAAAGGGTAGGAATATGGATACCGGCCATGCGGGCGGCTTTCAGGATAGTAGTGCCTTCCGGGACCTGGATCTGTTTGTTATCAATTGTTACGTTAATCATATTTGTTTCCTCCTCTTTTATTATTTGACAGAAATGGCACCGAACTTACAAGTTGAGATACAGGCACCGCACTTGATACACTTGGAAGGATCGATCATCATCGAAGGCAGCTTGTGGCCGGGAGCGATGTAGTCGGTCTTCGAGATGGCCTCGGCGGGGCAGTTCTTCTTACAAGCGCCGCAACCAATGCACTTCTCCTTGTCAATTTCATAACGCATGAGTTTCTTGCAGACGCCAGCGCGGCATTTCTTGTCAACAACGTGCTCAACATACTCGTCCCAGAAGTTGTCGAGGGTCGAAAGCACCGGGTTCGGTGAGGTCTGACCCAGACCGCAGAGGGCGGTATCCTTAAT
>CACXUM010000048.1 GCA_902770835.1 uncultured Bacteroidia bacterium
AAGGTGACGCGATTCACCCAAATATTCTCACATCATATCGGATATGGTTGATAATCAATCGATAAGAAAAACATAAAATCTTAGCTGTCGAAGTCAGGACCATCGTTACGCTGACACGCAACTCATGTTGCCACCATGCTCGTGTGTGGAACAAGCAGAATACCATTCGCCCAATGCTGCCCAACCATTTGAACGGGGCGTGGTTGACTCTCCCTACAGATTCGCTTCGCATATACTTTGACCTTTGTATCATCAAATACTTCCTTGATGTAATCTCCCCTCAAAACGATATGCGTGACAAATTGCTTCAGTTGCTCTCCGATTATCCTTCTATTGATGTCAACGCCATGGGCTTCCCAAAAGGCTGGCAGCAGAAACCACTATGGCAGTGATTCGCCCCATCCCCCTCCAGAACCCGGCGAAATCACGAAAAACAGCCGGATTTCGCTGGTTTTTGGCATAAAAACTAAACGAAGGTTGGATTTGTTGGATTTTGTTTATTTTTGCACCATTGAAAAGCAAACCATCCATGAATCAGGCGCAAAGGGAAACAGAGTTTGTCATCTTCTGCATAGAAAACACAGCCTTGCGGTTGGGTGTTTCGGGTGCTGAAGTGTATCGGGAACTGCAGCAAGCCAACGGCATTTCGGGGTATCTCTATCCCAGTTTCCCAACGTTGCACACCCAAAGCAAAGAGTATATCGTTGACGAAATCATACAATATCTCGCCCGATTCAATCCTGCATTCATCCGCAAGAAAGGAGCCGTGGCATGAAAGTCTATCATGGATCTATCGCTACGGTAAAAGAGCCGCTGGTGTATGTTGGCAGGCCAAATGGAACTTTATCTCTCTGAACTGATTCCCAAAGAAGTGGCTTTGAAAAGACTGCAATATGAGAAACCGAACAACCAGATTTGCATCTTGAATCAGGCTGTGATAGACCGTTATCTGCACTTTGTGGAAGCGGTTGTAATACGGAAGGAGGATGGAAATGGCTGAAAATCCTTTGATTAATGAAACATTGCTTCAGATGAAATATTCGCGGGTGGTGTCGTTGCTTGCCGAAACACTGAACATTTCCCAAGAACGCGCCCTTGGCTTGTTCTATAATTCTGACACCTATCGTTATCTGAGCCAAAAGATGTATCATCTGCACAACATGAGCGACGCTTATCTTGTGGATGAAATCATGTTGGAGTTGCAAGCCAAGCAATAGTTTCCAATATTTTTCCACTTGATATTTGAACCAGAGATTCATACTTTCCCAAAATCTCCGTACTTTTGCAGCCCAAAATTCAAGCAACATGTTTAACAGGCGTAAGAAATGGCGTGTGCCGGCCGGACAGGAACCGACAGCATTGGACAAAAAGGTGATGGCGTTGGAGGCCAAAGGCGCAATGGTGCCTAAGCGCAGCCTCATCCGCACCCCTGAAGAAATCGAAGGCATCAAGCGGAGCGGTGTCATCACAACAGGCATCCTCGACCTTGTGGGGGAGAGAATCCATGCAGGAATGAGCACATTGGAAATCAACGAGTTGGTTCATAATTACACCATCGAGCATGGTGCCATCCCCGCCACCTTGGGCTATGAAGGCTTCCCGAAAAGCGTTTGCACGTCCATTAATGAAGTGGTGTGTCATGGTATTCCGTCGGCGAAGGAAATCCTGAAGGAAGGCGACATTATCAATGTGGATGTCACCTCCATTTTGGACGGCTATTATTCCGACGCCTCGCGCATGTACATCATCGGAAAGACCTCGAACCGCAAGCAGAAATTGGTGGATGTGGCCAAGGAATGTCTGTATGTAGGCATGGAGGCCGCCAAGCCTTTTGGCTTCGTCGGCGACATTGGCAACGCCATCCAGCAGCACGCCCACAAGAACGGTTTCAGTGTGGTGCGCGACCTCTGCGGCCACGGCGTGGGTCTCAAATTCCACGACGACCCGGAAGTGCTGCACTATGGCAAGAAAGGCACGGGCATGTTGCTCGTTCCCGGCATGGTGTTCACCATCGAGCCGATGATTAATACCGGCACATGGAAAGTCTTCGTCGACAGTGCCGACGGTTGGACGGTCATCACCGAGGATGAACTGCCCTCAGCGCAATGGGAGCATACGTTTTTAATGACGGAAACGGGGCTGGAAATTTTGACGCATTGATTGTTTTTCGAGTTACCGCCATGTATTCTGAAAAAATACTCGGCGGTAAGTGGTTTAAAAAAGGGGTTACCGCCGAGTATTATCGTTCATAACTGCATCAAATCCACCAAAGTCACTTCGCTGTTGATGTCGCCTGAATAAGGGTTGTCCTTCAGGCCTAAAGTCGTTATCATGGTGAGATGGAGTGCCTTTTTTGTTCGGGTTTGTTCGCGAAACAGTTCGCGACGGTCAAGCAGCCATTGGTCATAATCTTTCTTGATGGAGTATGCCGTTGCCGAATATTTCATTTCGCAAAGGTTGATGGTTTGGTCGTTGCGGTCAATGAGCATATCGATTTGCGCCCTGACCTTACCCAGCTCATCGCGGTATGTCCATGAGCAAACATCGCTCTGTATCCCGTTGATACCCAATGCTTTCTTTATCTGATTAAGGTGCAAGAACCCAACCTGTTCAAAAGCATAGCCTTTCCAAGCCGTCACGCTGGCAGATTCCATCATATTGCTCCAATGATGTTCGTCGCGGCCATTGTAATCCTTTACGAAACGCAGGTAAAACAAGGTGAAAAGGTCGGTCAGTTGGTAAAGCATGTCGCGTTGTTTCTTGCCAAAAGCGGAATAGCAGCGCACGATGTCGCAATTGCAAAGATTCTTCAACATTTCGGTCAGGTTGCCGTTATCCGTCAAACCAAGCAAATCGAGAATCTCCTTTCGGGTCATGCCTTTGGCTTTTTGGCTCAATAATTCGACAATCCGCTTGTAAACAGGTGCATCGTTGAACAAAGAGCCAAACATGAAATCGTATTCCGACTTCAATGGTGCCGTTTGCGAGAAAAGCAATTCGTCCACATTTTGGGTCTGGCTCAGGCTTTTTTGCAACATACTGATATAATAAGGTATGCCGCCAAACACCATATAGCAGTCCAAAACCTGCCTATCGTTCCATCTTATACTTTGGTATTCAAGCAATTGCTTTGTTTCCGAAAGCGTAAACGGAGCCAACCAGATGCGGCGTGTCACACGGTTGTGCAAGCCACCTTTCCCACCCAACAGTTTGTCTGTCATCCATGTAGTGGCCGAACCGCACACAACCAATTTCAAATTAGCTTGACTCGATGCCCAACTGTTCCAAAACAACTCAAAGGCTTTGAGGAACTTGGAGCGCGGCACATCAAGCCACGGCATTTCATCAAAGAAGACGATGATGTTTTCCTTTTCCACACGGGAAAGATAGTGCTGCAATTGGTCGAAGGCTTCCATCCAGTTTTTGGGCACGGGATAGAAACTGTTTGAAAACCGATTGAGTTGCTTGTTGAAAAAGGCCAATTGTTCTTTCAATGAGCCATTGTAAATGCCTGTGGTATAGAAGTCAAACTGCTCTTGGAAAAACTGTTTCACAAGATAGGTCTTTCCCACGCGGCGGCGACCGTAGACTGCCACAAGTTCAGGCTTCCCTGAGCGGCAACATTCCTTCAGCAGTTTCTGCTCCTTTTCCCTTCCTATGATTTTCATGGCGTTTTCTCGTTAAATCCACGCCGCAAAAATAACAATTTTTCGAGTTACCGCCATGTATTCTGAAAAAATACTCGGCGGTAAGTGGTTTAAAAAAGGGGTTACCGCCGACCTAAAACGATGTTTTCTAAAACTGGAAATAAATGAATGGCTGCAAATCGGCAGTGATGAACTGATAGATAACGAACACGATGAGGGCGCAAACCACAATCATCAGCAGTATGGGCATCTTGGCAAACCAAATGCGGTAACGACGCTTGAAGTTCTCCGGCAGCCAGTGGATAATCAAACCTATTGCAATGAGAATGAACACATTGCGATAGTGGTACATGATTTGCGGAATCCTGTCGATGCGCCAAAAGCCTCCCATTTGATTGACCATGTTCTTGGCGGTATTCCAAGCCGTTTCGTTGGCCACGGCAGGGTCGAGGTTGGAGCCGCTGCGGAAAAACAATCGCGTGAAGGTGATGAAGGTGAAGGTTTGGAAAACGGCCCAAGCATCTTGCAGCCATTGCCAAGCCTTCTTGCCGCCCATCAGATTGTAAACCATTCGTATCACATTGCCAGTCAGCACAATGAGACACCAAACGAAAAGCACATTGAACACTGGTCGAGGCAAATAAATGGTACACAAGCGCAGTGCGATGGTGACGATTAATATAAACAAGGTGCGACCATAAACGCTCCAGTCCTTCCAAAAGCGGTAGAACAACATTCCCAAGCCGTTCAAGCCACCCCAAATCATGAAATTCCATGAGGCACCGTGCCAAAGGCCGCCCAAAAGCATCGTGTCCATGCGGTTGATTTCGGTGGTGATGGTCTTCCTCGACTTGGGCTTGAAAATCGCCAAAAGGCAGAGTATCAAAACAACAACGCCCACGCCCAAACCAACCCATAGGCTGCGAGAAAGGAACGAGGCAATGGCAGCAATCATAAGAATGATGCAGAACGAGCCGAAAGTGCCGTTGCGGTTGCCGCCGAGCGGAATGTAAAGATAGTCCTGCAGCCAGCGCGACAGCGAAATGTGCCAGCGTTTCCAAAACTCGCCCGGGTTTTTGGCCTTGTAGGGCGAATTGAAGTTTTTCGGCAGATAGAACCCCATCAGCATGGCCACGCCAATGGCGATGTCGGTGTAGCCGGAAAAGTCGGCGTAGACCTGCAACGAATAGCCGAACAATGCCATAAGATTCTCAAAACCAGTATACAACAGCGGATTGTCGAACACACGGTCGATGAAATTGACGGCGATGTAGTCGCTCAACACGATTTTTTTCACCAAGCCGTTCATAATCCAGAACACGGCAATGCCAAACTGCTTGCGGCTGAGGAAATATTTCTTGTGCAGTTGAGGGATGAACTCGTTGGCCCTCACAATGGGACCCGCCACCAGCTGTGGGAAGAAACTGACATAGAAACCGAAATCGAAGATATTTCTCACTGGCTCGATGCGCTTGCGATACACATCCATGACATAACTGATGGCCTGGAAGATGTAGAACGAAATGCCTACCGGCAAGAGGATGTTGTCGACACTGAAGCGGTTATCGCCCGTGATGCGGTTGCCCACCCACGAAAACACATCGAAGACACGGAAATCGTATCCCGTGAGGCTATTGACAACATCGGTGAGGAAATAGGCATACTTGAAATAGAACAAGAGTGACAAATTGACGATCACACTAAGCCCTAACACGAAATTGCGGCTTCCTTCTCGTCGTCGCGTGTGCAGCCACTTGCCCGCAAAGAAATTGTATAAAGTGATGAAAATCAGGATTAATATGAAGAGTCCGCTGGTCTTGTAATAAAAGAACAGGCTGACGAAAAAGAGGAAAGTGTTGCGCAGCAGACACCTCTTCCTGAACAAGCAAAAGAACGCGAACACCACGGCAAAGAACACCCAAAAATAAAACTGGGTGAACAGCAAAGGATGCGACTTGTCGAATGAAAAGACATTCGTCAAGAAATCCAAGGCTATTTCGGGATTCCAAGTCATGTCAGAGGCGTTTCGCATTTAGTTGAATATGTTCTATATATCTGGTAATCAAAGCATTGTAAAGCAAATCACCAAGCAGTTTGTAGCCATCGTTGGTGAAATGCACCTTATCTTTCTTGGCCAATCCAACCTTCTCCCATTCCGCCATCGACTTCAGGCCGCCCATAATGTCGAACTGGTCCCAAACCGCAGCGTTGTATTCCTCGCCCATCTCCATAAAAGCCTCCTCCGCAATCACACCGTTGTGATTGACCACATATTTCGTCCGGCTCGAACTTACACGTATATAACTGTCGTTGTTGGTCATGAAAAGCAAAGCACAATCGGGATTGACTCGCCTGATGACTTGAATCAGTTCGTCGTAATTGCTCTTGAAAGCCTCTTTCTCGAAATCTTTCTCCGCCGCGTCGTTGATGCCGATGCCGAAAATGATGAGGTCGGGTTTGATGAGGTTGAGGTCGCGCTCAAAGTCGTCGCAACGGAGGTAGGATGCCACACTGGCCCCGTTCACGCCCACGCCATGCACGCTGATGCCCGACATGTTGTTTTCCAGCAACACGCCCGTCAGGGTAAACTCGCCCGGAACGGAATCAAAAAGGATGCAGATGGAGTCGGTGAAGTCGGGAAGTTCAAAAGTATAGGTCGATTGCCATTCGTTGAAGCTGCCTCGTATGATGGTGCTGTCGTAACTCACCACAGGCACCACATTTTCGGTATCCGAGAAACCGATGAGGGTCACTTTGTTGAAATCGAAATCGGGCGTGAGGTCGGTGGGGTGCTTTTCCCTCGTGACAATGCTCACCGTTGCCAACGGGTCAGTAGTGGTAATGGCGGCTCCGGCTAGCCCCAAACGCTTGTCGGTTTCGCGATGGACGGCGTTGCGGCAGTAGGTCCAATCGCCAGTCGAACGCACGATGAAATGCGATGGATTGTTGGTGCCTCCCGCCGAAAAAGGGAACACGAAATTTTGTCCTCCCATCAAGTCGGTGCTGATATTCAACAAATTGTCACGAAACTGCTGGGTAAACATGCCTGCCTGTACGTGCGAGCCTCCGATGTGCATGATGTTCACATTGCCTTCGCCAAGAAAGACCACGGAGTCCATTTTCTGGAAAAAGCGTTCCATGTCGAGGCTGTCGCCGGGATAAATCAGCTGGTTGCGCTCAAAATGGGCAAAAGGATAGTCGGGAAGCGGTTTCGTCCAAGGAAGTCCCTGAGCCAAAATCGTTTCGGAAAAAAACAACAATCCTATGTAAACCAACCACTTTTTCATCAATTACTCAAACTGAACGGTGGATTGTAGAAGGGCAACTTGATGCGTCGAGAAGTTCGAATGGAATCTTCCTCGGGGTCGAGGTTCACAAATTCGATAACCTTCTCGCTCGGCACGCGCTGGCGGAGTTTGTAGAAATCATAATAAGTGGTGAACGACTTGGCGAGGTCGGAGCCGATTTCTTGTGCGCCGGCCAAGGTGAAATGCACATAGTCGGGACCCGCGAGGGCTGGTCTGTGCTTCACCCATTGCGCCATCGAGCCTTCGCCACCCATCACATGGAACATGTCCCAATAGGCGACCTCGTTGCGCAAAGCCATCACGCGAAGCGAGTCGTTCAACTCGGGGAGGCCTTTCCAAGTGCCCATCTTGCCGTTGTAGCTCTTGCCCATGTCGGCAGGGCCGATAAACAGCAAAGTGGCCTTCGGCGCGACACGCTTCATATAATTGATTTGCTTCTCCAATTCAACCATATAGGAATTAATGCTCTTATTAATGCTCTTCGACGAGGAAATGCCCGGCATACGGTTGCCTCCGAATTGCATGATAATCAATCGTGTGCCCAACAATTCAAACGATTGTCTGAGGGTTTCTTCGTTGATGCGGGTGAAGATGGTGCCCGTGCAGCCGCGCAAGGCAACATTGTCGATGGCCACGCCCGGCTCGCCATCCAAAAGAACGGCGTAGATTTCGGCATTGCCCTTCATGTCGATTGAGCCGCGCTTCACGTTGGCAGGCAGTTCCCATGTGATGAGGGTGACGCTGTCGCTGGCAGCAAGCACCTTGGGCTGAGGCTGAAGGGTGTCGCATTTCAAGGTGGCCGTGAAGCCTTTGCTATTCCTGCCCAGCAGCAACGACACGGTCGAAATCTCCTTGGCCTTGTCGAAAGCCCCTGAATGGTTTGTTTTCGTAAACGATATGGAGCCGTTGCCCGTCACCTGACTGAACTGCGACATCACGCCGTAGCGGTTGTGCGGGGCGCGTCGCGTGGTGGCATCGCCATAAACGGTGTAGCGCACAAGGTCGGAAGCGCGTTGCACCACCGAAATGGTAGGCACGGGCTGTATGGCCGGAATCATATTGGGGCCCGATCCGCCAAAAAACTCTTGCAACTTCTGCCTCAGCACCGACGACATTCGATCCATCTCGATTTGTGAGTCGCCGTAATACATGATGCGGTAGGTCTTGCCTTGCGGGCCAGCCTGCTCAAGTTGCGCGAAAAGCGTGTCGAAGAAAGTATAGTCGTCGTTAGGCAAATAGATGCGGTTGGGATTTTCCTTCAGATAATCGCGGAAAAAACGCATACTGTCCAAAAGGTTGTCGGAGCATGACATTTCAAAACTCTTGTTCACCTTGGACAACACCGCGTCCACATCCACATCCTCAGCCTTAGGGGAAGTGTCCTCGGCATAGGACGGAAAATGCAAATTCATTCCGCCAATGGCCAGCCCCTCGGCGGGGAAAAAATACCAGGCAGTCCCCAAAAGAATCATCACTGCCAAAATAAAGAATAAAGTTCGTCTGGGTTTCATTTCTTGATTATCAAAAATTCTCCTTCAAAGATTTTGTCGTTTTCCAAATTGTTCCACTCCATCAGTTCGGCAATCGTCACATGATACAGTGCCGCGATTTTCGTCAGCGTGTCACCTTTCTTGATTTTATATTTCTGTACTGAAGAGTCGTTATGTTCTTGAGATGCCGCAAGCTCGGTCTTTTCAGGCTCGGCCAAAGTCATCGCTCCGGCAGGCAAATCGGCGGTTTCCGCAAATGTCAGGCTGTCTTCGTTGGCCAGATAAACATACGCGATGAGGTCGGCAATCACTTGGGTATCAGGCATCAGGTTTTGCTTGTAGAAGTCCCAAAGCGAAGTCTTTTCACCGTTGCGCACCAATGCCTGATTGAGTGAGGTGGGGCTGTTGGAATAGGCCAAGATGGCATACCACCAGTCCTTGTATTTATTGTGCAGGTCGGAGAGATACTCCAACGCGGCCTCTGTGGAGGCGGTCGTTTCCATGCGCTCGTCGATGCTGTCGTTGATGTTGAGGCCATAGCGCTTCCCCACCAATGAAGGCATTGCCCAAAGGCCGCAGCGGTCGCCATTACGGTAGTCGTTCCTCATCCCGCTCAGCGAAAGGGGCAGGTATTTCAGTTCCAAGGGCATATTGCGCTGAAGCAGGACGGAGTCGAGAAACGGCTCGTATTGCAGGAATTTCGGTGAAACAGGTTTCGAGGCGCGGCTTTTCAAAATCTCCGACAAATCGTCGTTATAAGGCAAGGGGATTTCTTTCTCCATGCTTTTCAATTCCTTAGACAGATTGCCAGTTCCCGACGACACACAACAATTGTGTACCGTGAGGCAAAAAACACCAGATAATACTATCAATAACAATCTGAATTTCATTGTATTATAAAAAAACCAAAGCCACATGCCGCGACCTTGAAAATGAGTGGCAAAAATACATAAATCTCGCAAACTTCAAATGCCTTTTTCAGAAATAATCATCAAAATTTCCCTACCTTTGCGCCAAAAATCACACAAAATCTTGAATATGTTTACCTTCCAACACGAAGTGAAATATTACGAATGTGACCGGATGGGCGTGACGCACCATTCCAACTATGTTCGTTTCATGGAGGAGGCCCGCGTGGCCTACCTCGACCAACTTGGCTACGGCTTCGACAAGATTGAGGCCGAGGGCGTTTTCTCGCCCGTGGTTGCCATCCAATGCAGCTACAAAAGCCCCACGACCTTCAAGGATATTATTGATATTGAGGTCGCTATCAGTAAGGTCAGCGAAATGAAGTTCGACTTCACCTACACAATGCGCGTTGGCCAAAAGACGGTTTGCACCGCCCAAAGCACCCATTGCTTCATCGAGAATGGCCGCCCAGTAGCCATCTCACGGCGGCTGCCGGAATTGTACAACAAATTGTTCTGAATCAGATTATTTTACCTTAATCCTCCCTCCCAAGCGCATGATTGCGTCCCACCAGCGGGCGGGCAATAGGGCATGGAAAACCCTTCCCGTAATCGAGATGCGGCCTTGGCAGTAACGTGCTTTTGGTCGGCGGCTGTTGACGGCCCGGCAGATGGCTTTTGTAACCACTTTTGGCGACGACAACCAATTGGTCTTGTAAAACCAATCCATGTTTTTGGCCCATTGTGTGCCAATTTGCTCGTATGCTGTCCCAACCGACGATTCCATCAGGTGCCTTGCCGCAATCACGCCCCAGTCCGTCTTGATGGCACCCGGCTCAATCATCACCACATCAATTCCAAAAGGCTTCATCTCCATACGCAGGGCATCGCTGAGTGCCTCCACTGAATATTTGGTAACATTGTACCAACCGCCCATGTAGAACACCATTTTGCCCGCAATCGAGGAAGTGTTGATGATGCGTCCGCTCCGTTGCTTGCGCATATAGGGCAAAACCAATTGCGTGAGTCGCGCCAAGCCAAACACATTCACTTCCAATTGCTTGCGTGCCTCTTCCATCGGAACATTCTCGATGGCACCAAAATAGCCATAGCCTGCATTGTTGATCAAAACATCAATCTTGCCCTCAGCTTGAATGACACTTTCCACCCCTTTTTGCATCGATGCCTCATCGGTGACATCCATGCTGATGACCTGCACGCCCACTGTCTTCAAAGGTTCCATCCGTTCCACCCTGCGGGCGGCAGCATACACGCGATGACCCTGCTGGGCTAAGGTTTGCGCCGCATCATAACCAATGCCACTGCTGGCACCGGTAATCAGTATTACTTTTTTGTTGTTCAAGATTCCAAAAATGTTTTTATTCCAAACTATCTCCCGCTTCGCCGTCGCCTTCCTTGGCTTTCTTTTCGAGTTCCATCTTTCCGAAACGGAGGGTGAAACCTGCCGATATGTAGCGGCTGTTCAGCATTTTGCGGGTGCTGTCGCTGAGGTAGTACGGGTTGGTGTTGGTGGAGCCTGAGCCAATCGTCGCGCCCCAGTTGAAGATGTCCTGCACATTGACGAACACCGACAGGCGGCGATTGAAGAAGTCGCTGCGGAGGCCCATGTTGAGGAAATAACGCGCCTTGCGCTCGCTCATGAGGCTGATGGTCGGCGAGTTGTAGTTGGCCGAAGCCGTAACTTGCAGACGGTCAAAGAGTTTCGCCCAAGCATTGACACGCACACTCCACGACCACTTTTCCCTTTCATCGATTTGAGGCACACCGTTGCGCTCATATTCCATGCGGTAGCCGTAATTGTAAAGGTTGGCATAGAGCCGCACATTGAAGAAGCCCGAAGGACGGTAAGTCATGTTGAGCGAAGTGCCGTAACGCCACGATGAACCCATGTTGTAAGGCACTGAGTAACTGACGATTCTATCGAGGTAGTTATCATATTCCGCATCGGTCAACCTACTGACATCGTTGGTGCTCCAGCGACCGTAGGCCTCAATGCCGATGTTGCCGAAACGCTCGAAAAACTTCTGCCAGCCAGCCTCCATGTTGTGAGTGAAACTGTCCTTCAAACCGTTGGGATTGCCCGTCGAGTAACTGTTCTCGCCGTAGGTGCGAAACCGTGTGACTTGGTTCCTGCCCGGCCCCGACATGCGCATCGAGTAGTTGAGTTTCAGGTTGTGCATGTCTTCGGTGCGATAGGTCAAGTGGATGGAAGGACGAAAATTCAAATGATAGAAAACGCTGTCGTCGGCAAAGGGCATGTCGCTGATGAAGTTGTACATGTTGCGCTCGCCTTCCACGCCCAAACCCGTGCTCAAGGTGAAACCGCCCCAGCGGTGCGTCCAATTGACATCGGCATTGAGCGAACTCTTCGCCCCTATCATGCGGTAGGTGCGCAGCGAATCCACCAATATGCCTATGGT
The DNA here is from genome assembly GCA_902770835.1 of uncultured Bacteroidia bacterium. Lineage (GTDB taxonomy): Bacteria > Bacteroidota > Bacteroidia > Bacteroidales > F082 > Limimorpha. The sequence goes on from CACXUM010000048.1 coordinate 11,795, forward strand.
ATCATAGAAACGGTCGTAAGTGAAATCCATTCGCGTATGGTCGGAACGAAGGCCGTAACTGAGTTCGCCGTCTTTGCTGTAAGGCCTGTTGTAGCGCGCATCGAGGCTTCCGTTGAAATTATAGGTGCGCGAAAGCATGTATCGGTGCTCGTCAAGGTCGGTGTACACTTCGTAAAAGCGGTTATACCATTCCTCGCCGCTATTGTTGGTGAGCCTTGTGTTCAGTCCGATACGCAGGTTATGTCCTTCATTGTCAAACTTTTTCGTGTAATCCGCTCCCAAATTGCCAAAAATCGACCTCGTGTCGCTGTTGTCTTTGGTATGGTCGGCAAAAAGCATCGAATAGGCAGGCATGGAGTCAAGGTAATAATAAGTCTGCCGCTCAGTGCGCATCATGTTGTTCAGGTTGGCATTGTAATATCCGCCTGCATCCACCGAAATGTCGCTGGTGGAGTCAATCTCGTAGTCAATGTTCAAGAAAAGGTTGCCGCTGTAGGAACGGTTGTTGTCTTGTTGCGATACCGTATCCGCCCAAGTGACCTCATATTCGCCTTCGGTGGCGGCATCGCGACGCTGTTGCGACCAACTGTCGGTTTTGTTCTCACGATTGCTGTAACGCCCTGAAGCAAAAAGATTGATGCTCACCCTGTCTTTCTTCCACATGTAACTCACCCAAGGCGAAACGAAAGGCTGGTTGGAGCCGTTCACGCCAAAGCTGACAAACTGGTTGCTTTTGATGTGCGCCGAAGTAACGATATTGATGACCGCCTCGGCCTCGGTAGCATACTTTGCCGAAGGGTTGGTGATGGTCTCTATGCGGGCAATGGCATTGGCGGGTAAGGTTTGGAGATAGGTCTTCAAGTTTTCCTCGGTGAGTTTCGAGGGCTTGTCATTCACCCAAATCTCTACGCTCGAAACACCACGCAAGGTAATGTTGCCCTCAACGTCAACCTCCACGCCAGGCGCGTTCTGCAAGGCATCCTCGGTGGTTCCCGTCTGGATGGACGGGTCTTCGCTGACGTTGTAAATCAACTTCTCGCCTTCCATTGCATACAGCGGTCGCTCGGCGGCCACCGTCACTTCGCCCAAGGCTGTCACGCCCGGATTGATGCGCAATGTGCCCAAATTGGTGTTGTTGGTCACATGGAAAGGATGCAGATAGTTCTCATAGCCAATGGCCGAAACACGCAACACGAAAGCCCCTTGCGGCACGCCGTTAATCTCGAAAACACCTTCCATGTTGCTGATGCCGCCTTTCACAAATTCGTTGTCGACGGAATCGAGCACGGCCAAATTGACGTATGGCATAAACTCGCCAGTCTTGGCATCGCGCAACACGCCCACCACAGTAAAGGTGTCGCCTTCGCGGACTTTCTTCTTCGGCTTCACCGCTGGCATGTTGCCTTCGGTTTGTCCCCATTGGCGGTCACCGCCGTATGGAGGACGTCCACCCGGATGGCGACCTCCTCCCCCACCCGGAGGCCTGCCGCCCGGAGGTTGGGCGAGACACAAAACGGCAGAAACTGATAACGCAATGATAAACAATACTTTAAGAAAAACAAATCTTTTCATTTTTGGAGAAATTTGGCTGCAAAGATAACAACATTTCATTTCCGCAACATCAGAAATTTCCCTATCCTCTTTGTTTTGGATTGGGCTAAGGAATCATCTTCCATTCCTCAATTCGTCGCGTTGCGCTGGAGAAGTTTACGCCGATTTTATACAGCTTGCGACTGATAAAAGGCATCGTTTGATTTCAGCATTTGGAATTCCCAATTGAAATCCATCGAATCTTTGCTCCAAGGCCAGCCCTTTGAAGAGTTCTTTTTTGCCTAAATAGTAGGCTTCTAAGGTGGAAAGGAACAGGCTCTTCCCGAAGCGGCGCGGGCGGCTGAGGAAGTAGTATTTCCCACTTTGTGCCAGTTCGTACACAAAGGCCGTCTTGTCCACATAAACATAGCCGTCCTCGCGGAGGCCTTGGAAATTCTGCAAGCCGATAGGATATTTGGTCATAGCACTCTGATTGTTAAAAATCCAACCGCAAAAATACAATAATTCATCGGATTTGCCATGCCGTTTCGTATTTTCCTCTTGACAAAACCGAAAAATCCCTTATCTTTGCACCGAATTTTATTCCGTTCTTAGTCTAATAACCTTTTAAAATCAACCTAACGATGACGAACATCTCCATCGAAAAGAAGACGCTGGCCACCGCTACCTTGATTTCGGGCGTTGCTGGCTTCAACAGCGCAAACCATTGCAAACCAAGCGTTTGCAGAAAAACCAATTCACGAACCCTCAACATGAAACGGCCCAAGACACTCCTTTTGGCCTGCCTCCTCGCGCTGCTCTGCCTCGCCTCAACTGGCCTGGCACGGGCCGAACAAGTGTCCATCGGTGACCCCGAAACGACCTCCAACAGCATCTACATCCCGTGGTACTCCAACTATGATTATTCCTACACCCAGCAAATCTACACCGCAGAGGAAATCGGCAGGGCAGGGGTCATCAACTCCCTCACCGTGTGGCTTTACCATGGGGGCAACCCGAACAACGAACCGCTCCCCACATTCAACATCGACATCTACTTGAAGGAAGTGGACAAGAACTCATTTTCGGGCACGACGGATTGGGTGTATGTCAGTTCGACGGACAAGGTGTATACCGGCACCCTCACCGTGGCCAACACCACCGCCCGCGCCTTCACCTTCACCTTCGACAGGTCTTTCACCTACAGCGGCCAAGGCAACCTGCTCATCGCCTTCGACGACAACACTGGCTCCTACAAGTACGGCTTACGCGGCCTGGTGTTTAGCGGGTCGAGCGACCCCAACAGGACCATCTATGCCTTTCGCGACGGCACGGACTACAACCCGACGAGCATGGGCGGCGTTACGGCCAACAACATCACTTACCAAAGGAACGTCATCGAACTCGGGATGTATGACGAAAACCTTTCCTACAACCAGTCCATAACCATCGGCGACCTCGCAACGGCCTCCAACAGCCCTCGTTTCCCGTGGCATTCCAACTATGACTATTCCTACACGCAGCAAATCTACACCGCCGACGAAATCGGCACCCCGGGCACCATCAACGCCGTCACCATGTGGCTGTATCATTCGGGCAGCAATCCGCTCCCCACCTTCAACATCGACATCTACATGAAGGAAGTGGACAAGGAAACGTTTTCGGGCAGCAATGACTGGGTGAGCGTGAGCGCGGACGACAAGGTGTATTGCGGCTCCGTCAAAGTGACCAACACGAACGCGCAAGCCTTCACCTTCACCCTTGCCACGCCCTTCGCCTACAGCGGCCAAGGCAACCTGCTCATCGCCTTCGACGACAACACCGGCTCCTACAAGTACGGCATGAACGGCAGGGTGTTTGGCGAATCAAACGACCCCACCAGGGCCGTTTATTGCTGCCGCGACGGCTCCGACTACGACCCGTTCAACATGACCGGCATCACGTCAACGACCCTTGCCCAAAGGAACGTCGTCGCGCTGAGCATGACCGGCTGCCCCACGCCCCAAGGCCAAAGCAACGTGACCATCGGGAACCTTGAAACGGCCTCCAACCACAGTGGCCTCCCATGGCCCTCGGCTTGGAATTACTCCTACTCCCAGCAAATCTTCACCGCCGAGGAAATCGGTACGGAGGGCACCATCAACACCGTCACATTATGGCTGTTTAATGAATACAGCAACTACCTCCCCTCGTTCAGCATCGACATCTACATGAAGGAAGTGGACAAGAGCGGGTTCTCAGGCACGACCGACTGGGTGGGCGTGAGCGCGTCGGACAAGGTGTATTCAAGCATGGTGACCGTCACCAACAAGAATGTGCAATCCTTCACCTTCACCTTGGACACGCCCTTTGAATACAGCGGCGAGGGCAACCTGCTCATCGCCTTCGACGACAACACGGGCCGCTACGTTACCGGCATGCGCAGCATGGTGTTCGGCACTACGGGCGACCCCAACAGGGCCATCTACGCCTATCGCGACAACTCCGACTACGACCCGCTGAACATGAGCGGCATTACGGCCAACACCACCACTTACCAAAGGAATGTCGTTGAACTCGGGATGATAGTGCCTTGCAACGCACCCACCGACTTGGCCATCGACACCCTCAGCACCACCTTCGCCACTCTCAGTTGGACCGAGAACGGAGAGGCCACGGCTTGGAACCTCGACGTGAACGGCACCGTGACCACCATCACCGAGAATCCTTATACCCTCACCGGACTTGAACTTGCCACCACTTACGAAGTGAAGGTGCAGGCCGACTGCGGCGATGACACCAGCGTATGGACCAACCCCGTCAGTTTCACCACCAACCCCTGCGAGAACATGTGTGCCCTCACCTTCGTCGTCACCGACAGCTACGGCGACGGCTGGAATGGCAATGCCATCCAAGTGAAGGATGTCTTGACCGGTGACATCATTGCAACGATTGCCAACCAAAACCTCAACGGCATCGGTGGTTTGGAAACACAAACTATCGCTCTCAACGTGTGCGACGGCCAAGAACTTGAATTCTCATGGGTGAGTGGCTCAGATGTTTCTGAAGTTTCCTACACCGTCACCGACATCAACGACGAAGTGATTGTGGAAGGCAGCGGCTCAGGCTTTGCCACCTTCAACTACACCGTCAGTTGCACCGTGACCGACTGCCGCAGGCCTACAGCCTTTGCCGCTTCTGAAATCGGCCCCCGCAGCGTGGTGCTGAGCTGGACTGAGAACGGCCCCGCCACAGAGTGGGAGATTGCTTACATGAGCGAAAACGATACTGTATTTAACTATGTTACTGCCACCACCAATCCTTACACCCTCACCGGCCTTATTCCTGAAACGCAGTACGCCGCCCAAGTGACACCCGTGTGCGAAGTGGACAAGCCGAGCATAGAGATTTCATGGACCACCACCGAGGCTTGCCCGAAGCCTTACGACGTGGACATCACGCCTTATCCCTACACCGCCAATGCGGAATGGAGCGGCTGGGGCGAGACCTATGACATCCAATGGGCCGAGCCTGCACCCACCTCTTCAGCATGGCTGCGATATGACGATGGAGTTGTGTACTCCTTTAGTGATGAATCTTATAATCCTAGTCAATTGACATGGGGCGTGATGTATCCCGCCGATTCGCTTCACGACAATGTGCTTACCAAGATTGTCTTCTATGAGCGTAGTGGTGCTTATACTGATACTATCATCACTCTGAACGTCTATAGTGGTGGCGACACTAACCCCGAAACGCTGATTGGCACCGAAACCACAACCCTAAACGGCACTAATGGTTGGCACGAAGTCGTCCTTTCGACGCCTATCGAATTCAACCCTGAACAGAACTTGTGGATTACGCTCACCGCAACTGGACGCTCCAGAATCATGTTCATGAGTGGTCAAGACGCTGGCATCAACGGCAGATGGTTCCTTAACGGATCCGATTGGGTTGACATTGGCACCCTCTTTTCCCCTGCTGCTACATGCTGCTTCATGATTCGCGGCTTTGTTGAAACCAATGACTATTCCACATGGAACTGGACCACTGAGTCGGGTGTCGCTTCACCCTTCACCATCACGGGCCTTGAAGCCGAGACGGACTATGCCGTCAGAGTGAAATCCAACTGCGGCCAAGACGGCGAAAGCAGCTGGACTTGGGCCTACTTCACCACGCTTTCGGCCTGCGACAGGCCTTTCGACCTCGAAGCCACCAACATCACCTGCAATTCAGCCACGCTCAATTGGACGGGCTATCAGGACAGTTACAATCTGAAATACAGACACTGTGATCCCAATACGCCTGCCACCATCATCCTCGAAGCACCTGATGTTTGGGGAAACGGTACCGGCTATCAGATGCTGCTCGATGCCGATGCCACCGCATTGGGTACTATCATCCACCCTACACATGGTTATTTGACGAACAATTGTAATATCCCCGAAGGATTATATGACGCTTTCGAATACATGATTCCGGCCAATGCCGATGCCTCATGCACAGCCGTAAACGTCGTGGTCAACAACAGTGTCACCATCCAGATTCCTGCTGGCACCTACGACTGGTGCATCACCCGCCCAGTGGCAGGCGATAGGATATGGATTGCTGGAAAAAGAGGCAACATTGATGCCCGTTACGACAACTATGTGTTTGAACCTGGAGTGACTTATCATTTCACTATGGGTTATTTTCCCTTAGTGGGTGAAGGTGTTACACTTGAAATCATTCATGATGAATGGAGCGATTGGACAGTGGTGGAGAACATCACCCATCCATATAGTTTTACTGGTCTTATTCCAGAAGCCGAATACGAATGGCAAGTGCAGGGCATCAACGCCGACTGCGAAGGCGGTTTGACAGCATGGAGCGAAGCCGCCACGTTCACCACTCCGGACATGTCCGTCAGCACGCAGACGGTGGCGCTGAGTGCCGGATGGAATTGGTGGAGCACGTATATCGATATGGAAAACAATGACGGCCTCAGTCAGTTGACTGACTGCTTGGGCACCAATGGACTGCAGATTATTACCACAGGGGGTAGTTTAATCTAC
>CACXUM010000049.1 GCA_902770835.1 uncultured Bacteroidia bacterium
CAATGAAGGACAAGTCATTTCTTGGGCATCAGCAGGTAAGATGGGCTTTAAAGGCTCAAAGAAGAACACACCATACGCTGCTCAGATGGCTGCTGAAGACTGCGCCAAGACTGCCTATGACTTGGGATTACGCAAAGTTAAAGTTTATGTGAAGGGACCTGGTTCAGGACGTGAATCCGCCATCCGTGCCATCCACTCGATGGGTGTCGAGGTGACCGAAATCATCGACGTCACTCCGCTGCCGCACAATGGTTGCCGTCCTCCAAAACGTAGAAGAGTGTAAAGTCGAACAATTAAAAAACTTGAATTATGGCAAGATATACAGGTCCAAAAACGAAAATCGCTCGTAAGTTCGGTGAACCCATCTTCGGTTCCGACAAATACTTCGAAAAGAGAAACTATCCTCCTGGGATGCACGGCGCCAACGCCAGAAGAAAGAAGGTTTCGGAATATGGCATCCAGTTGAAGGAAAAGCAAAAGGCAAAATATACCTACGGAGTTCTCGAGAGACAATTCCGCAAGACCTTCGAACACGCCCGCCGCAAGGAAGGCGTCACCGGTCTTATCCTGATGCAACTTCTGGAATCACGCTTAGACAATGTGGTGTATCGCATGGGCATAGCCCCCTCCCGCGCTGCAGCCCGTCAACTCGTGAACCATTGTCATATCGTCGTCAACGGTGAAGTGCTCAGCATCCCGTCCTACCTCGTCAAGGTGGGCGACATCGTTGGTGTGCGCGAAAAGTCGAAGAGTCTTGAAGTCATCGCCAATTCCTTGGAAGGCCGTCAGGGCAGCAACTTCGCCTGGATTGAATGGGATGCCGAGAAGAAGTGCGGCAAGTTCTTGAACTATCCGGCTCGCGAAGAGATCCCGGAGAACATCAACGAACAACTCATCGTTGAATTGTATTCTAAGTAATTGTTGATTGTTAACCTGGTAAAATAAAGTAGATATGGCAATATTAGCGTTTCAAAAGCCTGAAGAGGTTATCATGGTTGAAGGCTCCGACACCAAAGGTATTTTCGAGTTTCGACCTCTTGAACCAGGTTTCGGCATCACTATTGGCAATGCGTTGAGAAGGATACTGCTGTCTTCGCTTGAAGGCTTCGCCATCACTTCCATCCGCATTGACGGCGTCAGCCACGAGTTCGCGTCGATCGACGGCGTGATCGAGGATGTCGCCGACATGGTTTTGAATTTCAAGCAAGTGCGCCTCAAGCAACTTGTGCCTACGGAAAACCACGAGAAGGTCAGTTTTACCATCACTGGCCAAGAACAATTCTTGGCTGGCGACATCAACAAGTATCTCTGCTCCTTCCAAGTGCTCAATCCGGAACTCGTCATCTGCAACCTCGAGCCTTCGGTGAAGTTGAACATCGAACTCACCATCAACAAAGGCCGTGGCTATGTGCCTGCCGACGAGAACAAGGTGATTGGTGCCCCGGTCGACACCATAGCCATCGACTCCATCTACACGCCCATCCGCAATGTGCGCTACAAAGTGGAAAACTGGCGCGTCGAGCAGAAAACCGACTATGAGAAACTTGTCATTGAAATCGATACCGATGGCTCCATCAATCCTAAAGATGCTTTGAAAGAAGCCGCAAAGATCCTCATCTATCACTTCATGCTATTCTCCGACGAGAACATCAACCTCGTCCCCGATGAGAAGACCGTGACGGAAGACCTTGATGAAGGCTCGTTGCATATCCGCCAGCTCCTCAAGACCAAGCTCGTCGACCTCGACTTGTCGGTCCGTGCCTTGAACTGCTTGAAAGCTGCTGAGGTTGAAACGCTTGGTGAACTCGTCGCCTTTAACAAGCAAGACCTGCTCAAGTTCCGCAACTTCGGCAAGAAGTCGCTCACCGAACTTGACGAACTGGTCAGAAGCAAGGGCCTTGAGTTCGGTATGAATGTCAGCAAATTTAAATTAGATAAGGAATAAGAAGATGAGACACAATAAGAAATTCAATCACTTGGGAAGAAAGAGCGCCCACCGCAAGGCGATGCTCTCCAACATGGCTATTTCGTTGATTCTCAACAAACGCATCATCACCACTACTGCCAAGGCCAAGGCCCTGCGCATGTATGTCGAACCGCTGATCACACGTTCGAAACCCGAGAACAACACGACCACTGAACTGGGCACCAGCAACCGCCGTGTGGTATTCAGTTACTTGCAAAACAAGTATGCCGTCACCGAACTCTTCCGTGAGGTAGGCCCGAAGATTGGCACCCGCCCGGGTGGCTATACGAGAATCATTCGTATGCCCGAAAACCGCAAGGGTGATGCCGCCGAGATGGCTCTGATGGAACTGGTCGACTACAATGAGGTCTACACCCGCGAGGGCCAAAAGACCGCTGCCAAGGCCAAGAGCACCCGTCGTAGCAGCAAGAAGGCCGCCCCGAAGGCTGAGGCTTCTGCCGCCGAAGAGGTGAAGGAATAATCCTACAACTTTCTTACAGATGATAAAAGGCTGCCGCAAGGTGGCCTTTTTTCGTGTTCATCCTCTTTCCTGCGCAAGTGATTTTTTTCTCCTTAATGATTTCTTTTTCAAACCTTTGGACTTTTTTTTGTATCTTTGCAGCCTCAAAATAGGGAAATTCTAATGAGTCATAGCCATAAATTACTGATAACCAATAAAATAGGTGGGGGGCAGCGGTAGCAACCCGTCCCGGATTTTTGTGATTACACCATCCAAGGCAGAGCCAATGGGCTCGGTCTTGGATTTTTTTGTATCTGAACTACGGATTAAACGGATTAAACGGATTAAACGGATATCCGTATCCGTCCGCTGCGAGGCAGCATAATTACTTCCGTATCCACTCCGTAAAATCAGTGCAATCTGTAGTTGAATCTTAAATCTTTAAATCAATAAAAAAATGAAAAAGACAAAAACCTTGAAAGCCATCGTGCTTTCGCTCGGGCTGGCGGCCATGATGGCGCCGGCCACAATGAACGCCCAAATCAACCACGGGCTTTTGCAAAACCCTTACAAGACCGAAAGCAACAAGAACCATGGAATGTTGAACTCTCAGCCCCGTAATGGTGAAACATTCGACATCTCCAACCAAGGCATTGGCCAATCTGATTCCGCTCCCCTTGGCAGTGGTATTGCCATTATGCTGGTCGCTGGCTTGGGCTATGTTGCACTTAAAAAGAAGGAGGACTAAGCCATGAGAAGAATGACCTGTTTCGTGATGGCTTTGGCCTTGGTGCTTGGCCTCTCGCAATGCAAAAAGGAACAAACGAACAACCAGAACGCCGAAAGCCATCTGGTGCCCATTACGCTCAACGTGAATGGGGGCAACAACTCAAGGGCTGACGTTAATCCTACAGGTGCCGAAGACTATGCCACAGTGACCTTTGAGGATGGCGACGTGATTTATGTGGGCTACAACAACGCCTACGTTGGCACACTGACTTATTCGAATAACACTTTCAGCGGCTCGGTGAACATTGATAACTATGACGGTGAAAAGCCCTTGCATTTCTACTTCCTCGGTGGCGTGGGATTCACGCCTACCATTGATGAAACCAATAACACTGCCACGGTGGTCATCTCCGACCAATCCTCAAAGTACCCTGTGATTTCCTACAGCCCTTCAAACGAGCCTTTCGCTGGTGAAGGTGCTTACTCGGCCAAGTTGCAGAACAAGGTTTCCATCATGAAGTTCAATGTGACCACACCTTCCACGGCTTCCATCTGCATCACTGGGATGAACAACAAAGTGACCGTTGATTTCACCGCTCCAAGTGGAACGGACAATGGTTTCACTTACAGTAAGGATGGCGAAGGCGTGATAAAGATGCACGGCGTTACCACCGACAACACCGTGACTTGGGCCATCGTGCTGCCCCAGCTTGCCTTGGATGAACAAGGCGGAGCCTATTCCGAAGATGGGGCGTTTACGGGTACTCGCGGTAATGTGCCTGCCATTACTGAAAATGGTTACTTGACTGAAGGAATTGCAGTGAATATCACTAATCATGGATATGTTGACCTGGACCTACCAAGTGGCACACTTTGGGCCATCTGCAATATCGGTGCAAATTCACCAACAGCCTACGGCGACTACCTCGCCTGGGGCGAGACTGAACCGAAGACCTGGCCCTACGACTGGGACACCTACATGTTCTACTACGAAGGCAAGCTGACCAAGTACTGCAACGATGCCAACTATGGCGACACTGATGGATTGACCACCTTGGACTCCGATGATGATGTCGCTATGTACAATTGGCGCAGCGGTTGGCGCATGCCCACCAAGGCGGATTTTGAGGAACTTTTCAACAACACGACCGTGACCTGGACGCAGCAGGGGGGCGTGAACGGCAGGCTGTTCACCGCCACCAATGGTAACAGTATCTTCCTGCCCGCTGCAGGCTACCGCGAGGGCAATAATCTCAGCTCCGATGGCAGCTACGGCTACTACTGGTCGAGTATGCTCTACACGGACGACCCGCACTACGCGTGGCAGTTCCACTTCGGTTCGAGCGATTCCAACGTGGGCAGTAGCGAGCGCTACTATGGTTTGTCTGTGCGGCCAGTGCGCTCCGCGCCTCGGAACTAACCTTTGTTTGTTCCGTCATGGGCAAGACGAGCCACATGTTTCCGTAGAGACGTCGTTTTTCGCGTCTCTACGTTTTTTTTGTGGCTGGTGTTCGGCTGCCGTGGTACGACAGCCCTACAGCCTACGCAACACTTCATTGCGGGCTTGACCCGCAATCCCTAAGCCTATGTACATCCCCTTCCTCCAAGCCATCGACTATGCATTTGCGGGGACGCAAATGACGACAATGAATTCGTGGTTAATTGATGGAAATTTGTGTTGACGAAAAATGATGGCAATTTCAGGCCATCCATGTATGAAAAAAAAGCTGCCCCGTTTGGAGCAGCTTTTTGCATTGTTCGGAAATCCCGAATTAGTTCTCAGCCTTGATGTTGTCCATACCGACCTGCACGGCCTGCATGTTCAGCGGGATGAGCTTGTGGGCACGCTCCGGCAAGCTGTGGCGCAAGCCCTCTTCGACGTTCTTGTTGTCGATGATGGGGCGAACCTTCAGGAAAGCACCCAAGATGATCATGTTGAACACCTTGCTGTTGCCCATATCGGAGGCGAGTTGTGCGCCTTCGATGCTGTAGATGTGGATGTCCTTGCGGGTGGGCTTGTGGGTGATGCCGTTGGGGTCGTAGATGAGGTAGCCACCGGGCTTCACTTTGTCCTCAAACTTGTCGAGTGACTGCTGATTCAGAATGACGGCAGTGTCGAAAGCGTTGAGGATGGGGGAGCACACGCGCTCGTCGCTGACGATGACGGTCACGTTGGCCGTACCGCCACGCATCTCGGGGCCGTATGAAGGCATCCAGCTGACTTCCTTGTCCTGCATGATACCACTGTAAGCAAGGATCTTACCCATTGACAAGACACCTTGTCCGCCGAAACCGGCTATAATAATTTCTTCTGTCATTGCTTTGTCGTTTTTAGTTATTTCTTAATCAGCTCGAAATTGTCCTTGAGGTCGCCCAAAGGATAGACGGGCAGCATGTTGTCTTGCAACCACTTGTTGGCATCGACCGCGCTCATCTTCCAGTTGGAGTTGCAGTTCGACACGATTTCAACGAAGTTGACACCGTTCTTGTTCTCAATCTGGTTCTGGAATGCCTTCTTGATGGCCTTCTTGCAGTTACGCACGGCGGCGGCGTTGAACACAGCCTGACGGGTGACATAGCGCGTGCCAGGCAACTGAGCCAGCAGTTGGGTGATTTGGAGCGGGAAACCGTTGTTCGGTGTTCCGTCGGGCCACTGAGGCATACGGCCGTAAGGTGTGGTGGCGGTCTTCATGCCCACGAGGGTGGTGGGAGCCATTTGGCCACCAGTCATGCCGTAGATACCGTTGTTGACGAAGATCATGGTGATGTTCTCACCACGGTTGCAGGTGTGGATGGTCTCGCAGGTGCCGATGGCAGCGAGGTCGCCGTCGCCTTGGTAGGAGAACACGACCTTGTCGGGCCACACGCGCTTGATACCCGTAGCGCACGCCGGAGCGCGGCCGTGGGCAGCCTCGACGAAGTCGACGTCGAAGTAGTCGTAAGCCATAACGGCGCAACCCACGGGGGAGACACCGATGGTACGGTCGTCAACGCCAAGCTCTTCGAGCACTTCGGCGATGATGCGGTGCACAGTGCCGTGACCGCAGCCGGGGCAGTAGTGGAAAGGTTTTTCAGTCAGCAGCTTTGATTTTTCGTAAACCAAGTTTTCAGGCTGGATGATATCTTGTAATGTGATTTCTGCCATTGTCTTATTCTCCTATAATTTGTTTCTTCATAGCTTCGAGAACTTCTTCCGGGGTGTGGATGATGCCACCGACGCGGCCAAAGTGTTCGGCCTTGGCGCGACCGTTGCAGGCCAACAGCACGTCTTCGATCATCTGACCACAGCTCAATTCGACTGAGAGGAATCCCTTGACACCCTTGTCGATGAGGTCGCGGATGGCTTGGGTGGGGTAGGGCCACAGGGTGATGGGACGGAGCAAACCGACCTTCAATCCGGCGGCGCGACCGAGTTGCACCGACTTTTGGGCGATACGGGCGCTGGAGCCGTAGGCGACGAATACGTATTCGGCATCGTCGCAGTCGATCATTTCGTAGCGGACTTCATTCTTGGTCACTTCGTCGTACTTGCGTTGCAGAGCGCGGTTGTGCTCTTCCATGCGGGCCGAGTCGAGGTCCAAGGAGGTGATGACGCGGTGTTGCGTGCCACGCTTGCGGCCTGTCAAAGCCCAAGGATATTTGGCCTTGATTTCCTCTTCGGTCATGCGAGGCTTTTGCTCAGGCAACACGACCTTTTCCATCATCTGGCCGATGGCACCGTCGGAGAGGATGCACACTGCCATTCTGTACTTGAAGGCCATTTCGAAGCCAAGCGGCACGAAATCAGCCATTTCCTGCACTGAAGCGGGGGCGAGGACGATGTTGCGATAGTCGCCGTTGCCGCCGCCCTTGGTGTTCTGGAAATAGTCGGCTTGCGAAGGTTGGATGGTACCCAAACCCGGGCCGCCGCGCACCACGTCAGCAAAGACGCAAGGCACTTCGGCGCCGGCGATGTAGGCCAAACCTTCCTGCTTCAGGCACACGCCCGGGCTTGAGGAAGAGGTCATCACGCGCTTTCCGGCCGCACCGGCGGCGTACACCATGTTGATGGCGGCCAATTCACTTTCTGCTTGAAGAACGACCATTCCGGTGCGTTCGTAAGGGTTCTGTTCCGACAGATACTCAATCACTTCCGACTGGGGGGTGATAGGATATCCGAAATAAGCATCGGCACCGCAGCGGATGGCGGCCTCGGCCAATGCCTCGTTACCCTTCATCAGTTTTAATTCTCCCATTATGTAAGATTTTTTGATTTGTTAGACAATTGGTTGGATTACAGGGCTTTCTTGTAGACTCTTTTGCCAATTCGATGACACCGCAGGGGCAGGCCGTGATGCACACACCACAACCTTTGCAACGCTCGATGTCAACCACGATGGCTCCTCTGAATTTTGCCATATTGATTTGATTTTTAGAATTTGTTGTTTCGTTTTATAATGAGCCACGAAATTAGGGAATTTTGGGCAAACGGTGAGCGACTTTTTGTTTTATTTCGCCGAATTTGGTTAATTTAGATTGATTATAAATAAAATAATTGTTCATTGGATTGGATAAAACATGATTGTTAGTTAGTTGCTGCTTTGGATTTTGTTTATTGAAAAAAATGATATGTATTGTAACAAAATAGAAAAAAGTGTATTTTTGCAACATCAATTATAGTTTAAATTCATTAAATATGTCAGGCAAGAGAATTGTTTTTCAAAATTTGACGGTTTCAGAGTACGCAAAACTATTAGATTTAAGAGTACCAATCAAATTGTATGTTACTGATGATATAGAATCGGTAGATAATAGTGTTCTTATTGTTGGAAAGATTACAAAGAGTGGAGTGGATTACTTAGTTGGAGTCGAGAGAAGATTTGTTGATGTTGGTGAATCGTTTTTTTTAATAAGGAATAACAGGAATAAGCATATAAGACTAAATAGGGCTTTATCAGGAACAAGAAGTGTAAAATCTTCAAGAGTTTTTAGGAAGGGTGGGCCAAGGTCATTTAGAAATCGTAGAAGAGGAGGTCCAAGGTTGCATTAAAATAAAAGAGGAGGGGAATCTTTGTTAGGTAGTGATTAACCTATGTTATAAAATAAATCATAAAATATTGAGATTGAGATGACAACAAAAGAAATTGAAGAGGAATTTTATGTTTCTTCTGGATTATTAAGTTCCTGCATTCGTACTTTTGATTTGGGAATAATTGCTGTTGTTTGGGCTTTGTCAAATCAAAATAGTAATGAATTGGTTGCGAATAGTACACTAAGGATGGTTGTTATTTTTGCTGTTGCTTCGTTGGCTTCTGATGTTGTTCATTATTTATGGCGTTCAATAGCAATGGGAATATCGTTGAGAAAAGCAGATAATAAGGATGAGAAAGGTAAAAAAGAGTATGATGATCATGAGTTTATAATTGGAACTGAATTAGGATCGTATGTGTTTTGGGGTATTAAGACTATTTTATGTGTTATATCTGCTATTTATCTTATTACTTATTTTGTAAATTCATGGCCGCAATCTGCTTCTCCTCAGAATGATTTTTCACCGAAAGAACCGCCTAAGCTTACTCCCACTACCTCTTTAATGGAGTTCCCGAGTTCATTCGGCAAAGATGATCTATCTTCTTGTTATGTTTGGAATGGTTTTGGAATTGCAAACTAATAATTTATGAGTATGTAAAATTCTACATCCTCATTGCCGCAATTTGAGTCCTCGTAGTTTAATGGCTCATGTTGTCTTATTAATCAAGACTGTGATGCCATTTCAAACCCAACGCTCATTTGCCTCCACATATTAACAATACAATGTCAAACAAGTTGCTGACAATTCTGATGGCACCAAATAAGAGTCGGAGAGGGCAAAAGGTGACGTTGGGAAGTAAAAAATTACGCCATGGTGCAATACTTCCGAAAAAATGTGTACTTTTGCCACGGTTTTGCTCCCATCCTGCGGCGACTAAACATAACCGCTTGATGCGTAGGCCAAACGCAGTACAAACCTGCCTTGGTTCACCGAGACGAATTACGGGTGAGAAATCACCCGTTTTTTATTTGTTTCCAACCCGTTAGCAGCCAGTTCACCTTGTCGCCATGCCAGTTTTGTGAGATGACAGCCTCGAAACCATCTTTTTGCAGATGTACGCATTGCTTGGCAGGGATGGTTTTGGTCACCGTTCCGTAAACAATCACGTCCATCAGTTTGCGTGCCACTTCCACTCCTGTTTCGGGGAAGGCTATTGGGTCAGCGGCGTGTTCGCCGTCACGTTTGGCGATGATATGCGAAATGCCGAAACCCTTCTTGAAGTCGTTTTCAGGCGTGCCAGGGTTTCCGTATTTGAGGCATACGGGGCCGAGTGCGCAGAAGAAAGCATCGTCAATGTCGGATTTTGTCTTGATAACCTTGTTCAAGGCGGCTAGGGCTTTCCTTATCTCAATTCTTTTGTTCATGATTTTATTACACGGGTGGTTTTGCAAAAAATAGGGACACAAAAAATGCGTCCCTAACAATTTGGTTTAGGGCTGTCATGGTATGGCAGCCCTACAATAGTTATTTTACCGGATGATCTTCAGCAAACGCCTTCAACCGCTCCGCCAAAACCGGAATCTGCTCTCTTTGTATTAAAGAGGTGCAGGCGCGCACGCCTTGCTTGGTGCTGCCACAGGTGTCCAATGCGATGCCAGAGATGCCGTAATACATCATTTCCTCAACGAGGTCGGCACCGGTGAAGCCCGGATAGCAGTAGGTGAAATAGAAACCGTCGGCGATAGGCTCACCGCAGTCCTCGTCGTAGGTGATGTAAAAGCCGTTGTCGATGAAGGCTTTCTTCATCAGTTCGGCCTTGCGGCCATATTCCAGCACGTCCTCACGATAGTTATAGGTGCCATCGTTGACGGCTTTCAGCACGGCAGCCAAAGCGTGTTGGGCGGAGTGTGAGGTGCCCGAACTCAGCGGATGCAAGGCACCGAAAAGAATGGCACGCAGGAAGACTTCCTGTCCGCAGAAGGCTTTCAAGTCGGCATAGTGGCGTTGGGCCAACTTGTTGCTGATGCCCAACAGAGCGCAACGTTCACCGGCATAACTGAAGGCTTTTGAGCTGGAAATCATCAAAATATATTGGTCAGTGTATTTGCCCACGGTGGGTTGGAACGGTGCCACGCCCGGATGGCTGTAGTCCTTGCGGAAGTCCATGCCGAAATAGGCGAGGTCTTCCATGACGATGACATCATACTTGTTGGCCAATTCGCCGATGATGCGCAGTTCCTCGTCGGTGAGGCACACCCAAGTCGGGTTGTTGGGGTTGGAGTAGAGCATACTATGAATGTTGCCCTTGCTCAGCATCTCTTCGAGTTTGGCACGCAGTTTCTCGCCACGGTATTCGTAGATGTCGAAATGCTCCATCGGGATGCCCAATACCTTGTTCTGGAACTTGTGGACGGGGAAGCCCGGGTCGATGAAGAGCATGGTGTTTTTCTTCGCGTTGGCGTGACCTGCAATCATAAACGAGGCGAAAGCGCCTTGCATGGATCCGACGGTCGGGATGCAGTTGGCGGCATCAACGTCCAAGTCGAGGAAGTTCTTGATGAAGCGCGAGGCTTCTTTTTTCAGCACGGGAGCACCGTCGATGGGCGGATAGTTGGCGGCCACGCCGTCTTGCAAGGCCTTGATTTGGGCTTCCACGCCGACGCGAGCGGCGGGCAGTCCGGGATTGCCTAACTCCATGTGGATGAACTTCTTGCCAGAAGCGGCTTCGAGGTCGAAGGCCAATTTGTTGATTTCGCGGATGCCGGCTCTTCCGATGCTCGGCAGACCACTTTCAGCAAAGACTTTCTTTGCCAAATCTTGGGGTACGATATTGTGTTGCATCATATCTATTGAATAAATTTTGCTCTTTTTATTTGGAACGGCAAAGATAGTGATTTATTTGACATGTGCAATTAAAAAGCGGGCAATTTGTTTTGCTCGCCTTTCAAGGGGCGTGTTTTTTCGTACTTTTGCAGCGAAAACGGATTAATTTTGATAAGTGTTGACATTACCCAATAAAAATACAAACAAATGGCTTCAACAAAAGACTATGCCGATTTCATTCTTGAACAACTTTCAGGTTTGGACGAAATCACCGCTCGAAAGATGATGGGAGAATACATACTTTATTACCGTGAAAAAGTCATTGGCGGTATTTACGACAACCGTTTTTTGGTCAAACCCACTCCATCGGCACAAGAAAAAATGCCGGATGCCCCGTTGTCTTTGCCCTACAAAGGTGCCAAGGCGATGCTTCTTGTCGACAATGTGGATAATCGCGATTTCCTTAAAGAATTGGTTTTGGCTATGTATGATGAATTGCCTGAAGCAAAAGTAACGAGGAAAAAATGATTATTTTGACGAATAGCAACTTTATTTGTCCAATTGCTCTTCCAATAATTCCGCCGCATCGGCTACACAGCCGGAACACTCGCGCAACACGATGTTTGTACCAACACCTTTCAGCAACTTGCATTGGGTTGCGCCGTTCCTCTCTTGGAACCGCATCATGACTTGCCTCATTCCAACCCTCGACTTTGCCCTGTCCGTGGTGGCCAATCCCAATACGATGCCCGCCCCGACTAATGCGCCGCAGGTTCCTTCCATGTTGCCCATCCCTCCGCCGAAAGCATTGGCAATATTCTTTGCTGTTGTTTCGTCAAGGCCGATAATGTCGGCGTATGTGCTGACGATGGCTTGGGCGCAGTTATGTGTACCGCTTTGTAGTTTTTCGGATGCTATGTGTTTTCTTGTTTCCATGTGGTGATGCTTTTATTTCTCAAAAATCACTGAACCTGCCTGAGTGGGGTGGTCGTAGATAAGGATTTCTTTGGATAAGTCTTGTTTCTTGAAAGTGAGTACTTTCCAGACAATCATAATATCTCCTCCCGCCGACAATATCATCACAATTCCTATCCAAAACAAGAGGTGCGAACCCAATAGGATCCCGATAGCCGTGGGAAGTATTCCGAGAACGATACAAGGCATCAAGGCACCTAAAATGTAGTGGCTTTTCAGGAGAGGTGTCGTGCAGGTGCAGTATGGCGTGAGATATTCTTTCATGAATCCAAACTCAATATCCTTGAAATGATGCTCGGCGTAGATGCTCCAGGTCAGCCCGTGAATGAGCTCATGCGCCACAATGAGCACGAAAAACAATACGATAAACAGAAGACTTCCATGAGGGGTGGGCGTTAGAAGTGATATAGGATTCCTCCAAGCGAAAAGAAGTACACCAATTGCCACGATCGGAATAGCAAGCAAGAATACAAATAGATTGGCTTTGACTATGCCGATGGTCAGATCCGTCTTTTTATAACCCTCTCGGGAAAGCCTCTCGCAGGTCTCTTCAAAAACGTCCAGACGTTTCTGCTCTTTCGCACTTAGTTTTCTGTCTTTTTCTTCTTTCATGATCTTCTGAGTATTTACCGTAGATGTATGTAAGGATATGTGTTGCGTTTTGCGGTGGTAAAAATAGGGAAAAGTTTCTTTGAATGGTATAAAAAACAAAAACCCGCTGAAACTCAGCAGGTTTCTGTGGGACGTACTGGACTCGAACCAGTGACCTCTGCCGTGTGAAGGCAGCGCTCTAAACCAACTGGGCTAACGTCCCTCCTTTCAAAGAAAAAACGCCGTCGGCGTTTCGTGTGGGGCGAACAAGGATCGAACTTGTGACCTCATGCCTGTCAAGCATGCGCTCTAAACCAACTGAGCTACCGTCCCATTGCGGGTGCAAAAATACGGCTTTTTTTCGTTCCTCCAACTTTTTTTCGCTATTTTTTTGAAAAAATCCTACCTTTGTGCAATCAAATCTATTCGTTATGAAGTTTAAATACCTATTAGTCAGTTTGTTCCTTGTTTTTGGAACGCTTTCGGCCTCGGCCCAAGAGAAGAAAAATTTCGATTTGGAAGACCTTTACATGCGCCCTACCTTCTATGCGAAGAGCGTGCGCGGCATGAATTCGATGAAGGACGGCAAGACTTACGCCAACTTCGAGAAAGGCCAACTCAACATCTACAACTACAAGACGGGAAAGTTGGAAAACACGCTGTTCGGCATAGCCGACCTGACCTTGCATCCTGATTCGCTGCCCATCGGGCTTCAGGATTACACATTGAGCGCAAACGAGGACAAGATGTTGTGCGCCACGGAGATGGAGAGCATCTACCGCCACTCGTTCCACGCCATGTATTATGTTTATGACTTCAAAACCAAGACCTTGCAGCCTCTTTCGGAGAACGGCAAGCAGCGTTTGGCCACCTTCTCTCCCGATGCAACCAAAGTCGCTTTTATGCGCGACAACAACCTGTTCATCAAGGACTTGGTGACAGGGAAGGAGAGTCAGTTCACCAAAGATGGCCTCTATAACCATATTATTAATGGTGCGCCTGACTGGGTGTATGAAGAGGAATTCAGTTTCTCGCAGGGCTTCTATTGGTCACCCGACAGCAAGAAAATCGCCTACATGAAGTTCGACGAGAGCAAGGTGCGCGAGTTCCAGATGGAAGAGTTTGAGGGTCTTTATCCCGATTGGTATAGTTTCAAGTATCCCAAGGCGGGCGAGGACAATTCCATCGTCGGGATTTATGTCTACGACCTCGAAAGCGGCAAGACGGTGAAAATGGACACGGGCAAAGAAACCGACATCTACCTGCCTCGCATCGCATGGACGAAGGATGCCAATGTGTTAGCCATTCAACGCCTGAATCGCCATCAGAACCATCTTGAGATTTTGGCCGCCGATGCCACTACGGGCAAGAGCCGCGTGTTTTACGACGAGACCAACGAATACTACATCGACATCACCGACAATTGGCATTTCCTTGAGGACGGCAAGCGTTTCCTGATGACTTCCGAAAAGAGCGGCTACAACCACATTTACCTTTACAATTTGGATGGTACTTTGGTGAAGCAACTTACTGAAGGCAAATGGGATGTGACGGAAGTCTACGGCTTCGATGGCAAGGAGGTTTATTTCCAAGCCGCGAAAAACACGCCTGTCGACCGCCAAATCTACGCCGTCAACTTGAAGGGCAAGATGCGCGAGGTGATCGGTCGCCCAGGCACCAACGATGCGCGTTTCAGCAACGATTTCAGCTACCTTATTAATATAAACAGTACCATCAGCCAACCGCGCCAGTTTGAACTTTACACCAACAAGGGCAAATTGGTGCGCGTGTTGGAGGACAACCGTGAGTTTGCCGAAAAACTGAAGACCTTCAACCTCGGCGAGAAGAAACTCCTGAAAATCAGCGACCCAGCTTTCACTTTGCCCGACGGCACCCAAGTGGATGTGGACGCTTGGCAAATCCTTCCTCCCGACTTCGACCCCTCGAAAAAATACCCCGTGCTGATTTACGTCTATGGCGGTCCCGGCCACCAAACCGTGAACAATTCATGGGCCAACAGCGATTATTGGTGGATGCAACTGCTTGCGCAACACGGCATTATCAGCGTTTCCATCAACAACCGTGGCAGCGGTGCGCAAGGCGAGGTGTTCAAGAAGATGACCTACCTGCAACTTGGCAAGTACGAGACCGAAGACATGATTACCCTTGCCAAATATATGGCCAAGCAACCTTACGTTGACGGCAGCAGAATCGGTATTTACGGCTGGAGCTACGGTGGTTTCATGGCTGCCAACGGCATCACCAAGGGCGCGGATGTCATCAGCACCGCCGTTTCGGTGGCTCCTGTCACCAACTGGCGTTATTACGACAATGTCTATACCGAGCGTTTCATGCGCACGCCGCAGGAAAACCCCGACGGCTACGACCTCAACTCGCCCGTCCACAACACGGCGATGATCAAGGGCAATTACCTGCTTTGCCACGGTAGCGGCGACGACAACGTCCACTACCAAAACGCAATGGAACTCATCAAAGCCATGATTTCCAACGGCAAGCAGTTCGACCTGATGATTTATCCCAACAAGAACCACGGCATCTACGGCGGCTACGAATACGGCGACGGCGAGTGCCGGATGCACCTGTTCAACAAGATTGACAATTTCTTGTTCAAACATCTGTTAGGCGAGTGAATGAAAAAAGCGTCAGTCGGTTGGCTGACGCTTTTTTAATACCTTTTCGTGTCTTCATATCGGTTTCAATCTACCCATTATTGATGGTTTCTTATTCGCTTTTTCATCAGTATTGGCGAGAAGCTGAAAGCGATTTTTCCTTTATTTTTGCGGCATAAACAAAGATAGTTATGGCACATCATCACGAACACGAGTGTTGCGCTCACGAGCATGAGCATCATCACGAGCATCATCACGAGCATCATCACGAGCATCACCATGAAGAAGGCAGTCTGAAAGGCCAAATCATCAAAATTACCGTCACCGTGGCATTGCTTGTTGCGGCGGTCGTCATTGAGAAACGCTGCGAATTGCCCACTTGGCAACTGCTCCTCATTTATTTGGTTTCTTACCTATTCATCGGCTTCGACACGCTCAAGGAGGCCGCCGAGGGCTTGGCGCATGGCGAGGCTTTCAACGAGCATTTCCTCATGTCCATTGCCACTATCGGGGCACTTTGCATCGGGTTTTTGCCCGGTGCCGAAACGCAGTTTCCCGAGGCGGTCTTTGTCATGCTGTTTTTCCAAGTCGGTGAGCTTTTTGAAGGCTATGCCGAAGGCAAGAGCCGCGACAGCATTGCCCACTTGATGGACATTCGTCCTGATGTGGCACATGTGGAGCGCAACGGTCAGATGGAAAGTGTTAGTCCTGAGCAGGTTGAAGTGGGTGAGACCATTGTCGTCAAGCCGGGCGAAAAGGTGCCGTTGGATGGCGTTATCATCTAAGGCAACACGTCTTTGAACACTGTGGCCTTGACGGGCGAGAGCCTTCCGCGCGAAGTTGCCGAAGGCGACGAGGTGATTTCAGGCTGCGTCAATTATTCGGGCGTGATTAAGGTGCGCACGACCAAGAGTTTCGGTGAGAGTACGGTTTCCAAAATCATTGATTTGGTGGAAAATGCCACTGAAAACAAGTCGAAAAGCGAAACGTTTATCTCCAAATTCGCCCGTGTTTATACCCCCGTGGTGGTCTTTGCGGCTCTTGCTTTGGCCGTGTTGCCGCCGCTGTTTTCGGGCGATTTTGCTGGCACTTTCGCCACTTGGCTCTATCGCGCCTTGATGTTCCTTGTGGTGTCGTGCCCGTGTGCCTTGGTCATCAGTGTGCCGCTCACTTTCTTTGGTGGCATTGGCGGGGCTTCGCGCAAAGGCATTCTTGTCAAAGGCGCGAATTACATGGATGTGTTGGCTAAGGTCGGGACGGTGGTTTTCGACAAGACGGGTACGCTTACTCATGGGCAATTTGCGGTTACGGCAATCCATTCAGGACAATCAGATTGTAAGACCGAAATCGCTGATTCACAAAACTCTCAACTCTCAACACTCAACTCTCAACTGTTGCACCTCGCCGCCCATGTGGAGCATTTTTCCACGCATCCCATTGGAGCCGCTTTGCGCGATGCTTTCCCCGATGAGGCAACAGACGGTTGCAAATTGAGTGATGTGGAAGAGATTGCTGGTCAAGGGATTCGGGCCAAAGTGGAGGACAAGACCGTTTGCGTAGGCAATGCGAAGATGATGGACGCGATTGGGGCAAAATGGCGCGATTGCGAACATGTCGGCACGATTATCCATGTGGCCATCGATGGTGAATACGCGGGTCATATCGTCATCAACGACAAAATCAAAGAAGACAGTGCGGAAGCCATTGCCGAATTGAAATCTTTGGGTGTGAGCCGCACTGTAATGCTCACCGGCGACCGCAAGGAAGTAGGAGAGGATGTGGCCAAGAAACTCCAACTTTCTGAATATCATGCTGAACTGATGCCAGCCGACAAGGTCGCTTATGTCGATGAATTGCTCAACTCTAAACCCTCAACTCTCAACTCTCAACTCGCCTTCGTAGGCGACGGTATCAACGATGCCCCCGTGTTGGCTCGCGCCGATGTGGGCATTGCGATGGGTGGTCTCGGCAGCGATGCCGCCATCGAAGCCGCCGATGTGGTTTTGATGGACGACAAACCTTCAAAAATCGCCCTCGCCATTCGCATTGCGCGACGCACGATAAGGATTGCCAAGCAAAATGTTTGGTTCGCCATTGGTGTGAAAGTGGCGGTACTTGTCTTGGCCGCTTTGGGCATTGGCACCATGTGGATGGCCGTTTTTGCCGATGTGGGTGTCACGGTTTTGGCTGTGATGAACGCTATGCGGGCGTTGAAGGTGCAATGAACCTTCCAATCTCAGCAGTGCAATCTTGTTCTCCATCCCGCCGCCATAGCCGGTGAGATTGCCGTTGGCACCTATCACGCGATGGCAAGGCACGATGAGGCAGATGGGATTCCAGCCTACGGCACCTCCTACAGCCTGTGCCGAATTGATTTTCAGTCGTTTCGCGATTTCGCCATAGGTCATTGTTTGTCCAAAAGGGATTTCGCACATGATTTCCGAAACCGACTTGCGAAACGGGGTGAGGCCGTCCAAACGATAAGCAGGAGTGAAATCGGGTTGGTGGCCAGAGAAATAGATGTCCAACCATCTACAAGTGTCGTGGAAAACTGACGGCAGAGCCGCGCTCGTGCGCAACTCCGCCGTTTTCGATTCATCACGCGAACCTTCAAAACAAAGTCCCGTCAGTACCTCACCATCGAAACGCATCAACAGGTTATCGAAACCTTCGGGTGTATGGTATTTGAACATAAGCGACTCATTTATAGTTGCTTCAACTGCTCCACATAGTCGTCGATACGGTGCAATTCGGTCGGTATGTCGATGCCTTGAGGACATTCGGGTTTGCAATGGCCGCAGCCGATGCAGTGGCTTGCCTGCCTCAAGGCGGGTATGTTGCGGTCGTAGCCGATGAGGAAACGCTTTCGGGCTTCCCAGTATTCTTTCGCTTCGCGATTTCCGGCGGGCATGGCTCCATCGGTGATGCTCTTGTTGTAGTAGCCGAAAATGGCGGGAATGTTCAGCCCGTAAGGGCATGGCATACAGTAGTTGCAGGCGGTGCAAGGCACGATTTTCAGTTCCATTATCTCTTCGGCAATCTTCATCAGGAACTCATCTTCCTCCGGCGTGATGGGGCGCAATGGTGAATATGTGGCTACATTTTGCACCAAATGCTCCATGTAGGTCATGCCGCTGAGTACGACGAGGACACCTTCTTGCGTGCCGGCATAGCGGAAGGCCCAACGCGCGACGGGCGTTTCAGGCTCGCGCTCCTTCATCTGCTTCACGATGTAGTCGGGCTGGTCGGCCAAGCGGCCTCCGAGCAAAGGCTCCATGATGACCACGGGAATACCGCGACGGTGCAGTTCGTTGTAGAGATAAGAGGCGTCGGTGTTGCGCGTGTTATACTCGTCGGCATAATGCCAATCCACATAGTTCATCTGGATTTGGACGAAATCCCAATGGTAGCGGCCTTCGTCGTGCCAGCGCAACAGCATGTCGAAGATTTCCACGTCGCCGTGGTAGGAGAAGCCGAGGTTGTGGATGCGTCCTGCGTTTTTCTGCTCCACGAGCCAGTCCAGAATGCCGTTGTCCATGTAGCGGGTGTCAAACAATTGGTGGCTGTCCAAGTCTTTGGTCGTGCCGCCAATGCTGTGCAGCAAAAGATAGTCAACATAGTCGGTCTGCAACTCCTTCAGTGAGTTCTCGAACATGTTGATTGAGGCCTCTCGACTCCATGTTGACGGGCTGAAGTTCGACAATTTCGTTGCTATGTAATATGAATTACGCGGATGTCGTGCCAAAGCAATGCCCGTGGCGTGTTCCGAAAGGCCCTTGCAATAAGCCGGCGAGGTGTCGAAATAGTTGACGCCATGCTCAAGGGCGTAGTCAATCTGCTGGTTGACCATCTCTTGGTCGATGTTGGCATCAGGATGGTCGCGGAAAGTGCCGCCGCCTTCCACTGGGAGGCGCATCATGCCGTAGCCCAAGATGGAGACTTTGTCGCCCGTGTTGGGATTGGTGCGGTAGGTCATTTCGCCCTGACCGTCGAGGATGCCCGTCAAGGGCTGGGGCTTTTCGTCGCCCGATTTGCAGGCGGAAAGCACCACTGATGTGGCCACTGCCGCGCCGCCGATATGTTTGATGAATTCTCTTCTGTCCATAACTTTTTGATTTCAAATTTATTATTTCGTTTTTTTACTACGGATTTGACAGATTAAACAGATTTGATTCCGAAAAATTTTGGGATGCAAGCATCCAATTGATACGGATAGGATGTTGCCAATAGGAATCCGTACAAATGGGACGTTTGCGTCCTCTGAATTTGAAACGAATCTGTCAAATCCGCGTAATCTGTAGTTTTCATATTAACCAATTTGGTGCATTTCATTACCCTCAACATAAATCGCGCTGAACGGTCGGGCAGGGCAGAGGTGCTCGCAAGCGCCGCAACCGATGCACTTGTTTTCGTCCACGGCTGGCACTTGCACCGTGCCATTCGGGCCTTCATAATCAATCATTAGGATGGCTCCCGTTGGGCAGTGGCGGGCGCAATTGCCACAACTGACTCCATCGCGAAGCACAACGCAATTCTCCTTGATCCACACGGCATGACCAACATGAATGGTGGTCTTTTCTTCGCGCGAAATGGGCTTGATGGCACCAGCAGGGCAAACCTCGCTGCACCGTGTACATTCGGGGCGGCAATAGCCGCGCTCAAACGACATGACGGGCTGCATAAGTTTCATAAAGTCGGTGGAGGGACGCAGCACATTGTTCGGACAACTCGAAACGCAGAGTTGGCAAGCCGTGCAATGCTTTTCAAAATGACGCGCCGACACCGACCCCGGAGGCGTTACAGGTGTTTGGCGTTTCGGGGCTTTCTTGTCCTCGATGGCCGCCAAACCGCCATCCACTTTCATTTGCGTTTGGGCCAAAGCCGCCGAGGTACCAGCAACTGCTGCACCAACGAGGAAAGCACGGCGTTCTTTATCAACTGGCTTTGACACGGCAACAGGCTTTTGGGAAGTATAATGCAAAGCGTCAAACTTGCACTTGTCCAAGCAGTTGCCGCAAACCACGCAACGCGAGTAGTCCACCGTACCGTTCTTGAAATCAATGGCTTGCGCCTTGCAGTTCTTTTCGCACATGCCGCAATGCTTGCACTTGTCTTGGTCGAAGCGGACGCGGAACAAAGAGAACCGTGAGAAGAAACTCAAAGTCGTACCCACAGGGCAAATCGAGTTGCAATATACGCGACCTTTGCGCCATGCGAGGAAGGCCAATATCAATAAGGTGAGAATGGCCACCACGAAAGTTGTCACGCTGCGCGTCCAGATTTGGACTTCGGTGAAATTGTAGCGGTCGTTCGCGGCATCCATCGAGGCGAGCCAATTGTTCAGCAGGTCATACAACGGCTTGAACAGGCTGTTCACGATGCGGCTGTAGGCACTGTATGGCTCAAACAAGGTCGTGACAGGTGCAAAACCGATGATTATCGCAAGGGCGAACACGCCGAGGAAACCATAGCGCAGCACTTTGTTTTCCTTGGCGTAACTGAAACGGTTTTTCTTGGCTTTGCCACCGAGCCACGAGAAGAAGTCTTGCATGATGCCCAAAGGACAAACCACGCTGCAATAGATTCTCCCGAAAAGGAGCGCGGCAATGATGACCATAGCCAACACGCCGAAGTTCAAAGCCATGAGGGCGGGCAAAAACTGGATTTTGGCCACCCAGCCGGCCCAAAGATGCACTCGGAATCCAATGCCGAGCAAGAGCAGGGTCACTAAAGTCATTGTGACCACTTGAAGTGAAATTCTGATTTTTCTTAGCATATTGTTATGATTTTGAGTTAGTTCGTTTTACAATGAGTATACTTGCTTCAAAAAGCAGATAAATCGGCAAGGTGACGAGTATCAAGGTCACGGCGTCGCCAGTCGGAGTGATGACGGCTGCCACGATGGCAATGGCCACAATCGCGTGACGACGGTATTTCTTGAGCGTTTCGGCCTGCAAAAGCCCGGCCTTGGCCAAAAGATAGTTGACGATGGGAATCTCGAACAAAATACCCATCAAAATGCTGAGCATCAGCAGAGTGGAAATGTAGGATGACAGCGAAATCTGGTTTTTCACCTCCTCGTACACCTGATAGTTGTTGAGGAAACGAAACGAAAATGGGAAGATGACGAAGTAGTTCATCATCACACCGAGGACGAACAGGAAAGTGCCCCATATTAATATAGGTGCAGCATGGCGTTTCTCCTTGTCGTAGAGTGCGGGCGCGACGAAGCCATACGCTTGCACGATGAGGTAGGGCGAAACCACCACGAGTCCCGCCCAAAGCGCCACTTTGATGTGCGTCATGAACTGCGCCGCCAATTCCGTGTTGATGAACGAAGCCTGAAAACTGCTGGGGCATAGCGACTGCCAACCCGTTTGGGCGCAAAGCCAAGCCATCAGCCGATACGAGAGGAAGTCGTCTCGCGACGGGGCAAAGAGCAGGCCGAACAATACCTCCTTGAAGCAGAAGGCCGCCACGGCTCCTATGGCCCAAGCTATCAGGCAGCGGAACAGCACTTTCCGAAGCACATCCAAATGGTCCCAGAAACTGCTGACCTCCCGCTCGCTCATCCCTTCGCGTCTTTTGGCTTATCTTCCTTGATTTCAGGCTCTTCAACGCCATTCACGCCGTCTTTGAAACTTTTCACGCCTTTGCCCAAACCTTTCATCAGTTCGGGGATTTTCTTGCCTCCGAACAACAATAGCACAAGCGCGACAATGATGATGATTTCTGTCGTTCCAATGGTAAGTAATTGCATAGTATTGAGGGTTAGTTAGTTTGAAACTGCAAAAATAGGAAAAAGATGCTTTTTTGTCAAATGATTTGAAGTAGATTCAAAACTTTTCAATTTTCTGCACTTTTTTTGTTGAGCAAAAAGAAAAAGTTGTACTTTTGCGCCCTCAAATCAATTCAATTAGTTACTAACCATTTAAAAGAAGGAAGTGTTTTAAAATGATTATTATTCCTGTAAAAGAAGGCGAAAGCATCGACAGAGCTTTGAAGCGCTACAAGAGAAAGTATGAAAAAACTGGCGTCGTGAAGGAATTGCGCGCCCGTCAACAATTCACCAAGCCCTCAGTCATCAAGCGTGCACAGCTGATGAAGGCTATCTATGTGCAGAAACTTCGTGAGGCTGAGCAGAATATGTGATTCATTCCGAACTTGTTGCGGAATCGCCCGCTTAGGAAAATAATTTTTTTAGGCAAACTTCGCCGTGAATTGGTAATTTATTACTAATTTTACGGCGAAGTTTTTGTTATGCTCACCAACGAGTTCATATCATACCTCCAAGCGGAAAAACGCTTTTCGGCACTGACGGTTGAAGCCTATCAACGCGACATGGCGCAATTTGCCGGTTACCTGAAGGCTGAGTATGAACTTGAAGACCTTACCCAAGTGGAGAAACCGATGGTGAAATCCTACATTGTTCGCATGAAAGAAAAAGGTTTGGTCAACCGAAGCATCAACCGCAAAATCTCCACCTTGCGCACTTTCTACAAGTATTGCCTTCGCGAAAACCTGATGGAGAAGTCGCCCATGACAGGCATCAAGGCCTTGAAACTGCCCAAGACGTTGGTCAAGTTCGTATCCGAGGGCGATATTAATAAGGTGTCGTTTGGCGACGAGGCAGATTTCCCGACCTGCCGCGACCGGCTGCTCTTTGAATTGCTTTACCAGACGGGAATGCGCCAAGCCGAGTTGCGCGGATTGCAGGACGGCGATGTCGATAGGAGCGGAATGTTGCTGAAAGTTCACGGCAAGCGCAATAAAGACCGCTTTGTTCCGTTGTCAAGGGAGATGGTAAACATGATTGCACAATATCAGACCTTGCGCGATGCGACCTTCCCGACGAAGGCCGACAACCTCATGCTGAACGATAGGGGAGAGGCCATGACGCCGTCATTCGTATATAATAAGGTGCATCACATGCTCGAAGGCGTGACCACGCTGAAGCAGAAAAGCCCGCATGTGCTGCGCCATACGTTTGCCACGCATTTGTTGGACGAAGGCGCCAGTTTGGTGGCCATCCAGAAACTTCTTGGGCACGAAGACTTGGCCACCACCCAGATTTATGCCCACAACACGATCGAACAACTAAAGAAAATCCATAAACAAGCCCATCCGAAAGGATGACAAAAGAAAGGAGACATTATGAAAGTCATGATCAATTCAGTTCACTTCAAGGCTGACCAAAAACTTGAAGACTTCATCACGCAGAAAGTGGAAAAACTCTGCAGCAAGTACAGCGAGGTTATCAACGCCGAAGTGTCGTTGAAACTCGACAACACCGACACCCCCGAGAACAAGATTGCCGACGTCCGCCTTGTGTTGCGCGGCGACGACCTCTTCGCCAGCAAACAAAGCAAGTCTTTTGAGGAGTCGATTGACACTTCGATTGACGCTTTGAAGAAGCAGTTGGAGAAATACAAGGGCAAGAGCGCCAAGTGAGGCACTTGCCACCTCGTGACTTGATTGTCGGAGCCAGTCGAAAAACAGCGGCTGGCTCCGCTTTTTTGCCGTTTTTGCCGCAAAAACCAAGCATGGGCTTGAATGTCAATACAAAATTTTGTTATTTTAAATCATTGAATATCAAATATATAGTATTTCAAAGGAAATTTTTTTCAAAAAAAAGAGCGAAAAGGCATTGTCAATTCAAGAAAAGTATCTATTTTTGCACACCTTTTCAGCGGAGAAAGGGCGGCAAAATGAGCCGAAACGTTCTTTTACATCATGCCGGTATAACTCAGTTGGTAGAGTAGCTGATTTGTAATCAGCCTGTCGGCGGTTCGAGTCCGTCTACCGGCTCAGTTATTTGAAAAACACGGGGGAGTCGCATAGTGGCAATTGCAACAGACTGTAAATCTGTCCGGGTATCCGTTCGGTGGTTCGAGTCCACCCTCCCCCACAAGTCAAGCGGAAGTAGCTCATTTGGCAGAGCGAAAGCCTTCCAAGCTTTAGGTGGCGGGTTCGAGCCCCGTCTTCCGCTCAGATGAACGACAAGCCGATGTAGCTCAGCGGTAGAGCACTTCCTTGGTAAGGAAGGGGTCGGGAGTTCAATTCTCCCCATCGGCTCACTTTTTATGGGATAAAGTTTATAACCTTAAATAGAATAGAAAATGGCAAAAGAAAAATTCGAAAGAACTAAACCGCACGTCAACATTGGTACTATCGGCCACGTTGACCACGGCAAGACCACTCTGACCGCTGCTATCACCTTGCACCTGGCCAAGAAGGGTCTCTCGGAGGTCAAGTCCTTTGACTCCATCGACTCCGCTCCCGAAGAGAAGGAAAGAGGTATTACCATCAATACCGCTCACGTTGAGTATCAGACCGAAAAGCGTCACTATGCTCACGTCGACTGCCCCGGCCACGCTGACTATGTGAAGAACATGGTTACTGGTGCTGCCCAGATGGACGGTGCTATCATCGTTGTCGCCGCCACCGACGGTCCCATGCCTCAAACCCGTGAGCACATCCTGCTCGCCCGTCAGGTTGGTGTGCCGCGCCTCGTGGTGTTCCTGAACAAGTGCGACCTT
>CACXUM010000050.1 GCA_902770835.1 uncultured Bacteroidia bacterium
CACATTGACTTATGGAAAAAAGAACTTTTTTCACCTCAATTGTATTGCTTTGGTTTGGTTCAGTGCTTTTCGCCCAAACCCAAACCACCGTTTTCGGCAACCTCGGCGTGGAGAACGTGAACATCAGCATCGTGAACACGCCCTACGGCACGAGCACCGATGCCAAAGGCCGCTATGAACTGCCCATTTTCGACCGCGCGGAGGCCGTCAATCTGTATTATTCTTGCATCGGCTATCAAGATACCGTGGTGAGCCTCACGACGAGGCAATTGCAGCGCGATTCGCTCAATATCAGCTTCAAAATGAGGAAGATGAGTTATGACCTTCAGGAAGTGGGCGTTTCGGCCTATCAGGATTTCTACAGGTCGAAAACCAACCGCAACATTGCCGACATCGCATTTTTGGACGGGAAAATCTACCTTTTGGAAAACAAGTCCAAAGTCTCCTCAATGGTCGTCTTAGACACTGAAGGCGTTGTGCAAGCCCACAAGGACTTCGACCAACTCTTTGAAAAACTCTACATTGACGCTTTCAACAACCTCATTCTCGTCGGGCAAGACAGCTGCTTGCAGGTGTATCTTGATGAAAAACAGGGCATTTTGCCCGTTTCCACCTTTTCACGGGAGGACTATCGCAACAAACTGCTCAAAATCGTGTGCGAGTTCAACGGGGCTTATATCGTCAAGACCATGGTACACGACAAGGGCCTCTATTGGCTCAAATACAACCACGGCAAGAGCCAAGACTTCTATTATGTGATGAAGGGTGTTTCGGATGCGAAGCCACAATTTCTGTGCAGTTTCATTGATACCCTCGGCTATCGTGCTTGCCAGTCGCAATGGATGTCCATCCAAAACGAATACCATCAAGTAGTGGCTGAGAATAATGGTATCGACCTCATCAACGAAGAAATTTGGGATGGTAATTTGGTTCGTTTGGCCGAAAACTCGTCTTTGTTGGGCAAAATACAATGGTATTGCTCCATCGTGGCCAAAAAGGAATACCAGATTGTTCCCTTGAAAGTCAACGGTTTGCTTCAGTTTGCCGACCTCGACAACCGTGAAATCGTGGAAATCGACTCCGACTTCAAGATTGCGAAACGTCAGCCTCTGAAAATCACTTCGGGAGAGCAATTTTTCCAAAACGAATTCCTCACCGACAAAGCCACGGGCAAAACCTACGGCTTGTTTGTCGATAACGGAATGAACCATATCGGCCTCTATGACCCGAAAACGGGCACCGTCGGCATAGGGCAAAAGGCCAGCAAGAAGATTTACCCACGCGAATTTAAGGTGTACGATGGTTACGCCTACAGCGTGTATTTCGATTCGGGGAGCAATCGCGGGGTGATTAGTCGGGTGAAAATAGAATGATTTTCTCACATAGAATGCGCATTTTTTTAGCACGCAGAAATCGCAGAATTTTTTGAAACGCAAAGCGACGCAAAATCTACGTCCGACAGGTTCTGCGTTTTCTGCGGATTCTGCGTGAGAAAAATCCCTACTTTTGCGCCATGAAAACGACATTCAAACTCAGATACGACAGCCGCTGGGGAGAGGAATTGTACCTCACGGGAAACAGCGCAGAATTAGGTCTTTGGAATCCAAACAAGGCCGTGAAAATGGAATATGAAGGGCCTGGCATTTGGTTCGTGGAAACCAACGGAACGCCGATGACCGAATACAAATATTTCATCCGCGAAAACGGCCAAATCCGCTGGGAGGACGGCCCCAACCGCATTTTGCCAGAGGGCAAAGACCGCATTTGGGACTGGTTCGGCCTCACTGAACGCAAAACAATGAAGGGCGTGGCCGTGCCACTGTTCAGCCTGCGCACGGAGAACGATTTCGGCATTGGTGAGTTTGCCGACCTGCCGAAATTGGGCGAATGGTGCGTGGCCAACGGACTGAAAATCATACAAATCCTGCCTATCAACGACACAACGGCACACTACGATTGGCGCGACTCCTATCCTTACAACGCTATCTCGGCCTTTGCTCTGAACCCGATTTACCTGAACCTCAAACAATTGGGCATCAAGGAAGACGCAGCTTTCAAGCGGACGAGGACGACGCTCAACGGAAAAGATTCAGTCGATTATCCGAAAGTGCTGAAAGCCAAATGGAAACATTTCCAAATCGCTTTTGAGCAACAATGGAATATGTTGAAAGAAACCATTGATTTCCAACAGTTTGCAAAAGAAAACGAAGACTGGCTTCCCGATTACGCCCAATTTTGCGCCGAGCGCGACGGCAACGGCACGGAAATCCACCTTTTCCTGCAATACCACTGCGACAAGCAACTGCGTGAGGCCGTCAAAGGCTTGCACGACAAGGGTTTGCAGCTGAAAGGCGACATCCCCATCGGCGTGAATCCCGAAGGTGTGGACGTGAAATCGCATCCCGATTTGTTCAACCTTGACGTGCAAGTGGGCGCGCCGCCCGACGACTTCGCCGCCGAGGGACAAAACTGGGGCTTCCCGTCCTACAACTGGGAGGCTATGGCCAAGGATGGCTACACTTGGTGGCAACGCCGCCTGCAAGTGATGGCCCGTTATTTCGACGCCTACCGCATTGACCATATCCTGGGCTTTTTCCGAATTTGGGAGATTCCAAAAACGGCTCCATCGGGCTTGTTGGGACATTTCTCCCCTGCCCTGCCTTTGAGTATGGAAGAAATTGAAGACCAAGGTTTTCATTTCATCAAAAGCAAGCATTTAAGGAACAATATCGACACGCTTTTCATCCCCGACCCGCACGACAGCGAAAAGTACCATCCCCGCATCGAACTGCAAAAAACCAAGGCCTACCAAGCCCTCAGCGACGACCAAAAACAGGCCATCGACAGCATTTACGAGGATTTCTACTACCATCGCCACAATGAGTTTTGGAAACAGAAAGCTTTGGAAAAACTGCCGGCTCTAATCGATGCAACCCCAATGATTGCCTGCGGCGAAGACCTCGGCATGATTCCCGCATGCGTGCCTGAAGTGATGCAACGGTTGGGCATCATGAGCCTTGAAGTGCAGCGTATGCCCAAGGTCTTTGGCCACCAATTTGTACAGACCGAAGACCTTCCAGAAAACTGCGTCTATACCACGGGCACCCACGACATGCCCACCTTGCGCGGCTGGTTGGCCGAAGACAAAGTCAGAACCCGCCAATTCCTTGACAGCCTTGACCTTGACGACCGAAAAGTCATGACAAAGACGCTCAAGAAAATCATGGAAAAGCATCAGGACAGTCCTTCGAAGTGGAACATCTACCCGCTGCAAGACTTGTTGGACTTGGACGAAAAAAATTGGTCGCCCAACCCTGCGGACGACCAAATCAATGTGCCTGCAAACGCCAAAAACCAGTGGAAATGGCGGATGAGGATGACGATAGAATCACTTACGGCAGCACATCGCGTATGATGTTTGAAGCCCCCGAGGTGGTGCTTCCCGTGGTGTTGGCATCGCCCGTATAGTGCAGGTCGCTGGCACCCGAAAGGCTGACGCGGATGTTGCCGTCGCAGTGGATATAGGCATTGCTGGCACCTGTTATCGAGCCTTCGCAATGGTCGCAAACAAGGCCGTAACGATTCTCCACGATTTGTTTGACGATATTGCTGGCACCAGTCAAGTCAACCTTGAGCATGCCGACTTGACCTAAAAGTTTGGCATTCGAGGCACCACTCAATTCAAGGTCGAGGTCATTGGCAGCCACATTACCATTGATGTTGGAACCACCTGACAAGTCCATGTCGATTTGGTCTGCCCAAATGTCGCCAAAGAAATTAGAAGCACCCGAAATACTAATATCCACCTCATCGGCATCGGTGTCGCAATAGAAATTGGAAGCACCCGACAATTCCACATCAACCTTTTGACCTTCAAGGCCATACTCCGAACGGAATTCCGAAGCACCCGACAGGTCGACGCTCGTCAAATTGGCATTGTAAGGAATGGTGGCCTTCAATTCACCGCCATAAACGCTGGCCATAGGCTTGAGACGGATTTTCAGCGTGTTTTCGACGACTTCCACCACAACATTAGGCATGACATTCTCGCCTGCCGTGATAGTAATGACATCAACAGCATCGCTGACGGTGACGTCAAACGCATTGTAAACTTCAAGTTCAGTGTAGGCTCCCGGAACGTTGAAATCCTTGGTGATGGGGTCGCCAGCAAACTTTTGGCAGCCGCTGAAAGCAAACAAAACCAAGGCTGAAAGGACAAACAAACACTTTTTCATTTTAAATTGACCGCTGTTATATACCATCGGGGCATTGGTTTTTAAAAATAATGGTTGTTTTGATTTTGATTATTAACGGCTGCAAAGGTATGATATTATTCGTTCCGAAATAAAAACGTATGTGGACAATTATATGGACATT
Organism: uncultured Bacteroidia bacterium; assembly: GCA_902770835.1. Classification (GTDB taxonomy): domain Bacteria; phylum Bacteroidota; class Bacteroidia; order Bacteroidales; family F082; genus Limimorpha. The sequence continues at coordinate 4,378 of CACXUM010000050.1, forward strand.
ACAACAATTATGGAAACATGCTTTTATTGTGTTTTTGGTTTTTGTTTGTGGGAAAACACATGTTTTGCAGAGAAAAAGTTAGCGCGAAAATTTCGCTCTATATTATAGAAATTTGTCTAATTTTGCGGCATATTGTGGCAAATCATCCAAACATGACCATCGACGACATCCAACGGCTGATACAAAACGACGAGACCCGAACCTTGGAACTGAAAAAGACCACGGGCGAGTTGAAAGACGGAATGCGTTCTACCTGTGCTTTTCTCAACACGGCAGGCGGATGGCTGTTGTTTGGAATTGCACCAACCTCTTTACAGATTTTGGGCCAACAAGTTACGGAAAGCACACGCAGGGAAATCGCCCACGAACTCACCAAACTTGAGCCATCCATCGACCTCCCTGTGGAATATGTCGATATTCCTGACCGCGAGGGGTTTCAAGTCATTGCCATACGTTTGGACGGAGCCTCTTTTGGTGAGGTGCCCTATACCTACGATGGGAAACCCTATTTGCGCGTGGAAAGCACGACGATTGTCATGCCTCGCGACATTTTTGAGGAAAGGTTGATGCGAAGCAGGCTGAAGCACTATCCATGGGAAGGCCAAATATGCGAAGACATCACCATTGCGGATTTGGACGAGCAACGCATTAGAGGGTCGGTGCGTCTTGGTGTAGAACGCGGAAGAATGCCCGCCACCTCGCTCACCGACACGACAGAGCGGCTTGTAGAGGAGTTGAAACTTACAAAAAAAGGACAGTTGAAGAATGCCGCTGCCGCCTTGTTTTTGCGCGACACGAGGGATTTTCCCCAGTTTTTGCTGCGAATGGCCCGTTTCCGTGGAACGGACAAGATGGAGTTCATCGACAACCAACGGGCCTACGGCAACTTTTTCGATTTGTTGGATGCTGGCATGGCTTTCTTCTTCAAGCATTTGTCGTTAAGCGGCAAGATTGTGGGCTTCATGAGAGAGGAGAAACTGGAGATTCCTGCCGTTGCCCTTCGCGAAGCACTGACCAACGCGCTCTGCCACAGGCAATTTCATAGTCCAAGTGGCTCTGTCGGCATTGCCATCTATGACGACCGTGTAGAGATTGAGAACACCGGCCATCTACCTGAAGAACTGACGGTGGAAACCATAAAAACCAACCATCAATCATTTGCACAGAACCCACTCATAGCTGATATTTTGTTCAAGACCACTTTCCTGGAAAATTGGGGCAGTGGTGTGAGCCGCATGATGGAAGCCTGCGTGGAAGCAGGTTTGCCCGAGCCCAAATACGGAACAAACGGATTGTTCGTTTGGATTACTTTTTATCGTACAACCTCAAAACCGTACAACCTCGAAAACCGTACAACCTCAAAACCGTACAACCTCGAAAACCGTACAACCTCAGAAACCGTACAACCTCGAAAACATACAACCTCGAAAACACACAACCTCGAAAACGCACAACTTCAAGAACATACAACCCCACAACCTCAAAACCCCACAACCTCAAAACCCCACAACCTCAAAACCCCACAACCTCAAAACCCCACAACCTCCAACAAAAAAGCAAGACGCATAAAGGCTCTTCTTTCCATCATTGGAGATAAGGGAGCGAATTTGAAGACTTTAATGGAAGGTTTGAGACTTCGTGACAGAAAAAACTTACTATACACTTATATCAATCCAAATGTTGAGGAAGGCAATATCGCCATGCTTTATCCCGAAAAGCCCAACCACCCGATGCAGTCATACTATCTGACACAAAAAGGCAGGGAATTGCTTGAAAAACTATCGAAAGAAGAATGACCAAATTATATATCACCATGAAATTCACCCCCTACAACCATAGCGAAGCCGCGCTCAACGAGCGCATTGCGTTGATTCTCAACGAAGAAAAGAAAAAAGGCCACGAAAAGGAAGCCTTGAAAACCATCTTCCAAAGCATCGACTTCACCACTTTGGAAGCCTTCGATAACGAGGCCAAAATCAAGGTCTTCTGCGAGAAAGCCTTGGCTTTCCCGAAACAGAAGCCTCATCTCAGCGTGCCCGCCATCTGCATTTACAGTCCCTTCATCCGTCAGGCCAAGCAGCTGTTGGCTGGCAGCGGCATCCGTGTGGCAACCGTCGCCTGTTGTTTCCCTTCGGGTCAGATGCCTTTCGACCTGAAAGTCAAGGAGGTGGAATATTGCGTCAACGAAGGCGCCGATGAGGTCGATATGGTCATTTCGCGCGGCACATTCCTCGTCGGAAAATATGATGAGATCTTCAACGAAATCAAGACCATCAAGGAAACCTGCGGCGACAAGGCCAAACTGAAAGTTATCCTTGAGACGGGCGAACTGAAGACCGTGCAAAACATCCGCAAGGCCAGTGAGTTGGCCATCCTTGCCGGCGCCGACTTCATCAAGACTTCGACGGGCAAGGTGCTGGTGGCCGCCACACCTTTGGCAGCTATCGTCATGATCGACACCATCAAGGAATACTACGAGGCCACGGGCAAGAAGGTCGGTTTCAAGCCTGCCGGCGGAATGAAAACGCCCGACGATGCCCTCACCTATTATTATTTAGTGAAAAACATCCTCGGCGAACAGTGGCTCAACCCGAACCTCTTCCGTGTGGGCACGAGCCGCCTCGCTGGACTCATTTTGGAACAAATTAATAAATAAATGCGGAATGCGGAATTATGAATGCGGAATGTCGCAAAGCGACAGCAACAATTAAACAATTAAACAATCAACAATTCAACAAAATATGACAATCAAAGGAACTTACAAAGGCAATCTCCGCAATGAGTTGACCCACGTGCAATCGGGCGCGACCATCCTCACCGACGCACCTACCGACAACCACGGCAAAGGCGAAGCCTTCTCGCCCACCGACCTCGCCTGCGGCGCTCTCGCCGCCTGCATGATGACCATCATGGGCATCAGCGCGCAAGGCCACAAATTCGACATCGAAGGCACGACCTACACAGTAAACAAGACCATGAACGCCGACCCGCGCCGCATCGGGCAGATCGACATTGTGTTCAACTTCCCCGAAAAGGAATACACCGAGAAGCAAAAAGCCCTGCTCTGGGCCGCCGCCGAAAGCTGCCCCGTGGGTCGCTCGCTGCACCCCGATGTCATCGTCAACATCACCATGAATTTCCAAGCATAATGGAGTACGACAACTTGAAAGGACTCCGCCACAGCGAGACACTCGTGGTGGAGCACAAGGACACCGCCGCCGTTTATGGTTCGGGCGCGTTGGAGGTTTTTGCCACCCCAGCCATGATTGCCCTGATGGAAAAGACCTGTTTGGAAGCCGTAGCCGACAAAATCGGAGAAGGCAACACAACCGTTGGCATTGCGGTCAATATCAAACACTTGAAAGCCAGCCCTGTTGGAGCCACCATCCACTGCGAGGCCGAACTCACAGAAGTGGACCGCCGCCGATTGGTCTTTGAAGTGAAATGCTTCGAGGGTGAAACGCTTATCGGCGAAGGCATCCATGAGAGGTTTGTGGTTGATAGCGAGAAGTTTATGAGTAAATTATAGAACAATGAAAACAAACTACGAATTACACGAATTTAACGAATATTGTTATGTGGATTTTGCAGCCAAGGCTGCGAATTACACAAATTAGTTATACTCTTGGTTATTCGTGCCAATCAGCAACGAACTTGCAAAATTCTATTCGTAACAATTCGTCTTATTCGTAAAATTCGTAGTTAAAAAACTGAAATACAATGAAATACACCTACAGAACCCAAGGCACTTGCAGCCAAGCCATCGAGTTTGAAATCGAGGACGGCATTGTCAAGAATGTGCAGTTCTACGGCGGTTGCAATGGTAACACACAAGGCGTGGCCACCCTCGTGGAAGGCATGAAGGCAGAGGATGTCGTCGCCAAGTTGGAAGGCATCCGCTGCGGCTTCAAAGGCACTTCCTGCCCCGACCAATTGGCCAAGGCCATCAGGCAGGCGATGAAGGAATAACGCTGCCTTGCGGGGTTCGCTGGCTTTTCCACCAACTCCAAGCAATCAGCCCCGAAGTCACCAAGGCACTTGCGAACAAAATCCACACACTTTCCGTTGCGCCAAAATGGTCAGGGTCGATGTTGACGATGCCATTGTAATTCAGGTAATAGAGAACCACCGCCGTGCCATTGTTGGCGAAGTGCATCAAAATGCTGACCCATAGTGAGTTGGTGATGTAAAACATATAGCCTAACAGGATGCCGAGGAACATGCGCGGCAGGAAGCCGTAGAACTGGAAATGTATGAAGGAGAAGATGGCCGCCGAAAGGAAAATGGCAAGGTGCGGGTTCATTTTGCGTGTCAGCGATTGCTGCAACACACCACGGAAAGTCATTTCCTCGCCCACGGCGGGTATCAGGGCAACGATGACCAAATTGAGCAACAGTCCACCAATTGTGTCCACATTCAGCATCTTTTCTGTCGCTGCTTTTGCAGTTTCTTCCAAGGATTTAATCCAGTCTTCGAGCCATGTTAAGTTTTTACCGAAACTCAAGTTTTCGTTCCATGTGGTCAGTTGTGTGGTGACAGGTATGCAGACAAACATCACAGCCACACCTATTAATATCAGCCACCACGGTGGAGTAAGGCTGCGGAATCCCAATTCTTGCATTTGGTGTTCCTTGCGCGTAAGATAATAATACACGAAAGGCGGCACTACAAACATACAGATGGAGCTGATGCCCTGTCCGATTTTTATTCCAGTGTCACCAGTAAAGAAAACAGCGGCCAATAAAATACCTATTAGCGTACTAATCAATAAGATAACCAAATACAAAAAAATCCGCATCCCAGTGGATTGTTTCAAGTTTTCGATAAACAAATTGTCGTTCATGACCTTTGATTTTGCTGCAAAGATACACTTTTTGTAATTTTGCCGCTGAAATAATAGCAAACTACAGATTATACAGATTAAACAGATGAGCAATAATAAATGTAAGGCGCAAGCGCCCGATTAATACAGATTTCAATCGGTGAAAACCCATCTGTATCCATCCGCAACGAAGTTGCCAAATTCTGTCGGTAATAAATCAGTGAAATCTGTACAATCTGTAGTTAAAGTAAACTTGTAATTATGTACAAAATTGCCCACCTCGAATTTGAACATTATCCGCTCCTCCTCGCACCGATGGAGGATGTTTCCGACCCGCCTTTCCGCTATGTCTGCAAGATGTTCGGCGCAGATGTGGTCTATTCGGAGTTCATCTCCGCTGACGGCCTTATCCGTGATTCGGTAAAGAGTATCAAAAAACTTGATTTTGAAGAATTTGAGCGACCTGTAGGTATCCAGATTTTCGGCAATGCAGTTGAGCCGATGGTGGAAGCGGCGCGATATGCCGAAACCGCCCATCCCGACATTATCGACATCAATTTCGGCTGTCCTGTGAAAAAAGTGGCCTCGAAAGGCGCTGGTTCGGGCATTATGAATGACATTCCCAAAATGGTGGCCATCACCAAGGCCGTGGTGGAGGCCGTGAAAACGCCTGTCACCGTGAAAACGCGCCTCGGCTACGATGACCAGCACCGTGAAATCGTGGAAATCGCTGAGCGACTGCAAGATGTGGGCATTGCCGCCTTGACGATTCATGGTCGCTTGCGTACCACAAAATACAGCGAACCCGCCGACTGGACTTTAATCGGGGCAGTGAAAAACAACCCGCGTATGCACATTCCCATCATTGGCAATGGTGATGTGGTGGACGGCCCTTCGGCGAAACACTACAAGGACACTTTCGGCGTTGACGGTCTGATGATTGGTCGCGCCACATACGGCAACCCGTGGATTTTCAGCCAGATAAGGCATTATTTGGAAACAGGGGAGGAGTTGCCCTTGCCCGATGTGGCGGAGCGTGTTCGTGCCAGCAAGATTCAGTTTCAAAGGTCGGTGGAATGGAAAGGCGAGCGCATCGCCATTTTTGAAATCAGGAAACACTGGGCTTCTTACTTCAAGGGTCTGCCTAACTTTAAGCCGTTTAAAATGAGGTTGATGGAGGTTCTTTCAGTTGGTGAAATCATGGAGATTTTGGATGAAATCAGCCAACAATACCATCTTTAAGTACTCCATTTTCAAACAAGTTGCGCACCAACTCCTCACGGCTAATATGATAAGTGTTGATTCCCAATGACTTGGCGATGTTGATATTCTTTTCCGTGTCATCGATGAACAAGGTTTCTTCGGGCAATAGGCCTTCATGGTCGAGAATCAACTCAAAGAAGCGCGGGTCGGGTTTTTCAAGATGTTCGGCGAAGGAGAAATACGACTTGTCGAACAGCTCGTCAAATTCGTTATAGCCGAAACGCAACTGCAAATCCCTGACATACAAGTCGTAATGAATCACATTCGTGTTGCTCATCAGGAAAATCTTGTAGTGCTTTTTCACTTTTTCGATGGCTTCGACGCGCTCGCGGGGGATGTCAAGAAGCATGGCGTTCCAGATGGAGTCGAATTTCTCGTCGGTCATTTTTTCCAATCCGAGCAGGGCTTTCATTCTCTTTCGGAAGGTCGGGGCGGTGTAAATGCCCGTGTCGAATTTGCTCATGATTTCGATAAACTCCTTTGAATGAGCCAGTTCCGAAGTCTTGATGCCCATCTTTTCGAGTTCCTTATACACAATGGTTTCATCGATGTCGAGGATGACACCGCCGAGGTCGAAGATGATGTTTTTGATTTTTGTATTCATTTTTGATGATTTTTTCCGTCTAATTCGGTGCAAAATTGTAACTTTGCAGCGCAAAAAGCAAGAAAAAAGGCGGAAATCTTCGTTTTGTCGCGCTTTTTCGCGGTCCCATAGCGCAGTTGGTTAGAGCAACTGACTCATAATCAGTAGGTCCTAGGTTCAAGCCCTAGTGGGACCACGAAATGAAGAAGCCATTCAAATGAGTGGCTTCTTCTATTTTCAGATCATTTGGCCGTAGTCTTTCGCCAATTTGCCTTGCGAGGTTTCCTTATATAATGAAGGTATATCTTTGCCGGTCTCTTTCATCGTTTCCACCACTTTGTCGAACGACACGCGATGATATCCATAGGAGGAGAAGGTGGAGTAAATATTGGAGTCTAAGGCGCGGGCAACGGCGTAGGCGTTGCGCTCGATGCAAGGGATTTGGACGAGGCCGCACATCGGGTCGCAAGTCATGCCCATATGATGCTCAAGGGCTATCTCGGCTGCATATTCGATTTGCGTCGGACTCCCGCCAAACAGTTGGTTGGCGGCAGCGGCAGCCATAGCGCAGGCCACATCTACTTCGCCCTGACAGTCTATTTCAGTTCCCGATATAGAAGCCTTGGTGTGTACAATGTTACCCACCAAGTCTGCTGTCACTAAGGCGCAGATAATGCGTTGGTCGGTAAAATCGTAACTCTTTGACAAGTGGTACAATACGCAGGTATCACGCCACATGAGCCACAGGTGGGTGCCGTCACGACCACCCTTTGATGGTTTTCATGCTGCAAAAGTAGAAAAAGAAGCGAGTATTTTGCGAATTTGGATTGTTTTTGTGAATATACAACGTAGTTGTTAGAAACGACATGCTCATATTTATGGAAAATCAATTATTATGAAGAAAAAATTGAAAAATTCTCTTCAATTGCAACGATGATATAAAATTTTACTATTTTTGCAGCAGAAAATGGCGATATAACAACTAAAAATAAGAAAAAATGACAGACGACAATGCTTCTTCATCTTCAAAAGGGGAATCTGGTTCTCCACACTTTTCCTTTAAAGATTATCAAAATTATATGAGCGATGTGCAGTCGTTGAGTAAGGATGATGCACCAACAAGATTTTTCAATGAGAGTGATATCCATGCAGCGATTGTGGTTAATGAATTGGTTAAGAGAGCCACACAGAAGAGACATCCCATTGATATGTTTTGTGGGTCTTTTTATTTGTTTAGGAATGAGTTTAAGGAAGAAGTTGATAACGAAAAAAGTGAACTGGCAAAGAATATTGAGGCTGAGGATGCGGAGAGTTTTGGCGAATTTAAACCTTTTGATGATTTATTGGCGTCAATCAAGGCTTTTTTTGCGCAAAAACTGGAAATGAATGTCGTGCTTGAAAACGAAGGCGCATTTGACCGGATAAAGAGCGATCCGAATTGGAAAGATGTTTTTAAGCCAAGCATGGAAGAAAAACGCCTTCGATTTTTCCAATTGGATTCGGACTTGAAAAACATACATAATCATTTCATGGTTTCAGGCAATTCTTTTAGGAGAGAGGTTTCAGAAAAGTTCAGAACAGCTATGTGTTCTTTCAACAGGTCAGATTATGCTTCTATGTATAAGTCAACTTTTGAATTGTTGAAGAATGGTTCGCAAGAATGTGTGCTATCCTAAACATTGTCATGGTGGTTCAACAGCCCCAATTGTTTCTGTCAGACCAATTCACTTTTCTTGGCGTTATTGCCACCATCGCTGTATTGAGCGTGCTTCCGTCGTTGAGCAAGGGAAAGGAAGAAAGACTGTCGAATTTTTTATTTGATTTAATCAGAACTTATAAAAGGTCTATAGGGGAGGCTTTCTCCGAAAAAATTGTTGAATTGACGGAAAGATTAGATAAAATTAATGAAGATGTTGGAGAAAAGGTTTCGGAATTCTTAAAAGTACCGACGGGAATAATTATAGAAAAGCCAGATGATTCGTATAGAATCATCATTGCTAAGGATGAAATAAGTAGTATGGTTTTATCATTGAAAAGTGAAATCAAGGAGGCTCATCAAAAAGATTCTGAAATGTTGGAATCACCTTCGTATATTGAAGAGAGTACTCCGACCTTCATTTCGTTTTTTACTTTTATCTTGTGTGTGGCAATAATGACGATACACTGCATGCCCTCGCCTTTCGTTTTTAGTGTATCAATGCTGTTTTGGTTTGATGTTTTGTATTCGGTCATTATGCTTTCAATGTGGATTCGCTATTTTGTTGATTGGAAGACAAAGAATGCAGGCGATGTTAAAATCGAGAAGAAGGGGGTGGTGATGGTATATTTGGTTCTTTTGGCTTTTCTCATCATCGTTTTTCTGATTCATTTGGACGATGTCGTAAGAGCTTTCATGCTGATTGTCTTCATAATAATGGCATCTATAAGATACTATTCGTATATAAAGAAGAAACACCAAGAAAAGCATTACGATAACGGGTCAGTTGCATTTATGGCAATTATTGGAATGTCTTGTGCGTCCGTGTTTTCATTTTTTGCTTTCTTGGCGTCGAATCATTGTGATCTGGCTTGTGTCTCCGCAATGGCGAGGAGTTTGGGGTTTGTTCAAAGCCATGCCGAGTTTTGGGTGGTGGTTTTTATTATGCTTTGTGTGCTGAATCTGCTCATCCTGCCCCTGCTTGTCTCGGGCATTCGCTATGAGGTTGTCAGAAACTTGAAATTCAAGGCGCAAAAAAAAGATTGGACTAAAAGAATTGATGAAATAGAACAGAAGTTTTCCCATTATCTTTCAGGAGAGAATGAACAAGGAGATAACAACCCAACCATTTCGGAAGTGGTTAATCAAGGTGAGAAGAAGAAACGGCAGAGGAAAGATGGGAGGAAAAACGAGAACAAAAAAGGAAAATAGAAAACAAAAATGTATAATAGGGATTCTTTACTTAAGCTATGCAAAAAGAAAATGGATTAAACAGATTGACCGAATTGGACGAACTCGGCGAATTCGGCCTCATCGACCAACTGACCGCCGATTTTCCCCTGCGAAATGCCTCTTCATTGAAAGGCGTGGGCGACGATGCCGCCGTCATCAACCACGAAGGCTGCCGCACGCTCGTTTCCGTCGATATGCTTATCGAAGGCATACATTTCGATTTGACCTATTGCCCTTTGAAGCACCTCGGCTATAAGGCAGCCATCAGCAATTTCTCTGATATTTACGCCATGAACGGCATCCCTACGCAGATTGTGGTCGGGCTTGGCGTGTCGAGCCGTTTCTCAGTTGAGGCTTTGGACGAATTATATGCCGGCATCCGTTTGGCGTGCGAGCGTTACCATGTGGATATGGTGGGCGGCGACACCACAAGTAGCAAGACGGGCCTCGTCATCTCCATCACGGTCATCGGAATGGCGAAGGAGGAGGACATCGTCTACCGCAGCGGCGCGAAAAAGAACGACCTGCTTTGCGTGAGCGGTGACTTGGGAGGGGCCTATGTCGGACTGCTCATCCTTGAGCGTGAGAAGGTTGAGTTCCTCTCCAACCCCAACATGCAGCCCCAACTGAAAGGCTTGGACTATGTGCTTGAACGCCAACTGAAACCCGAAGCCCGCAAGGACATTGTGGAGCAATTGAAGAATTTGGGCATTAAACCCACTTCGATGATCGACATTTCCGATGGTCTGGCCTCCGAAATCCTTCACCTCTGCAAGGAGTCTAAAGTGGGCTGCCAACTTTATGAAGAAAGAATCCCCATCGACCCGACAACAGATAAAATGGCCAAGGAGTTCCAAATCGTGCCTTCGGTGGCGGCACTGAGCGGTGGCGAGGACTACGAATTGCTTTTCACCATCGACCAGAAGGATTATGAGAAGATAAAGACCCTTTCGGCGGATGTGACCGTCATCGGTTATATGACTGACAATGTTGGCATTGCCGAAATGATTACTCCTGATAACCATGTCATTCCCATCAAGGCACAAGGCTGGGACCACATGAGGAAACATGAATGACCTTCCCGAAATAGTGAAACAAAAACTCGCCGCGCTTCCCAATAAGCCCGGCGTGTACCGCTATTTCGATAAGAAAGGCGAACTGATTTACGTTGGCAAGGCCAAGAACCTCAAACGCCGCGTTAGCAGTTATTTCAACAAAGAACAATTCGGCAAGACGCGCGTCCTCGTCAGCAAAATCGCCGACCTTGAATATAGCATAGTTGACTCGGAATCAGAGGCTTTGCTGCTTGAAAACACGATGATCAAGCAGTACAAGCCGCGCTACAACATCATGCTCAAGGACGATAAAACCTACCCGTGGATTTGCATCAAGAAGGAGGCTTTTCCACGTGTTTTCCTGACGCGAAGGAAGGTCAACGACGGCTCGGAGTATTTCGGGCCGTATCCCTCGGTGCGCACGGCGCATATCTTGCTTGACTTGCTCACACAAGTATATAAGGTGCGCTCGTGCCGCACGCCGCTGACGGAAATCGGCGTGGAGAAAAAGAAGTACAAAGTCTGCCTTGATTACCACATCCATAAGTGCAACGGCCCTTGCGAAGGCCTGATTTCCAAGGCGGATTACAACGCCATGATTGCCGAAATCCGTGAAATCATCAAGGGCAACATGAGTGGGGTGATGCGCGACTTGAAGGCGCAGATGATGGACCATGCCTCGCGGATGGAGTTTGAGCAGGCGCAGGAAATCAAGGTGAAATATGACCTGTTGGAGAACTACCGCAGCCGCTCGACGGTGGTCAGCCAGTCGATTCACGATGTGGAGGTGTTCTCATACGTCGATGACGGCGAACTGTTTTATGTCAATTATATGAAGGTGAAGGACGGCGCTGTGGTGCAGTCGCACTCGTTTGAGATGAAACGCCGACTTGAGGAAACGGTGGAGGAATTGCTGCTCTTGGCTGTGGCCGACTTGCGTCAACAGATGGGCAACCATGCGCCCGAAATCATCGTCCCGATGAAGTTGGACTACGCCCTCGGCGAGGTGCAAGTAACCATCCCGCAACGCGGCGACAAGTTGAAACTCTTAGACCTCTCGCGCCGCAATGCCATGCAATACCGCATCGACCTCGAAAAGCAACGCTCTTTGGTCGACCCTGAAAGGCACCAGAAACGGGTGCTCAACCAATTGAAAGAAGCCCTGCAACTGGAGGAAATGCCCGAAGTGATCGAGTGTTTCGACAACTCCAACTTCCAAGGCGACTATGCCGTGGCGGGTATGGTGCAGTTCGTGAAAGGCAAGCCCAACAAGGCGGGCTACCGCCATTTCAACATCAAGACGGTGGAAGGCCCCGACGACTATGCCTCGATGAAGGAAGTGGTGCGCCGACGCTATTCTCGACTCATCGAAGAGCAAAAGCCTTTGCCCAACCTTATCATCACCGATGGCGGCAAAGGCCAAATGGAAGTGGTGAGGCAAGTGATTGAGGATGAACTTCATGTCAACATTCCCATTGCGGGTTTGGCCAAGGACGACCATCACCGCACCAATGAATTGCTGTTTGGTTTCCCGCCTCGCATTGTGGGCTTGAAACCCAATTCGGAGGTGTTTCGCCTGTTGACGCACATTCAGGATGAGGTACACCGTTTCGCCATCACGTTCCACCGAAAGAAATTCGAGAAAGGTTTCATCCATTCCGAGTTGGCCGACATCAAGGGGGTGGGGAAGAAGACGGCGGAAAAACTCTTGCTCGAACTGAAATCAGTGAAAGGTATCAAGGAGGCCTCATTGGAGCGACTTTACGAAATCGTCGGATCGGCGAAGGCCAAGGTTGTGTTTGAGCATTTTAGGAAGTAACATTGGAAAGTTCGGAAGGTGTGAGCGTTCTGGAAAAACACAAGAACAATCATCGTTCAATTATCCAATCCGAAACGGTCTTGGTTTCTTGCGAGAAGGCGATACCTATTTTAATAACAGGCTTGCCCTCGGCTTGGTAGGGGATGGCATAGTCCTTCGAGTTGATTTGGTCGAGGGCCTCTTGCGCCGAGCCTCGCATCTTCAGTTCCATCACATAGACCGCGTCGCGCATGAAGACCACCACATCCGTGCGTCCACGCGCCACCTTCACTTGTGTGGAAGTCCGGTAATTGAAAATGGAGAAGACCACGTATGTCAGCACCTCGTAATAGGCCTCGTATTTGGTGATGTCGTCCAATTCCTTTGCCCCGAAA
>CACXUM010000051.1 GCA_902770835.1 uncultured Bacteroidia bacterium
AGATGCTCAACACGCCCGTTGGCAAAATCATGTTGGGCAAGGCTACCATCGCCGAAATGAGCAAGAAATCGGGGATGGAAGTGGAGGCCATCATCGAGAAAATCAAAGGATTGATTAACCAACACATAAACCAATAACAGAAAGGAACATCATGAAGTACAAAGTAAATGACAGTTGCATCGGTTGCGGCCTTTGCGAGTCCACCTGCCCTGAAGTGTTCAGAATCCAAGGTGACGTGGCTGTCGCCATTGATGGTGAAGTGCCCGAGTCGGCATTGGCTTCCGCAGCCGAAGCTAAAGAAGGCTGCCCTGTGGGAGCCATTGAAGAAGCGTAACACAAAGTTCTAACAACCCAACCGTCACAAGGGTCAAGAAAAACCCTTGCGGCGGTTATTTTCAAAAATCGTCAAAACTTGGGATAAGAACATTTGACATTACCCATCAATAGGGATTTCACGGTTTTTGAAATGGCCATTACTTTGCAGTGTCAAACAACTAAAAGAAACCTATGAAAACAGCAATAAAGAAAATGAAACCCAACTACAAAAACTGGATGCCTAAAGGCATGATCCTTGGGACTTTGTGCGGTGCATTGGCCTGCCTGTTATTATTCCTTGTCTTTGGCGTGAGCGGGCTGCTTGCCGCCGGAACGCTGAAGACTGTCCTGAAAATCGTTTTCCTTGTGCTCGCCATCGTGCTGGCTTTGGTGACACTATGGATGTGGCTGTTGCATCGTGCCTTCTCCTACAACGGCAAGCGTCAGATGTCGAAACAGATCATTGACGGCGTTGCCGCTTATGTCACCCTTCCTGAAGGTGGAAAAGGTCTCGATGTGGGCTGCGGTAGTGGTGCGCTGGCCATTGCCTGCGCCAAACGCAATTCTAAATCCATGATGGTCGGCATCGACCGCTGGGGCAAAGAATATGCTTCCTATAGCCTTGCCTTATGCGAACAAAACGCACAGGCCGAGGGTGTGAGTAATACCCATTTCGGCCATGGCAACGCATTGAAACTTGACTTTGCCGACGAGACTTTCGATGCGGTGACCAGCAATTATGTCTATCACAACATCTCGAGCCGCGACCGACAAGCCATTTTGTTGGAAACCCTGCGTGTGCTGAAGAAAGGTGGCACCTTTGCCATTCATGACATTTTCTCTCGAATCAAATATGGCGACATGCAGGCTTTTGTCAAGAAACTGAAAGGCATGGGCTATGAAGAGGTTGAACTCATTGACACCACCAACGGCATGTTCATGACCCCATGGGAAGCCAAATGGATGGGGTTGAGCGGATCGGCGATTTTGAAAGGAAAGAAATGAAAAGACCGCTGATATATATTGTTCTATCCTTTCTGTTGATCATCATCTCGTTCACACAAAGCCAAGCCCAAAACCTCCAGCGTTTCGATGGTGGTATGATGATACATACGGGTTACCTGCATGGCAACCTAACCGCCTTAAACCATAAAGCGGAAGGAATGACCTTCGGCCTCGGCGGAGTGCTCCGTTATCATCTTGGCAATCATTTTCGTTTGGGTGGTGAAGGCTATGTGAATACCTTGAAACAAATGCACAACGGCAGTTATATCCGAACCAGTTGGGGCGGACTGCTGGCTGATGCCTATTGGCAATTCGGGCGATGGCAGCCTAATGTGGGGGTCACTGTTGGTGGAGGGAAAGCCTCGTCACTGCTGATGTTTGAAGGCTCGGCTGACGACTGGGAAGCGGAACCAGATGCCTTTTTACACAATGAGACGTTTTTCTTCGTGAATCCCAACATCGGCGTGGAGTATGCCCTTACAGAAGCCGTCCACCTGACTTTGAAGGTTGACAGGCTTATCCTTGTTTCAAACATCGAAATGCCCAAGGGTGTGAGATGCTATTTAGGGTTTGTTTTTGCGCATTGAGACCCCGTCACAACTTCTAAAACATTCGGTTGTTGATTACTCAAAAATCACTAATTATCGTGATTTTATGTCCATTGCATCACATCTCTTTGGAAACCAACAATAGGGAAAGAAAGACTCAAAAATACCTATTTGTAGGGATTGTCGGAATTTTTACAAAGACGGATTTTTGTAGTATCATTATTTTAAAAAGTAACAATTATGAAAACAGCATTAAAAGTCTTCCTTATGGCCATCGCTTATCTGGCCTTGTTTATTATGGGTACTGGTTATATACATTTATGAAACCACCCGTTTTGCAAATTGAGGGTTGGATTTCGAAATAATTTGTACTTTTGCAAAGTTCGAAACGACATGGCAGACTTGACCTTACATAGCAACACGGAATCCTTCATTGGCGACATCAAGCGGCTGGTGGAACAAGGCCGCAATGCGGCATACGGAGCCGTGAACGCCGTGATGATTGAGACCTATTGGCGCATAGGACAACGCATTGTGGAGCAGGAGCAAAATGGCAAGGAACGCGCCGAATATGGAACGCAGTTGATTGAAATGCTTTCCGAGGAACTGACCAAAACATACGGTAAGGGGTTTAGCGTTAGAAATCTGTGGCTATTCAAACAGTTCTATTTGACTTTCAATGATTTAGAAATTCTGCACACGCGTGTGCAGAATTTGACTTGGTCGCATTATCGCACGGCTTTGCGAGTTGAAAACCCCGTTGCCGCACGATGGTATCTGCAAACCGCCTCAACAGAAATGTGGAGCGTGCTACCAGCAAGGACATTGCCCGTTACTCGATTCTGCACGACAGCGACAACCTTTTTGCCGCCAAATACATGCCGCTGATGCCCACCGAGGAAGAACTGCGCCGCGAGATAGAGCAACAAAAGGAATTGTATAGATTGCAACAAGAAAATAAATAATTGAATATCAAAACAATAAAAACGAAATAAGCACAGAAAGATTCCGCAATTCAGGTAAAGGCTTGGGTTGCGGATTTTTCATTTATTCATAAATCCTTCCTAACTTTGCACATTGAATCTACACCTTTTGCATATATTAGGGAAATAATATACTTTTGCAGGCAAATTATTCTTGATATTGATGGTGAAAGGTGAAATAACACAATAAGAAAAATGTCTAAAAACAACAGTAATCCCCAAATTCTTAGTATTGACTTTGAAGAGTTTCGTAATATTTACCAAGATGGAATAACTCCTCAGGCTCATCCTTTGGAAAAAGATGACAAGTTATGTTTTGGTATGAATCCAAAGGCAAGAGTTCTTGTAGCATATGTGCCTCAAGAGAACGCCAAACCATACGAGGAACTCAAAGCATCTGAGTATTTCACACGACCCAAATTTCCGAACACCATAAATCTTCAGGAAGTTGAATATTTTGTACCTTATTTCAAGGGTAAGGGTATACGTGACATATATAAAGTTCACCATATCAACACATGCACAAAAAAAGAGTTTGACCCTGAAAGCGACGACGAAAGAATGCGGTTGTTGTTTCAGTTTAAGTTTGTCAGACACTTATTTGACGAATATAAACCTCACAATTTGAGAATTTGGTATTGTTTCACAGACACGAGTGTAAAAGAAATAATAGAAGAAAAAACAATCGTTCGCTTCATTGATCTTTTTGCAGGTATAGGTGGTATTCGGTTAGGGTTAGAACAAGCTGAACATTCCGAAGGGTTTGGCTTACATCAAGAGAGGATAACTGCGTAATTATTTGTAAACAATAATAAAGAATTATATATGAGCAAGAAAACTACAAATAAAAAACTATGTCCATCAGCACAGTTTTTCTATGAGCCGACATTACAAGCTTTAGATATGTTAGGTGGTTCAGGTTCAACTCAAGAAATATATAAGAAAATACTCACAATAACCAATCTGTCACAAGATGTAATAGATGAAATGCATAGTTTTACTATGACTGAAGTTGAATATAGGCTAATGTGGGCAAGAACAGATTTGAAAAACTTTGGTGCGGTGGAAAATAGTAAACAAGGCGTATGGCATCTGACACCTAAAGGTGCTAAACTGCTTAAATCAGGCGAAATCGACTGGCGTGTAATTAAGAAAGTCGTTTCAAAATCTAAAACAAATAGTGGCGGTAAAGCTGTAGAAGGAGATAACTCAAACAATGAGAAAGATTGGCGGGAAAGAACTTCAGAAATACTTCAAAATCTAAATCCATATGCATTTGAAAAACTCGCACAAAGATTGCTTCGCGAATGTGGCTTTTCCAATGTTGAAGTCACAAAGAAATCAGGTGATGGCGGCATTGATGGAACGGGTAAATTGCGAATAAATGGAATCTTCAGCTTCAATGTAGCATTTCAATGTAAACGCTATAAAGGTCAAGTTGGTTCTCCTCAGATTAGAGATTTCCGAGGCTCTCTGGGGACAAATATTGAAAAAGGTGTTCTCATTACAACTGGAGCTTTCACACGCGAAGCCAAAGAAGAAGCATCTAGTGAAGGAAAGCGTTTAATAGATCTTATGGATGGAGAGGAATTAATAAACAAATTAGCGGAATACGGAATTGGTTTGAAAGAAATCAAGTCATATGAGGTTGACGAAGATTTTTTTAATACCCTAAATGAATTATGAGAGATATGTCTATAGAAGATTTATATAATGATTTGTGTTGTAAAGCATTCCCATCTTTCCAATTTCAGGGGAGAATTATGGTTGGAAATATTGCTGTCGACCTAGGGGAAGCCGATATTATCTCAAAGATTGTTATTAAATGGCTTAAATCATGGTTGCGTGAGAATGCTGTTCCGTTTGTGGTAGATGAAGATGAACCACAGATAATCTTCAATCTTAATCCCGAAAACAAAGAACATGAGCTATTTGAAATCAAATGCTTTGATTATTTGAATCGTGGACCAGGCTTTGATATAGCCAACTTCCAGTCGTATATCCGTGAGATAATCGATAAACCTTATCGCTTGCATAGTAAATATTTAGCAATTGGATATGGCATGGATATAGAAACAGGAACTGTTACTATCTACCAAGTATGGCTAAAAAACGTTTGGGAAATGTGTTGTGCGAGCAGCAACAGACCCATAAAAGTTCAAGAAAAGAAAAACGTCATCTATAATATTCGGCCTTCGGTATGGTATGGAAATCGTTCTTCTTTTCCTACATTTGAATCATTAGAAGACTTTCTCGCTGCAATTGAACAAACCATTTATGACTATAATCAGACTCGTCCTATTGCGGAGCATTGGCTTAAAAACTTGAAAGATAGTTATGAAAAGTTTTTCGGAATCTCTCTTAATGTTCCAAGATGGTACGATATTAAAGACAAGTATGTTCTAAAGCAAGGAAAGTGATTATAGGGCTTCTAAATCCGCAATTCAAGCAAAAACTTGTATTGCGGTTTTTTCATATCATTATTCCATCAGCACCACCTGCTCCTCCTTCTTGCAGATTAAAAAACAATTCCGAAAGCAAAAACTGCCTTCGGAATTGTCATGTCAAGAAAAAGTCGGGCTTTTATTACTTCACCAAAACCTTCTTCACCTCTGTACCGGCTTTCACGAAGTAAAAACCACTTGAAAGGCCTTGCAAATCGATGGTTTTCTTGTTGTCGACAAACAAGGTTCTCACCACGCGGCCCGTTTCGTCGGTGATGGTCACGAGGCCGTCGGCTTCGATGGTGAGGCTTTGCGAAGCGGGATTGGGATAAACGGCGATAGTGGCGGTTTCGGTTTCGCCGATGCCCACGTTGCCGCAGTCGTCATAAAGCTGGATGCCTTGCCATTCCTCGGAAGCTTCGAAGGCTTCGATGCAGTTGCAGGGCACCACGATGTGAACATGGTCGTTGATGTCGGCAAAGGCATCGTCCCAAAGGAAGAAAGGCACGTTGCTGTGGATGAAGATGTAGTCGAGCTCTTCACAATTGCTGAATGCATTCGAGTTGATTTGCTGGACACTTGACGGAATGTCGATCACCTCCAACAGCGGACAATCGGCAAACGAATGGAAACCGATGTTCACGATATTGTTGGTCAAGGTGACGCTGGTCAGGTTGGTGCAGCCATAGAATGCTTCGCTGCCGATGTAGCGCACCCTGAGCGACTCGCCGTTGATGACTTCGGTTTCGGGGACGACCACATCGCCCGAATAGGTGTTCGGCTCGTCGTCGTTGACCACAATCAGGTAGGTTTCGCCACAACCTCCGCCCGGAAGCTGTTGTGTGGCTTTGCGGTAATAGATGCCATTGACATGGTAATCGTAAGCAAATGCGCTTTGGCAAATCATCGTGAGTGCCAAGGCCAAAACTGAAAGGATAAATGTACGTTTCATACTTGTAATTGTTTAGATGATGGATTTAACAACATTATTAGGTGCAAAAAACAGGAATTCATAACAAATGTACGAAAAAAAAGTTGTAATACTGAAAAAAAGTAAAGCCGCGTTATTTTTCAGATTACCTTTGCACCTAAAACCATCAAAAGACGCACTGAAAGAATGGAATCATCCGAGTCACACGGACGCATCGAAAACTTTAATGCCCTTGTGCTACGGCATAAGGCAATGATTTGGCATATCTGCTCGGACTACACCCTCGGGAAAGCGTGGAAGACGGAAGACTGCATACAAGAGGTAATGATTAGCCTTTGGAGAAGTTTCGGGACTTTCGAGCAGCGCAGTTCGGAAAAGACTTGGGTTTGGCGCGTGGCAACCAACACCATGTTGATGTTGAAGCGCAAAGAGGACAGAAGTCCGAAAACAGAATCCATTGAGGAGTTCCGTGTGGACGAAAAGGACGATGAACCGGGCAACGAGAAATACAAGCAGTTGCAACAACTTATCAACACTTTGCCCGAAGAAAACGGCACCGTCATTCGCGCCTTCTTGGACGGCTTTTCCTACAAGGAAATCGCCGAAATGACCGGCAGTTCGGTGGGCGCAGTGGCCATGCGCATCGCCCGACTGAAGCGGAAACTAAGACTAATGTACGAAAGAGAAAACAATCTATGACAATGGAAAACAACATAAAAGCATCGAGCCCAAGCACGCAACGCGACGATTTCAAAACCCAATGGCAAAGCCGCATGCATTGGAAGGAACAGGCCGAAAAGTGGGCACCTGACGACCAGGCCTTTTTGCGTTGGGCAGAAAAGGCGCAACAAGACCCTGCCGGTTTGGAAGCGAATGTCATCCCCCTTCACCGCACCAGACGCTGGATACCCTACGCTGCCGCCGCCAGCCTCGTCATCGGCGTGGCTGCCATCGGCCTGACCCGCCAAGGCCAACCCGACAACGGGCTTCCCGTGGCCGAGGAAGTGACCGTGGAAAGCCAAACCGTCCACTTCATCTGCAACAACGGCTGCTCGGCGCAAGACATCATGCTCTTGGCCAACAAAGTGATCAAATAACAAAACACAAAGACGATGAAAAGCCTTGTTCCATATCTCGTTTTGCTCCTTGCAATCGTTTTGTCGGCTTGCAAGGAAAAGACGGAAACTTCAGGGAAAACCTGCGAAAAAGCAGCGTTGGAAATCTATTGCAAGTATGCCGACAATGCCAACCTCACCGTGGCCTACCTCGGCGACTTGACTGTCAACGGAAAGTGCATCGATGCCTTGATGTTGCAAGCCTCCAACGAAGCGGATTGGAAAACGCTGAAA
Organism: uncultured Bacteroidia bacterium; assembly: GCA_902770835.1. Taxonomy (GTDB): domain Bacteria; phylum Bacteroidota; class Bacteroidia; order Bacteroidales; family F082; genus Limimorpha. The sequence continues at coordinate 7,576 of CACXUM010000051.1, forward strand.
CAGGATTTCGGCTTCATGCCTTACGACACCTCCGACCTCAACTGCCAAAACGAGGAGAATCCTTTCATGGTGGGCGTGGGCATCGAAACCGATTTTTTGGACGGTGCCGTTCTCGACACCTTGACCGACATCAGCCAGATACCCGATGCAGACATTGAGAGATTCACAGTCATCGTTGCCGACAAGATCCGCGAAATCATGAATAGCTTCCAAGCCCCCGACTCGTTGCTGCCCAAGACAGCCGTGGTCGTCGGCCAAGGCGAAATCGAACATGAATCCAACGACAACACCTACGACGACTACATTATGACCATCGCGCGAGCCGTTGTCATCGGGCTGATTAGCGAAAAAATTGCAGCCAATAGCGGGGACGTTCCAGCAGACACTGCAACCCAAGGCAGCCTGCAACAGCAAAAAGACCGAAACGAACTCATCATGGACGATGCCAAAACCCAAGGACACATCGGCTACATCACCGCCGCCGACAACGACGAGCACACCCTTTGGCTCTTCTTCTACGACGACCAAGAGGAATGTAACACCATCATCACCCATATCAGCGAAGATATTATCATTAACAATAATTAACAATTCATTAAAATCTTAACCGTATGAAAAAAAATGTATTTTTCCTTCTGATTTGTGCTTTTGCCATGACTGGCATTGCACAGGCACAAAACCGTGACGAAATCCAAGTGAAAGCCACCGGATTGAACAATGTGACGATTTCACAAGACCGAATCCCTTCTGAGGGTTCTTGGTTCTCCTACGTCGGCGATTATTCGTCACCACAAATCATCGGCATCGGAATGCCCTTCAATTGGGGTTACATGTTCCCCGCCGAGTTGATGAGCGAGTACAAGGGCTGCTCCTTCACCGAGTTCGGATTCTTGGATGCTGGCGAAGAGCAATTTGCCACCACCTACACCCTCAACATCTACACTGGCGGCGATATTGCCCCCGGCACTTTGATTCACACCCAAACCTTTGAAATCACCGGAACGGTCGGCGATGTGGTCACCTTCAGGCTCGACACACCCATCGAAATCGACGGCACAGAAAACATTTGGCTGACTTTCTACCATGACGGCTCCATCGAATATCCCGCTCCGGCCGTTGCCGACGTGGGCAATCCCAACAGCCGCTGGTTAGGCATCGACGGCTATGGCTGGATGGATGTGGCTTCGGTGAGCAGCGAGGCTTACAGTTGGTTGGCATGGGTTTATGTCGACGGCTACGACTGGATTGGCGAAAGCAACGAAGCCATTTCCGTATATCCCAACCCCACCTCGGGCAATGTGAGCATCCTTGCCTCGGGCATCAATCACGTCGCAGTGATGAACGCCATCGGCCAAGTGATTTACGAAAGCAACGCCGACGGTAACATGGCCACCCTCGACATGAGCCAATATCAAAATGGCGTTTACATGGTGCGTGTGACCACTGAAAACGGCCAAATCGTGAAACTCGTCACAAAACAATAACACCATGAAAAAACTCTCCATTCTATTCGCGTTCCTGCTCTTTGGCGCAGGCCTTCGCGCACAGCAGACCCCTCTCACGCAAGCCGTTGACTTCACCGTCACCGACTGCCACGGGCAGACCTACAACCTCTTCGAAATCCTCGACCGAGGCCAGGCCGTCTTCATCGACTTCTTCTTCTACACTTGCGGCCAATGCCAAGTGATTTCGCCCTACATTACGGGTTCCTATACCCAGATGGGCTGCAACATGCACGATGTGTTCTACATCGAGATTTCTTACATCGACAGCGATGCCGCCTGCCAGCAATGGGCCAACGAATATGGCGTAGAGTTCCCCACCGTCGGGAAGGACGGCGGCGGCAACGAGGTCTTCGACCTTTACGGCATCCAAGCCTGCCCCACGCTCGTCCTCATCATGCCCGACCGCAGCATCCCCATCCGAGGCCTGCTGGATCTCTATCCTTTCTCGGCCCAAGATGTGGTGAACGCCATGCAGCAAAACGGCTTGCAACCTCACGACTGCACTGGCACGCTGACCGTCAATCCTCAGACCATGCACATCTACAACGACGGCGAGACCTACCAGCCCGGCCAACTGACCATTTCCAACATGACCGCTGAAGAAGTGACCGTCAACGCCTTCACCTCCGACCCCATCTTTACGATGCACTGCATGTATGAAGGTCAAGATGTCACCGAAGGCATGACTGTTGCTGCTGGCCAAACCGCCACTGTGGAAGTTTATGTCGATGTGCCTGTAAGACAGTCTTTTGAAGGAAAAATGTACGTCAACACCACGGCGGGCGATTTTGAAGTCGACATCATCTATGAATCCACTGTTGGCCTCGATGAGAACGGCACAACACTGACTTTGTTCCCCAACCCTGCCAACGAAAGCGTGACCCTCCAGGGCGAAAACCTTGGCGAAGTAAGCCTTTACAACACATTGGGACAAAAAGTCGAAACCTTCTTCACCGATGAAACACAACTGATTATCCCGACCGCCAAGTACCAAAACGGCATCTATTTCATCAAGACAAGCAACGGAAAGACGCAACGCTTGGTGATTGCGCACGAATAAGGCACAAAAGCCTTTCGGCCAAATTCGCGGAATTATTTCCTCATAAAAACCAAAAAATGAGGAAATTTTTCCGCGATTTTTATGAAATATGAAAACCCGGCATTGCATATCGGGGTGTAATAGGGTCGTCCCTTCGGGACTTGGGCCTGGCGCATTGTCATCGTCTGCGTCCCGCAGACGGCGGTGGGTGCCGATGCCAAGGTGTCAATGCTCTCATTCTTTTAGATTGAAATCTTTCTTTTTACTCTTTTTTCTATTGTTTCTCCAAGTTTTTGTATTTTTGCCCTCAAGTATCGCCTAAATAGCGGTGCGTTTTTATTGGAAATAACATAGCGTTAGTGCTAAATTCGGAATGTCCTAGAACCTCGGAAATTCGACAGACATTTACGTAACGAATAAGTGCCAGCGCCTGCGCTTGCGCAGGCTGGACTTATCTTCGTAAATGGGTTATCCGAGGACCTTAGGACATTGATGAGCGCCAATCTGCGCTTTTTCGTGTCCCGAGGTTCTTCGTTTGAACCCATCCCCTCCGAAAGATAGTCCTTGCGCTGCAAAACGATAGCGTATGGTAGAGATACCTGTCTCTTCCCATTTCTTCACCAATAGGGATGGGAACACTTTGATGAAAGAGTTTGAGGGCATACTCGAAAATAACCCTCAAATCAAGAACCTTGATGCCGTGGTGGGCTTTCTCCGTGCATCGGGCTATTTCACTTTGCGGCCTTTCCTCGACAATATGAATAAGGTGCGCATCCTGATTGGCATTGACGTGGACAAGTACATCGCCAAAGCCCACCAAAGGGGCGAAATCTTCTTTGGTGCGGAGGAAGATGTGAAGGAAGAATGTCTGCGGCTGCTGAAACAAGACATTGAACAGTCGAACTACACCAAACAAGTGGAGGACGGTATGCTCCAGATGGTGCAGGATATGATTGACGGCAAGTTGGAGCTTCGCGCCCATCCCTCGAAGAAGATACACGCCAAGTTCTACATCCTTTATCCCGACAACTTCAACCAACACACTTTCGGGGCGGCCATAACGGGCAGTAGCAACTTGAGTGGCAATGGTTTAGGCATAGGCGACGACAAGCAATACGAGTTCAATGTCAAGCTGACCCAATTTGACGATGTGGCTTTTGCCAAGCACGAGTTTGAACTGCTTTGGGAAGAAGCCAAGGGCGTTCCCATCTTTATTACTTGAAGCGGACTTGGAGATTCAATTTGAAGTATTGATTCCCATCTTCGCCTCGGTATAGTTCTGCAAATTTGTACTTTGTCTGAGAAGGCGATTCCAGTCGAGTATTATTATAAAGATAATCTTCAAAGAGATTGCGGTCATAGAAATGATAACATAGTATATCGCCATCGTCTTTTACCACGAGATAACCTCCGTTGGCCTCGTATTTTCCATTCCAAGGCGTGTGTGGCACCATGCCTAGAGCAGAGGCCACTAAAAAGTTCTTGACTTTATGCTCATAATACTTCTGATTGTACGCCATGTCGTAATTCATTGGATTTCGTTCAGATATGATTTCTGTTAATGCTTTTAAATCTTTACTGCCTCCTTGGTTTCCTTGCAAAAGAATTTCTGCCATGATAGATGGCAAACAACTGTCAATTAATACAAAATTATTACGGCATATTGAATCATCCATTTCCTTAAACTCGAATTTGCCGCCTAAATCTTGGATTTTGATAACACGGTCAATAAATTTTTGCCTTGAGTTTATGGCATTGATGGTTTTGGTTTCATCAACAGAGAATTTATGTCCTGTGATTGTATATGTGAAATTGGTTGTACGACCGGCATTAAATAGCGTGGAATCACTACCAAGCTTTGACTTGATGCTGAAACCAAGTGTGGGTGACATACCTGTCCGAAAGTCGTGTAAGACAATTTTTATGTCTGTCTTGTCTTGTGACTTTGCTTTCACTTCACAACAATGAATTTCTGACATAAATTGCTCAATTTCTGTAGCTATGAAGGCACCTTTGGACTTTCTAATAATTCCAAGTAGCATATTGGCCATGTCCATGAAGTCACTAATCTTTCTTCTTAATAATTCTGTACCGTCTTCTGATACAATAACAATTCCGTCATCTAAAGAGTATTCGTAATGCCCCTTTTGCTCATCGCGAAGAATCTTAATAATTGGGTAGAATAGGTTTTCAATCTTGTTTAAATCTCCATCACCCGCAAAAACTTTCTTCTCGCCTAATAACTTAAACAATACATAGATTTCGCTCCATTCACCTTTGTTATATGATTTTGCCATTTTAGTGGTATTAATTGATTTCTAAAGATTGAAGTATTTTTCCAGCAGTGGCTTGAATAGCAGGAATTGCTACAGAGTTTCCGAATTGTTTATATGCAGAGGCATCAGCAACTACAATCCTAAAATCATCAGGGAAACCTTGCAGTCGAGCCCATTCGCGTGGTGTCATACGTCGAATACCTTCACGATTTACTTCACCTTTGATATTTGTTACAGGTGTAAAGTCTGTTAGCCTCTTATCAATTATGAGGTTGCGTTCTCTTCCCATACCGCCAACAACGATTGCATTTGCCACGCCATTTTCGTCGATTATCTCATACCCAAAGCCGTGACCAGCAGCTTCATGGCGTGCACGATGACGTTTCAGTGTCTCAACGTAAACAGTAGAAAGATAATACTTTACAGATGGGACGTTTTTTTCCATCACATCACGGAACTTTGGGCGGTCATCACCTATTGTTTGTGGATTAGGGTAGTGGAAGTCAGCAAGATTGATGCGTAAATCCTTACGAAAACCGATAATGTAAATACGCTCACGATGCTGCGGCACACCATAGTCCATTGCATTCAAAATCTGGGGGGGTACAACATCGTAACCAGCATCGTCAAGGTGTTCGAGTATGGTTTTCAATGTTCGACCTTTATCGTGAATGGCCAAACCTTTTACATTTTCAAGAAAGAATGCTCGAGGCTGATGCTTTCTCAAAATACCTTCTATTTCAAAGAATAAAGTTCCTCGTGTCTCATCCTTGAAACCAAGGCGACGGCCAGCGAGGGAAAAAGCTTGACATGGAAAACCACCACAAAGAATGTCGAAGTCTTTTGGAATATAGCTTTTAGTAGATTCTTTTGTAATGTCACCAAAAGGCATTTCTCCAAAGTTTGCGAGATACGATTCTTGAGCTTTGACATCAAACTCCGATGAATAAACGCATTTGCCACCAAGATTTTGAAAAGCTATCCTGAAGCCGCCAATACCTGCGAATAAGTCAATAAATGTAAAACGAGGATGCTCAGGGGCGGGAAATGGCACATTGAAAAAGTCGTTAAAGAGGCTGTATTCTGATGGTGATTCAGCGGCCATCCATACTTGTTCATCTGTCAACTCGTCTTCAAATTCATTCAGGCGGAATTTCTTACGGGAAAGGAATTCACGAATTGACAAAATTATTTCTCTCTTCTTCACATCATCCACTTCCTCACGGTTGTTATGCAAATAGTGGCTCAACACTGCCATCTGATTCTCGTATGATATTTGACCATAAATCTTTACACCTTCCTTGGTGATTTCTTCTGGGAAAGCTTCTAATTTAAGCTCGTTTTCATTCATCTTTGTCATAGGGTATTGATAACAGGTCACAAAATTAGTCATTTTTTCTCTAATGAATATGCTTTGCTCGTATTTTATTATTTTTCAAAAACAGCGTTGACATTGAGCGCAACCGTCGTGGCATACGCGATATGTTGCTCACTACATGGCGCAATAATGGCAATGCAGGTGCTTTCATGTTCTGCTATCGTAAGAGCGAAAGTGTGCTGCGCTTTTCATACGTTAGCGAAGCGTGGAAGTTTGCTGAGGATGGAAGCTATCAGAAGGAGACCACCGATGCTCGACGGTTCACCTATCTGTTGGGTGAAGGTCACCGCAGTCGCACGGCTATCCAGCAATTTGAGAGATTGCGTGACAGTGGACTTTCATTAAAGGATTTGACCAAAGCTTTTTCCGTGGATGCCGTCAGCGACATGTTCTTTGATGGTTATAAGAAGCAGTATGAAGACATTATTTTCTACATCACCAGCAAGCGTATGGTGAAGGTGGCCAACAAGTGGGAGGAACGTCTTGAAGGTAAGCCTTGTCAACACATTATGCAACAATTCTCGCGCTTTCCGAATCCTGAAAAAGCGATTCGCGACTATGTGAAGAAACTAATGGGCCGACTTGTGTTCCTTCAGTTCCTTCAAAAGAAAGGCTGGCTGGGTGTCGGCATCCATGACGAATGGGGAAGCGGTGATTTAGAGTTTATTCAAAACCTCTTTGCCCGTTGTGATGACAAAGATCATTTTATCGACAAAGTGCTTGAACCTCTTTTCAATGACTTGAATTCAGAAAATGAAAAAAAGTTGCCGCAGTATCGCACTCCCTATCTGAATGGCGGTTTGTTTGAACAAGAAGCCGCAGATGAAATGGAGTTTCCGCTGCCGGCAAAATATATGCAGTCGCTGCTCGACTTCTTCGCCTCCTACAACTTCACCATTGACGAGAATGACCCTGATGACGCAGAAGTTGGCGTTGACCCCGAAATGCTGGGCCGTATCTTCGAAAACCTGCTTGAGGACAATAAGGACAAAGGCGCTTTTTATACACCCAAGGAGATTGTAAGCTACATGTGCCGCGAAAGTCTCATTGCCTATTTGCAGACGGGTATTGAGGACGAGACGACAAAAGAGGCCATTCGCCAGTTTGTGACCACACACCAAGTTCAGGAGCATTTGCCAGAGAACACCGACCAATTATTGAAGGATGTCAAGATATGCGACCCCGCCATTGGCTCGGGAGCCTTCCCGATGGGCTTGTTGAAAGAGCTTTTCCTTTGCCGCACCGCATTGGAAGGCATCAGCCAGCACCAAGCGGCAGAAATCAAGAAGCACATCATCCAACAGAATGTCTATGGCGTTGACATCGAGCGAGGTGCCGTTGACATTGCCCGACTTCGTTTCTGGCTTTCCCTCATCGTGGACGAGGAAACGCCACAGGCTTTGCCCAATCTTGATTTTAAGATTATGCAAGGCAACAGCCTGATTGAGAGTTATGGCGGTTTCGACCTCAGCCGCATTGGGGGAAAGACCGTTGGCCGTCCATCCACCTCCACGCAGTATGTGATAGGCCTCGACAGCGATTTGAGCCAGAAGAATCTGCAACGTCTGTTGCGCGAATACTTCTCCGTCACCGACCATCAGAAGAAAGCCACCATGCGCCACGCCATCAACGCCGAGGTGAAGACCCTCATCCGCGAAAGCGTTGGCGGCACCCCGACCTTCCTCGCCAAGTTAGAGCAACTCGACCCTTCCGCCAACCAAGACTTCTTCCTTTGGCACACTTGGTTTAAGGACATCTTTGACAAGGGCGGGTTTAATATTGTGATTGGGAATCCGCCGTATATTCGTAGAACAGAATTGCCAGAAACGGCAAAGGTTGAATATGAAAGGACCTATAAAAGTGCCACTTTGCAATATGATATATATCTGCTGTTTATTGAGTTTGGACTTTCAATTTGTAGCGCAAAAGCCCAGTTGTGTTTTATAAACCCAATTAGGTTTTTCAGTTCGGACTATGGAAAAGGATGTCGTCCAATAATTATCAAGAACCATTATTTGTGGAGAGTGGTTGATGTATCTCAAATAGAGGTGTTTAAAAATGCTATGACCTATCCTTGTGTACTTCACATCCAAAAGACTGAATGCAAAGACTATGAAATTGAATTCTATTCGCCTGAAAATTTACAGTTAGTGTGCAATGTGGCGACATCAAAATGCAAGTTTTTGCACAAACAAAATATCATTAGCGATTCAAGTTGTCGCATAATTGTCTCGGAAGGGTATGACTTAATCCAAAAAATCGATAATAACAGCAAACCGATAGAGACTTGGTATAATGTGGCACGAGGCTTACCAAACAATAAAGTTGACTTTGAAGGGAAAAAGTATAAATCCCTAAAGTCAACAATGGTTAAAAGATATAGAATCACTGATGACTATAAATACATCAATACGGAGTTTTCGGCCAGATTCAGTAAAGAAATGATTATTCTTCCAAGAACAGTCCTTTTTCTGCAAGCCACGTTAAAAGAGAAGGATATTGTCTTATTGGACAGAATATACTATTTGACCGAGAAAACTGTCGTAAACAGTAAGTTTGTACTTGGCGTGATAAATGCAAGAATAACAACCTATTGGTTTGAATACTACTACGGTACAACAAAAGTATCAGGAGGATACTTTGACCTCAACGGCACACAGATAATAAACATTCCTATTCCGAAAGCCACAATTGAACAGCAAAAGCAAGTGGCAGAGATAGTTGATGTTATTCTGAATGAAAAAAAGGACAATGGCAATGCTGACACTTCAGATATGGAGCGAGAAATAGACAGATTGGTTTACAAACTCTATAATCTCACGGATGAAGAAATTGAGATTGTGGAGGGAAGATGAGAAAAAGTGCTATCTTTGCAGACAAAACAAAGACACACAAGATGCAGATTAACAAGTTTGGATATTATTGGTTGGATACTTGGGTGCTGGCCAATGTCATACAATTGGCCACGCAAGACTTCTGTGCCCGCAACCTCAACCGCACCAACGACCCCTGCGGGCGGCAATACGACCAGATGACGCAAGCGGCACGCTCCGTCCCCGCCAACATTGCCGAAGGCAACTCTCGCCATTCCACCTCAAAGGAGACAGAGATGCGCCTTACAGATGTGGCCCGGGCAAGTTTGGCGGAATTGGCCAATGACTATATTAATTGGCTTATGCGATACGAGAACGTCCCTTGGTCAATGAAGTCGGACGAACACAAAGCGGTCAGCCACACCCCATTAGACCGCCCCACCTACAAAGACGAT
>CACXUM010000052.1 GCA_902770835.1 uncultured Bacteroidia bacterium
CTTTACAACACGCCCCAACAGGAAAAGCTAAGGCCGCTAATTGAAGGGGATGCCTCCGCGCGCACGCGTGAAGGGTGAATCATTGTCAAAGTCAGGAAATAGCATACGATAGAGCTTGTAGATTGTATACACTAAAGCAAAAACACAACCAAGAGACACAAGAATCCGTGACCACAGTACAGCACCTCATTAAATCCATTACAGGCATAAAGACAACCGAAGAGCAACGCAAGGAGGAACAAAAACGGAAATCCATGCAAAAGGCAACAATGAAGTAACAGCTACTATTGTTATCTAACTAACTGTTTTAGCAGGGCTTTGCCTTCCTTCCAGCAGGTCTCGCCGCCGGTAGGGTCAATGGGGCATGCCCCGTTGTCGGCAAATGAAAATCATTTCATGTGGACATCCATTTGCGGGAACGGGAAACTCAGGCCCTCCTGCGGGAAAGTTTTGTAAACCAACTCGTTCATCCTGAAATACACCGACCAATAATCTTCGGGCTTTACCCTCGCCCTTACTGTGATGTCGACCGAGCTGTCGCTCATTTTCAGCAATTCGATGACGACCTTCGGCTCTTTCATGATGCGCGGGTCGGCATCGCAAAGGCGTTGCAACACTGCCTTGGCCTTGTCATAGTCGTCACCGTAGGAGATGGAGAACACCCAATCCACGCGGCGGTCGGTTTGTTTGTTGTAGTTGGTGACAGGACCAGTAGCAAGGGCACCATTAGGCAAGATAACCGTCTTATTGTCAGGGGTTAGGATGTGTGTACTGAAAATCTGTATCGCGCTGACTTTTCCATCATAGCCTTGCGCCGAAATGAAATCGTCCACCTTGAAAGGCTTGAACAACATAATCATCACCCCGCCCGCGAAATTCTGCAAGGTGCCGCTCAAGGCCATGCCGATAGCCAATCCAGCCGATGCCAGCAGCGCGACCAACGAACTCGTGTTGATGCCCAAAATGCCCACGATGGCCATGATGAGAAAGAAGGTCAGCACAACCGAGATAAGACTCATCACGAAGGAATTGAGCGAGGGGTCGGCATTGCGGCGCAGCAGCACTCTTGTCAGGCCTTTCTTTACCAAATTAATGACCCAACGGCCCAAAATAAGCACCACAATGGCCGCCACCAACTTGATTCCGAATGGGATAAGGTATTCTTTCAACAAATCGGGCAGCCAGTCCGAAATGGGCGTGGTAGCCAGTTTTTTCACGCCTACCACCATCGAATTGACCGCAGAAGTGTCCTGAATGGTCTCTGAAACTTGTTCAACAAGGGTGTCGTTTTCCATGGTTTCGAAAAATTTAGGCTGCAAAGGTACGGATAATTCATTAATTATGTAATTTAGCACCCTAAATTCTTCTTATGAACCTACAGGACATCAAAGCCTATTGCAAAGACCCAAAGAACCGCAGCATTGTGAATGTCGGTCTATTTATCTTGTTGATTATCAGCTTCCATTACCTCTATTTGGGATGGCAGACCTTGGGCTATTGGCCTGTCGGAAAACTGGTTTACAGCCTCATGGTTTGGTCTGTTGACATGGTTTATGGCCAAGCCTGCTGGGTGCTCGACCACATTTTCCACCTCGACATCACTACTATCAGCGAAAAACGCCTCATCGCTGCTATCAACAGGGACGGCGGCTGGGCACGAGTCATCATCGCCCCCGAATGTGCCAGCCTGAAGCAATGGATGCACTGGCTTTTCTTGATGATTCTCTTCCCCGGCCCGTGGAAGCACAAGTTGTGGTACATCCCCGCCGGATTGGTCATCATCGAGTGGACCAATGTGGTTCGCATTTGCGGTGTGCTGCTCATGCAGGTCGTGTGGCCCAACATCCACATCCACCTTATGGGTCAAGACATCAACACCTTCCAACTTGCCCACGATTATGTCTTCAAGGTGTTCTTCTACCTCATCATCTTCCTCATGTGGGTACTTTGGGTGGAGAAATTCTACAACAAGTCAATTGAAACAAAATCATAAACTTATGAACGAACAACCTATCATTTTCATCCTCGACGCAGGCGGCACGGGTTTCAAATTCTCGGCCGTAAAAGACTCGCGTGAAATCATCGAACCTTTCACCATTCCCTCGGCGGCACCCAACCTTGAGGAAGTGCTGCAAAAAATCATCACCGGTTTCCATGAGTGCGAAACACGCTGTGGCGCAAAGGGCGCGGCCATCAGCTTCTGCTTTCCCGGCCCCGCCGACTATCCCAACGGCATCATCGGCGACTTGGAGAACCTGCCCCATTTTCGCGGCGGCGTGCCTCTGAAGGCCATGTTGGAGAACGAATTCCATATCCCCGTTTTCATCAACAACGACGGCGACCTGTTTGCCTACGGCGAAGCCCTCAACGGCCTGCTGCCCGAGGTGAACAAGTTGCTGGAGCAACAACGCAACCCGAAACGCTACAAGAACTTGCTTGGCGTGACCATCGGCACGGGCTTCGGCGGCGGAATAGTTATTAATAAGGTGTTGGTGAACGGCGACAACTCTGCTGGCGGCGAAATCAACCGCCACCGCAACCCGCTTTACCCACAAACCAGTGCCGAAGACAGCATCAGCATCCGTGCCGTGCGCCGTGTGTATGGCCGCGAGGCTGGCATCGACTTCGACAAAACGCCCCATCCCTACGACATTTACAAAATCGCCATGGGTCATCAACCTGGCAACAAGGAAGCCGCCCTTAAATCGTGGGAGGAATTGGCAACGGCTTTGGCCGATGTGTTAGCCAATGCCATTTCGCTCGTCGACGGCATCGTTGTCATCGGCGGCGGGCTTTCGGGCGCATGGCCTGTCTTCATGCCCATACTCATCAAGAAGATGAACGAGCCTTTCAAGGGACTCAACGGCAGCCCCTTCAGCCGTATGGAAACCGAAGCCTACAACCTGATGGATGCCCAAGACATGATCCGCTTCACCGAAAAGACGGGCAAGATGGTCAAAGTGCCTTTCAGCGACCAAGAAGTGTGGTACAACCCGACCAAGCGCATTGGTGTTGGCGTCACCAAACTCGGCACCACCTCGGCAGTGGCCATCGGAGCCTATGCTTATGCGAGGCAGCAATTATCCCTTTGAGCATCAAAGCAGAAAGATTTATCAACAGCCTTTGTTGAAAAAAACAAGCCCTGAAATTGCGTTTTTCGGGGCTTTATTCGTGCTTCTTTCTTAATTTCGCAAACTGAACTAGCAAGAAAAAAAGTGCTATTGCTTTGCTTGTAACACATTAAATATCAGAAAGATGAAATCAAACCATACTCAAACTGGATTTGAGGGAGACTTGTTTAGCGACCTTGTGGAAGCCCCAACGCCACAGCCGGAAGCCAGGCCTTACGACAAGATTATCGAGTCGCGGAAAAACACCACTTTTGCTGCGGAAAAACTCGAGAATCAGGAGGAAGTGCAAGTGGTTGGGAAGGAAGAAAAACCGAAAATCGAGTACCATATCTACCCCTTGGACGAGGTGAAGACAGCCGCAAAGGAGTATTTCCATGGTGATTCGCTGGCAGGTGACGTGTGGGCCAACAAATACGCCCTCAAGGACAGCGACGGCAACATTTACGAACTCACCCCCGACGACATGCACCACCGCATTGCCCGCGAAATAGCCCGCATCGAAAAGAGATACCCCAATCCGTTGACCGAGGACGAGATTTTCGAGGTGCTGAAGGATTTCCGCTACATCGTGCCGCAGGGCAGCCCTATGGCGGGCATTGGGAACGACTTCCAAATCTCCTCATTGTCAAACTGTTTCGTCATCGGCAGTCAAGGCAACTCCGACTCCTACGGCGGTATTATGAAAACTGACCAAGAGCAGGTGCAACTGATGAAACGGCGCGGCGGCGTGGGTCACGACCTGTCGCACATCCGCCCGACGGGAAGTCCAGTGAAAAACTGCGCCTTGACTTCAACCGGTGTGGTGCCCTTCATGGAACGCTTCTCCAACTCGACGAAGGAGGTGGCACAAGACGGTCGTCGCGGTGCCCTGATGATGAGCATTAGCATAAAGCACCCTGATTCAGAGGCGTTTATTGATGCCAAGATGACCCAAGGCCGCATCACCAACGCCAATGTTTCAGTACGCCTCACCGATGAGTTCATGCAATGCGTGAAAGAAAACAAGCCTTTCATTCAGCAATATCCCATCGATTCACCGAATCCTAAATATACTAAAGAGGTGGATGCCCGCGCTTTGTGGAACAAAATCATCCATAATGCTTGGAAGTCGGCGGAGCCTGGCGTGATGTTTTGGGACACCATCATCCGTGAGTCCATACCCGACTGCTACGCTGACTTGGGATTTAAAACGCTGAGTACCAATCCCTGCGGCGAGATTCCGCTCTGCGCTTACGACAGTTGCCGCCTCATCGCCATCAACCTTTACAGTTACGTTGACCATCCGTTTACGCCCAAGGCCCGTTTCAATCACCAATTGTTCTCGAAACATGTGGCCATTGCGCAGCGTATGATGGACGACATCATCGACCTTGAAATCGAGAAAGTCGATACCATTTTGGCCAAAATCGCCTCCGACCCCGAGGACGACGAAATCAAGCGCACCGAGGTCAATTTGTGGAAAAACATCCGCGAGAAATGCCTCTTGGGTCGCCGCACGGGCATCGGCATCACCGCCGAGGGCGATATGCTCGCCGCTTTGGGCAAGCGTTATGCCAGCGACGAAGCCATTGCCTTCTCGACTGAAATTCAGAAACTTTTAGCTTACAATGCCTACCGTTCCTCCGTCAACTTGGCAGAGGAACGCGGCAAATTCCCGATGTACGATGCCAAACGCGAGGAAAACAATCCTTTCATCAAGCGTTTGCGTGCCTTGGATGAAGACCTATACCAAAAAATGACCCGCGTGGGTCGCCGCAATATCGCCATGCTGACCATTGCGCCTACGGGCACAGTCAGCATCTGCACGCAAACCACATCGGGCATAGAGCCAGTCTTTATGGTGGCCTACAAGCGTCGCCGCAAGGTGAACGCCAACGACAAGGATGTGCATGTGACCTTTACTGACGTAACGGGCAACTCGTTTGAAGAATACAACGTATTCCATCACAAGTTCATCACTTGGCTTGAAGTGAACGGCTACAATGTGGACGAGGTGCTGAAATACGACGACGAAAAATTGAACGCCGTCATCGCGCAGTCACCTTATTATAAAGCCACCGCCAACGACATCGACTGGGTGAACAAAGTGAGAATGCAAGGTGCTATGCAACAATGGGTTGACCACTCGATCAGCGTAACAGTGAATGTGCCGAAAGAAACGACCGAGGAACTTGTCAGCCAAATCTACATGACCGCGTGGGAAAGCGGCTGCAAGGGCATGACCATTTACCGCGACGGCTCGCGCGACGGCGTGTTGGTTTCAAAAGACGAAAAGAAAGAAGAGAAGAAAGAGCCTCACAATCAAGAGGGTGCGCGTCCCGACGACATTCACGAAAACTCTGCCCCGCCCCGCCCGAAGGAATTGGAATGTGATGTGGTGCGTTTCCAAAACAATTATGAAAAATGGATTGCTTTTGTCGGGAAACTGCACGACAAGCCTTACGAGATTTTCTTGGGCAAAGCCGAGGACTTTTTCTTGCCGCCATATGTCGAGAAAGGCGTGATTATCAAGGAGAAAGTCAAAGGCGAAACCACGCGCTACGACTTCCGCTACAACGACAAGGCTGGCTACGAGGTGCTGATGCAGGGTCTTTCGCGCTCGTTCGACAAGGAGTATTGGAACTACGCCAAACTGATTTCCGGCATTTTGCGCCACGGCATGCCCATCCAGTATGTCATCGACTTGGTGCAGAACCTCAACGTGGAAGAAGACAGCATCAACACTTGGAAAAACGGCATCGCTCGCGCCCTGAAGAAATATGTGCCTGACGGTGTGGTCGATGAGAAGGAAAAATGCCCCAACTGCGGCGAGAAACTCATCTTTGAGGACGGCTGCAAGCACTGCCGCAATTGTGGTTATTCCAAATGCGGATGATTGACGGCGGCTGCCACAGTGTGACAGCCCTACAAACCAAATAGCGATTGAACATTGGCTGTCGTCATGGCAGCCAATTTTTCTATAGGCATTTGAAGGATGTCCGCAACCCGTTGTGCCGTATGAACCAGAAACGCCGGCTCGTTGCGCTTGCCGCGACACGGCACGGGCGCGAGATAGGGCGCGTCGGTTTCCAAAACAATCCTATCAAGAGGCAATTTGGGCAGATAATCCTTCACACCGCAATTCTTGTAAGTCGTCACGCCGCCCAAACCGAGATGGAAGCCCAATTCAAGGTAGACTATTGCCTCTTCCTCCGTTCCCGTGAAGCAGTGCATGATGCCGCGCAGGCCACCGTCTTGTTTCTTTTCAAGGATTTTCACCATCTTTTCAAAGGCATTGCGGCAGTGGATGGAGAGCGGAATACTCAGTTGTTTTGCCCAATCCAATTGGGTATCAAAAGCGTCAAGTTGCTGTTTCTCAAAGGTCGAGTCCCAATAGAAATCGAGACCTACCTCTCCCACTCCGACATAAATGCCGCGTTCCAGTTCCTTTTCCATTCGGGACAAAACCGATTTGTAATCCTCCTTCACCTCCTCGGGCTGCAAACCCATCATCACGCGGGTACATTCGGGGAACTGCCCGTGCAGTTGGAGCATTGGTACAATGGTGGAAGCATCCACATTGGGCAAAAGCATCATGCTCACACCTGCCGCCAATGCCCTTTCAATGGTTTCCTTTCGGTCGAGGCTGAACTGGTGGTCGTAGATGTGGGTGTGGGTGTCTATGAGGTGCATAAATTCTTAATCGAACTTTGAGATTTCTTATCGGATAACGCAGATAAACAGTTTTTATTTTGAATTGAGCAAAAACAATAACGGATACTATGATATGCCTTACACTTATCTCTTTTTATAAAACCGATCCATTTCCCATTTTTCAGGATTATGTTGGATATACTGGGCAATGTGGTTCATTTCCGTCCAATTCCGAATGATATGGTCATGGAAACGCGGTTGCCATGCAAACGGAATGTCGTGTTCGTTGGCATAATTGGTGACGGCGGATTTGTATTGTCCAATGATACGAGACAGCCGTCCGCAACAATAGGAACGGCGTTGCATTTCTTCATTCTTTTCGATGCGGCTGCCCTGATAGAACAGCCCTACAGTCCCTGAATCATACATCATGTTTCCGTTTTGGGGGGTAGGGCTGTCACACCGTGGCAGCCGCTGGTCATCCGGCCATTCAATTGGATTGTCAATAATAACAATCATGTGAATGTGATTCGGCATCACCACAAATTCCGGAACAGCGACATTATCATTGATTTCTGGGATTTTTTCGATGCAACGCAGCGCATGATCCCCTATTTCCGACAATTCCATCCGACCATCAACCACATCGCCAAAATACAATTCATGGTTTTTCGTGCAAAAGGTCACGAAATACCTCCCGCCATTGTAATCGTGCCATGTGGCACGCGGTGATTTCCGTTGTGGCAAATTGTATGGCATTGATGTTCAATTTTGCGCAAAGGTATTGATTATTTCTGAAACGAAACATTTCGGCGAAAACAAATAATCAATTTTCGCGATTACGGCTGCCGTGGTACGACAGCCCTACAGACCCATTCAATAACGTTTACCGTTAGGGCTGTAGGGCTGTCACATTGTGGCAGCCGCAAAACACAAAACCGTAAACATCAATACGGCTGCCGTGGTACGACAGCCCTACAGCCCAACAGGACAATTTCACCCTGGGGTTGTAGGGCTGTCACATTGTGGCAGCCGCATTACCGCAACAGCATTTCCAAAAAAATCCAGTTAGATATTGCGATTATTCTGTTTTTCGTATTTACGAGCGTTGTTCAATTCAATAAGCCATTCATTTCCTTACAAATACCACGTATAATAACGCCAAGATTGCAATAATGGAAAGAATAATAGTTGTTTTTTTCCTGCGTTCCCTCTGTTGTACCTTTTTCAAAGTATTGGCTGCTTCTAAAGCCTTTTCTGCAATACCGTCTTTGGTTTGTTTAATACTGTTTATTGCATTATCCATCTTTGATATCAACAGTTTTATTCCCTCATATTTTTCATATCCAACAGCCTCTTGTTTGGCCTGTCGTTGCAATTGCATACCTTCTTCATATTGATTTGTCACTTTTTCACTTTCAGTTTTGATGAACTCAATATGTGGTTGAATGGCATTGGATTTGCTATCCATAGTGAAAAGACCCATTTCAGTGCTTATCTTAGTTAAAGCCTCATTTATAGACGTTTCTAAAGATTGAATCTCTTTAACACAATCCTTTATTTTTTCAACTCGTCTAAGGTAATCTTCCTTCCGTTGCACCAGTTTTAATGTACGTTCCGCGTCTAAAGCAATTTCGTCAATAGTGTCTTGTATTTGTTTTATGTTTTTTATTGCATTCTCCGTTTTCGTTAGCATCTGTTCAATTTCCTCATCTTTTTCATACCCGACAGCCTCTTGTTTGGTCAGTTGCAACAATTGCACACCTTTTTCATAATGGTTTGCTACTTTTCTCCTTTCGTTTTCAATGTTATTTATATGTGGTTGCATCGCAATGGACGTGGTGACTTTGGTGAAACGATTCCTGGCATCTCTAATTTGAATCAAGGCATTATTCAATGATGTTTCAAGAACTTTAACTTCACTGACACAACCGCAAATTTTGTCTATCTTTTGTCTTCTGATTTCTTCAAGTATGGTTTTTATTCTCGAATTAGAGTCTTTGATTGATGTTGTCATAAAATTCTTAACCGACAGACTACACATAAGCTGACTTGGTATAAGATTCCCCATTGTATGAATGCCATTCAATGTTTTACAACGAGATAAAGCAACATACATTTGTCCATTCGCAAAAAAACCATTGTAAATATTCACTTTATCATAAGTTTGCCCTTGTGATTTGTGAATTGTAATTGCCCAAGCCAGCTTTAATGGGAATTGCGTAAACGATCCAATCTCTTTTTCAACAACGCGTTTTTCCCTTGTTTCCTCATCTTCCTCTAATACATATTCTTTAATTGACCAAGTGTATGGGTCTACACGGCACTCTCCCCCATTATCAATTTGGACTGTGATATGATTATCACTCAATTCTGTGACCGTTCCCATAGTTCCATTCACCCATCTCCCCCCTGTGTCATTGACAAGCATAATAATTCGAGCATCTTCAGCCAAAACAAGTTCTTTATCAGCGACCATATCTGACTCTAAAACGTTGCCCATTATGGATGCCATATAGTGCTTGTGATTTGGAAGTTGCCTTAAATGGCCATCATTAATCTCTTTGGCTATAGCCTTTGTCGGACATAAACTAACTGCATTATCATCAGCACGATTTGCAATTTGAAATATGCTAAAGTCTGGAATTCCTTCTCTAATATTTGATAAGGAATCTAAGAATCTTTTTTCATTTTGACGTTTAACTTCTGTTAGTTCTATAGTGAGCAAATTGCTACTATACCACAAATCAGACTCAAAAGCATATAGCCTATCCCCATATAACTGATTGAAAGTAGGGGTGTCTGCGGGAGTTAATACAGGAGGAAGTTGATAAAAATCACCAACAAGGATGAGTTGCTTGTTTCTAATACCTACTCGATTCAAAGATCGTATTACATACTCAAACACATCTATACGACACATTGAAATCTCATCAATAAGAATAACATCCGCTTTCTTGAGGACATCAAGTTTATCGTTTGAAGAACAAACATCATTATGCCCTAATAATCTGACAGGTACACCAAACGTCCTGTGAATAGTGGCTCCCTCTATATTTAATGCGGCCACACCCGTAGGAGCACATTTGACAATGTTTTTTTCTGAATGCTTGGCAACAAAATAATCTACAAGAAAACTCTTACCTGTTCCTGCCTTTCCTGTCAAAAAAACATTATAGCCTGCGTCCAACAGTTTTATTGCTCGTTCTTGAGATGGTGTCAATTCTATCATATTAACTCTTATTACTGAAATTATAATAAAAGTTGTGGAGGCCTTTCGACCTCCACAACTTTGGGGTTTGTTGGGTTTACTTCCCTTCAGCCAGCCTCTTATACCCTTCATAGCGAAGCTTAGCAAACTGCTCGGTCTTGGCGAACAGCTCCTTAGCCTCCTCGGGGAAGGTCTTCAGCAGTGAGTTGTAACGGACTTCACCCATAATGAAGTTCTGGAAGTCGGCCCAGTTGGGTTCCTTCGAATCCAAGTGGAAGCCGTTCTCGCCAGCGTCTTCCTCGGCGGGGTTGAAACGCCAGAGGTGCCAGTAACCGCAGTCGACGGCGAGCTTCTCTTCCTTCTGTGAGTGACCCATACCAATCTTGATGCCGTGGTTGATGCAAGGCGCGTAGCAGATAATCAGCGACGGACCCGGATAAGCCTCGGCTTCCTTGATGGCCTTGAAATACTGGGCTTGGTTGGCACCCATTGCCACTTGAGCCACATAGACATAGCCGTAGCTCTTGGCAATCATACCGAGGTCTTTCTTGCGGACCTTCTTACCGGAAGCGGCAAACTTGGCGACAGCACCGGCAGGCGTAGCCTTGGAACTCTGACCACCCGTGTTCGAGTACACCTCGGTGTCGAGGACGAGGACGTTGACGTCTTCGCCACTGGCCAGGACGTGATCCAAACCACCGAAACCGATGTCGTAAGCCCAACCGTCACCACCGAAGATCCACTGGCTCTTCTTGGCGAGGAAGTCCTTGTTGTCCAACAGTTCTTGCTCGAGAGCGCAGCCGTGGCAGGGGCAAATCTTGCTACCAGCGGCCTTGGCATCCTTGGCTTCTTGCAGTTTCTGGGCTGCCACTTCGGCACCATAAAGTTTCTTGCCTTCTCCGTTCCAGAAGTCGACGCAAGCATCGATAGGCATAATGGCCTTTTCAAGGGCGGCGACAAATTCGTCAGTAGCCTTGCGGTTGGCAACCGTGTCGTTGTAGGTGTCTAACCACTTCTGCGTGGCTTCCTTCATCCAGTCGAACACGGTGGTGTTAACCAGCTCTTCAGCCTTCTTGCGGAGGCCTTCACGGATCTTGCGAGCACCCGTGGCCATACCGAGACCGTACTCGGCGTTGTCCTCAAACAGGGAGTTGGCCCATGCCACGCCCTTGCCACTGCGGTAGTTCTTGCAGTAAGGCGTTGCAGGAGCGGAACCGCCATAGATGGACGAGCAACCTGTGGCGTTGGCCACCATCATGCTCTCACCAAAGAGTTGGGTGATGGTCTTAATATAAGGTGTCTCACCGCAACCAGCGCAAGCGCCCGAGAACTCGAACAGCGGCTGTGCAAACTGGCTGTTCTTCACATTGGCGTACTTGTCAATGAGGTTGTCCTTGTAGGCGACCTTCTTCTGGCTGTAGTCCCAGTTTTCGGCTTCGCCCAACTGGCTTTCGAACGGCTTCATCACGAGAGCCTTGTTGCCCTTCATACCCGGGCACACGTCGGCGCAGTTGCCGCAACCGGTGCAGTCCATGACGGAAACCTGCATACGGAAGTGCATTCCGGCCAGTTCCTTCGGCATCTTCATGTCGATGGCGGCCATGCCATTCGGAGCCTTGCTCAGTTCGTCGTCGGTCATCACGACAGGACGGATGGCAGCGTGCGGGCACACCAGCGAGCACTGGTTGCACTGGATACAGTTGGCGGGATTCCACTCAGGAACGAAGGTGGCCACGCCACGCTTTTCGTAAGCGGTAGTGCCAGCCGGGAAGGTACCATCAACGATGTCCTTGAAGGCGCTCACGGGCAGGTCGTTGCCGCATTGGGCGACCATCGGGCGCATCACCTTATTAATAAACTCGGGGTCGTTGTCGTTGTGCTCGAAGGCGAAGTCGGTCGTGCAAGGCAGTTCGGCCCACTCGGCGGGGATTTCCACCTTCGTGATTTCGCCACCACGGTCAACGGCGGCATAGTTCATATTGACGACATCCTCACCCTTCTTGCCGTAGCTCTTCACGATGAACTTCTTCATCTGCTCAACGGCAAGGTCGTAAGGAATGACGCCGGAAATCTTGAAGAACGCGCTTTGGAGGATGGTGTTGGTGCGGTTGCCCAGGCCAATCTCGGCGGCAATCTTCGTGGCGTCGATGATGTACATATTAATATGGTGCAGGGCCAAATACTTCTTCACGAAGTCGGGCAGGTGGTGCTTGGTTTCCTCAACATCCCAAGGCGAGTTGTAAAGGAAGGTACCATTGTCCTTCAGGCCGCGCAGGCAGTCATACTTGCGGAGGTAGCTCGGCACGTGGACAGCCACGAAGTCGGGCGTACCGACGAGGTAAGGAGCCAAGATGGGCTGGTCACCGAAACGCAGGTGCGAGCAGGTGTAGCCGCCCGATTTCTTCGAGTCGTAGTCGAAGTAGGCTTGGCTGTACTTGTTGGTGTTGTCGCCAATGATCTTGATGGAGTTCTTGTTGGCACCCACCGTACCGTCAGCGCCAAGGCCGTAGAACTTGGCCTCGAAGGTGCCCTTCGGCAGGATGCTGATTTCGGGCAGCAGCGGCAATGAACGGTGCGTCACGTCGTCGTTGATGCCGACGGTGAACTGGTTCATCGGGTTCTCGCTGGCGAGGTTGTTGAACACGCTCATAATATGGGCGGGAGTGGTGTCCTTCGAAGACAGACCATAACGGCCACCGATAATCATCGGCTTGTTGGCAGCCGGGATGTCCTTGCAGTTGGCGAAGGCTTCGACGACATCCAGATACAGCGGGTCGCCATTGGCGCCGGGCTCCTTTGTACGGTCGAGGACGCAGATGCGCTTGACGGTCTCAGGCAGCACTTGGCCGAGGTATTTCACGCTGAAAGGACGATAGAGGTGTACGCTGACGAGGCCGAGTTTCTTGCCGTTGGCGTTCTCACGGTCGATGACGGTCTTGATGACGTCGGTGATGGAACCCATAGCAACGATGACGTCGGTGGCATCGGCGGCGCCGTAGAAGGTGAACGGGGCATAGTTACGACCTGTAATCTTGCTCATTTCCTTCATATACTTGGCCACGATGTCGGGCAGTGCGTCGTAGTACTTGTTCTGCGCCTCGCGGGTCTGGAAGTAGATGTCGGGGTTCTGGGCAGTACCACGGGTTACGGGGTGCTCGGGATTCAAGGCTCTGTCGCGGTATTCCTTCAGGGCTTCCCAGTTGACCAACGGACGGAGGGCTTCCATATCGGCAGCCTCAACTTTCTGGATTTCGTGGGAGGTGCGGAAACCGTCGAAGAAGTGCAGGAAAGGCACGCGGCCTTCGATGGCGGCCAAGTGAGCCACGGGAGCGAGGTCCATAATTTCTTGCACCGAACCGGTGGCAAGCATAGCGAAGCCCGTCTGACGGGCACTCATCACGTCGGCGTGGTCGCCGAAAATGGACAAGGCTTGGGCGGCGAGGGCACGGGCCGAGACGTGGAACACGCCCGGAAGCAACTCACCGGCAATCTTGTACATATTGGGGATCATCAGCAAGAGACCTTGCGAGGCGGTGTAGGTGGTGGTGAGGGCGCCAGCCTGCAACGAGCCGTGAACGGCACCGGCGGCACCGGCTTCGGATTGCATCTCGACGACCTTAACAGTCTCGCCAAAGAGGTTCTTCTGACCTTTGGCAGCCCATTCATCGATATACTCGGCCATCGGCGACGACGGAGTGATAGGATAAATGGCGGCCACTTCACTGAACATGTAGGCAACATGGGCCGCAGCCTGATTGCCATCGCATGTCAAAAACTTTTTTTCTGCCATAATACTTTTTTAAATGTTTATGAATTAGTTAATTTATTGATATTATTGTAAATACAAATATTGAATGGCTGTTGCATTTTTTGCAACAACCCTCATTTCCCATTCTCTTTCCTCACCCTTTTCACCGTATGTTTAATCTTGCCAATCAAGAAATTTATCTCCAAAGAAGATTCAGTTTCCGAAGTTTCAAGGTCGGGCATCACGATGTCGGTCAGCACTTCGCCGAAATGTTTCATCTTCTTGGCTTGAACCTCCTTGTCGGTTTCCTTGTGCAATTCAACGAGTTCGCGCTTCAGGCTCCTCACTTTGGCGAAGGTTTCGATGATGGCGAAAGTCACTGCTGTTGCTCGTTCACTTTTCAGGATAGTAGCCAGCATATAAAGTCCTTTTTCAGTGAACACTTTGGTAGCAGAACGGCTCTTTTGTGACACTTTTGTGGTCAAAACTTTTGACCGCAAATCTCGTAACTCACTCTTATTCAGTTCAAACATATAATCACTTGGAAACTTATCCAAATTGTTCCGCACCGCTTGGTTTACCTCCCTTGTCTGTACGCCATACAACTCGGCGACATCGGCATCAGCAATAACCTGCTGATTCCTGATAACCGCAATCTTGCTCTCCACCTTCGAGTAAGCCACTATTTCTTTGCCATCATTCATAATATCAGATGAATATAATTCTCTGTTTTTCAGTATGTGGTCGAAAAATTCGACCACAAAATTAGGCCGCAAAATTAGACATTCCGACACAAAAAAACAACCTTATATAAAAAAAGATTTTTTTGGCGAAAAAACACATTTTTTTAAGGACTATTGAAATAATTTGTACTTTTGCACGCTCAAACAAAGAAATCAACAACAAACAACAACATTAAACTTATTAAAAATGAAGAAATTAGTTCTTACTCTCGGATTGGCCTGCCTCTTCATGGTGGCCTGCAACAACACCCCGAAACAAGCCGAACAAGCCGCTCAGCCCGTTCAGGAGCAAAAGACCGAAGTGGTCGAGGAAAAGCACGAATGCCCGATGGACGCCCTGAAGGCCGAGTATGCCAACTGGGAAACCATGACCGACGAAGCCAAGGCCGAACTGAACAAGAAAGCCTGCGAAATGTTTGCCCAAATGGATGCCAAGATGGCCGAAATGGAAGCCGAAGGCAAAGCCTGCTGCAAGGAAGGCAAAGAGGAATGTGAGAAGAAGATGGCCGAAATGACCGAAGAGCAAAAGGCCGAATGTGAAAAGAAGTGCGCCGAAATGAAGGCCGAGTGCGAGCAAATGAAGGCCGCTTGGGAAAACTTCGCCAACATGACCGTTGACGAGCAGAAAGACCTCGTCCTGAAGCGTCTTGAAGGCTGCGGCGGCGAAAAGAAATGCTGCAAAGGCGAAGAAGGCCACCAGTGCCAAAACGAGGCCAAATAAACATTCGTTGCAAAAACAACAAAAAAGAGGGCAGGAAAGTCCTCTTTTTTTGTGCAATCTTGTTTCCCCAATCCTCTTTTTCAGCACTTTTGCGCCCAATTATGAGTGATATCGCAACAGAATTGGCCAAACTTCATGTGCTTGTTGGAGCAGAATTCGTCATTCAACTTAAATCAATAAGTTTGCCTTACAGAAATCGTTCATTATGCTGAAGGAATTGACCATTCGATGTTCATCAGTTTGGTTTTCGCCTGCAAAATACATTATTTTTAACAAAACGCACTCTATCAATTCATTATTTCCGTACTTTTGCCCCCAGAAAGAACACAAGTGTGGACATGAGGAACTGGCTATATATCCTTTTGTTAGCAGCCACGATGGCGGTTGCGGGATGTGCTTCGAGGGGCGCGGACGAGGTCGCTTGTACCGACTCCGAATACACCGAGGCCACAGCCATGAGCGTCCACCTCGCAGAGCCGGAGCGGGCACTGACCATCATCGACTCCGCTGTCATCGTCGGCAACCTCTCGTGGACACGCGCTGAGTACCTCAAGGCCGTGACGCAGTACGGCGGCATGGACAACATGCCCTTGGCCCGCCAGACCTGCCTCGACTTGATAGAACACAAGGAGGCACTCACCGACACCCTCACCCTCGAACAGACCTATACCCTGCTGGCAAGTATCGAAAAGTCGTCGGGCAACTACGCCGCCGTCATCCGTTACGCCACAGAGGCTTCACGCCTTGCCCACGCTTTCGGCCGCTACCACATCGTGGGCAAGATGGAAGGCTACATCGCTCATGCCCAGGCATTGACCGGCCACACCAACGAAGGCATCGACCGCTTGAAGGGCGCCATCGAGGAACTGCGCCAGATGAACAACTTCGACGGCGTAACCTCCTATCACAGCGCATCAAAGAACCTGATTCACATACTGAACGACAACGGCCGCTTCGACGAGATAGTGCCCGTTTGCGAGGCCATGCTCAGCCGCTACGACGAGTTGGAGCAGCATCCCGAGCGTTTCAGCATCGACAGGGAGGGCTTCGACCCCGCCGAGTTTGTCGACTTCGCCCGAGGCCAGACATTGGCCTTCCTCACCATTGCCTACGCCGAGCAGGGCGACATCGCCAAGGGCCTTGAGGCCGAGGCGGCTGCGTTTCGCACGCGGTGGAGCCAGTCGCCCGACTGCGACCTGATGTTGGTCAGCGCCTATCACCGCTTGGGGCAGTTCGACCGCTTCGACCAGGCCATGGACCGCATCACCGCTTCGACCAGGCCATGGACCGCATCGATGCCGAGATGATAGCGCGGGGCGACACCCTCAATGCCAACTACTACACCGGCCTGCAACTGCGCAGCACCGCCGCCGAGATGCGTGGCCGCTACGCCGATGCCCTCCACTACACCCATCGGGCCTCCGTCATCCAAGACAGCCTTGAATTCTACAACCAACGTGAACAGCTCAACGAGCTTGCCACCGTCTATCACCTGCAGGAAGAGCGTTTGGCCCGCCAGCAGAAAGAGTCGGAGGCACGCACCTACCGCATCATCGCCGTCAGTACCATGATGCTGCTCCTGCTGACGGCCTTCATCCTCTGGCGTGTGCATCGCGACAACCGCCTCCTCACCGAGAAGAACCGCAGGCTCTACGAGTTGTACCATGAGCAGGAGGAGCATGAAGAGCAGGTTGTGGAGGACACTGCGGGTGTGGAAGCCGAGGCGCAACACCCGACTTTCAACGCGCAACTGTATAAACGGCTCTGCGCCTTGATGGAAGACCCTGCTGTTTTCACCGACCCCGACGCCAACCACGAGACGTTGGCCCGCCTCGTCGGCACCAACTACAAATATGTGTACGACGCCCTGCACGAGTGTGCCGGCACGACACCCGCCGACTTCATCAACCACTACCGCATCCGCCACGCCGCCGCGCTTCTCACCACCACCGACCAGCCCGTGGGCCTCATCGCCGAGGAATGCGGCATCGCCAGCCGTCCCACCTTCAACCGCCTCTTCCGCGAGCATTATTCGATGACCCCCACCGAATACCGCAACGTTGCAAATCAGACCTCTGTAACCGTCTGATATTTCGTTTTTTAAAAATATGATACATCTTTTTCAAGCAGTGAAACATCACTTTTTGGGGTTTTTCCTACTTTCGCGCCCGTTTTTTAATCCCCCCTGCCCCCTTCGCAAAGGGGGAAACGCGAAGCGGGGCAAAACTCGCGCCCGGCAGGCCAATCTTTGAATCTTTGAATCTTAAATATCATGCAACACAAAACAACAACAACAAAACATCTGAAAAGGGCAGCCCTCACCTTGCTCGCCCTCGTCTTCGCCTGCGCAACGCCTTCCGCCGCTTTCGCGCAGCAATCCCTTCCTTACTCCAACGGCTTTGAATCCTCTGACCCGTTGGACGGTTGGACAACCTTCAACAGTACCACCATCATGGACTACTGGGCCCATGCAAGCAGTCACTGCTTGGGATTCTATTCAAGCACAGCAGTCACCTACAAAAAGATTGCATTGCCTCAGTTTGAAAAACCCATCAACGCCCTGCGCTTGGAGTTCTGGACCAGACCCGAAGGCTATACCCACAACCTTTGGGGCAACTTCGCTGTGGGTTACATGACCGACCTTTCGGATGACAACACCTTTGTGGCCGTCCAAACCTATGCCTACAACGACTGGAATGATATTTCATACACGAAAAAGACCGTTGAGTTCGAAAATGCTCCCGACAACGCCTATATCGTCATGCGCCACTACAATTGTAATCCATCCTATTATTGGCTTGTTGACGATGTCACTGTCAGCGAGGTGCCACAATTCACCGTCAGCGACGACGGCAACACCTACACCATCTGGACGGCCAAGGGCTGGGGCATGTTCTGCGACACATTGTCACAAAAACCCAGGGGCGTCTTCACCGGCAAGACCGTGAAACTCGGCGCGAACATCACTATCACAACCATGGCGGACGGACAACCCTTCACCGGCACCTTCGACGGCGACAGCCACACGCTGACCCTCAACTACGGCACCGCCGACGCACCCGTTGACGCGCAGTTCGTGGCCCCCTTCGTCGCGACCTCATCCGATGGTAACCACCAACCCGTGTTCCGCAACCTCACCATTGACGGCACCATCTATGACAATTACTCGGGTGCCGAAGCACACAACGTTGGCGGACTCATCGGTCACCTCTACGGCGATGTCACCATTGAGCACTGCACGAGCAACCTCACCATCACCTCCGTAGGTGGAGCGGGCGGCTTCGTAGGTCTCTGCGAGCATACCGCCATGTTCACCGACTGCGTGAGCAGCACCGCCATCACCAGCCCGGGCGGCAACAACAGCGGCTTCGTAAGCTGGAGCCGCGACTCTGGCCACGCCATCAGTTTTGAGGGCTGCGTCTTCAACGGCAAGCTGCTGCAGCAGAATGGCGAGGGCGCCAGCAATGGCGGCTTCATCGGATGGAAAGGCGACTCAAAGACCGTCACCATCACCAACTGCCTCTGCGCACCTGCTGCCCTCGCCGACGGCGAGATCATGGCCAGCAACGGCAGTGCCACCTTCAGTCGTGAACATGCCAACTGCCCCGCCACCATCACCAACAGTTACTACACCGAGCCTCTCGGCACTCTCCAAGGCACAAAAGCCTACAGTATCAACAAGGGCGAGAATGTCATAGGGGTGTACAATACTAGTGGTTATACCTACACTTACAACACCAGCAGGCTTTATTTCTACAATACCGGCTTTTGCCACAATCAAGGCCTCTCTACTTATAAACAATATGCAGCCGCAGGCGACGAAGTGCACATCAGCATAAATACCCCAATTTCGTGCGCCGACTTCAGCACCGAACCTGCCGGAATCCCACTGACACTCAGCAGCAACGGCGCCTACCACTTCTTCACCATGCCCAGTTCCAACGTGACCATCAACGCCGCATGGTCATCGTCTGTCGTCGTCAGCGACTTCCCCTGGACGGAAAACTTCAACGACCTTACCGATGACGCCTCCATCCCCGGCTGCTGGAATCGCATGGAGATAGAGGGAACATTCATCGATCGGTGGGGCTATTCCACCACCAACGGCTACGGCGCCACCAACGGCACCAGTTACGACGGCACGAATTGCGTGCGGTTTAATTCTTGCAGCAACTTCAACGGCACAACCAACTATTTGAAAACCGTGCCCCTCCGCCTGCCTGCCTCACCCGAGATGCAGTTGTCCTTCTGGTACAAGAACCCCGCAGGCGGCGACTTCTCCGTTTACCTCTCCACCGACGGCGGCGACACCCACACGACGGCCTTGGCCACCGGACTCACCAACCAGCAGGAATGGACCCCATACACCATCAGCCTCGGCGCATACGCCGGGCAAGAAGTGGTCATCGTCTTCAAGGGAACCTCCAACCATAATTTTAATGGCGATGCCTACATCTACTTGGACGAGGTCAATGTGGAAGACGTTCTTCCTTGCGCCAAGCCCACCCGCCTCATGGCCACCATTCTCGGGACGCAGCGCGTTCAACTCGGTTAGACCAAGGGCGACGAAGGCCAGACCGCCTGGCAAATCTGCCTCGACGACGACGAAATCAACCTCATCGTTCCCGACAGCAATTCGTACATCCTCGACAATCTCGAAACCGGGAGCACCCATACCGTGAAGGTGCGCGCCAACTGCGGTGGCAACGACGTGAGTCACTGGAGCAACGAAGTGAATTTCACCATGCCGCTCCACGAGCCCGTCAGTTACCTTGACATGAACGGCGACACACTGCTATGCATTGATTTCACCGTGCTTGACGGCGAAGAAACCTCGCTCGCGGCAGGCTGGTATGTGGTTGAGGGCACGGTCAACTACAATCAGCCCCTCACCGTCAGCGGCGACGTGCATCTCATCCTGAAAGACAACGCCGTGATGAACATTGGCACGGCGGAAACACCCGTCAGCGGCAACGGCATCGGTGACGATAGCAACACCGCTAACATCAGCATCTATGGCCAAAGCACGGAAGAAAACAACGGCCAACTCAATATATATGCCTCGCAATATGGCATCTGGGCTTTCGAGGGCGACTTCAACTGCAGCAGTGCTAAGGTGACGGTTTCTGCTTCCAATTATGGCATCTATGCATTGGCTTATAATTATACCTCAAAAGGCAACATCAACCTCAAGAATGCCACGGTCACGGTCAACTCCACTAATAACTATGCCATCTATGCACAAGGCGGCAACCTCAACATCGATGGCGGCAAGGTGACGGCCACGGGAAAAAACTATGTTATTTACGCATACAAGCAATACTATGGCGGCAATATCACCATCAGCGGCAGCCAAGTGACGGCTAACGGAGGCACCTACGGCCTCTATGCTAATGGTGGCAACCTCACCATCAACGGCGGCCAAGTGACGGCCGAGTCTACCCAATATCATGCCATCTGTGTTGATTACGGCAACATCACCATCAGGAACAACGGAAAGACCATTGCCGAGAGTAATAACAATTTCGCCATTTGTGCTAGTGAGGGCAATGTCATTATCGAGAGTGGCACGGTGGAGGCCACTGGCACCATGGGCATCTATGGCAAAAATGTTAACATCAGTGGGGGGCAGGTCAGTGCTACTGGTTCGTGGTATGGAGTTTTGGCATATAATAGCGGAAGCATAACCCTTGGCTGGACAAACGCCAGCGACTTCATCCATGCGAACAGTTACTATGCCGATGGCGGCACTATCGCCATCGCCGAAGGCAAGGCCTTCATCGACGACGAAGGCACACCGCACAACAGCGGCACGGTCAATGCTTCAGACATCAACGGGAAGACGCTGTATCCCTACGTCCCGGGCAGCGTTCCCTACTTGGACGAGAACGGCGACACGCAGCAATGTACCGCATACACCGTGCTTGACGGCGAAGAAACCTCGCTCGCGGCAGGCTGGTATGTGGCCGACGGCACGCTCGACTATGACCACACCCTCACCCTCAGCGGCGACGTGCATCTCATCCTGAAGGACAACGCCGTGATGAATGTTGGCACAACCGAAAGCCCCATCAGCGGCCACGGCATCAACGGCAACGGTCACTCCATCAGCATCTACGCCCAAAGCATGGGCAGCAGCAAAGGCCAACTCCATGTGAATGCCAATGCGTGCGGCATCTTTACCATAGGCGGCAATGTCAACATCTGCGGCGGCGAAGTGGAAGCCACGGCCGACTATAGCATAAATGTTATTTGTAATGGCGGAAACGGCGGCATTCTCACCATTAGCAACGCCACCGTCACCGCAACAGGAAAGACTATGGGTATATACGCACAAGGCATCACCATCAACAGCGGTACGGTTACAGCCAATGGCAGTTATGGCCTTTACGATGATGTTGGCAACCTCAACATCAACGGAGGCCAAGTGACGGCCAACGGAAGCACCTACGGCATCTATACCTACGGCGGCAACATCACCCTCGGCTGGACGGATGCCACCGACTACATCCATGTGAACAGTTACCTTGCCACTGGCACCCTCTCCATCGCCGAAGGCAAGACCTTCAAAGACGAGAACGGCATGGAGCACCCCAGCGGCCCGGTCAATGCTTCAGAAATCAACGGGAAGTGGCTGTATCCGAGTGAGGCGAACCTCTTCACCAAGGAAATCAACGCACGCCATACAACAGGTGAAGGTGTCAATCAGGGTTGGCATCTGATTGCCTCGCCTTTGGCCGGCCAAACCAATGCAGCGGCTGTGGCCCACCTCATCAACACCACCAATCCCGAAAACTTCGACCTCTACCGCTTCAACGAAGCCGCCGACTTGGAATGGGAGAACTGGAAGAAGCCCAATGAAGGAGAAATCAACCACTACCACTTCGGCCTTGAGGCTGGCAAAGGCTATCTCTATGCCAATGCTGAGGCTGTCACTCTCGTCTTCGCGGGCACGCCTTACAGCGGCAACGGCGAAGTCACGCTGACCAAAACCGACGGCGCGGAACTTTCGGGCTGGAACTTGGTGGGCAACCCGTTTGCCACAACCTCCACATTGGATCAACCCTACTACAGGATGAACGATGAAGGCAGCGCATTGAACACTTCAACCGAAGACACGGAAGTCGCGGCCATGGAAGGCGTGTTCGTGCAGGCCGATAATGATGGCCAAACGCTGACTTTCACAGCCCAGACGCGCGGCGGCGAACAGGCCGCCATCCCCCAGGCCAATATCATGGTCGTCGGCGACAACGGCGCAATCCTCGACAACGCCATCATCCGTTTCGACGGCGGGCAGACCTTGGAGAAGTTCAGTTTCCGCGAGGGCAGCACGAAGGTCTACATCCCGCAGGACGGCAAGGACTACGCCGTGGTCAACGCCGAAACCACGGGCGAAATGCCCGTCAACTTCAAGGCCGAAGAGAACGGCACCTACACTTTGACCGTTTCAACAACTCTAAACTCTCAACTCTAAACTCTAAACTTTAATTACCTTCACCTGATTGACAACATGACGGGCGCGGATGTGGACTTGCTGACTCCCCCGGCCTGCGGCCACCCCCTCTCAGAGGGGGAAGCGCAAAGCGGCGCAGAACTTGGCGAAGAAACCGCAGCCGGTAGGATTCCCCCTCTGAGAGGGGGCCAGGGGGAGTCAAAACAGCCCTCCTACACCTTCACCGCCAAGACGACGGACTATGAATCGCGATTCCGCTTGGTGTTTTCCATTTGCGAGGACGCAAATGGCGACAATGAGGCGTTTGCCTTCATCAGCAACGGCAACATCATCGTCAACGGCGAAGGCACCCTTCAAATCTTCGATGTTCTTGGCCATCAACTCGTCACCAAACAACTCTCAACCCTAAACTCTCAACTCTCAACTATAAATCGTGCGTGTATGTGTTGCGCCTGATTGACGGCGAGAAGGTTCGGACGCAGAAGATTGTAATCGAA
This sequence comes from uncultured Bacteroidia bacterium, assembly GCA_902770835.1. Lineage (GTDB taxonomy): Bacteria > Bacteroidota > Bacteroidia > Bacteroidales > F082 > Limimorpha. Next base: position 23,138 of record CACXUM010000052.1, read on the forward strand.
TAACCCCAAAAAGTCAGCGAACATTCGCTGACTTTTTTTGTTTCATCAGCAAGGGAAACGAAAATTTCCCTATTTTTGCAGTTTATTCCAAACTGCGCCCAAATGTACGCCTATATCACCGGCAAGATAGCCGAAAAATCGCCTACTTTCGTCGTTCTCGACAACCAAGGCATCGGCTATTTCATCAACATCACGCTCAACACCTTCACCGCCATCGGCGAGAAGGAGGAAGCAAAGTTGTTCGTCCACGAGCAAATCCTTGAGGACGCGCACAACCTTTTCGGCTTTTATTCGGCCAAGGAGCGCGACCTTTTCGAACTGCTCATCAGCGTTTCGGGCGTGGGCTGTAACACGGCACGGCTCATCCTCAGTTCGCTGACCGTCAACGAATTGAGCAACGCCATCGCCAACGACGACGTGAAAACCATCCAAGCCGTGAAAGGCATCGGCGCAAAGACCGCCCAGCGCATCGTCATCGACCTAAAGGACAAACTGAAGAAAAACGACTTCCCGACGGAAATTTTCGCCGCGCCAAACAATACAATCAAAACCGAAGCGTTATCAGCATTGACGATATTGGGCTTCAGCAAAGCGGCGGTCGACAAAGCCTTGGACAAGCTGCTCAAGCAAATGCCCGAAGCCACCGTCGAAACCTTGATTAAAGAAGCACTCAAAGTATTGTAGAACAAGATGAAACGACATATACTCTTTATTGGTTTCCTGATGATGTCGGCCCTGCTGTTCGCCCGAGCCGTTCCAGCAGACTTTGCCGACATCTTCTACCCCAACCCTTACACCGTTGAGCCTGACTCGACCAAAGTGATTTTCCCCATCCCCATCAACACGGGCAATCCTTTGCAGGACCTCAACAACCAATCGCCGCTCTACCTCAGCGACCCCGACAACTTCCAGACCGAAATCATCTACGACCCTGTCACGGGACAATACACCTTCAAGCGTCGCATCGGCGATTTCTATTACGACACGCCCACTACCCTCACGCAAAGCGAATACTTTGAATATCAGAACCGTAAGGGTATTCAGGAATATTGGAAGGAACGCCGCAGCCAAAACTCGCGCTCGACCACCAACGGCTCGTCCATCATCCCGCCCATGTTCATCGGCGGCAAGGCTTTCGAAACCATCTTCGGCAGCAACACCATCGACATCCGCCCGCAAGGTTCCGTCGACATGACTTTCGGCTTCAAGCACAACTACCACGACGACCCTTCGATGAGCGAGCGTCGCAAACGCCACAACGACTTCATCTTTGAGCCTGATATGCAACTCAATGTGATTGCAAAAATCGGCGACAAAATCAA
>CACXUM010000053.1 GCA_902770835.1 uncultured Bacteroidia bacterium
GAAGTGGGTGTACCAAGCCTGTTCGCCTACCTTGAACTTGCCGTCCTCCACGTCGCCGGGGTCGGTGACGATCATCTCGGTAGCGGCTGCGGCACCACGGCGAGGCTGGTCGACGAGGAACACGGAGTAACCCTTCTTCAGGAAGAGGTCGCTCCAGCCCTCACGTCCGTCGGGAGTGGCCTGCCAGCCCGTGCGCGTCTGCCCGTAGCCGTGCAGAAACACCATCGGGATGCCGTTGCCCGAGGCGGGAATCTGGTAGAAGGTGTTGGCATGGTCCACATGTGTGGTGGTGCCTTTGCGCGATTGGTCCATCCAATTTTGTGTGGCATCGTAATCGCCTGGGATAGGGTCGGTGATGCGTCCGCCCGACGAGAACACGCCTTGTTTCTCAATCACGAGGCCTGTCTGCACGGGCTCGTCTTTCTGGTTGCAGCAAGCGGAGAAAGCGAGAACAGCTACTGCTATGACTGCAATTTTTATAAGTCTTTTCATGGTACTCATACTAGTGTTTTTTTCATAGATCCAATGTTTTGATATTTGCTGCAAATATACAAAGTTAGCGTTAGAAACCGATTTCTTTTAGCCACTTGTCGATTTGTTCATCTCTTTGGTGACGACACAGATGCCGTCGCGGTGGTCGCTCTTGGGCGTGGCCTTGACGATGTCTTTGAGGGTCTCATATTCGGCGGTGTAGGCCGTGCAGAACGGGATGACGGTCTTGCCGCTGAAGTCGTATTGTTCCAGGAAGGTGAAGACGGGCATCGGGGCAGTGTACCACCAGCAGGGGACGCAGACGAGCACCACGTCATATTGAGCCATGTCGCTCACCGTGCCTTTGATGGCGGGATGTGTGTTGGCATCTTTCTCGGCCTTGGCTTCGTTGGCGCACTCGTCGTAGTCGGTGGGGTAGTCGGCCTCACGGACGATTTCAAACTGGTCGGCGTTGAGTTTCTGCGTGATGTAGTCGGCAGCCGCCTTGGTGTTGCCGCTCCACGAGAAGTAGGCCACCAGCACTTTCTTGTTGTTCAAACTGTTCATGTTTTCTCCTTTCTTTTGTGCGCAGGCCGTGGTGCCGAAAAGGCTCATGATGGCCAATGTCGCGATGATAAGTGTTCTTTTCATTGTTTGTCAAGTTTATCTGTGTAGAATTTCTGGATTTTTTCGGTAATCTGCTCAACATACTCCTTGACGAAGTAGGTGCGGATATGGGTGGCGCCGGGGACGATGAAGAGTTCCTTGTCGGCGGTGCGGTTTGCCTTTGCGAAAGCCTCTTCCGACATATAGCGGCTGTCGGCTATCTCGCCCGCGATGATGAGCAGGGGCTGGTCGATGAGGTCGGCGTGGTCGGTGGCATCCCAGGCCATCATGTCCATCAACGAACTCTTAAGATAAGTGCCTGGTGCATTAGGGGTTTTGTGGGTCACGCCGTAGTAGAAATAGCCGTCGCGGTAGAGGTCGACTTTTATTTTTCGGGCTTCTTCTGGAGTCCAATTCATAAAACCGGCAAGCTCCGGTTCACCACCTGCCGCCTCTTTCTGGCGGGCCAGTGACGCCTCTTTTTGCCGCTCCATAATATCGCTCGTTTGTGTGCGCATATAGCCGTTTCGCCTGACATCGCCGGTATTGAAAAGGCTCAACGTTCCAACTGCCTTGATACGCTTGTCGGTTTGGGCAGCCGCGAAAGTGTAGCCGCCACCGCCACAGATGCCGAAGGCTCCGATACGGTCGGGGTCAACACCTGGGTACTGCTGGATATAGTCAATAGCGCCCATAATGTCGCCTATGCGGTTGGCTGGCTTGTCGGTACGGCGCGGCATACCGCCGCTCTCGCCCTGATATCGGGCATCGAAGGCGATGGTGATGAATCCTGCCTCGGCGAGTTTCTGCGCATAAAGGCCCGCCACCTGGTCTTTGCTGCCCCCGTTGGGGTGGGCGACGATGATAGCCGCATAACTGCCTTGGGCATCGTAGCCAGCAGGGGTATAGACATTGGCCACCACTTCAATGCCGTCGATTTTGTAGTTGACGCGTTGGATGTTCACCTTGCCCGGCAGGTTTTCATTGATGGCATCCTCATAAACGAGGCCCATCGTGTTGGGGGTCAAAGTAGGGCCTTCATCGCCGTAGGTTTGAGCTTGTGCTGTCATAAGTGATAGGAATAGGAACAATAGCAAACTAGTCTTTTTCATCTCCAAAGATTCTTTTCGAAGAAAGGCACAATGTGTTCCATGGCTTGCGACACGTAGGGTTCGAGGTCGTAGAGGTCGAAGTGGGAGGCTTCGGGGAGCACCACCATCTGCTTGTTAGTGTGCGGTACAGCCTCGAAAATCTCGGTCGACGAGGGGCGGCTCCATGCTTTCTCGGCGCTGATGACCAGATAGGGCTTCTGCATACCTTTCATAATCTCGGTAACGTTGTACTTGATGAGTTCCAACTGCGACCAGGCCACTACCTGGTTGCTCCACCCTTTGCGGTTGCCACGCGCGGAGTAATAGTAGGCTGCGCCCTCTTCGAAGGCACGCGGCATGAAGTTGAGATGCATCAACTCGCCCTCGCCTTTGTCGTAGGCTTCCTTGGCTTTCACCACCTCGTCCTCCGGCTTGAAGAAGCCCATCATCGGCGACGTGGCGATGTTGGAAATGGCTGGCACGATGGCAGTGACCGCCTTCAGGCGAGGCTCTTTCACTCCGGCGACCGACATGTAGGAGCCGCTTCCGCAGATGCCCAAGCCACCGATATGGTCAGCGTCCACGTAAGGAAGGCTGCTGAGATAATCCACTGCCGCTTCGATGTCGCTCTCTTTCACATCCGGCAGTTCCTGAAAGCGGGGCATTCCTTCGCTCTCTCCGAAGTAGGAGCCGTCGAAAACGAGGGTGACGTATCCAACCTCGGTGAGGCGTGTCGCATAAACCGACTGAGCCTGCTCCTTGATGGAGAGCATAGGGCCTGTGATAACCACGGCAGGGTATTTTTTGCCAAGGTCGAATTCGGCAGGAAGACGCAGGATGCCTGCGAGATTCAGATTCAGTTCCTTGTTGAGGAACACCATTTTTTGTTCTGTCATAGTATTGCTTGTTTGATTGGATTCAATTTCTTTTTCTGTGTTTTGTGTGCACGCCGTCAGCAGTACAAATGCCAAGGCGGCAAGGGTGATTGTTCTTCTCATGGTCATCTTTTTTATCCATAATTTTCGATTAGATACTTCACAAAGTTCATATCGTTGAAGTTGACGGTGCCAGTGTCGTGCTGGTTCATCGTGGCGATTTGGGCCATGTCATCGTTGGTGAGGGTGAAGTCGAAGATGTCGAGGTTTTGCTGCATACGCTCCTTGTGGGTGGACTTGGGGATGGCCACGATGCCGCGCTGCGTGAGCCAACGGAGTGCTACCTGCGAGGCGGTCTTGCCGTACTTTGCACCAATGCCGGCCAGCAGGTCACTCTTGATGATGCCATCCACACCTTGTCCGCCCAGTGGTCCCCAAGCCATCATCTTGGTGCCGAAGTCGTTGAGCGAAGGCTCGATTTCGCGTTGCTGGATCATCGCGTTGCATTGCAGTTGGTTCACCATCGGCTTCATGTCCACATAGTGGGTGAAGTCGAAGAAACGGGCTTGTTGGAAGTTGCTCACGCCGATGGCGCGCACTTTGCCGTCGCGGTAGGCGTCCTCCATCGCACGCCAGGTGCCGAACACGTCGCCGTACGCCTGATGGATGAGAAGCAGGTCGATGTAATCCGTTTTCAGCTTGCGCAGGCTCTCGTCGATGCTGCGGGCGGCCTTCTCTTCGCCGTTGTTGCTGATCCATACCTTGGTGACGAGGAACAGGTCCTCGCGCTTGATGCCCGACTTGGCGACGGCCTCGCCCACGCCTTCCTCGTTGAAATAAGCTTGTGCGGTATCAATTAAGCGATAGCCCACACTCAATGCATCGCTCACGCAACGCTCCGCCTCTTGCGGCGGCACTTGGAACACGCCGTAGCCCAAAATCGGCATCTCAACGCCGTTGTATAGTCTGATGTTTTGCATAGTTTTGATGTTTTATGATTTCTAACTGTTTGACAATGCAAAACTACAACCATCATTCATCATGGCTGTTATGGATTTTTCGGGAAAAATTTCACATTTTGCGGTTTTCTATTTTATCCTTTAGAAAACAATCTACATCGCAAGAATCGCCCTCAAATTTGTATCCGTAAACGTATGCCAAATCATCAACTTGATGGGTTTATAGTCTTCAAAAAGCTGTTTTATAAACTCTATTTCAAAAACAATGCGAATGTCGTTTTCATCACATTCTTGACGAATTTCATGTTTGGTTCCCACACGAGCCACTTTGATTATATACAAATCCCGAATCCCTTTGCCTTTAGTATATGGCATGAAATAATAGAGCTTATTCAACTTAACGGTTGATGGGAATTTCTTTCCTGTGTAGTACAGCTTGGCATTTTGTTGGTTAAATGGGTCGATATTTTCGCTAGTAACCAAACTTACCAACACATTTTTTGAGTCATCAAGGTCAACATTATTAACACGCTTTCTTTTTCTATAATCATTTCTGACGATGTCTTCGGGATAAGCCTTTTGTATATCAAATAGGTCAATGGGAAACAATTCTGGTGGTAGCATCTCATTGGCTATACGATTTGCATCTTCGAATTGTGACTCTTCAGGATTTTGTGCATCAATGTCATTAAACAGCCTAATTAGAGAACGTCCTATTGCGTATGCGAGATTTACAGGCACGGCATTGCCAATTTGTTTGTACTGTTTTGAAACATTTCCTTCAAACACCCAATTGTCTGGGAAGGTTTGAATGCGGGCATATTCTCGAACCGTCAAAGGACGGGTTTCTATGGGATGACAATGTTAAAAAATTATACACGTTTAACAATCCATTTTAATTCTTTGAGAGTTTTAACCAATCTTGGGAAATTGCCTGCATGCCATTGAGTACATACGACAAATTCCACATTGTCTGCACTTGTCAATATTTCGTTCGGTGAAGCAGAATACCTGTTAATTTCTTTCGAACCTGCTTCCATCAAATCCCGAAGTTCGGAATATTTCCTGACCATAGCCCTTCCACCAATAAGAGATTTGGGAAATCTTTCTTCTATTTCCGCAAATGTTGCTGTTGGATTACGCTTAACATATTGACGCACTGCTTCTAATGCAATTTTTGTCATAAACATAGCAGGGCCACCATTCAGTGAGTATTTTATGAGTTTCTTCTTTTCCGTAGGAGATTTAACTTTTGTAGGTTTCAGTTTTGTGACTTTACCAAATTCATAACTTAATTTTACCAGTTGAAGCTCATCGTCAAGTATATCCTCAAAAACTTCCTTTTCCATTAACTTCCTTCGTAACAAATCAAACAACAATGTCGTACCTTTGTCATCTTCATTCAATAATGAAAGTGCTTCATGCAGGCTATTCCTATAGCGTTGCCTGTGTAGTTGTTTTGAGCAAAAAGATTCTAACGATTCCAACGAAAAATTCTCATAAGTTAATAATTCACAAAATCTTGTACCATCCTCCAAATCAGGAGTAAGTGTTGCTGTTAGTACGGGGTGAGGATTCTCTTTGTCATCCGGGGCATTGTAGTAAAGTTGCCATTTCTCGCCGATATACAAACCAACACGCAACTCCAATTGGCGCATATAAGAAAACAACTGGATTTCTTGACGTGCTTTTAAATGATTGTTAGGTTCTTTTACTTCTACAGCCAAGACACGTTCACCGTTTTTTTTCAATACGATATCAGGGACTAAAGATTTGGAATTGCCTTCGGGAAGGATTGGTTTTGACTCCACGCATCCTCCAGCAATACTCCAACCGAGGAATTTAAATTGCTCTTCGATCCGTTTCTGATATACTGACTCATCAACACCTATATCTTTCAATTCGCGAAGCGTAAGCACAATGTCATTCCATTTGTTCATGGCTATAAAATATATTAATTAATGTCTTCAAGAATTGTAGGAAGTGAATTGCAAATTTTCTGATATGCATCAATTACATCGAACACGATTGCGTAGAAACGATTAATTGAAACAAGCCTCAAGTTATTTGATGAGAAAGTATCATTTTGGTCTATCACATTCCATAACTTTTCTGTACCAGAAAAGTCGCTTAAATTGACTATATAGCAAATGGCCTTATTGTCTTTTAATAGTCTATCAAAGCAATGAATAACTAAAGCATTTCTTTTTTTGGAGGGAAGAATATCTACATTTTCTATGAGACAAGCAAAGATATGTCTTTCCTCGTTGACAACATCAAAACCATGTGTAGGAACAGACCATCCGTTGCCTGCGTATCGGAAAAGATTCTGATGGAAGTATCCAATATGATTATTGTTGGATTTATCCATCTGACGAATGCATTCCGAAGCTACAATTTCTTCCATCGTCCTCCCATAAACTTTTGCGTCAAAAGCCAATTTGACGGGGTCTATGATGTTTTTGTTAAACCCCTTGAGGTCAATGTTGGCACTATACCTCAAAACAGTTTCTTTGACATGATTATAGATGTTTTCATCTGAAATGAAGCCAAGATTATATGCTCTCATTTTTAATACTTTTTTGTTTCTGAATTACAAATTGCTCATTTCCTCTTTGAACGTGAGTTCTTGTGAAACTCCTCTATCTGCCGCAGTTTCTGCTCCCGCGAGTAGGGATGCAATGACATGCGTAGCACCTCCCATTGAGCTGCCATACTGTTTTGCCGATGAAAATCGCTTATATACAAGCCGTTGTGTGATGAATTGTTCTGCATACGACTCCAATTATCGTCCAATGATGCGCAAAAATACAACATTTTTTCAAATCGTCGCCATCGATTCGTTCACTCCCTAAACGAACTCGGCGAAGCCCCGAGATTGTTCTGGACGTAGCGCGAGAAATGGCTGAGGGAGGCGAAGTTGAAGCGGTCGGCGATGTCGGTGAGCGTGAGGCTCCGGTCTTTGAGCAGGTGCGAGAGTTCCATAGCGGTGTAACGGTTGATCCAGTAGTTGGCCGACTGGCCGCTGACGCGCTTGCAGATTTCTGAGAGGTACTTGGGTGTAACGCACAACTCGCTGGCGTACCATGCCACATCGCGGTGCTCGCGGTAATCGCTGGCCGTAGATGCGCGAGTGGAACTCGAAGAAGTCGATAAAGAGCATCTGAAGCACGGCAATCATCTCGTCGCCGTGAAAATACTGGTGCGGATGCCTCATGCGACGGAACACCTCATCGAAGTCGCGTTCGCATAGCTGTTGTTCCTCCTCGTTGAGATGCATGATGGGGTCGATGTAGAGCGACATGCCGCCACGTGTGCCGTAGTTGGAATGTGTGGCGCAGACGTTGATGAAGTCAAAATCCACATAGACGACATTCACACGAAAGTCCACTGATGGCTTCATTCGTGTCACCTGCCGATTGGCTACCACAATCATGCAGTCGCCCTTCCGGAAGTGAAGCTGGCTGCCGCCGTACCACACCTCGCACTCGCCCGCCGAGCAGTAGGCATGGGTGATATAGCTTTCCATACCCGCCTCCGCGATGCGATTAAGACTGTCGTCGATGATGATATTTCGCTCGTTGAGTTCCACGGTGCAAAGTTACAAAAAACCCGCAATCCAAGCTTACGCCTGAGTTGCGGAATCTTTCGAAGAATTCAAGAAAGCATCATGCCGTTGGGGAAGGAGTTTGCTTTTTCCGTTTGATTAACCTATTGAATATGGCGGCGACGATGATGATGGCTGCTGCAATGGCAACGGTTACTTTGATGGCTTCGAAGCCTGTGGAGGCAGCAAGTCGCAAATGGTCGACCACGATATGATAGGCGGTCCAGAAAATGCCGCCTCCGGGCACCAATGGGATGATGCCGCAAATGAGGAAAACCGTGACCGGGCAACGGCGGATGTGGGCCTGAAGGTAACTAATGATGCTCAAAACAAAAGCGGCAATAAAGGCTGAACCTGAAAAGATATACACTCCCCAACCAATCATTCCGATAAAGCCGCTGTCGAGATAGAATTTGCGAGGAACACCGAAAATCACCGCAAAGCCCATCGTGCCCACGAAAGCTGCCGCCAACTGTATGGCCCAGTGCGAGGTCAAAGGGTCGATTTCGGGTGTGCCCAACTGAATGATGCTGCCCAACAGTCCACCTTGAATCACGAAAGCTGTTGACACGCCAAGGGCAATACCAAGGAAAGAAAGGAAAGCGTCGGTAAGGCGCGTGGTGCCGGCAATATAGGCCTCGTTAGCAAGGTCGCGCATACCATTGGTGAATGGCACGCCAGGTACTAACGCAATGATGGTGCCGATAATCATATTGGGCAGATGCAGTCCGAAGGGTAGGATTTTATAGGTGATGACGCACAGCAATCCTCCGATAAGACCTCCGGCAAAGTTGCCCATAAGACGCGACATGTGGGAGGCCACAAACGTCATAAAGGCTCCGAGCAGCAGGCCGCAAAAGAAAGTGGCAACGGCATCGAGGATGCTACCGCCGAAGATGATGCAGAAAGCGGCCACTCCAAAGGAAGTGCCGAGAATCGTTTCCCACCACGGCTTGCCTTTGGCGGCGCGGACGGCTTGCAGGCGGCGTTCCAACTCATCGAGCGACATGGGATGGTCGCTCAGGTCACGCGAGATTTGGTTCACCTCAACCACACGGCTCAACTGCATACCCTTGAGGGGGATGTGTTCGGCGCGGGCAAAGTGCTTGCCGGAAGAAATGATGCCATTGCTGAGTACAAAAAAATGCTCGTCTTCAATGCCGTAAACATTGGCAATATGTTGCATGGTGTTTTCTACTCGGCTGATTTCGGCTCCGTTTTCGAGCAGGATGTGTCCCGCTTCGGTGGCTAATCTGAGTGCTCGTTCCTGATCTTCCATTTTATCCCACAATTAAAATGGCCACAAAGATACGGTTTCTTGCATTATTTTCCGCCCATACAACAAAATTTGACAATTTGCAAGACAGATGACACATTTTCCCAACAAAATCCGCTATCTTTGCGCCATCGTTTTATGCATAAAACCTTGCGCTTATGATATGCTTTTTCCAATCTGACAATCAGCGGATTATCGCCGTTGATTCCAATTCTCCTCTTTCAGAGGAAACCGTTTCCAAACTCACATGGCTTTTCGGGAAGGCCGAACTGATCCAAAAAGATACGGTGAAAGGCTATTTCGTCGGGCCGCGCCGCGAGATGATTACGCCTTGGAGCACCAATGCCGTCGAAATCACCCAAAATATGGGCATCAAAGGCATTGTGCGCATTGAGGAATTCCATAAGGTGGAGTCGAAGGACGCACCTTTTGACCCGATGTTGCAAAACCGCTACAAAGACCTCGACCAGAACGTGTTAATACATCGACGACATCGAGGCTTATAACCAGAAGGAAGGTCTGGCCCTAAGCAGCGAGGAAATGGATTATCTGAAAGGCATATCCGCAAAGATTGGGCGCAAACTCACTGATAGTGAGGTGTATGGCTTTGCGCAAGTCAATTCCGAACATTGCCGCCACAAGATTTTCAACGGCACTTTCGTCATCGATGGGAAGAAGATGCCCAACACGCTCTTCGCCCTCATCAAGAAGACCTCGAAGATGAACCCGAACCGTCTCGTTTCGGCCTACAAGGACAATGTGGCGTTCATCCTCGGCCCCAAGGTGGAGCAGTTTGCCCCCGCCGAGCCGAACAAGCCTTCGGCCTTCCAAATCAAGCCCATCGAGACGGTGATTTCGCTGAAAGCCGAAACACACAACTTCCCGACCACTGTTGAACCCTTCAACGGCGCAGCCACGGGCAGCGGCGGCGAAATCCGCGACCGTTTGGCTGGCGGTCAGGGCAGTTTGCCGTTGGCGGGCACGGCCGTTTATATGACCTCTTATCCCCGCACGGAGCAAGGCCGCGAGTGGGAAAAAGACATCGAGCCGCGTAAATGGCTCTACCAAACGCCAGAGGAAATCCTTATCAAGGCCTCAAACGGCGCTTCCGATTTCGGAAACAAGTTCGGCCAGCCGCTGATTAACGGCAGTTTGCTGACTTTTGAGCATCAGGGCGACCGAGATGGTCGCGTACCCAGTGTGTTGGGCTACGACAAAGTCATTATGTTGGCAGGCGGCATTGGTTTCGCTAAGGTGAAGGATGCCAAGAAGTTGGAACCCGAAGAAGGCGATGTCATCATCGTTCTTGGCGGCGACAACTACCGCATTGGGATGGGTGGCGGTGCCGTGTCGAGCGTCGATACGGGCCAATACAGCAATGCCATTGAGCTGAACGCCGTGCAGCGCGCCAACCCCGAGATGCAGAAGCGCGTGAGCAACGTGATTCGCGCGATGGCCGAAAGCGACTGCAACCCCATCCGCAGCATCCACGACCACGGCGCGGGCGGTCACCTGAACTGCCTCTCCGAACTCATCGAGGACGCGGGTGGTGTGGTCTATGTCGATAACCTGCCCGTCGGCGACCCGACCTTGTCCGACAAGGAAATCATCGGCAACGAGTCGCAAGAGCGTATGGGATTGTTAGTCAATAAGAAAGACAAGGAAATCATCAAGGAGACCGCCGAGCGTGAACGCGCACCGTATTACGAAGTGGGCGAAGTGACGGGCGACGAGCGGCTCCGTTTCGTCCGCAAGAAAGGCAAGGCACCCATCGATTTGGCCATTTCCGATTTCTTCGGCAGCGCGCCCAAAACGATTTTGCACGACAAGACCAAACCCTATCATTTCAAGAAAATCAGTTACACCAAACGCGATATTCACAAGTACCTCAACAACGTGCTGCAAATGGAAGCCGTGGCCTGCAAGGATTGGCTCACCAACAAGGTGGACCGCTCCGTGACGGGTCGCGTGGCGCAACAGCAATGCGTGGGTGAGATTCAGTTGCCTTTGAGCAACCTCGGTATCAGTGCCTTGGACTACAACGGCAAGCGCGGCATCGCCACGGCCTTGGGTCACGCCCCGATTGCGGGCTTGATTGACCCCGCCGCCGCTTCGCGCCTCTCCGTTTCCGAGGCCTTGACCAACATCCTTTGGGCACCGATTGAAGGCAACTTGTCAGGCATCTCATTGAGTGCCAACTGGATGTGGCCCGCCAAGCAAGAAGGCGAGACAGCACGACTTTATGAAGCCGTGAAAGCCTTGAGCGACTATTGCGTGGCCTTGGGCATCAACGTTCCGACGGGCAAAGATAGTCTCTCAATGACACAGAAATACCCTGACGGTGAGAAAGTTGTGGCTCCCGGAACGGTCATCATCTCCGCAGCGGGCGAGGTCTCCAACATCCGCCAAGTCGTCCGTCCCGTGATGAAGGCTGACGAAAACACCGAACTTCTTTACATCGACTTCTCGAAAGACGGCTTCGAACTCGGAGGCAGCAGTTTTGCGCAGAGCATTGGTGCCATCGGTCAGGCGGTGCCAGATGTGAAGAGCGTCAATTATTTCAAGAAATGCTTCAACGCCATCCAGAAACTCATCGAGCACAATTTGGTTTTGGCCGGTCACGATGTTTCGTCGGGTGGCCTGATTACCACGCTGTTGGAGATGAACTTCGCCAACACGACTTATGGAATGAACCTCGATTTGAGCGCGTTCAACGCCGAAGACTTTATGGCCGTGCTGTTCTGCGAGAAGCCCTCGGTGGTGATTCAAGTCTCCAACGACGGTATTGCCAACCGTATGTTGCGCGAACTTGGCATCAGCTTCAAGATGATTGGCAAGCCACAAGCCAAGCGACAAATCAACATTGCCCACGCCGACCACAACTATATCTTCGACATTGACGCGCTGCGCGACACTTGGTTCAAGTCGTCGTACCTGCTCGACCGCAAGCAGAGCGGTCCGCGTAAGGCGATGGAACGTTTTATGAACTACAAGAAACAGTATTTGCACTATAGTTTCGGCCGAAACTTCACTGGCACGGCTGCCAGCCTTGGCATCGACCTGCACCGCCGCAAGCCCACGGGCATCAATGCGGCCATCATCCGCGAGAAAGGCTGCCAATGCGACCGTGAAATGGCCTATGCGCTCTATCTCGCCGGCTTCGACGTGCGCGATGTCACGATGACCGACCTTGCCACAGGTCGCGAGGACTTGAAGGATGTGAATATGATTGCCTTCATTGGCGGTTTCTCCAACTCCGATGTGCTCGGCTCGGCTAAAGGCTGGGCGGGTGCCTTCCTTTATAATAAGAAAGCCAAGAAAGCTCTCGACGACTTCTACGCCCGCGAGGACACGTTGAGCCTCGGCGTGTGCAACGGCTGCCAGTTGATGATGGAACTCGGCCTGCTCTATCCCGACCACGAGGAGCATCCCGTGATGATGCACAACGATTCGCACAAGTTCGAGTCGGGCTTCCTCAACGTGGAGATTGCCCAAAACGAGAGCGTGATGCTCAAGTCGCTGTCGGGCAGAAGATTAGGCGTATGGATTGCCCACGGCGAGGGTCGTTTCTACTTCCCGTATTTCCGCGACAAGTACAAAATCGTGATGAACTACGGTCAGGACGAATATCCCGGCAACCCCAACGGCAGCGACTGGTCCACAGCAGCGGTATGTTCCAACGATGGCCGTCACCTCGCCATGATGCCCCACCTTGAAAGAGCCTTCTTGCCCTGGCAGTGGGCCTTCTATCCCGACGAGCGCAAGAACGACGAAGTCTCGCCTTGGATGGAGGCGTTTGTGAATGCCCGTAAGTGGGTGGAGGAGAATAGGAAGTAATAATCTCCATATAATCTCCATAAATTGGCCATGACCATTGATGACATAAGAAAACTTGTTTCAGGCGATGAGACTCGACAGGTCGAACTGAAAAAGACGACGGGCGAGTTGAAGGATGCCATGCATTCGGCATGTGCATTCCTGAATACTGATGGCGGTTGGCTTATTTTTGGTGTTACCCCTGTTTCGCTTAGAATTTTAGGACAGGAAGTCACGGAAAACACGCGGCGCGAATTGGCACAGGCTTTGGCTGGATTGGAGCCTGCTGTGGATGCAAGAGTAGAGTATGTTGATGTACCTGACCATATAGGACAACAGTTGATAGCCCTTCATTTTGATGGTTGGGTTTGGGGCAAGGAACCTTTCACCTATCATGGTCGTCCTTATTATCGTGTGGAAAGCGTCACCAAAATGATGCCTCGCGAGATGTATGACGAGCGTTTGCGGGCAAGCAAACCTCATCTATTCGCGTGGGAGCGACAACCCGCCGAAGGGCTGAAATTAGAAGATTTGAACCAAGAGCTTATAAGAGGTGCGGTGCGTTTGGGAGTGGAAATGGGTCGTATGTCTGAATTGGCCTATACTGAACCTTTGGATAAGGTGCTTGAGAAATGGAGATTGCTCAACGATGGTGCCCTCAACAATGCCGCAGCCATGCTTTTCACCAATGTCACCTACGAGTATCCTCAATTCATTTTGCGTTTGGCACGTTTTTGTGGTAATGATAAAAATGAATTTATTGATAACCAAAGAGTTGAAGGAAATTTCTTTGTATTGTTGGATGCGGGAATGTCATTCTTTTTCAAGCATCTTTCGTTGAGTGGCAAAATTGTGGGCTTCAAGCGTGAGGAACATCTTGAAATACCTGCTGAGGCTTTGCGTGAGGCTTTAATCAACGCTTTGTGTCATAGGCAATATGAAAAGTACAACTTGACTATCGGCATCGCCATTTATGATGATAGAGTTGAAATTGAAAATCCGGGTATGTTCCCGCCTCAGATTACTTTGGCCAACATCAAGGAATCGCACGGCTCATATCCTTATAACCCATTGATTGCTGAGGTTTTGTTCAAGACTTCGTATCTTGAGAATTGGGGTTCGGGTGTGCATCGAATTGTAGAAGCTTGTCGAAAGCAAAATGTTCCAGACCCTGTATGGGGTATGTCTGGCGGATATGTAACGGTCACTTTCCGAAGGGAGGTTAAAGGAAGTACCCAGACAAGTACCCAGAATGTAGGCAAGAAAGATGGCAGGAAAGATGGCAGGAAAGAACTTAATGATAGACAGTTGATTATCTATAATTTAATCAAAGAAAATGGCCAAATAACCATACCAGAATTGGCAAGAAAGACAAAGTTTTCTGACAGGTCTGTTTATCGCGATCTTGATAGTCTTCGTCAGAAAGGTGTAATCGACCGCGAAGGAGGCCGTAAACAAGGTCATTGGGTCATTTTAATTGAAATTTAAGTAGTTATGCCCAAAGAAAAAATAAACAAAACCAACGCCTGCCGCATCCTCGATCAAAGGAAGATTGCGTATGAATTGATTCCTTACGAGGTGGACGAGAACGACCTCGGGGCGCAGCATATCGCCGACCAATTGGGCGAGGACATCGACCAAGTGTTCAAGACCTTGGTGCTGAAAGGCGACAAAATCGGGTATTTCGTTTGCGTCATTCCGGGCAACGACGAACTCGACCTGAAAAAGACCTCCAAGGCCACGGGCAACAAGAGTTGCGACCTTATCCCGATGAAGGAACTGCTGCCCCTGACGGGTTACATCCGTGGCGGTTGCTCGCCCGTGGGCATGAAAAAACAGTTCCCGACCTTCATCCACGAGACTTGCGAACTGTTTGATTACATTTACGTTAGCGCAGGAGTTAGAGGCTTGCAGTTCAAGCTCAACCCACAGGACTTGATTCAAGTGGTGGATATGAAAGTGGCTGATTTGACGGTTTTTGAAATTGGAACGAAATGAGCTACACCATCCGAAAATCCACTATGGCCGACCTGCCGACCATCCTCAACCTCCGCGACCAAGCCCGAGAGATTATGCGCAGCTATGGCAACACTTTCCAATGGCCCGATGGCTATCCGCGTGATGACATGTTCAAGAAAGACATTGAATTAGGCGGCAGCCATGTTATGCTTAATGATAGGGGAGAGGTAGTCGGCACTTTTGCACTTTTGCCCAGCCCCGAGGTGACTTACAATGTCATTTATCATGGCCAATGGCTTGACGATGAGCCGTATCATGTCATCCACCGCATCGCCAGCACGCCCGATTCGCACGGCATATTGGACGCGCTTTTGGACTATTGCGAAAGCCAAGTTTCCAACATCCGCATCGATACGCACGAGGCAAACATCATCATGCGGAAAGGTTTGGAAAGACATGGCTATCAGTATTGCGGAATCATTTACCTTTTGGACGGCAATGAGCGGCTGGCTTTCCAGAAACGCTGTTGATTTGCCTCAGTGGTTGTTTCCGCATGTCATTGTACCTCCAAAATCATATTTTTTTGCCTTTTGTATATGATTTTTCCTAATTTTGCGTTTGCTTCATAGAAGTTTCACAAATCATAATCAAACCCTATCCAATGAAATACGTGCATCTTGTCTTCATATTGCTTTTCCCGTTTGCTTCCCTTTTTGCCCAAGTCAATGTGCCTGACAATTCCGTTCCCGACAGCCTCGAAGTGGAACTCGAAGAGCAGGAAATCAAGGACTTGAACTCAGGCAAGGCGGTCGTTGATGAGTCGGCGGTGATGGAAATGCTTGATTTGGTGGGCAGCATCAGTTATTTCAAGGATGTTTACCTCGATATTGATACCGCCGTGATGAACATCTACGACTACGACAAAGACGAGGTGCCCCTATTTGATGATTCCATCTATCAGCAGCGCATTGAGGCTTTGGCCCGCAAAACCACTATTCCCTTGATTTTCAACAGCCATGTGAAGTCGTTCATCGAATTGTACTCGGTTCGACGCCGCCAGCAGTCAAGTCGAATGTTGGGCCTTTCTTATGTCTATTTCCCGATGTTTGAGGAGTATCTTTCCCAATACAACCTGCCTTTGGAACTGAAATATCTGGCTATGGTGGAATCGGCGTTGAATCCTACGGCAGGCTCGAAGGCAGGTGCCAAAGGCTTGTGGCAGTTTATGTTAGGGACGGGCAAATACTATGGTTTGCGTGTCACGACTTTGGTTGATGAGCGTTACGATCCGATGAAGGAAACCGTGGCGGCCTGCCAATACCTGCAAAGCCTTTACGCCCGCTACGAGGACTGGTTTCTCGTGTTGGCGGCCTACAACTCTGGTCCGGGAACGGTCAACAAGGCCATCATGCGTGCGGGCGGCGTGAGGAACTATTGGGCCATCTGGCCTTATCTGCCCAAGGAAACCCGTGGCTATGTGCCAGCCTTCATCGCCGTGACCTACCTGATGAATTATTCCACCGAACATAACCTTTATCCCGTCAATCCGGGCCTGTTGTTGCATGGCACCGACACGGTTTTGGTGCACGACCGCGTAGGGTTCGACCAAATCAACGAGTGCATCGGCGTGTCAATGCAAGACCTCGTTTTCTTCAACCCGCAATACACCAAACGCATCATTCCCGGCTCGAAAGACTACCCTTATGTGTTGCGCCTTCCGATGAAATACTGCCTGCGTTTCGCACAACTTGAAGACAGCCTTTATGCCTACAAGAGCAAGGCCGTAGTGAAGCAGGAAATCATCGAAAAGAAGGTGGAGGCCATGAGCGACAGCTTTGTCCATGTGGTGAAGAAAGGGGAGAGCTTAGCCAGCATCGCGAGGAAATACCATGTTTCCGTTTCAAACATCAAGCATTGGAACCACCTCAAGCGCGAAACCATCCATGTCGGACAAAGGCTGACCATCTATCGATCGGGTTCACCTATGGCTCAGGTGAGCAAAAGCACAGGAAAAAGTCAGAAGGCAAAATCGAGTGTGACGACTCCGACTGTCAAGACGCATGTGGTGAAAAAGGGCGAGACGTTGGCCTCCATCTCCAAGAAATACCATTGCACCGTTGCCGACCTCAAGAAATGGAACGGCCTGAAGAGCAATAACTTAAAGGTGGGGCAGAAGTTGAAAATCAAGAAATAACATCCAATATTATGAAAAGGCATTTCAATATCATCGCAATCGTCGCGTTGGTCGTGCTCGTGGCCTCGTGCGGCGACAAGTCGCGCACAGCGAAGAAAGACCGTTCGGTAGGCGGT
Source organism: uncultured Bacteroidia bacterium (assembly GCA_902770835.1). GTDB lineage: Bacteria > Bacteroidota > Bacteroidia > Bacteroidales > F082 > Limimorpha. The sequence goes on from CACXUM010000053.1 coordinate 16,971, forward strand.
ACTTCAGAAATTATGGTCGTCACCCAAAACGATGAGCAATGGAATGGTCGCATTGGCGATTCGCTCCGCCATTTCTTCCTTGATTATCAGTATGGTTTGCCCCAGCCTGAGTCGCGCAACGAGTTGGCGCATATCAACTTGGCAGGCTTTTCCGATATGTTCAAGAAGCACAAGAACATCATCGAGGTTGAAATCAAGCCGAGCCTTGAGAAGGCCGTGGCCGAAACCGCCGAAAACCTTTGGGCCGAGCCGCAGCGTTACATCAAAATCAGTGCGCCCGACATTACTTCTTGGGTGGAGCTCTTTGACAAACAGAAGGAGGTCTATCAGCAGTGGTTCGACAAGGTGGAGCGCGATCGCATCATGAATGTGTTTCGTCCCACCAAAGACGAGGCCATCGCCGCCGCCATCGCAAGGAAATTCGGCTTCACGCTCATCGTTCCGCAAGGTTTTTTCATTGCCAAGGACGAGCCTGACTTCATGTGGATTCGCAAGGAACAGGAACGCTCCAGCGCGTGCATCGTGATTTACCAGACACCTTACAAGGACACGCTCCAGTTTGGCACCAACAGCCTCGTGGCCATGCGCGACATGATGTTGCAGCAATACATTCCCGGCCCGTTGGAAGGCTCATACATGGCCACCGAAACGGAGTTTGTACCGCCTATGGTGACCAATGTCAAGGACTTTCCTGCTGGCTACACGGTGGAGATGCGTGGCATGTGGCGTGTGGTGAACGATTTTATGGGAGGCCCCTTCGTTTCCTACACCTTCGCCGACAACCGCACGGGCAACCTCGTCACGGTGGAAGGCTACTATTACGAGCCTAACCAAAAGAAACGCAACCAGTTGCTGCAATTGGAATCGATAGCTTATAGTTTGCAATTTACTGAGGAATAAGATTGTTTTCCACGCAGAAATCGCGGAATCTTGGGATTTCTATCGGGCTATTCTCATAATTCTGCATATTCTGCGTGAGATTATTTCTTCCGATAGGTCACTAAGATTTCCCCAAGTGGCGAGTCTGTTCGCGTGATGATACGGCCTTCTTCCCAAAGACCGAAAACAGTTCCGTCACAAGTCATCGTGCCATCCTTTGAAAGCCTCATCCGACCTTGCGTTTCGCCTTCCAAATTATTGAAAGTCAGCAGAGAGTCTGGACCGATGACGATGGTATTCTGCTTTTCCATTTCACCGATTTGTTTCACCAATTCGGGCGTGCTGCGCCGTTCATCGAATTGGACATTCACCTTGTCGACCGTCCAAGTGCCGATGAGCGAGGGAGAGTCGTTACGGCAAGCGTAGAGCGCGAGAAAAGTTCCCAAAAGGAAAAGAATCTGTTTTTTCATGGTGCTAAATTTCAGGCAAAGGTAAGTTTTTTTACTTTTGTTCGCTCAAAACAACTGTTTTTCATGAAAGGCGATCGGCTGCAATGGTTCAAGACTGAGGAGCGCGAAGGGAGAAACTATGTTTTCGACCCTTTGCGGCGGAGGCTTGTGTTGCTCACGCCTGAAGAGATGGTGAGGCAGCGTGCATTGTACTTTTTGGTGGAGTACCTAAAAGTGCCTGCCGGGCTTATTGCTGTGGAGTATTCGCTGAAAGTGAACGGTTTGGACAAACGTGCCGATGCCGTTGTTTTCGGTGTCGATGGCCGGCCACTAATGATTGTGGAGTGTAAGGCCGGGAGTGTGCCACTCACTCAAGCCGTGTTGGAGCAGGCCGTGCGCTATCATTCCGCATTGCGCCCTCGCTATCTGTTGTTGACCAACGGCACGGTCACTTATTGCTATCAAGTGGAAGGCCAATCCATGTCCCCCCTCGACCATCTGCCGGATTATGGAGAAATGAGGGGAGAGGCGCATGAATAAAAATGGAATGTGATGGCATTTTGTTGAAAAAAATCGATTAAAACGGAATAAATTTATTTCTAATTGAATTTTTTTCTATTTTTGGCCTGTCAAAAAACTCAGTACCATGAAAAAGTTTACTCTATTCTTGCTGTTTTTCGGCATGGTTTTCATCCATCAGGCCGCTGCCCAAGAACGCCAAATCATCCAAGGCTACTGCAAGGACGAAAACGGCAAACCTATTGAAAACGTGAGTGTTTATGTACATGATTCGCTCCTCGTTTCGGTCACTGACGAGCAAGGACGATTCACCTATAGCCTTGCCAAAACGGGCTTAAAACTCCGCTTCGCCCACATGGTCTTCGAGCCGACTTATTACACCATCAACGAGAAGGACATCAACGGCAAAAACCTGACTGTCAGGATGAAAACTCGAAGCCACGAACTGCTTGAGGTGGAAATCACGGCCAATGCACCGCACATCGCCTTCGACAATCCCGTGATGACCGTCATTGATTACACCATCCGCGAGGACGGTATCTATTTGATTGTGTATCGCCGCCGCAACTCCGCCCTGCTCCACCTCTCATTTGACGGAGACACGCTGCACGAAATGCCCATTTCGTCGCGCTACAAGTACCTCAACAAGGGCGCTTTCGGCGACATCTACGCCCTCAACGACTACCAAGCCAGTCAGCTGGGATTCATTGAATACGGAAACGGGAAGAAAGGCCAGATGAATTTCTATAACTCAATGTCACGCAAGACTTTCCAAGATAAATTCTCAACAATTTTGGCCGCTATCGACAGCGTTTTTATTACGGGTCGATATTTCTATTACAACAAGGAAATGGGCTATTACCGCCATCGTTTGGGCAGCGACGAAGAGCCAGAGTTGCTCCATTACATCGTGGACGAGGAAGGTCGCGACGACATCTGGTTGCTAACGCATACAAGAGGCGGTATTGGTGCCAACTTTTGGGTCGCCGACCCAATTTACAACCCAATTTACGCCATCGACAACAAGTTCTACCTCTTCGCCTACACCGACCACGAAACCATCGTCTTCGATGCCGTCGGCAACGAACTTGAACGTTATCCCCTCACCTTCCACGAATACCGCAAATGGAACGGCAAGATGGAACCTGACCGCCGCTGGAAACAGAAAATGATGGTGGATGCGGCACGGAAAGAGTTCTACACCTTCTTCATCAACGACGGCATCTATACCCTGAAGCGTATCGACCTGAAGACGGGCACCGTCACCTCCGTGATGGACCTCAGCGGCTATCCTTTTGCACAGAATATGAGAATCCACGACGGGGTTTTGTATTTCATCTACCCGACGGGGATTAATAAAAGGAAGGCGTTGTATCAGGTGAGGGTGGAATAAAAAAAATGGCTGCAAGGTGTGTTTTGTCGGAAAAATAATGTAATTTTGCTGTCGGAATTATTTGATATAAAACCGACAAAAATTGCAAAAAATAATGTCAGATTCAATTGATAATAAAATACTTATATCACTAAAAAAACGCGGCAAGGGCACTGTGTTTTCAACGGAAGAATACGCCCATTATGGCGACCCTGACACGGTGCAAAAAGCCCTCAGCCGTATGGCGCGAAAAGGCACATTGCTGCATATATGCCACGGCATTTATTGCTACCCAAAAGTGGACAAAACATTAGGGCTGGGCACACTACACCCCACGTTTGAAACCATTGCCCAAGTGATTGCCAAACGCGACAAAGTTAGGATATTTCCCGCCGGAGCATTGGCCCAAAATATGTTGGGGCTATCGACCCAAGTGCCGATGAATGTGGTGTATCTGACTGACGGCAGCAACCGTAAAGTAAACATCAAGAATGGGAGGGGCATCCTCTTTCGCCACGTGTCGCCGAAAAAACTAGCGTTCAAAGACAAATTAGCCATGCTTATCACCACCGCTTTGAGGGAAATGGGCGAAAAAAACGTTACCGATGAACATAAGCACCAACTGAAAAAAGTGTTGGAACGCCACCCAGAGCCATTTACGACACACGATATGAAACTGATGCCTTTATGGATCAGGAATTTAATCACCGAATTGTATGAACAACTATCTACAACTCACTAAAACGGAGCAGCAAACCGTATTGATGCAATGCAAGAACTTGATGGGGTTGCCTGAGCAAGCCGTTGAAAAAGATTTCTGGGTAACGGTTATGTTGCAACTGATTTTCGATTCCGATTTGAGCAAGCACATCATTTTCAAGGGCGGAACTTCGCTGAGCAAGAACGGAAATTTGATTGAACGATTCTCTGAAGACATTGACTTAGCCGTGAATTACGCCTACTTCGGGCTAAACGATGAGCCGACCAAAAAACAACTGAAAAAGTTGCGAAAATCATCATCACTATTTGTGAGAGAAGTATTGGCAAACATCATCTCCAAACAAATAGAACGGTACGGATTACAGGATTTCTTGAGCATAGCCATTGAGCCTAATGGCGAAGGTGACAGCACTTATCCTGAGCCACGCCACATCTACATCTATTACCAATCCGTGTTGCCCGTTTTCCTCGATTATGTCAAGCCTATGATTGTCTTGGAAGTCGGGGCAAGGTCGCTAATGGAACCTACAGTCGAACTGCAAGTCAAATCTATCATTGAGGAAACATTGCCGCAAATCAGCACTGACATTGTCCAAGCGAAAGTTATTACCGCCGCACCACAAAAGACCTTTTTGGAGAAGGCTTTTCTTCTTCACGAACTCTTTTCCATCGACCACGAAACACTTCCTGCTAATCGTCGCTCTAGGCATTTGTACGATCTAAATCGGATGATGGACAAGGATTTCGCAATAGCTGCTATCCAAGACGACCATTTGTGGGAAAGCATCCGCCACCACAGGGAGATGTTCACGTCCATCGTTGGAGTAGATTATAGCGGCAACATCCGCAGTCGAATCCGTCTCGTTCCGCCTGAAAAGCATTTGGACGATTGGCGCAAAGACTATCAAAAAATGTGCGACTCGATGATCTACGGCCCGCGCCCGACCTTCGCCGAACTAATGGCAAGTATGGAAGATTTGGAGCGACGTTTCAAGAACCGGGAATAGTCGATAGAAAACGACTGTTGGCCATTTTGCCTCAAATAAATATGGAAGCGAGGCTATCATTCAAGAAACTTCCATAACCAGCAAGCCATCGGCGATGGGATGCTGAGCATATTCCCGTTCCGTTGAAGGTTGTTGGACGAGAACCTGACACGATATTTCGGATGGTATTTCTCGTTGTAAACCGTCAGGCTCTTGCCGCCCACGTTTTCCTCCGCCTTGACTTCGATCGGAACGATTTCCGCCCCGTGCTGGATGACAAACTCAACTTCTGCCGTATTACCCGAAGTCCAATAATACGGCACTTCTGCATCGGCTTGCGCCATCAGCGACTGAAGCACCGCATTTTCAGCCAATGCCTCCTTAAACTCCGTAAAGCCCGCATTGCCGTTTGTGATGACCTCGGGAGCCACCCGAGCCAACCGACGCAGCAAACCACAGTCACAGGCATACACCTTGAAAGCATCGCGCTCCGCATAGCCGCTCAACGGAATGCCCGGCTTGGAGACATTGAACACTTGCGTTATCATTCCAGCATCATTCAGCCAAAGCAAGGCATCCTCGTAATCTTTCGAGCGTGCGCCCGTGCGTATCACCTTGTAAATGAATTTGCGGTTTTCTTTCGACAACTGCGCGGGCAACGAATGCCAAATGGAACGGATTCGAGGTATCTCCATCGGGTCGGCATATTTGGCGAAATCCAACTCATACAAGTCCAAAATGCCTTGCAAGGCCTCATCGACGGCAGCCATTCCCTTGTTTTCGAGCATAGCCACCACCGCCTCGGGCATACCGCCGCAAACCATATACCGCTTATACTCAAGCAATAGTTTGTTGAGCACTATCGTGGGGAGGCGTTCCGCCGTTTGGATGGTTTCAATGTACTCAAACGTCTTTGGGTCAGAAGATTGGAGGAACTCACGGAACGAAATGGGATACATTCTAACCAACCTCACCTTCCCAACGGGCACCGACATCCTCCGCTTTTTGACAGCCACCCCAAGCAACGAACCAGCCGCCATAATGTGGTATTGTGGCGCGTCCTCATAGAAATACTTCAGGCTGTTCAACGCCTCCTCGCATTCCTGGATTTCGTCGAAAATGACAAGTGTCTTTTCGGGGAGCAAAGGCACGTTGCTATAAATGGCCAACTCCTTCAGCACCCGTTCAGGCTCTTTGGAATTCGCAAAAGCGTCTTTATACTCGGGATGGCGGTCGAAGTCGAACTTCACGCAATAGTCGTAATGGTCTTTCCCGAACTTCTCCATAGCCCAAGTCTTGCCGATTTGTCTCGCTCCCTGCAACAATATAGGCTTCCTGTTCTCCGATTGCTTCCAAGCCAAAAACAAGGCTTCAATATCTCTTCTAATTTGCATAATTTACACTGTTTCGTATTGATTTGTGTTGTTTGACTACACTTTTCCATAGAAAATAATGATTTTGCAAAAATAGAAAGTTTTTCTTTTCAACGTATCTATTGCTGGTTGTTTTTTGCAAAAATGGAATGATTTTTGCAGCATTTTAACCCGTATTTGATAAAGTTTAACCCTCAAAAATTACGTTCTATGAAGAAGATTTACATTCTTTTGCTGTTGTCAGCATTAACTTTTCAAAGCGCCGTGGCGCAAAACGAACAGCCCAATCCTTACCAAGTGGCTAAAGAAGATGGCTACGGCTACCGCTCGCTTATCAAACTGCTCGATATGGACAGCACCTTTATCGGTTCGAAGTTTGAACATTCCTATCACGACTTGTTAGCCATCTTGTATTCCCGCGTCGGGCGATACAAGGAGGCAAGGCGCGAAGCCGAGGCTTGTGGGACACAATTCCTCGACAATATGAGATTCAAGAATAGTTATAAGGATGTGAAAGCCATCCCCTTGTCGGAAATGATGGACAGCATCATCGCGAACAACCGCGTCATTATGATGAATGAGAGGCACTTCAACCCACACAGCAGGGCTTTCGTTATCAGCTGGTTAGAGAAATGCTATGAAAACGGCTACCGTTATCTTGCCGCCGAGACCCTGTTTGCAAAGGATTCCTTGCTCAACGAGAGGCGCACGGTGCTTTTGGGCGAAACGGGGTTCTACAGCAACGAGCCTGTCTATGGCGATATGCTCAGGACCGCACTCAATTTGGGCTATACGCTTGTGCCTTACGAAGGCTCTGGTTCTGGCGTTGATCGGGAGGTGAATCAGGCCAAAAACTTGGTCGAAAACATCCTTGACAAAGACCCCGAAGCGAAATTCCTGCTTTTGGGCGGTTTCGGACACATTTCCGACCGCAACGGTTGGTACGCGATGGGCAGATATTTCAAGGAACAGTCCGGCATCGACCCGTTCACGATGCAATGTACGTTCTTCGACGACCCATACGGCGAAACCGATTCCTTGCAAACCGTTTATTACGACTTGATTGATGCGATGCCCAACCGCGAGCCTATCCTTCTTTACGACACAGTGAAGCATATCTTCCCTTGCGGTTCGGGTATGGATGCCACCTGCTGCCTGCCGCGCACGCGCTTCATCGAAGACAACATCCCCGACTGGAAACTTTACAACGGCAAAGTGCTTTACACCCTCGACCGCCGCTTCATCGACGAAAACGGCTTCCCCGAAGGCTGCGTGAGCGCGTTCCTGAAATCGGAGGGAGAAGAATGTGTCCCCATTGACCAGTATATGTACGGCAAGGACGAGAAGGAATTCAAATTGGCACTCTACAAAGGCGAGTATCTACTGCGGTTTGATGACGGGAAAGAGTATCGGTATGTTACCATTGAGGTGAAATAACCCTAAAAGTCTCTACCAATTATTTTATAACACAATGATTATCAATACTTTTTAAATCAACACCTCAACAAATGTCTCTATCCTACATCTAATGATGTTTTCTCCACTAATAATTATTATAGTTTTGCGACACTAAACTAACAAATATTCACCATGAAAAAAGCGTTCTTTTTTACAATTGTATCAGTTCTCGCTCTTTTTATATCTTGTGAGACAAAAACGAATGAGCAGCAAGTCGCCGACAAATTCCTGGCTTTTTCGGACGAACAGGCCAGCTTTGAGCCTATTAAAACCGCTGTCAAAGACAAGCGCATTGTGATTTTAGGTGAAGCCGGTCATGCCGACGGTAAGACCTTTGAAATCAAGTCAAAACTGATTGAATTTCTCAACGCGAACAATGAATATGATGTCGTGTTGGAAGGTATGGGGTTCCTTGATGGCGCTGTATTACAGGGTGTTTTGCCGCCGTTGTGCATTGACAGCAACTATCTTGATGTTGCCAATGCTTGGAATCCCTTGTGGAGCCAAACAAAAGAGGCATCAAGTTTTAAAAGAGTAGCTTGATGCTTTTTTACCAAAAAAACATATCAATAAAACAGGGGAAGATAAAGAAAAAATTGAAAAGCATTGGAAGAGGAAACCGATTTGGAGAAGAAGGCCATCCTTGACATGACCATTGACAACGCCTTGGCATTTTTGAGACAGTTAAGACTTGGATTTACGGACTGGGATGCCGTCAATGCAGGTATCAACATACGAGACCGACAGATGGCTGAAAACGTGGAATGGTACTTGAACCGTTTCCCCGATAGGAAGGTCATCATTTGGACTGCCAACTTCCACGGTGCCAAAAAAATTGACCAAATCATGTATGGGAAAGAGCCAGAGCCTGATTTGTACAAAAAGTTTGTACTCTTGGGTGAGCATCTTGAAAACGCTTTCCCGGGACAAGTGTATTCCTTGGCTTTTACTTCGGGTGACGGCAGCACGGGCTTTTTCTATGCGAATGACAGCACGGCTATTATGCCGGACTCGACATCGATGGAGTTTCGGTTGAACCAGCGCGGGATGGAATACGGCTTCTGCGATTTGAGCCAAAAGAAGGATTGGGCTGACATGGTTTTCAACAGCATTGTTTTTGGCGACTGCAAGCCGGGAAAATGGGCACGGGCTTTAGACGGGGTCTTTTTCATCAACGAAAACCATAAGGCGCATGAAATTGAAAGATAAATATTAGATTCCCACGAGGAATCCACAAAAACAACAATCTATGAAAAGAACACTTACATTGGCTGTACTACTTTCCATTTTTGGCATCCCTACCCTCTTTGCCCAAACCAGAACTGCCGCTTTTCGACCGCTCGGAGACCGTCAACCTTTATTATTCCTGCATCGGCTATCAAGACACGGTGGTGAGCCTCACGCCAAGACAGTTGCAGCGCGATTCCATCAATATCAGTTTCCGTATGCACAAGATGAGTTACGACCTTCAGGAAGTAGGCGTTTCGGCAAGCAAAGACTTTTACCGCTCTGGCTCCAACCGCAACATCGCCGACATCGCGTTTTTGGGCGGAAAAATCTACCTTTTGGAGAACCAACCCAAGACTTCATCGATGGTCGTCCTCGACACCGAAGGCAATGAACAAGCCCACAAGAACTTCGACCAACTCTTTGAAAAACTCTACATTGACGCTTTCGACAACCTCATTCTCGTTGGGCAAGACAGTTGTCTGCAAGTGTATCTGAATGAAAAACAAGGTATTTTGCCCGTTTCCACCTTCTCGCGCGATGACTACCGCAACAAACTGCTCAAAATCGTTTGCGAGTACAACGGAGCTTACATCGTAAGGACCATCGTCCACGACCGTGGCCTTTATTGGCTCAAATTCAACCACGGCAAAAGCCAGGATTTCCTTTACATGAAGAAAGACGGCTCCATGGAGAAGCCCCAATATTTATGCAGTTTCATCGACACCCTCGGCTATCGTGCATGCCAGTCGCAATGGATGAAGATTCAAAACGAATACCATCAGGCGATGGCGGAAAACTTCACCCTCGAGTCCTTCTATGAAGAGAACGGGGACAGGAATCCAGTGCGCAAAGGAGAAAGCATAACTTCCATGAGCATCAAAAAAGCGGAACGAGGAAGTCCTGGCATTGACCTCATCAACGAAGGAACTTGGGACGGAAATCTGGTTCGCTTGGCAGAAACCCCAACCTTGCTTGGAATGATACAATGGTATTGCTCCATGATGGCCAAAAAAGAATTACATATTATTCCATTGAAGGTCAATGATTTGCTTCAATTCGTTGGTCTGGACAACCGCGAAATCGTGGAAATCGGCCCCGACTTCAAAGTGGCGAAAAGACAGCAGCTGAAAATCACTTCGGGAGAGCAATTCTTCCAAAACGAGTTCCTCACCGACAAAGCCACGGGCAAAACTTACGGACTGTTCGTGGACAATGGGATGAGTTACATCGGCCTCTACAACCCTGAAGCAGGCACAGTCAGCATGGGACAAAAGGCCAGCAAGAAGATTTATCCAAGGGTATTCAAAGTGCATGGCGGCTATGCCTACAGCGTGTTTTTCGATTCGGTAAGCAACCGCGGGGTGATTAGTCGGGTGAAAATCGAGTGATATTTCCCACGCAAAATGCGAATGTTTTTTTAGCACGCAGAAATCGCAGAATTTTTTGAAGCGCAAAGCGACGCAAAATCTACATCCGGCAGATTCAGCGATTTCTGCGGATTCTGCGTGAAATAATTTCCATACCTTTGCAGCATGAAAACCCAATTCAGATTACGATACAACAGCCGCTGGGGAGAGGAATTGTTCCTCACGGGAAACAGCACAGAATTAGGCAATTGGAACCCCAACAAGGCCGTTCCTATGAAATATGAGGGGCCTGGAATTTGGTCCGTTTCCGTAGAGACGCACGGCCGTGCGTCTCTACAGACCACCGAATACAAATATTTCATCCGCGAAAACGGCCAAATCCATTGGGAGGACGGCCCCAACCGCATTTTGCCCGAAGGCAAAGACCGCGTTTGGGATTGGTTCGGCCACACCGAAAGGCAGACGATGCAAGGCGTGGCCGTGCCGCTGTTCAGCCTGCGTTCGGAGAACGATTTCGGCATCGGGGAATATACCGACCTGCCGAAACTAGGCGACTGGTGCGTGGCCAACGGTCTGAAAATCATACAAATCCTGCCCATCAACGACACAACAGCGCATTACGATTGGCACGATTCTTATCCT
>CACXUM010000054.1 GCA_902770835.1 uncultured Bacteroidia bacterium
TAAGGACGATACCATGACTGATGTCGAATTCTATCTCCATACAATCATCTCCATTGGAGTAAAGCAGTACGGATGGGTGAAAGTCGGCAATGGTCCTGTGCCAGACATTTCTAATGTGGTTTTCTTTACGAAGATTGATGAGGCTGCTAAATTGTACGTGTTTAAAAACCAAGATGTAAACTGGAGAATATGGACGGTTAGCGGTAATGAAAAAATCGTGAAGGAATTGCCTGAATACAGATGTGAAGCGGGTTCAGTTTATCCTCCATGTTGTATAATGGATGTCATTTGTGGTAAAGATTTAGGATATAATAGATACATGAAGGATATGCCCGATTTGTAAGACCGAATTTCCAAATTCGGGAGCAGCGAGTATCAGCATTTGCAATGCGAGAAAAGGGGAATAAGACTCCGTGAGTTTTGATATTGAAAAGCCTGCCTTCGGGTGGGCTTTTTTTGTTTTGCATTGCGGCATCCGATGGGGCGCGTTGCGGAATGGCGTGGTTTTACCGAAAAAATTCTGGAGCAAACTGTAACTTTTCGGGCATAAGTCCGTCAAACTAAAGGTGTTGCGGGATTGAGTGAAAAAAAATCACTTTTTCTCTTGACAGTATTTAATTTTGTTGTACTTTTGCAGTGTTCTAATTAACTAATGCACTAAAATATTATAGAGTAAATGTCAAACATTAAAACTATAGCGTTATGAAAAGATTTTTCGCTTTCGCCTGTTGTATGTCCTTCGTTTGGGGCATTCAGGCACAGAATTTCAACGGCAAGGTCGTTGATGAAACCAACCAATCCGTTCCCTACGCCAATGTGGTGCAGATGAGCCAAGACTCGGCTTTTATTACTGGCTGCGTCACTGATGAAAACGGAACCTTTAAAATGGAGAAGGCGCAAAACGCGGCCTTGCTGAAGGTGTCATTCATCGGCTACAAAGACAAATGGCTTCCGCTTTCGGGAACGCAAACCAACTTGGGCACCATCCAACTTGAAATGGATGCCGTCAGCCTCAATGAAGTGACGGTCAGCGCGGGGCTGCCCGATGTTTACATTAAAGGTGACGCGCAAGTGACCACGGTCGAGAACAGCATCCTTGCCGAGGTGGGCGCGGCTGACGATGTGTTGGGCAAGATTCCGGGCATTGCCAAAAACGACGACAAACTGACGGTGTTCGGCAAGGGCGAGCCGTTGGTTTACATCAACGGGCGGCAGGTGCGCGACTTCAGCGAATTGGAGCAACTCAACGCCAAGGACATCCAGCGCGTGGAGTTGGTCACCAATCCGGGAGCGCGATATGATGCCACGGTCGGGGCAGTGGTGCGCATCGTCACCAAGAAAAACCCCAATGAGGGCTTGGGCGTGGATGTGCGCTCATCAGTCTATCAGTCGGCGGCCAACACCGACCTGCGCGACATCGTGAGCCTCAACTACCGCAAGAACGGCTGGCAACTGTTGGCTACCGTCGATTACCGTGATATGAAATCCTTGCAACAATCCAGCATCATCCAAGAGAACAAGGTGGAAAACGACTGGCTCCAGCAAAACACCTTGAAGGAAGACACGCGGGACGCCCGCCTTTCCAGCGTGTTTGAGGCCAACTATTCCTTCAATCCCGACCACATCGTTGGCGTGCGCTACAGCCCTACTTTCTGGGCGGTGATGAACGATTCCATTCACATCAACAGCGCGGTCAAGATGGACGGAGCCTATTACGACCAGTTGGAAAGCCGCCAACTGTTGAAGTATGATTACGATATGGGGCATCGTGTCAATGCCTTTTATCTCGGCAAGTTGGGAAACACCTCCATCGACTTCAACACCGATTTTCTCAGCAACGAGCACACCGTTTATAATAATGGCATTGAGCACAGCAGCGAGTGGGACGACCGCATCATCCAATCGGAAAACCCGGTCAAGAACAGGCTTTTGGCTGGCAAACTGACTTTCAGCACACCTCTTTTCGGGGGTGAGATTTCGTATGGCGGTCAGGCTTCGTTCACCTCGCGCCGTGACGATTACATCAGCCATTCGGAGTATGCCGAAACTTCGTTCACACAAATCAAGGACAGAAACCTTGCCGCTTTTGTGGAATACAGCCGCATGGTGCCTTTCAGCGAAACGGTGACAGGAATGTTCAGTGTGGGTTGCCGCTACGAGCACGCTGCCTACGACTATTACGAGCAAGACCAGATTATCGATGGCCAAAGCCGCAAGTTCAATCATGTTTTCCCAAGTGCCTCGCTTTCAATGCAAATCGACAAGGTTCAACTCATGGCGAGTTATTCCGCGAAGACCAGCCGCCCGTCTTACCGCGACTTGCGCAACGCCGTGGAATACATCAACCGCTTCACGTTGCAGACGGGCAATCCCTTTCTTGAACCGAGCCTGACGCATGACTACTCGTTGGCTGCGTCATGGAAGTTCCTTCAGTGCTCCATTGGATTTCGGGATGAGCGCAATGTCATTATAGAATGGGCAGAGCCTTTGGACACCGACCCGAGCATTTCGGTATTGAAGCCTCAAAACTTCGAGAGGATACCGAGGATGAATTTCATGCTGTCTGCGGCTCCAGAAATTGGGGTCTGGCACCCACAGTTGTCCCTTGGTTTCAACAAGCAATGGTTTTCCGTCAGCAGCCAAACCGAAACGATTCCGTTGGACAAGATTTCCCCGTTTGGCGTCATCGACAACACTTTCGTTTTCTCAAAAGATTGGAAGGCCAATCTTGAATTTGGCTGTGCGGGCAAGGGCTACATGGACAACTATTTCAGGTCCAAGAACATGTGGATTTGCAACATGTATGTGCAGAAATCCTTGTTGGACAATGCCATGACGATTACTTTGGGTGTCAATGACCTGTTCAACCAGTCGGGTTATTATTATGACACTTATTATCCGACTTTGCGGATTTACAAAAGCGGCACCTACGATTCCCGCGAAGTCTACCTGACTTTGCGTTACCGCCTGAAGGCCAAGACCAGCAAGTATCGCGGAAGTTTGGCGGGAGAGGAAGAAAGACAAAGGCTGTGATTCATGAACCAAAATCCCACATTTACAAAAGTTGAGATGTCCAAAACCTCATAAAATTCCAAGATTTGGAGCAAGTATAGCCTATACTTGCTCCAAATCTATGAAAAAATCGGAGATTTGGAGCGAGTATAAGAGTGTCGTTCTGAAAAAAGATTTATCTTTGCGGCGTGAACCAAGGAGATAAAGCCATGAACGACAACAAAATCATAGGACGGAAGTATGAGCAGCAACTGCTTGAATCGGTTTGCGAACAGCGCGAGGCACGAATGGTGGCGGTGTATGGCCGCCGCAGGGTGGGGAAGACCTTCCTCATCAGGGAGTTTTTCCACAATGAGTTCGACTTCATGTTCACCGGCAGTTACGAAACCCCAATGGCGGTGCAGTTGTCGCTGTTTCAGAGGGAGTTGCAAAAGCGGTCGGGGCAAGACTTGCGGCGGCCTGCCAACTGGTTTGAGGCTTTCGAACAGCTTCAAGCCTATTTGGGCAGCCTCAGAAAAGAGCGCATCGTCGTGTTTTTCGATGAGTTGCCTTGGATGGACACGCCCAAATCCAAGTTCCTGACGGCCTTCAGCTATTTCTGGAACACTTGGGCATCCACACGCGACGGTCTGAAACTCTTCATCTGCGGCAGTTCCACCTCGTGGATGATGAACAAGGTCATTGGCGACAAGGGCGGACTTTACAACCGCTGTTCGCGCACCATCTACCTTGCGCCGTTCACCTTGGGCGAGATGGAGGCGCAGTTGGAGCAGAAAGGCATCGTTTGGACGCGCTACCAAATCACCGAGGCCTACATGATTTTCGGCGGCATACCTTATTATATAGACATGCTCGACAAAAACCTCTCCTTCGCCCAAAACATTGACAGGCTCTTTTTCGCCGATGGCGCACCGCTGCGCACGGAATACAATTTCCTGTTTCGCTCGCTGTTCAAGGACTCCACGATGGCCCGTCAGGTGGTTGAGGAATTGGTCAGCAACGGGAAGGGTATGACGCAACAGGAGTTGAAGGAAGCACTCAAATTGCCTTCGGGCGGCGCATTGACCAAGACCTTGAAAGACTTGCAACTCTGCGATTTCATCCGCTCCTATTCCTCGATGGGGAGGAAGTCGAAGGGCATGTTGTATCAACTCACCGACTTGTTCACACTGTTCCATCTTCGCTTCGTGGCCAAACATTCGGGGCAAGATGGCCAATATTGGAGCAACCTCGACGAACATACCCACGACGCTTGGGCAGGCTATGCCTTTGAGCGGGTTTGCCTGCATCATATTCCGCAGATTAAGAAGAAGTTAGGGATTTCAGGCGTTTTGACCAACGCCTACGGATGGAGTACGAAACCTATGGTGGACGAGGACGAAACCGAGTGGGAAGGCGCACAAATCGACCTGCTTTTGAGCCGTGCCGACGATGTGATTAACATTTGCGAGATGAAATATAGCAAACATTCCTACACCATTACTGACGACTACAGCAAACGCCTGAGAACCAAGATGTCAGTCTTTCGACACCACACGAAAACCAAGGCTGCACTGCACCTGACGTTCATCACCACCTTTGGGCTAACGCACAACAAATATTGGGGCATGGCGCAAAGCGAAGTCATGATGGACGACCTGTTCAAGTTGCCATAAAGTGCTTATACTTGCTCCAAATTATATAAAATTTGCAAGATTTGGAGCAACTATAGCCTATACTTGCTCCAAATCTATGAAAAAATCGGAGATTTGGAGCGAGTATAAGGGTGTTCCTCAATGTTGGCAAAATCAATTTTCTGCATTTCTGTCGTTTTGTCTGCAATTTTCATTACCTTTGCGCGTTGATAGGAAAACGAACTTGGTTTATGTCAGAGAATTTGGTCATCATCCCGACTTACAAGGAGAAGGAGAACATTGAGAACATCATTCGCTACGTCTTCAACTTGCCGATGGCGTTCGATATTCTGATTATCGACGACAACAGCCCCGACGGCACCGCCGACATCGTGAAAACGCTGATGACGGAGTTCGGCGACCGCCTGTTTATGATTCAAAGGGCGGGCAAGTTGGGCCTTGGAACGGCTTACATCACAGGTTTCAAGTGGGCCTTGGAGCGTGAGTATCAGTATGTTTTCGAGATGGATGCCGACTTCTCACACAATCCCGACGACTTGTCGCGACTGCACGATGCTTGCGCCAACGGTGCGGATTTGGCTGTTGGGTCGCGCTACAAGACGGGTGTCAATGTGGTCAATTGGCCGATGGGTCGCGTCTTGATGTCGTATTACGCTTCGGCATACGTGCGTTTCGTCACGCGGATGCAGGTGCGCGACACCACCGCAGGCTTTGTGTGCTACACACGCAAAGTGCTCGAAACCATCGACTTGGATAGAATCAAGTTCGTGGGCTATGCCTTCCAAATCGAGATGAAATACACCGCTTGGAAACTTGGCTTCAAGATTGAGGAAGTGCCCATCATCTTCACCGACCGCCGCGAAGGTCAGTCGAAGATGAGCAAAGGTATCTTCAAGGAAGCCGTTTTCGGGGTCATCAATCTGCGTTGGAGGGGTTTGACAGGAAAGATAAAACCGAGAAAATGAACTATCTTATTAAAAATGCGACACTTGTCAACGAAGGCCAGACTTTCGTGGCAAGTGTTTTTGTTTCTGACGGCAAGATTGCCAAGATTATTCGAGAAGGTCAGGACCCTGAGCCTGTCGAAGGGTCGATTGATTCTGAAACGGCGTTTCGACAAGCTCAACGGCCTTCAACTCAAGTCATTGATGCACAAGGCAAATACCTCATTCCGGGCATCATCGATGAGCATGTGCATTTCCGCGAGCCGGGTTTGACCTACAAGGGGGACATTTACACAGAAAGCCATGCAGCCGTGGCCGGTGGCGTGACTTCGTTTATGGACATGCCCAACACTGACCCTCAAACCACTACGCAAGAGCTTCTGCAACAGAAGTTTGACCTTGCCGCCGAAAAGTCGTTGGCCAACTATTCCTTCTATCTCGGCGCGACTAATGACAACCTTTCGGAAATCGTGAAAACCGACCCGAAGAAGGTCTGTGGCATCAAGGTTTTTATGGGCAGTAGCACGGGCAATATGCTTGTCGATAAGGATGAGGTTTTGGAAGCCATATTTAAGGAGTCGCCTTGCTTGATTGCCGCGCATTGCGAGGACGAGGAACTTATCCAGCACAATACGGAGTTGTATGCAGAGATGGTGGAAAGGGACATCGTGGAGCCAAAAGCCCCTTTGCATCCCAAGGTTCGCACCGAAATGGCTTGCTACTTGTCATCCTCAAAGGCCGTCGATTTGGCTTTGAAAACGGATGCCAAACTCCATATCTTGCATGTTTCCACGGCAAAGGAATTGGAACTGTTTAGGAATGACATTCCGTTGAAAGACAAAAAGATAACGGCGGAAACTTGCCCGCATTACCTTCGTTTTTGTGATGATGACTACAGGAAAATGAAATTCAGCATCAAGTGCAATCCGGCCATCAAGTCGGAAAAGAACAAGGCTGCGCTGATGGAAGCCTTACAAATCGGACTGATTGACACCATCGCTTCCGACCACGCGCCGCATCGCCGCAACGAGAAATACACGGGCAACTATTTCACGAGCAAGTCTGGATTTGCTTCCATTCAACATTCGTTGGAAGTGATGCTCGAATGGGTTCTTGATGGTATGCTGACATTCCCGCAAGTGGTGCAGTGGTTGTGCCACAATCCGGCCATTTTGTATCAAATCGACCGTCGGGGCTTCATCCGCGAAGGCTATCACGCAGATTTGGCTCTCGTGGATTTGAACGACCGACATGTGATTTCGACCGCCAACGAGTTCACCAAGTGCCATTGGACGCCTTACAAGCGCATGTGGATGCATTCCCGCGTGTCACACACCTTCGTGAATGGAAATTTGGTGTATGAAAACGGTCTTTTCTACGACGAAAACAAAGGACAAAGATTGGAATTCAATCGATAATTGTAGGGCTGTCACACCGTGGCAGCCATTTGAAAACAAGTAAATAAATCATTGAAAATGAAAAAGTTATTCTTATTATTGGTGATGGCGTTGGCTCTTGCTTCCTGCTCGCCCCGGCTGACCGAAAAAGTAATGATTTCATATCCTGATGGGAGACCCCAAGTGGTGCGATTGTTCACTAAATCAGGCGATTGCGTGAGAGAAGTCGAGTATTACTCCTCGGGACAGGTGAAAATGGAGGGCAGCATAAAAAACGGTGAGCGCGAAGGGGAATGGTTCGCCTATTTCCCCGATGGCCGGACGCAAAGCCACGGCTTTTTCAAGGACGGCAAGCGCACGGGGGCAGCCACCGTTTGGCAGGAAAACGGCAACCTGTACCATGAGGGTTTCTATAAGGAGGACAAGCACTGTGGCCACTGGAAATTCTACGACGAACAGGGCAATTTGCTAAAAGAAGTCGATTACGGCGAGTGATTACCGCCGGTCTTTCCAACTGAACAGGTTGATGCCGAAGGTGAATTCGGCATAGTCGATGACAGCCTCATGCACTTTCATGAAACTGCCTACGAACATGTTGCGGTTTTCGCCCAAATAATACTTGAACCCCAAGCGACCATAGAAAGTGCGGTAGCAAGGTGGCAGGTAGGTGTCCTCGAAGTTGCTCTCCGACGACTCGGCCAAGCCCCAAGTTTTCTTTTGGTCGGTGCCGTAATAGATACCGTGCCAGAGGTAATAAGCCCCGCCGAGGCAGAACGCGAATCGGTTGTAGTTGATTTCAAACATCGCCGAAGTCGCCAAATGCAATCCACGCGAGAAACTAAATTCCATCAAAGGGATGGCATCGTCTCCGGTGAAGTATTCGTGTCCATCGCCGTACATCTGATGGGCCTTTTCGTACATGCGTTTGGTTTCACCGGTCCAGCCGAAATCCAATGCAATGTCGTAACTGAACTTGGGATGGAACTGGCGGTGTACCCCAAGTTGGATGACATCGGCGAAGTAATACGGTCGTTCGTTGGGCAGGTCGCTAACCATAGTGCCGTCGGCGGTTTGGTAAGTCCGCATCCATTCGTTGGTTTGCAAAATGCCGACCGATTCCGTGGCAAAAATCGAGGTGGATTTCTGGAATTTTGGCCGAGGTTGCTCTTTGGTGACAAACATGGGTCTGCCGTTCGGATGATAGCGCACTCCCACTACCAAACTGAACACGTTGATACCGCAATTGGGCAGCCTGAAAGCAGCGTTCGACGAATGTGAGAACTGGTAGCGCAGCGTGAGGTCGAAGTTGTCCTCAATCATAAAAGTCGGGCCTGCATCGATGGCCAGATGCACGTTGGCCACCGAGCCGATGAACTCGTCGCCGTGCTTGGTCCAGAACGAAAAGCCGCCCATGATGTCGTAGTCGAACGACCAATACTTGCCACGATAGAGATGCCCGTTGATGAAGCCGCCCAACGAATAGCAGTCGCCGAGGGCACGCCAAGTTTCTCGCTCATAGCCGTTTTCGTCGCGGTCAATGAACTGGATGCTGTCCACGTTGTTTTTCTCGAAACGCAGGAAAGCACCGTAATTCAGGTAGTTGAAGTCTTTTTCCCATTGGGCGCGACCGTCGGTTTGCCGACCTATGCGCAGGTCGAGGCCGTATTGGGGCAAGACCTTCATGTAGGCATGGCGCGGCTCGAAAGGAAAGTATTTGCCGAAACGCAAGTCGCCCTCAAAGAAGGTGCGGTTGTCGTAACTGAAAAAAGAGGGCTCTTGCGCCTGTGAGAAAGAGTGGGCAAGCACTAAGGTCAAAATGAGAATTGCACCTTTGCGTACAAGGTGGCTGTTTTGTTTCATAATTGGTTCTCTGTTTGGTTAAAAATGCAATTTGGTTATTTGTTCGCTTTCTCCTCGTCGTTGTTGTACCACTTGAAATAGGCCTCGGTGTGTTCCCTTCCGGAATCGACGAGTTTCTGTTTTTTCGTGTCCGATAGGCCGAAATCGATGGAACTGATGCCGAGCGTGTCGATGTAAATCGTGCGCTGCCAGTCGTCGCTGTGCAGGTGCACGTTGTTTTGGAAGTCGATGAGCGTGGTGACCAAGGCTTTTGTGTAAGAATACAAGTTGTTGATTTCCTTGACCGGAGGGTCGGCATGTTCGAGATACATGGCGATATCTTCCTTGGCATCCAAACGGAAGCCCAAAGTTTCCTTGTTGTACACATATTCGAACTCAAGGCCGCTTTTCTTCTTTCTCGATGAGGAGTTGACTTTCTCGTAATAGTCGGTTCTTCTGATGCCGCTTTTGGAAACAAAGTCCGTGCGGTCAAAGACTTTGATGGCATAGTTTTCCAAAAGGCCGCCATCAACATAGATATGGTCGTCGGACTGGCCATGAACTGCGGCGAAAAACAGCGGGATGGACATGGAAATGCGGGCAGCATCGGCCACTTTCATGTCGGGCGTGGAATCGTAACTGAATACTTTTGTGTATCCAGTGGATAAGTCGCTGCCAATCAAGAAGATGTCCATAAATGGTTTCCCTTCCTTTTGCAATCTCCTGATGCCTTTGAAGGTGATTTCGCCATCATCGGTTTTGGCTTTGATGTAATCGGCCATGAGGTTACGGAAGAAATCCCCCTTGTACCAGCCGTAATCCTGAATGAGGCGGGCGGTGTTGCGCACCATGCCCCAAGAACTGTCCAAAAAGTTCCTGAAGTTGATTTTCCATAGGATGTCCTTCAATTCCTCGGCGGAATAACCCAAGCCGATGAGGACTGCTACCATCGCGCCAGCCGAGGTGCCGGCCACGCGCTTGATATTACCCAGTATTTGCTCTTTTTCCAATACTTCCAACGCGCCGACATAGGCGATACCCTTCACGCCGCCGCCCTCGAAGACGAGATTTTTGAATTTGTATGCCATATTATTGATTTTTTTGGGGTTAAGTATCTTAATCCACAACCCAACTCGTGCCTTCCTTGCCGTCCTTCAAGGTGATGTGAAGTTTGGCTAATTCGTCACGAATCTTGTCTGAAGTGGCCCAGTCCTTGTTGGCGCGGGCTTGCTTGCGGATGTCGATGATGGTCTGCATCAGGCCATCAACGAGGGCACCGCTGCCGTCGGAGGCGTTGCTTTCAACCAAACCCAAAATGTCGAAAACGAAGTCTTGGAACAATTTGTTGAGCAAGGCCAATTCCTCGGCGTTGATTTGCGCCTTGCCATCCTTCACGGTGTTCACGATGCGCACGGCTTCAAACAGGTTCGCAATGACGATGGGGCTGTTGAAGTCGTCGTTCATGGCATCATAGCAGGCATCCACAATCTTTTGGATGTCAAGCAGTTGTGCGCCATCCGTGGCTTTCAGGCTCTTGGCGGCTTTCACGGCTTCCATCAGGCGGTTGTAGCCCTTTTCGGCGGCTTGTAGGGCTTCGTTCGAGAAGTCCAAAGTGCTGCGGTAGTGGGCTTGCAGGATGAAGAAGCGGATGGTCATGGGGCTGTAGGGCTGCGCAATCATCTCCTCGCCCTTGGCATTGATGTGGCTGCCGTTGAAGAACTCATCAAGGGTGATGAAGTTGCCGAGCGACTTGCCCATCTTTTGTCCGCCAATGGTGATCATGTTGTTGTGCATCCAATAAGTGACAGGCTGCTTGCCGTTGGCCGCCACGCTCTGCGCAATCTCCGACTCGTGGTGCGGGAACATGAGATCCATGCCGCCGCCGTGGATGTCGAAGGTCTCGCCGAGGTACTTGCAGCCCATCGCCGAGCACTCCATGTGCCAGCCAGGGAAACCGTCGCTCCAAGGCGAAGGCCAGCGCATAATGTGCTTGGGTTCAGCCTTTTTCCACAAAGCGAAGTCCACGGGGTTGTGTTTCTCTTCTTGGCCGCTCAGTTCGCGGGTGGTGTTGAGCATTTCCTCGAAGTTGCGTCCCGAAAGGATGCCGTAGGGGTGCTCCTTATTATATTTCTCGATGTCGAAATACACCGATCCGTTTTCGACGTAGGCATAGCCGTGGTCGAGGATTTTCTGCACCATCGCAATCTGCTCGATGATGTGTCCCGAAGCGTGTGGTTCAATCGAGGGGCGCAGCACGTTCAGTTTGTCCATCGCGGCGTGGTAGCGGTTGGTGTAGTATTGCGCCACCTCCATCGGTTCGAGGTGTTCGAGGCGGGCTTTTTTCGCGATTTTGTCCTCGCCTTCGTCGGCATCGTGCTCCAAGTGGCCTACGTCGGTGATGTTGCGCACATAACGTACTTTGTAGCCAATATGTTGCAAATACCTGAAAACCAAGTCGAAAGTGATGGCAGGACGGGCATGACCCAAATGCGCATCGCCATAAACGGTGGGACCGCAGACATACATGCCCACATGCGGGGCGTTCAAGGGTTTGAAAGGTTGCTTGCAGCGCGAGAGGCTGTTATAAATATATAAGGTGCCGTTCATCGTAATTGAATTTTGAATTTTGTGCAAAAGTACAAAATAAAGCGATTGGGCAACAAAAACCTTGCATTAAGGAAAAATGTTTATATTTGCGGCTGAAAAACGAACAAAAAATGTCTGCCCAGCAGTTTGAAATAGAAGAATTGATAAGGAAACTCGGCAAGGAGATACTACCCGAGCATTCCAAATTGCTGCTTTTCGGCTCTCAAGCGAGAAATGATGCACAACCTGACTCGGATTGGGACTTGCTGCTACTTGTTGATGGCGAGAAAGTTAGCAATGGAGATTTCGACAGATGGGTTTTCCCGTTCATTTCATTGGGTTGGTCACTTGGTGTGGAAATCAATCCTGTGGTTTATACTTACAGAGAGTGGCAGCAGCGGCAGATTACGCCTTTTTATAAGAATGTAATGCAAGAAGGGATTGAGTTATGCTGACAAAAGATGAAAGAGATGCTAAACTTTTGGCCCGACTTCAAAACATGCACAAGACAGGCGATTATGATGATTTCATTGAGTGGCATCAGGAAGAGGTGGAGCCGTTGTTTGAAAAAGTAGAAAACTATGTAAACAAGATAAAATCATTAGTCGAATTAAAATAGGATTAGACGAAAGAACAAGATAAACAGAAACTTACATATTAGCAGATAGCAGTTGTTGCTGTTCTTGAACACCAAAAGTTCCAACAAGTGCTCGCTTCGGCGGGGCACACCTCAAGGGCAAGTTACAAATGCCGTACCTGGTACGGCGTGGAATACTTGTTAGAGGTGTAGGGCGTGGAACCCCTCGGTGTTCAAGCAAGGGATTGATTCTACGCTGTTTTTTTGCAGAAAATCAACAAATAACAATAATACAAATACTCAAGCAATGAACACTAAAACAAAAACAACAATGTTGGTGGCCTGTTTTGCCATTATGCTTTGTGGATGCGCCAGAACGGACGAAAAGAAAATCGAAAAAGCGATGAAAGAATATGTGAAATCGAATTTTGCTAACCCAAATGATTACAGAGGTATTCTATCTGTTGAATTGATTGACACTATTGATTTTGCAAAGACATCGTTAAGTATAGTAGAAGGGACACCAATATTCGACAGCATCTTCAAGGTAAGAAATGAATACATCTTTGAAGCAATTCGACATTCAAATGAGGTATTAGATAGATTAAAGAATCGGACATTCAAACCAGAACGTCTTTCATACTACGAAAGGTTATTGAAAAAAGAAAGTGAAAACCTCTTGTATTCCATAATGGCAATAGGGTTATCGTATGACCAAAAAAGTGATTCAGTATATTGCCTAAAAATAGATTCGCTCCTTGATGCGTCCAAATTTGAAAAAATGAGGCGTTACGATGTGAAGGCAAAAGTAAAGCAGCAAGGACAAATCGAATATATCATCAAAAACTACGAGGCTTATGTGTTTGAACGAAGTGGTACAACAATTTCAAAAAAAGAAAGTGACGACCACAACTTGACGGATTTCCACATTCGAGATGAGAAGAAATACCTAATGTTGATGGACTTAACCTCCAAAATTGCAGAATATCGCACAGAAGTACTTAATACACTTGAAAAAGGATATGAAACAGCGAAGAAAGTTAATGAATATTGCAGCGAAGCAAATCAATATTATTATTAAACGAACAAGGCGGTATCCCATGGGTGTCGCCATATTTGAACCATTGCATAGTTCCAACGGGTTTGGTCTGTAGGACTGTCACATTGTGGCAGCCGCTGCGATGAAACGACAAAGCGGCTGCCGTTATACGACAGCCCTACAAATCCCATTTTTAAAGGTGCATCGGAGTTTTTCTGGTGCGCCTGTTTTTTTGTACCTTCAAAAACAGATGTTTTAAAAAACACTTTGGTTTTCTGGTTTTTTACTATTTTTGCAGTGAATTCCAAAACATCAAGCAAATGAATAGAATGAAGAAAACCGGATTTTTAGCCGTAATTGGCCTGTTGTGTGGCTTGTTCACGAATATGGCAATGGCACAAGGTGTGCGCTATGCCGAGCCCGTCTTTGACGAAGTGAGCATTTCCACGAATATCCCTTTCAGCAGTGCCATCAAGGAGGGTGAAACTTCGCCCACCACCTTGTTCCTTGACTTCTACGAACCCCAAGGCGACACCCTTTCGGCGCGCCCTTTGGTGATTACGGTTTTCGGCGGTGCTTTCGTTGCCGGAGGTCGCGATTATGCCGATATGGTAGAGTATTGCACCCGCTTGGCCAAGCATGGCTACGCGGCGGCCTCCATCGACTACCGATTGCTATCATTTTGGAACATCAATGCCACGTCGTTGATTCGCACTGCCTACATGGCGGCTCAGGATGTCAGTTCTGCCGTCAGGTTTTTCAAATACCATCAAGAACAATTCAAGATTGACACGGAACAGGTTTTTCTGCTCGGAAACTCGGCTGGCTCCATTGCCATATTAAGCGAGATTTTCTTGGATGAGGACGAGCGACCTGTTGAAACTTATGTAAGCCCTGATTTAGGCCCGATGCACAGTTCAGGCTATCCAGAATATGCCGATGTTTCGCCTGCGGTGGCTGGTGCCGTTCCGCATTGGGGCGGCGTGAATGGCCTCGATGTCATTGACAAAGAGGAATATGTGCCATTGTGCATGATTCACGGCACCGACGACACCACCGTGCCTTACGATTCAGGGTATTGTTATAATGGGATGCTTCCAGATGTGATGCCTTTTATGTACGGCTCGCACGCAATGGCCCAACGCTTGGACGACTTGGACATCAGCGATTACGAGTTTCATCCTTTCGAGGGCGAGGGACACGCTTTTTATCTTAGCGGGGTTGGCCAATTGATTGAGGAAAAATTCAACGCTTGCTTCGACATCACCCGCGATTTCCTATTCAATCATCTGAAATTCCCAACCTCCGTTGCCGAATTGAATGAGCTATGCATACAGGTTTATCCCAATCCCGTCACCGACTTGTTGACCATTCACCTTGGCGATGTTGCACAAAGTAAACCTTTGAATGTGACCGTTATGGATGTGGTGGGGCGGGTGGCTTTTGCTGAAACCGTTTCTTCCACGGAGGCTCGTCTTGATGTGTCGCAATGGCCGTCGGGTGTTTATGTCATTCGGACGGAGCAGGAAGGCGTTTGTGGTGTTCGGAAATTTGTGAAACGATAACTTTTCCGTACAGATTTACGATTGAATCGAAAATTTGTACTATTGCAAAAATTTCAGCAAAACGTGTACACCTTATTTATCCTTTTCGTACCTTTGCGGCCAAAGAATCAATCTTTAATTCGACAAATTCAATAACCTTTAATTTTTATAATATGTACGCAAATTTTCAAGAGTATCTGAAGAAGGAATTGGCTCAGATTGAAGCCGATGGCCTTTATAAACGTGAACGCATCATCGAGAGCGCACAAGGCGCTGAAATCATGGTTGGCGGCAAGGTGTGCCTCAATTTCTGCGCCAACAACTACCTTGGCCTCGCCGACAATCCCGAGCTGATTCAGGCCGCCAAGGACGGCATGGACGCCCGCGGCTATGGTATGGCCTCCGTTCGTTTCATTTGCGGTTGCCAAGACCTCCACAAGAAGTTGGAAGCCAAGATTGCTGAGTTCTTCGGCACAGAGGATACCATCCTTTACGCTGCCTGCTTCGATGCCAATGGTGGCGTGTTTGAGCCGCTGCTCGGTCCCGATGATGCCATCATCTCCGATGCTTTGAACCACGCATCCATCATTGATGGTGTGCGCCTCTGCAAGGCCCAGCGTTTCCGCTATGCCAACGCCGACATGGCCGACCTTGAAAAGCAACTCCAGGATGCCCAGGCTTGCCGCTTCCGCCTCATCGTTACCGACGGTGTGTTCTCTATGGACGGCAACGTCTGCCCGCTGGATAAGATCTACGAACTGGCCCAGAAATACAACGCCATGGTGATGGTCGACGAGAGCCACTCCGCTGGTGTGGTTGGCAGAACGGGTCGCGGTGTGACGGAACACTACAACCTCCGTGGTAAGATTGAAATCCTGACCGGTACCCTCGGCAAGGCCTTTGGTGGTGCTATGGGTGGCTTCACCACGGGTCGTAAGGAAATCATTGATATGTTGCGTCAGCGCAGCCGCCCGTATCTCTTCTCCAACTCGATGGCTCCGGGTCTCGTGGCCGCTGGTATCCGCATGTTCGAGATGATGAGCGAGACCAACACGCTGCAAGACAAGCTCCACGCCAACACCGAATACTTCATCAAGAAGATGACCGAGGCTGGCTTCGACTGCAAGCCTTCGCAATCCGCCATCTGCGCCGTGATGCTCTACGACGCCCCGCTGTCGCAGAAGTTTGCCGCCAAGTTGCAGGAAGAAGGCATCTTCGTCACGGGATTCTAT
>CACXUM010000055.1 GCA_902770835.1 uncultured Bacteroidia bacterium
TTTTTGAGACCGCAAATGTGGCATTTTTTCCGTTAGCCCCGTCACACAAGGCGGGGTTTTTTGTCACCTCCTTTATAACTTTCCAAGTTGAACTTACAGAACCAACATAATATTTCGTTGAAAACCGCGTATTTCACTACGGAATTATTCCTACTTTTGCACCTTATTTATAAAAACGACCTATCAACAGAGGAAACAACCTATGAACAAACTGGTTTTCAGAATTTTAACTATTGCAACAATAATCTTTGCCCCGGTTCTTGCGAAGGCGCAAGAGGGCGCTTCGACAGGCTCAACGCCCCTCATGCTCACCCTCGACCAAGCCTTGGAGATTGCGCTTTCGGAGAGCAACACCATCAAAATCGCGGACATGACCATCGAAAAGAGCGGCTATGCGCAAAAAGGCAGTTATGCCGCGCTTTATCCCAACGTCAGCGTGAGCGGAGCCTACCAGCGCACCCTGCTCAAGCAAGTGATGGTGATGGACATGGGCGGTCAGGCGATGGAAATCAAGGTGGGCCGCGACAACAACATTAGTGCTTCGGCATCGGCAAGTATGCCTTTGGTGAACGCCCAACTCTGGGAAAGCCTGAAACTCTCTGCCTTGGACGTGGAAATGGCTGTGGAGCAGGCCCGTTCATCGAAAATCGGAATGGTCAAGCAGGTGAAACAGGCCTTCTATGCCGTGCTTCTGGCACAGAAGTCGTATGAAGTGGTTGGACAGGTTTACGAGAACGCCCAGAAAAACTACGAGAAGACCGAGCAACGCTTCAACGTGGGCAAGGTTTCAGAAGTGGAACGCCTTCGCGCCCAAGTGACGATGATGAACGCCGAACCGAATGTGTCGAGTGCCGAAAACGCGGTTTTGTTGACCACTTGGCAACTGAAAGCCGTCATGGGCATCGACCTCGAAACGGAAGTTAAAGTGGTTGGCGACCTGAACGACTACACCGAACAAATGCTCACGCCCTACGTTTCGGAAGAGGACATCAGCAGCAACAGTTCGCTCTTGCAACTTGACATTCAGGACCGTATGCTCGAATCGACCCTTCGGATGCAGAAAAAGCAATACCTGCCCACCTTGGCCGCGAGCATCAACTACAACTACAGCGCGATGGGCGACGACGAACTGAGATGGTTCCCCTCCTCCACCGCCGCATTGAGCCTCAGCATCCCCGTTTTCGACGGCTTCCAAAAGCACAACGCCATCAAGCAGACCAAGGTGACACGCAACATGCTCGCCCTGCAACGCGAAGATGCCGAGCGCAACCTGCGCATCGCCATCCGCAACTTCAACGACCAGATGGCACTGTGTATCAAGAACTACCAAGCCGCCAACGCCACGGTGGAAATCGCGCAAAAGAGTTACGACATTTCCGAGAAGATGTACGAAGTCGGCAAGGCCACTATGGTCGAACTGAACGATGCACAAGTGGCTTTGCAGCAGGCACAACTCACGCAGGCCCAAGCGGTTTACAACTTTATGGTCACTAAGGCCTCGCTGGATGAAATCATTGGAAAAGAATAGATTACTAGCAATGAAAAGAAACTACGAATTGAACGAATTAAACGAATCTCAAAACGAGAATTTTGCAGCCAAGGCTGCTGATTTATACGAATATGCTAAGCCAAGTAATTCGTATTCATCCGCAACGAAGTTGCAAAATTCCATTCGTCAAAAATTTGCATCATTCGTGTAATTCGTAGTTAAATAACAAAGAAATAACAAATAGAAAATCAATGAAATACACCAAACTTAGTATCATCACTTTCGCCGCAGCCCTGCTGATGACGGCTTGCGGACAAAAAGACAAATCCACTGCCACAACGGGACAAGAGGCACCAAAGGCTGCTCCCGTGGTCAGCGTCGTCACGGCACAAGCCGAAGACGTGGACATCACCAACACTTTCACTTCCAACATCGAGCCTTTCGCGACGAACAACATCGTTTCGCAAACGGCTGGCCGCATCGTGAGCATCAATGCGGAGGTCGGGCAAAAGGTACGCAAAGGCCAAGTCTTGGCCAAGATGGACGACGTGAACCTTGCCAAGACAAGGATGCAATACATCAACGACTCGACCGAACTCCACCGCCTGACAGAATTGTATAATATCGGTGCGGTTTCGCAAGCCGACTACGACATGGTGAAATTATCGCTGAATGTCACGAAAAAGACATACGAAAACCTTGCCGAAAACACCTATTTGAGAAGCCCCATCAATGGAGTGGTGACTGCCCGCAACTACGACAAGGGCGACATGTACAGCATGGCCCTGCCTATCTTTGTGGTCGAGCAAATCCAGCCCGTGAAGATGTTGGTGAACGTGTCGGAAAGCCTGTTCACGCAGGTGAGCAAAGGCATGGAGTTCGATATCAACGTCGATGCCTACCCGGGCGAGTCTTTCACGGGCAAGGTGAACCTGCTCTACCCCACCATCAATGCAGCCACCCACACTTTTCCCGTTGAGGTGATTTGCGAGAACAAAGACCAACGCTTGCGCCCGGGCATGTTCGCCCGCGTGACAGCCACTTTTGGCACCAATCACCACATCGTGATTCCCGATGTCGCCGTGGTCAAGCAGCAAGGCTCGGGCGAACATTTCGTGTATGTGCTCAAGCCCGACAACACCGTGAAATACACCCTCGTGGAACTCGGCAAGCGCATGGGCAACCGTTACGAAATCATCAGCGGCATCAACGAAGGCGACCGCATCGTCACTGAGGGACAAATCCGTTTGAAAGATGGCGTAAATGTAACTGTCAAATAATGAACAACATAACTACGAATTGCACGAATGATACAAATCCAAACGAATAGAATTTTGCGGCAAGCCGCTAATTCATACGAATTTTTGTTTGCTACAAATTCGTGCCAATTCGGATGCTTGCATCCAAAATTCAAAAAAACATTCGCAAAATTCGTCTAATTCGTAGTTAAAATCATCAATATCATGAGTTTACAAAGAACAGCAGTCAATAATTCGGTGACGACGGCCTTGGTGTTTGTCGCCATCGCCATTTTCGGCATTTTCTCCCTGATGAACCTCTCCATCAACCAGTTACCGAACATGGAGACCAACTTCATCATGGTAATGACCTCCTATCCGGGAGCCAGTGCCGCCGATATTGAAACCAACATTTCCAAGACTTTGGAGAACACGCTGAACGCCGTCCCCGACCTGAAGCACCTCTCCTCCACTTCGCGCGAGAACACTTCGGTTTTGTCGTTGGAATTTGAGAGCGGCATCGACATAGAGACGGCCACCAACAACGTGCGCGACAAGATTGACATGGTGCGAAACTACTTGCCCGACGGCGCGACCAACCCCGTCCTGTTCAAATTCAACGCCGAGGACATGCCCATCATGCTCCTCAGCGTGACGGCAGAAGAAAGCCTGCCTGCCTTGGACAAAATCATCGAGGACCGCGTCACCACGCCTTTGGCGCGTGTGAGTGGCGTAGGTACGGTGTCGGCCAACGGTGCCCCAAAGCGTGAAATCCAAGTTTATGTAGACCCTAACAAATTGGAAGCTTACAACTTAACCCTTGAAAGCATCTCCAACACCTTGGCCACCGAAAACCGCAACGTGCCCGCAGGTTATATTGACATCGGCTCGAACAGTTACAGCCTCCGCATCCAGAAGGAGTTCACCTCGGCCAAGGAAATGGAAGGTATCGTGGTTGGTTCACGCGGCAATGCACCTATTTATTTGCGCGATGTGGCCACGGTCAGGGACGGCTCGGAGGAACGCATCCAAGAGTCGTACAGCAACGGCCGCCAAGGTGCCACCATCATCATCCAAAAACAGACCGACGCCAACGCTGTGAACGTCATCAAGGGCATCAAAAAACAACTGAAAACCATTGAGCCTACACTGCCTTCCGACGTGAAACTGAACATCATCGTCGATGGCTCCACCTCCATCCAAAACACTATCAATAGCCTGCGCGACACCATCTTCATCACCTTCCTTTTGGTGATGTTGGTCGTGTTCGTATTCCTCGGTCGTTGGCGTGCCACTTTCATCATCGTTTTGGCCATCCCGATTTCGCTTTTGGCCTCGTTGATTTACCTGTTTGCCACGGGCAACACCTTGAATATCATCTCTATGTCGTCACTGACCATCGCCATTGGTATGGTTGTGGACGACGCCATTGTGGTATTGGAAAACATCACAACGCACATCGAGCGCGGCTCGAAACCCAAGGAGGCCGCAGTTCATGCCACCCAAGAGGTGCAACTTTCGGTTATCGCCTCCACTTTGACCATGCTCGCCGTGTTCTTGCCCTTGACCATGATTAAAGGTACTACGGGCGTGATGTTCAAGCAGTTGGGTTGGATTGTGTCTATCATTATGATTGTTTCCACTATTGGTGCCTTGACTTTGGTGCCGATGATGTGTTCAAGAATGTTGGTGATGAACCCCCACCAAAGCAAGTTCCACAAGGCCATTTTCCGCCCAATCAACAAGGCTTTGGACAGCATTAGCAATGGCTATGCCAAACTTATCAATTGGTGTGTCAACCATCGTAAAGTGGTCATTTTCTGCATGTTGGGACTGTTTGTCCTTTCTGTTGTTTTCCTTGCCCCGACCTTGAAGACAGAGATGATGCCCAAGATGGACGAAGGCCGCTTGAGCATCAATATCGAGCTGCCGACGGGCACGGGACAAAACGTGACGGGTGCCCTTGCCAAGAGCCTCGCCGAGGACTTCATGGCCATCCCCGAAGTGAAGATTTGTAACTACAGTTTCGGCCAAGCCGACTCCGACAACGCTTTTGCCTCGATGCGAAATAACGGCACGCACATCATGTCGTTCAACCTGCGTTTGGGCACGAAAACCGAGCGCCGCAAGGCGGGCCTGCGCAAGACCAGCGAAGTGGCCGACGAGATTCGCGCCAAACTCAACGCCATGCCCGAAATCAAGAAGGCCAATGTCAATGAAGGCGGTGGCGGCATGGGCGGCATGAGCACCGTTCAAGTGGAGGTTTACGGCTACGATTTCAACACCACCGACCGCGTGGCCAACGATATCGCACAAAAACTCCGCGACCGTGGCATTCTGCAAGTCATTGTAGGCCGCGACGAGTACACGCCTGAGTATCAAGTGGATTTCGACCGTGAAAAGCTGGCTTTGAACGGCTTGAACAGCACAACGGCGGCCACCTACGTCAAGAACCGCATCAACGGCTCGGTGGGTTCCTATTATCGCGAAGACGGCGAGGAGTACGACATTCGCGTGCGCTACGCCCCCGAGTTCCGCCAAAGCGTGGAAGACATCGAAGACATCAAGATTTACAACAGTTATGGCCAGCCCGTCCGCGTCGGCGGCCTCGGCGAAGTGGTCGAATCATTGACCCCGCCCCAAATCCAACGCAAGGACCGCGAGCGCATGGTCAGTGTGACTGCCGTCGTCGGCAAGGGCATGGTGCTGAGTGATGTGGTCAAGATTTGCGAGGAGGTCATCGACGACACCGAGATCCCCGCCGAAATCATGACCAAAATCGCCGGCGACTACGAAACCCAACAAGAAATGTTCGGCGACCTGCTCACCCTGCTCGTCCTCATCATCATCTTGGTTTACATTGTGATGGCCTCGCAGTTCGAGAACCTGATGAAGCCTTTCGTCATCATGTTCTCCGTGCCGTTCACCTTCACCGGCGTTTTGCTCGGCCTGTGGGCCACCGGCACCGCCTTGGGCGCAATGGCTTTCGTCGGCATCCTGATCCTGATGGGTATCGTCGTAAAGAACGGTATCGTCCTCATCGACTACACCACCCTGCTCGAAGAGCGCGGCATCGAGGTAAAAGAAGCCACCGTAAAGGCCGCCCGCTCGCGTTTGCGCCCCATTTTGATGACCACCCTAACGACCGTTCTGGGTATGATTCCCATGGCCATCGGTCGCGGCGAAGGAGCCGAGATGTGGAACGCCTTGGGCATCACCGTTGCCTGGGGCTTGACCGTTTCGACGTTGATTACGTTGTTGCTGATTCCAGCCTTGTACTGTTCACTTGAAACCCGTGCCGTGCGTCGTAAAAGACGTAAAGCCGAAGAAGCTCTTACTAAAACCGAAAACATCCGATAACCATGAAAGCTATCCTAATCACATACAACCAAGCCTACTACGACGAAATCGCCAAAGTGCTGAACGACAACGGCGTCAAGGGTTTTACAGAATGGAATGAGATAAAAGGCCACGGCAGCAACACGGGCGAACCGCACTACGGCACCCACGCCTGGCCGACCTTGAACAACGCCATCATCAGCATCGTCCCCGACGAGGCCGTCGACGGCATTATGAACCAACTTCACGAAAAAGACCTCAAGACCCCGGATTTGGGGCTTCGAGCTTTTTCGTGGAATGTGGAGAAGATGATTTGACGATTTGACGGCAGCGATATGGCTATGCAAGCCGTCACCTTCGGTTTCATCATCATCGGCTTGGTTCAAGACCACACTCGATCCCAGCGGGGATGTGTTCTTTAATCTTTGTTTTTTCGCACCACAATTGATGCTTTCTTTTGATACGGCTTGCAATAGTTTGTATACAACTCCTCATTTTCCAAGCGGAACAAATCGCTGTCGAATTTCAAGATTGTCTTTGGGGGGAAATAATTGATGGTAAATCTTTTAGAACAAACTGTTGTTTCGCCACGGACTTTCATTTGTTGCATCAACTCTTGTCGGAGCGCAGCAATTTTATTCTCAATTCCGCTCTTCAAATCAATCAAGCGTGACAATTCCTCATCGTATTTGTCAAACCAATTACTCTCTTCTTGTTCAGAAACCAACTTTTTCAGACGAGAACGGATAGCACCTTCATTTCGACCAAATTCTTCCATCAATTCTGACGTTGATAATCCCTTGGAATGTAACTTGATCAGCATTTCATCATCTTCTTGAGTCCATTTTGCATAAGCATTAGAATATAGCCGCTTTTGCTCTTCCATATAACTCATTACATTATCTTGCTGGGAATCCACAAACCTCGGATTGTCAGTTGTTGTTGAAACGGAATAGTTCAACACTGCAGCCACCAATTTGAAATGGAATCCTTCAAACTCCATTCCCAATGACAAGGTGAGATAAACATTCTGCAAATCCGAAAAACTTTCGGGGTCTTTCTTGAATTCATCCAAGAAAAAAGGGTCAGTTATTGGGAAATCGTAGTTTGTTCCATAATAGGAAAACTTCATTCGATATTTTGACTTTTCCCGTTCCTCATCTATGTAGGCTTGTGCTTTATCTAACTTTATCGACATCAAAGAATAGTCAAGCACTTCAATCATTGTTGCAGGAACGGCCTTCCCACTTGAATAGAAAACATTTTGGTGCTTGTTATCTATACACAGGCAAAGCAATTCGTCATTTTTGATGAAAAATCCATTTTGATATTGCAGTTTTGAATACTTTACATCTTCATTGTGGGGATTATTAGGACAAGGAACCACATCTGATATTTTGACGAGTGAGAAAAGTTCCATTCCATTGGCGACTTCTGTAGGTATAGCGCCATCGGCGGTGTTTGAAACGGGTCTGATCCAACGAGGACGACCGTCAGGATGATGTACAATTATAGGCTTGCGTTGGGTATCGAAAGCGATTTCGATACCAGCCAAGCATCTTCCTCCATATTTATAGGAATTGGCCAAACAAATGAAATACTTATCCATACCTGATTAGACCAAATGGGTGATTTCTATCTTTTCGGAGCTATGCTTTTTCATATATTCCACCAATAGCCCGCGATGACATTGCTCGGGAGTATCTTCGCTACAAAGGAAACAGGAGCCATCGAAAGGCTTAATGCCATATTTGCGCAAGATGTCCCTGTCAGTGAGCAATTTGGTGTATATTCTTTCATAGTCTTCCCAATTCACTTCTTGCTTATGCCATTGGTCAAGTAATTCCTTGGTTGGAGCGAAGTCAGCAACGTGAATATACGGAATATGGCAGATTTCGTTCACGAAGAACTTCAAATCATTGCCCTTGGCGAACCCAGCCAATTGGCTGCTATTGCTGATACGGACATCTACCAGTTGTTTTACCTTGCTGCCCCTAAGCAGGTTGAAAAAATGTTCGGCACTTTTCTTCGTGAATCCAATAGTATAAAGGGAAATCATTTCAATAATCCTCCTCTAATTGCAATTGTGGTTTATATCCTATTTCCTTGTTCTTCAATCGATAAGCGTCTATTCGCTGTTCTTCTTTGGTGTAAGTTCCAAAAAGCAAGTCAACTTCGGGAAGATGGTGTTTCCTAGAATGTAAATAACCTTCGATCATTTCTTTCTCTAATATGTCGTGGGAAGCCAATTTGCCATCTTTCAATATGTGCTGAACATCAAGACCTTGGTCGTAGAAATAGCGGGAAACCAGCGAGAATCTGTGACATTCCAACGGATCGGCCTCCGAGCACATCAATGCGATTTGAAATCCCTTTTCCAATCCATTCGTCAATCTTGCAACTCCTTGTTTGAAGTTGGGAGTCTCTATCGCCCGTTCAAAATCCACTTGACCATTTTCTTCATCAATACAGTCGAATCGTCTCGCTCCAAATTCTTCGCCGAAAAACAGGTAATGCACACCGTGGCTTTTCAAAAACCACTTCAGATTCTCTTGATTGAATTGGGGTGAATACTTGCTGGCTGGAACACTTCTCACATCCACAACACAATTAATTCCATACATTCTTAATAGCCCAAGAAAATCCTCAAGCGACTGATTGGAATGACCTATGCTATATAATCTACAATATCCCATTTTTGTATCGAAACCGAATGCAAAAATAAACAAAAACTTAGTTTGAGGCCTGTTCAAATTGCAAAATTCAAACATTCTTCCTCAAAACCAATTCGGGCAGCAATACCGCACATTCTTCCTTGTCCCCTTTGCCTCTCCAAGCTACAATGTAGTTCACCATTTTACTCTCGTTTTAGCTGAACAAAGAACTTAATTCAACCAAAACAAAGGTATTTAGTCGGCAAACAATGCCATTCTCTCAGATTTTACTATCTTTGCACCGAATTTCAGACAAGAAAACATGTTTGAGGACGAAGATTTCGAAGATTATTTTGAAGAAGAACAAGACCGAAAGGCCGCCATCGAGAAGTACGAATCCATGCTGAAGGCGCACAACTCGGCTTATTTCGACAGCGAGGAGTTTGAGTATATCATCGACCATTACACGCAAAACAACCAACTGAAACGCTCGCGACAAGCTTTGGAGATGGCTATGGCACAACACCCCGAAAGCAGTGTGCTGAAAGTCAAATATGCGAGGCAATACCTGCTCGAGAATGATGCCCAACGCGCCTTTGAAATCATGCAGCACATCGAGCGCGACGATGACGACCCCGACTATTTCCTCACCTTAGGCTCGTGCCTCGCCATGCTTGGCAAGTCGAAACAGGCCTTGGAGAACTATTTCACCGCCTTGCCCTATTTTGACGAGGACGAAAAACACGACCTCTACAACGCCATCGCCTACGAATACCAACGCCTCCAAAAATACGACCTCGCCATCGAGTTCTACAACAAGGCCCTGCCCCTCGCCGACGATGCCAGCACCATCTACCACGAAATCCGCTGCTGCTACTTCGGCGCTGGCCGAAAGGAAGAGGCAATGGCGTTTTTCCAACGCCTCATCGACCAGAACCCTTACAACAGCATGGCTTGGACCGGCGTGGGCGACTGCTACCGCATGATGGGGCAATACGAGGAGGCCATCGACCCCTACGAATATGCCCTCAGCATCGACCCCGAAGACCTTTGGACCAACATGCACCTCGCCGACATTTACTATGACTTGGAACGCTACAAGGAGGCCATAGACACCCTCGAAGAAGCCCTGCGCAACGGAGTGGAAACCTCGATGATTCACACCACCATCGGCGACTGCTATTATCGCCTGAACGACCTACAAACCGCCGAAGAACACTTCCACAAGGCTTTGGAAATCAACGAAATGATTGGTTCTGGATGGGCTGGTTTGGGCTATGTGTACAGCGACCGTGGCGACAGTCGCAAGGCCATCAGATTCTTCGAGAAAGCCTCAAGTTTAGAGCCTTGGGAAACTGATTACCTCTACTCCATCGCCGCCGACTACCGCAAACTGAACGACTTTGACTCGTCCATGGAATATTTGCGGAAAATTCAGGAAATGACCCCCGCCGATGCTGACGCCTATTATTACATCGCCGACCTCTACGGCGAGATGGACCAAATCGACGAGGCCATCAATACCATCAAGTTCGGGCTGCTGCAAACCGACAACGATTCGGCGTTGCTCTACCTTTTGGCTTACGGCTATTTCGTCAAAGGATGTCATAATCAAGGACTTGAAGCCCTCGACGATGCCTTGGAAGCTGACTTCTTGGTCTATCAGGACTTCCTCGACTTTGACAAGGAACTGCTGGCAAACGACACCGACATCCTCGAACTGATTGCGAAACACAAAAACAAACGAGAAAACCCTAACACATGAAAAATTACCTATACATTTTCCTCATCGCCATGGTGCCGCTCATCGAACTCAGGGGCGCCATTCCCGTGGCCTACGGCATCCACACGGCCAATCCCGACTTCAGCCTGATTTGGTCGTACATCATCATCGCCATCGGCAACATGCTGCCCGTGCCGTTCATCTTTTTCTTCGCCCGCAAAGTGCTTGAATGGGGCAAGGACATCAACGTAGGATTCATCAAGAAATTCTGCAATTGGTGCTTGGAAAAAGGCGAAAAAGGCGGCCAAAAACTGCAAGCCAAGGCTGGTCGCGGCCTGTATTTTGCCTTGCTGCTTTTCGTCGGCATCCCCTTGCCGGGAACTGGGGCTTGGACAGGCACCCTCGCCGCCAGCTTCTTGGACATGGACTTCAAGAAAAGCGTGATTGCCGTCATGGGAGGCGTGATACTTGCCAGCGTGATTGTGGGTGTGGTTTGCACTTTGGGCTTTGGGGCTGTTTTCGGAATCAAATAATTGGGAATCAAATAATTGAAAATGAAACGCTACGGACTCATCGGACATCCATTGAAGCACTCACAATCGAGGTTTTACTTCAACGAGAAGTTTGAACATGAAGGTTTGGACTGCCGTTACCAACATTTTGACCTCAAGTCGGTCGAGGAAATCCACGAGGTGATGAAAACCTATCCCGACCTCTGCGGATTCAATGTGACGATACCTTATAAAGAAGCCATCATCCCATTGTTGGACGAAATTGACCCAACAGCTAAGGAAATTGGGGCAGTGAATGTGGTGACCATCCAGAACGGGAGGTTAAAAGGCTACAACACTGATGTTTACGGTTTCTCCCAATTGTTGGAACGGGCCTTGAAAGGCAAAGAAGTGGAACATGCATTGGTTTTAGGCACTGGCGGTGCGTCAAAGGCGGTGTGTTATGTGCTGAAGGAGAAAAACATACCTTTTTCAGCGGTCAGCCGAAGCCCTGAAAAAGGCGATTTCACCTACGAAACCCTGACCGATGAAATTCTGCGCCAGAATCACCTTATTATTAATACGACACCTTTGGGAATGGCACCCAAATTTGACGACTTCCCCGACTTGCATTATCAAGCCTTGAGCAACAAGCACATCCTTATCGACTTGATTTACAATCCGAAAGAAACGGCGTTCATGGAATTGGGAAGGACTTGGGGGGCAAAGGTTTACAACGGCTGGCAAATGTTTGAGGAACAAGCGAAAAAGACTTGGGAGTTATTTAATAGCCAATAGCCTATGGCCTATGACTATGGCAGCTTCACATAACGTAAAAGTAGCCATAGTCATCAGCCATAAGCCATAGAAAAAGAAATATGAGAAACAAAGTTAGAAAACAACCAGAACCCGTTGAGAACGTGGAGATTATAGACGCTGGTTCCGAGGGCATGTCGGTGGCCAAGCCCGAAGGCCGCGTGGTCTTCATTCCCTTTGGCGTACCCGGCGACGTGGTCGACATTGAGGTCTACAAGCGCAAGAAGAACTTCTTTGAAGGCAAGATTTTGAATTTCAAGAAGATGTCGGAAAAACGCACCGATCCTGTTTGCCAACATTTCGGTTTGTGTGGTGGCTGCAAATGGCAACACATGGCCTACGAATGGCAGACCTATTACAAGCAAAAGCAGGTGAAGGACAATTTCGAGCGCATCGGGAAGGTTGAATATCCTGAAATCCGCCCGATTTTGGGTTGCGAGAAGCAGTTTTTCTACCGCAACAAACTGGAATACACTTTTTCGAACCGCAAATGGCTCACCGATGGAGCACCTTCAGGCACCCACGACGAGGACGCCTGTAAGGGCTTGGGCTTCCATCTGCCCCAACTTTTCGACCGCGTGGTCGACATTGAGCAATGCCACCTTCAAGCTGACCCTTCAAATGACATTCGTTTGTTTGTCAGGCGTTTCACTATGGAAAGGAAACTTCCTTACTACAACTTCCGCGCCCACGAGGGACTGATGCGCAACCTCGTCATCCGCTGCAACTCGAAGGGTGAATTCATGGTGATTTTGGTCATCAGCGAGGAAAACAGCATCGTGCGCCACGAACTGATTCCCGCCTTGGAGATGGCTTTCCCACAAATCGTTTCCCTGCTTTTGGTCATCAACCCGAAACTCAACGACATCATCAACGACCTGCCGTTTGAGTGCTTGAAAGGCGAGCCATACCTCATTGAAACGATGGCCTCTCCCCGACCCGGATTTGACGATTTGAAGTTTCGCATTGGTCCAGTGTCGTTCTTCCAAACCAATGTGTATCAAGCAGAAAGGCTCTATCGCGCCGCTTTCGATTTGGCTGATGTTCAAGGCGACGAACTGATGTACGACCTCTATACAGGGACGGGTACCATCGCGCAATATTTCTCGCGTTTCGTGAAGAAAGTGGTTGGTATTGAATACGTTGAGGCTGCCATTAACGATGCGAAAGTGAACGCCGAAATCAACGGCATTGGCAATTGCACTTTTTTTGCTGGCGACATGGCGAAAGTCTTCACCGACGACTTCATCAAGACTAATGGCCGCCCCGACCTCATCGTCACCGACCCGCCGCGTGCTGGCATGGCCGAAAAGGTAGTGGAACAACTGCTGAAAATCCGCGCCAAGAAAATCGTCTATGTCAGTTGCAATCCAGCCACGCAAGCCCGTGATTTACAACTACTTGATTCGGCTTACAAAGTAATGGCAGTGCAACCCGTCGACATGTTCCCGCACACGCAACACGTGGAAAATGTGTGTTTGCTGGAATTGAGATATTGATGCCTATGCCCATCGAAAACTCAAATATCGCCTACCGAAAAACACAACCTATCCTGCTGATTTCCATTGGAATAGTAACGGTCGGACTATTGCTTTTCGTGATGAACCTGTGCTTCGGCTCGGTATCGATTCCGATGAAAGAGATTTGGGCGGCGGTATTCGGCGGCGACACCTCCACCTATCGCACCATTATTCTGGATTATCGTCTGCCGCAAGCCATCACGGCTTTATTGGCAGGCATAGGGCTTTCAGTTTCAGGCCTTTTGATGCAGACCCTGTTCCGCAATCCCTTGGCCGACCCTTCCCTTTTGGGCATCAGTAGCGGGTCGAGCTTGGGGGTGGCTTTGGTTGTGTTGTTGGGCACTGCTACGGGTCTGTCGGTCAGCACTTTGGCTCTATGGTCCACCTTCGGCGTTACAGTGGCGGCTTTCTTGGGGGCTTTTGCGGTGCTTTTGCTTATCCTTGCGCTGAGTTCGAGGCTACGCAGCATGGTCAGCCTCGTGCTGGTGGGCATTATGATTGCCTACATCGCGAGTTCGGTCACTGATATTTTGAAGTTCTTCAGCCAAAAGGAAGGGCTTCATTCCTTCGTTATATGGGGCTTGGGTAGTTTCTCCAACGTGAGCAAGGCACAACTGCCGTTTTT
This sequence comes from uncultured Bacteroidia bacterium, assembly GCA_902770835.1. Classification (GTDB taxonomy): domain Bacteria; phylum Bacteroidota; class Bacteroidia; order Bacteroidales; family F082; genus Limimorpha. The sequence continues at coordinate 13,896 of CACXUM010000055.1, forward strand.
CGCGGCCACGGTAGTTTTAGGTGTAGTTGCCTCGTTCCTGTTATTCAAGACCTTGAATCTCTTGTTGTTGGGCGAGCGTTATGCCGAAAACCTTGGCGTGAACATCAAGCGGAGCAGTATGCTCATCATCTTGGTTTCGGGATTTTTGACGGCCATCATCACGGCGTTTTGCGGACCTATCGCCTTTTTGGGTCTGGCCGTGCCGCACATCGCGCGTTTCCTGTTCCGCAGCAGCGACCACAAACTGCTCATCCCGGCCACGGCCTTCCTCGGCATGGATTTGGCCTTGTTCTGCAACCTCATCGCGCGGCTGCCCTCGTTTGAAGGCAACCTGCCCATCAACTCCGTCACAGCATTGATTGGTGCGCCTATCGTGCTGTGGGTCATCTTTCACCGTCAACGATTCAGTCAAAATTGATTTGTTATGATAAACTACGGATTCAACGGATTTTACAGATATTCGTCCCGAAATCTCGAGGACGCAAGTGTCCCATCCATACGGATTCCTACCAGTCATATCCAATCCGTACCAATCAGATGCTTGCATCCCAAATTCTCATCCGAGAAAATTCGTTTAATCCGCGCAATCCGTAGTTAAATAAATCCATGACCATGAGCGAAGTCCTCCAGACATATCACCTGTCCATCGGCTACAAAGGCCAAGCCCTGATGCCCGAAATCAACGTGAGCCTCAGCGAGGGCGACATCGTGGCCTTGGCGGGTCCTAACGGCTCTGGAAAAACGACGCTGTTCAAGACGCTCTCGGCCAGCATAAAGCCCGTCGGCGGCGAGGTCAAACTGTTTGGGAAAGACTTGCGCGACTACTCCCCCACCGAGCGCAGTTCTCTCTTCAGCCTCGTGCTGACTGAGAAGCCCGACGACCTGTTTTTGAAGGTCTTCGACATCGTGGCCGCCGGTCGCTATCCCCACCTCGGCCTCTTGGCCAAACTGAAAGCCGACGACGAACAAATCATCTACGACAGCCTTGAAACCGTCGGCATCAGCCATTTGGTCAATCGCAATTTCGTTTCGCTCAGCGATGGCGAGCAACAGAAAGTAATGATTGCCAAGGCTTTGGTTCAAGACACGCCTCTCATCTTCATGGACGAACCAGCAGCCTTCCTCGACTATCCGAGCAAAATCGAGTTGGTACACATCATGCACAAACTCTCGCGCGAGAAAAAGAAAACCATCCTCTTCAGCAGCCACGACCTTGACCTTTTGCTCCGCCACGCCGACGTGATGTGGGTAGTGGCACCGCAGCAGCCTTTGCGCCAAGGCACGCCGAAAGAATTGGTCGAGCAAGGGGTTATTGATGAATATTTCAAGCCGATTGTTGCCAAGGAGGAGTTTTATTGGATGGGGTGAATGATTGTAACCTCGTTATTAGTTGTTTTCAAGGCGTAGTGTGTTTTGTTGTTACAAAAATCTACAGCAAAAAGTTGGATAATTGCTCAATTATGTTTACATTTGCAGTCCAAATATCAACATCTTTACATTATGAGACTGCATTTGCATACTACTCCAAATACATACCCGATTTACAAATTCTCTCGGCAATGTGCCACGGGTCGGTGTCGTCCCCCGCTTCTCGGACCTCGAGGTGATAGCCCTGGGCCTGACGGACGAGGCGCTGGGGATCGACAGCGAGAACTATCTGTTCCACCAGCTGTCCCAATACGGGGACGAGATGCCCAACCTCATATCCAGGAGGCAGTACAACGA
>CACXUM010000056.1 GCA_902770835.1 uncultured Bacteroidia bacterium
TCCGTATTTTTTTTTTTTTTTTTGCAAAAATGGAAAATTTTCCAAAAATCGGAGAAGCCTTGCCTGAAGTTATGATAGCCAATGGCGACAAGAAATATTCCTATTACTTGTCTGACTTGGTGAAAAAAGGACGTATCAAAAAGGTGATGCCTAAAATCTACACTTCCAACTTGAGTGAGTCCGAAGAGGTCATCGTGAGGCGAAACCTTTTCCTCATCTTGGGACGATTGTTTCCTGAAGCCGTTGTCAGCCATCGCTCGGCAATCGAGATGAAACCAACCGCTTCTGGCGACTTTTTCCTGACCTACAAATACACCAAAAAGATAACGCTGCCAGGGCTTATCATCCATCTTTTGGAGGGTCAATCGGGTCAGCCGGAGGACACGCCTTTCGTCAACGGGATTTTCATCGCTTGTCCCGAAAGGGCATTTTTGGAGAATCTTCAAACCGCTTATCAGAAAAAAGACGGAGGGAAATGCCTGCCACAATCCGTCATCGAAGAACGTTTGGAAAAAGTCATCAGAATCAATGGCGAGGCTGCCATCAATGCCTTGCGCGACAAGGCGAAAGTGCTTTCGGAACGGTTGGGGATGACTGACGAATACGCACGATTGGACAAACTCATCGGTGCCTTGCTCTCAACACGCGACGCAAACATCCTGACCTCACCTTTGGCCACGGCACGGGTTTTCGGAGAACCTTACGACCCTCATCGTTACGAGTTGTTCCAAAACCTATTCACCGTGCTCAATAACGACGTGTTCCCGTCCTACCCCGAAAACAGTCCAACCACTTTGGCTTACCGCAATTTCGCCTTTTTCGAAAGTTATTTTTCCAACTACATCGAAGGCACGGAATTCACCATCGACGATGCCAAACAGATTATTGAGACCAATCTTCCCCTACCCGCAAGAAACGAAGATTCACACGATATGTTGGGAACATTTGCCATCGTTTCCGACCGTCGTGAAATGTCAATCGTGCCCAACACCCCTGACGAATTGATTGAACTATTGCAAGCAAGGCACAAAAAGTTGCTTTCTGCCCGTCCAGAGAAGCATCCTGGGCTGTTCAAGATGCAAAACAACCGCGCCGGAAACAGTCTTTTCGTTGATTACGAACTCGTTAAAGGCACCTTGAAAAAAGGATTCGATTTCTATCGGGCTCTTCGCTCGCCTTTCGCGAAAGCCGTCTTTATGTTGTTTATGGTCAGCGAAATACATCCCTTCGATGACGGGAACGGGCGTGTTTCACGCATTATGATGAACGCGGAACTGACCCACGCTAACGAAACAAAAATCATCATCCCAACGGTTTTCAGGACGGATTATTTGGATGCCTTGCGGAAATTCACCCGTCAAAGTGACCCAACCGCCTTGATTCGTGCTATGAGTAGAGTCCACCGCTTCAGTGCGCAACTCCAAACCGAAAATTTTGAAACCCTGCAACTCCAACTGGAACGCGCCAACGCCTTTTCAGACTCGGAAGACAAAATACTTAGATTTTAATGAGCACAATGAACATTGATTCCATCCTCATCAAAGACGCCACCGAGAACAACCTGAAGCACGTCACCGTCAAAATCCCGAAGCGGCAAATCACTGTGGTGACGGGCGTGTCGGGTTCGGGGAAGTCGTCGTTGGTGCTTGATACCATCGCGGCCAAGTCGCGGAGGGAACTGAATGACACTTTTCCTTCGTTCACGCAGCAATATTTGCCCAAATATGGCCGTCCTCACATCGGCGATATTGAGAATTTGCCCATTGCCATCGTCATCGAGCAAAGGAAACCTACTTCTAATTCACGCTCCACAGTAGGCACATATACAGACATTTACGCCCTGCTTCGCCTGCTGTTTTCGCGCATCGGGCAGCCTTTTGTGGGTTATTCGGATGCCTTCTCGTTCAACCATCCTTCAGGGAGTTGTCCGCGCTGTGCTGGATTGGGAGAGATCCGTGAGTTGGACATCCACAAGTTGGTCGACTTCGACAAGTCGCTCAACGACGAGGACACCATTCATTATATCGCTTTCGGCAAGGGTGGCTGGCGCTGGATTCGCTATGCCTACAGCGGCCTTTTCGACCTCGACAAGAAAATCAAGGACTACTCGCCCGAAGAACTCGACTTGTTCCTTAACTCGCCGCAAATCAGACTGAAAAACCCGCCATCGAACTGGCCGAAAAGTGCCAAATACGAAGGCCTCATCCCGCGAATGTACCGCAGCATCATCAACTCGGAGGAAGGCCTGCTCCACGCCGCCGTACTCAACCCGATGCTGACGATGGGCACCTGCCCCGACTGCAAAGGCACACGCCTCAACGAGAAAATCCGCTCCTGCAAAATCAACGGCGTGAACATCGCCGAAGTGACTGCAATGAGCATCAGCGACTGCCGCAAGTGGATGGAAACCATTGACAATCAACTTGCAGAAGACATCAAACACGCCACCATTGAACGCTTGGCTGCTTTGGAGGAAATCGGGTTAGGCTATTTGACTTTGGACCGTGCCATCGGGACGCTTTCGGGCGGCGAGGCGCAACGCTGCAAAATCGCAAAATACATTAACTCGCCGCTGTCGGACGTGATGTATATCCTTGACGAACCCAGCGTGGGCCTCCACAACCACGACATTTTGTTGATGCAAAAGTCGGTGCAGAAACTGAAAAACCACGGCAACACGGTCATCCTCGTTGAGCACCACAAGGAAATGATCAAAATCGCCGACCACATTATTGATATGGGTCCGGGCGCGGGTATGGCTGGGGGCGAAATTGTCTTTGAAGGCAGTTACAACGAACTACTTCATAGTCAAACTCTTACAGGCACTTCGCTCAATGCGACAAGCACGATAAAGGAGCAAGTGCGCCAACCCAAAGCCTTTTTCCATTTGGAGAATGTCAGTTTGCACAATATCAAGGACTTGACCACCAATTTGCCCTTGGGCGTGATGTGCGGCATCGCGGGCGTGGCAGGTTCGGGAAAGAGTTCGCTGATGGAGTGCTTTGTAAAAAATGTTGAATCGTTGAGTGTTGAATTGTTGAACTGTTCTAACAACAACAGATCAACAATTAAACAATTAAACAACTCAACAATTCAACAATCAGACATCGTTTACATCAGCCAGAAAAACATCGGCATCAGCTTGCGCTCCACCCCCGCCACCTATCTCGAAGTGGCCGACGACATCCGCAAACTCTTCGCCAAAACCAACAAGACCAAGGCCGATTTGTTCTCCTTCAACGGCAAGGGAGGTTGTCCCGTTTGTCAAGGCAAGGGCGTGATTGTCAGCGATATGGCCTTTATGGACAGCATCGAAACCGTTTGTGAGGCTTGTGGCGGACTGCGTTACTCCAACGAGGTCTTATCTTATAAGGTGCAAGGAATGAACATCGCCGAGGTGATGGATATGACCGCCAACAAAGCCTCGGAAATGTTTGCAGGCACTATCATTGCCGAAAAATTGGAGCCATTGCGCAAGGTCGGTTTGGGCTATCTCCATCTGAACCAGTCGCTTTCGACGCTTTCGGGCGGCGAGTTGCAGCGCATCAAATTGGCCTCCAACCTTGTTGAATTGTTGAATGTTGAATCGTTGAATCGTTTTCGCAACAAATCAACAATTCAACAGTTAAACGCCTCAACACTTCAACATCCCAAAATCTTCATTATGGACGAGCCTTCCGACGGCCTCCACCTCAACGACATCCGCCGCATCCTTGACCTTTTTGAGACGATGGTCGAGGCGGGAAACAGCATTTTCCTCATCGAGCACAACTTGGAAATGCTGAAGGCTTGCGATTACATCATCGAACTCGGTCCGGGCGGCGGCGCAATGGGCGGTAAGGTCATTTTCAGCGGCACCCCGACGGAAATGTTGCATTGCAAAAAGTCGGTCACGGGGCCTTATTTGGCCTCCGAACTCAAATAATTTTCTTCGCAACCGCGACGCATATATCGTAATAATGTGTACTTTTGCGCTTTACATTAATTCAAACGCAAAATGAAACACATCATCCAACGCGGATTGCTGCTGATGGCCTTTGTTTTCGGGCTGTTGTTCCGAATGTCGGCGCAATCCACACAAATCGTTGTTTTCCTGAACAATGGCAGCGAGCAAACCTACTCATTAATTGAAGCCGACCGCCTTTATTTTGAGGACAACACGAAACTCGTCATCGAGCAGATTTCCACCAAAAGCACGGTCACCATTCCGCTGGCCGACATCCGAAAGATTACCTGTGACGAAACCGTGGGCGTTTCGGAAGCCTCGGACGCGACGATTTCCCTCTCCCCCAACCCTGCTCACAACGCTTTCACGCTCCGCAACCTTGAGGGCAAGGAAAACATCAGCATCTACGCCCTCGATGGAAGATTGGTCAAATCAATGGAAGTTACAGGAAACCAATCCATTGACATCAGCGACCTACCCATTGGGTTGTATCTCGTCAAAACTCAATCATCAACCCTTAAAATGATTAAGTTATGAGAAAGTCATTGATTATCATAGCCTTATTGCTGGGCTGCATTAGCCTTAATGCGCAGGAGTACCACATGAAAGTCTTCAATACTGCCTTCATACTTTATGATAAGGATGTGAGCACTATTGAAGAATTTCGTTTTAATGGCGAACACATGTTCATTAACGATGATAATGGAGGTAGCACACTGAATATCAGAGATATTGACAGCATTGTTTTCAGGCAAGAGTCACCACACACGGGCGACACAGTTTACATCACCTACAACGGCAATTCCGTAACGGTGGACAATCCTTTCGCTGATGACGGGGTTCAAATCCATACAGACGGTGCTTTCGTTGATGTGGAATCGTGGAGAATGGATGTTCCATACGTAGTTTCCGGTAGTTCGGACAATGGAAGGCTAATTTATTACAGCATGATGCCCTTTCATTTGACGCTCGACAACTTATCCTTGTCCAACCCTTCTACTGTCGCTATCGCAATGGGCGTTTATGTTCCGGTAACACTGAGACTCAAAGGCACTTCAACACTTGCCGACGGCGCTAACGGTCCACAAGTAGGTACAATGGATATGCCTTGCGAACTTACCGTAAACGGCACGGGAACGCTACAAATTACAGGCAATGCCAAACATGCCATGAACATTGAAGGGCCAATCACCATCAACTCAGGCACTATCCGTATCCTTGGCAGCGACAGCGACGGCATCCACGGCAGCAGCAACTTGACATGGAACGGAGGCACACTCGACATCGTTTCGGCAGGTTCCGACGGTCTTGATATTTCGGGCAACGTGACCATCCAAAACGGCGATTTGAGCATCAACACGACGGCGGAAACCCAAAGAGGCATCAAGGTTTCGGGCGTTTTCACGATGAACGACGGCTCTCTCAACATCAACACGAGCGGCACGGACAGCAAAGGAATCAAGGCCGACAACCTTGTTTATATTAATGGCGGCAACCTTACCATTGTGAACTCCGGCGACATGTCGAAAGGCATCAAGGCTGACGGCGACATCAACATTACGGGAGGAATCATCAACATAACCTCTTCGGGAAGCACGGTTTTGGAATCGGTAAACAACCAGAATGTTCCCGCCTATTGCACGGCCATCAAGTGCGACACCGATATTACTATTACGGGCGGCGACTTCACCATCACCTTGCCCACTTCGAACCACGGCGGCAAAGGCATCAGCGCGGACGGCAACCTGACCATCGACGGCGCCACTATGACCATCACCACGCAAGGCGACGGCGCGACCTACACCGTCAGCGGCTCGACCAAAGACGCATACACCTCGGCCTGTCTGCGCTCCGACGGCAATATGAGCATCCTTTCGGGAAACATCACCTTAAACAGTTCGGGCACAGGCGGAAAGGGTATCAATGTGGGCGACGACAGCCACACCACTTCCACACTGACCCTTGGCACCACTGGAGGCAACGACGACGACCTCATCCTCAACGTGACCACCAGCGGCGAGCGCATCACGATTTCATCAGGCGGTGGCGGCGGCTGGCCTCCCGGACCGGGTCAAGGCGGCGACTACGCCAACCCGAAGGGCATCAAGAGTCGCGGCAACCTGACCATCAACAGCGGCACCATCACGGTCAACTGCACCCAAAACAACGAAGGCGGCGAGTGCATCGAAAGCAAGGCCACGCTGACCATCAACGGCGGAAATATCGAAACTTATTCGAAGACCGACGACCCCATCAACGCGGCACAAAACCTCACCATCAACGGCGGCACCATCTATTCGCATAGCGACAACAACGACGGCATCGATTCAAACGGCACCCTGTTCCTCAATGGCGGCTTCGCCATCGCCAACGGCGCGCGCCAGCCCGAGGAAGGCTTCGACTGCGACAACAACCAATTCAAAATCACGGGCGGCACTCACATCGGCACGGGCGGCGCGACGAGCAACCCAACCCAAAGCGTTTGCACCCAACCCACGCTGAAAATCAACACGCAACCCGGCTACGCCATCCAAGTCCTGAAATCGGACGGCACCGTGATTTGCACCTACCAATGCCCCACCTTCACAGGCGGCGGTGGCGGCGGTTGGGGCAACAATATGGTAATGCTCTTCACAGACCCGCAACTGCAAACGGGACAATCGTACACCGTGAAATACGGCGGCACCATCAGCGGCGGCACCAACTGGAACGGCTACTACACGGGCAACGTGACCTACACGGGCGGCCAAAGCACCAATGTCAATGTCAATTCGATGTACACCACTGTAAGCGCTGGAGGTGGCGGATGGTAAAAATCCCCAATCTTGAAACCCTGAAATCTCTAAACCATACAATCATGTTCAAAAAATCCATCTTATTGGCATTGCTGATGGCTGTTATCGCGCCACTGACAGCCCTTGCACAGACAAAAGCCACCACCGACACTTGGGACTTCGTAACCTCATTCTCTTGCTCCACAGGCCGCCAGCACGGCGTGGTCTACGACGGCCAGAACATCTACACCAGCGCTTGGGGCAAGTCGTCGAATGTGCTGTGGATGTTCTACAAATACGACCTCGACGGCAACCTCTTGGACGAATTCGACGTGGCCGGAATCGACAATTCCGACAACTACCTCCGCGACATGACCTACGACGGCCAGTATTTCTACGGCTGCGACGCCCATTCCAGCAACATTTGGTGCTATGACCTCCACAACAAGACGTTGGTAGGCCAAATCAGCACACCCTTCAACGAGCTCGGCACCTGCACCTACGACCCCGTTTACGACGCTTTCTGGGTCGGCGAGAGGGCCACGGGCAACAGCCCCAACCTCCATCTCGACCTCAAGCTCGTCGACCGCAGCGGCAACGTCATCAAGACCGCAACGGCACACAACCTCGGCGGGCACACCGTGCATGGCACGGGCTACTTCACCGACGAGGACGGCGCAGCCCACCTCTACCTGTTTGCCGTGGAAGGCTTCACAGCACATGTGTTCGACTACAACATCGACACCGACGAGATGAGCCCCAACTACATCTTCGACTTCTCCGTCACGCCCGGCTGGGGCTATGCTTGCAGCGCAGGCGGCGCCTTCATCGGCGATATGGACGGCACGACTTGCTTCTTCGGCGACGTCGACAAAAGCCCCAACCTCATCGGCATCTACGCCCTAAGCGAATACACTCCCGTCGTCCCAACGCCTCCAGTGGGCGACATCTTCTTCGACTTCAACGACGGCATCATGCGCTGGACCACCATCGACGGCGACGGCGACGGCTACAACTGGGAAATGCGCCAAAACTGGGGCAACCCCGACAACCCTTTCAGCGTAACCTCCGCCTCCTATGACGACCTCAACGAAATCGAGCTTCATCCCAAGAACTTCTTAGTCACCCCATACAAACTTGATTGCGAAGAGATTACATTCATCTCCTGCGTCCAAGACGTATCCAACCCCGCCGAACATATCGGCGTGGCCGTTTCCACGACGGGCAACACCAGCGCACAAGATTTCACCATTGTATGGGAAACCGACCTGAGCGCCAAAGCACAAGGGCAATGGTATTACTACGATGTAGACCTAAGAGATTACCAAGGTCAGGACATCTATGTGGCCATCGTCCACTTCAACTGCTCCAACCAGTTCATGCTGAACATCGACGACGTGATGCTCTACAGGGCCTACAACCAAGCGGCAGAAAACAACGCCACCCTGAGCGTCTATCCCAACCCCGCCACCGACATAATGAAAGTGGAAAGCACGCAAACCGTAGGCAGCTACGAGGTGTACGACATCACCGGCGCAAGAGTCATCCGCAACGAGCCAAACGCCAAGGCCTTCACCCTCGACCTGCGCGACCTGCCCTCCGGCACCTATCTCCTCAAGACCGTCTCCGAAGGAAGCACGCAAACGCAACGCATCGTGAAGGATTAAGCCAAAGTTTCAATAATTTTCAAAAAAACAGAGAAAAAATAACCAAGATTCAATTCTTTTCTGTATTTTTGCTGTCTAATTTTGAGTATTGAAACACAACTACAACAATGAAAAAACTAGTTCTGACAATCGCAATCGCCCTGATGATGAACATCACAACTTTCGCTCAAGTAGGTGGCGGTGCTCTGAAAAGAAGCAAACAATATGAACGCGCCCGCACAGAAAACAACATGCGAGGCAGTTCTCTTAGTCTTCCTACAACACACGGTGTATATGGCGACTACGATGCCACAGACGCCCCCTTGGGCAGTGGCGTGGCAGTGTTGCTCGGCCTTGGTGCCGCCTATCTCGTAGGCAAGAAACGCCGCGAGGAATGATTTTCCCAAATAAAACTGACAGCGGAGACGGTGCTTGCATCGCCTCCGCTGTCGTTTCCAAAATAATCCTCATTTTTGCATGTTCAATCATTGCGCATGAAAGACATCACCATTTCCGCCGAACTAATCCATTACATCGAACAGCAAATCCTTCCTCGATATGAACACTTCGACGCTGCCCACCAACGCAACCATGCCGAGGAGGTCATCGCAAGAAGTTTAGCCTTGGCCGAACATTACGAGGTCAATATTAATATGGTGTATGCCATCGCCGCATACCACGACACAGGGCTTTGCGAAGGCCGCGACACGCACCACCTTGTTTCTGGTCGTATCATCCGAGAGGACAAGAAGTTAAGGGGATGGTTTGACGAAGAACAGATTGAAAAAATGGCGCAGGCTGCCGAAGATCATCGTGCTTCGTCGGGACATGAGCCGCGCTCGATTTATGGCAAAATCGTGGCCGAAGCCGACCGACTCATCACGCCTGAAAAGGTCATCCGCCGCACGATACAATACACCCAAGAACATTTCCCCGAATATGACAAGGAGCAACAATATGAGCGTTTCCGCGAACATCTGTTGGAGAAATATTCCGACACGGGCTATCTCCGCCTTTGGATTCCCGAATCGGACAACGCCACACAATTGGAGAAACTACGCAAAATCATCCGCGACGAGACGGCCATGCGTGCTGCATTTGAGGATTTTTACGGCTTTGCGTGATTTTTAATATTTTATTTGTATTTTTGCACCAAATTAAAACCCATACAACCATGAAGAAAACACTGATTGCCCTAATGTTTCTCTGCCTCGGATGCATGGCCGTGGCTCAGGAAAAGAATGAGACAAAGTATGAACTGACCATAGGCGACACCGTGGTTTGGAAGCCTTTTGACGGCTGCCTCAAAATCGGCTACATCGTTTCAAATGCCCAACCCATCGAGTTCAGCCCCACCAAGTTAGGCGACTGCATCCAAGTCATCGCCAAGCAGGCTGGCTACAGCAACATCACCGCCACATGCAGTGACAAAGAGGAAAAGGTCGTTGCCACGGCCATCTTCATCGTGAAGAAACCTTACACCGGAACCGAGGTTGGGAATCTGGTAAAACCTGCAACGCAACCCTTTACCGCCACCTACAACTTCAATCCGCCTGCAGACCATTTCTTCATCACAGTGAACAATCTCCACAGCGACTGCCGCGAAACTTTCGTCAAAGTCGGCACAAAGGAAGCCTTCAACGATGGTCAGGGCATCGACCGTTTTTGGGACATCAAGACCGGAGAAAACTGGTATTACCGTCCCGAAGCCCAAGGCTGGACCGACGACCTCAAATGGGAATTTGAGCCTTTTGGCGAGAGTTTCTACCCTCTCGATGCTTTCTTTACCGAGGTGAAGGACAAGAGCAACCTGTCGCAATACTATGTCGGAATGGAAAGAGTGCTCGACATCAACTGCTGGCATTTCTTCGTCGACTTTGAGGATGGTTTGGTAATCCAGTATTGGGTCGACCCCGCCAATGGCTGCACACTGAAGCGCCAAATGAACAACGATCTTCCACGCGCAGTTACTGTATACGACCTCAATTACACAAAACTGCAATTCGGCCCGTATTTCAAGAAAGGCCTTCACGACACGAGAAGATAAATCTTTGAATCTTAAATCTTTAAATATCAAATCTTAAATCACATAAAATGGAAAACATCGAATTAAAGAAAACCCCTTACAACCAGATCCATCACGATTTGGGCGCAAAAATGGCTGAATTTGCCGGCTACGACATGCCGATTCAATACACCGGCCTCGTCGAAGAGCACAACAACGTCCGCAACAACGTCGGCGTGTTCGACGTGAGCCACATGGGCGAGTTCCGCGCCAAAGGTCCCCTGGCCAAGCAGTTCATGCAGTACTGCACCGTCAACGACGTGGCTGCTTTGAGCGACGGCAAAGTGCAATACACCTGCCTGCCGAATGGCAAGGGTGGCATCGTTGACGACATGCTCGTCTATCGCATCGCCGACGACCATTATTTCATGGTGCCCAACGCTGCCAACATCGACAAAGACTGGGCTTGGATGAGCCAGATTGCCGAGAAGTTCGGAATGACCCTTGGCGAGGACTTCAAGAACGAGAGCGAAGAATGGGCACAGTTGGCCGTGCAAGGCCCCAACGCCCTGAAAGCCATGCAGAAACTCACCAAAGCCAATGTGGTTGACATGGAATACTACACTTTCCAAATCATCAACTTTGCTGGTGTGGACAATGTCATCTTCTCGACCACAGGTTACACAGGCTCAGGCGGTTGCGAGATTTACATCCCCGTCGCCCATGCCAAGGAGGTTTGGGATGCCGTGTTTGAGGCTGGCAAGGAGTTCGGTATCATGCCCGCCGGCTTAGGCTGCCGCGACACCCTGCGTTTGGAGAAGGGCTTCTGCCTCTATGGTCACGAAATCGACGACACCATCAGCCCCATCGAGGCTGGCTTGGGCTGGATTACCAAGTTCGTAGACGGCAACGACTTCCTCAACCGCGAAATCTTCGCCGCTCAAAAGGCTAACGGCGTGAGCCAGAAGATTGTCGGCTTTGAGATGATTGACCGTGGCATCCCGCGCAATGGCTACGAAGTGTGCGATGCCGAAGGCAACTGTATCGGCATGGTGCGCTCGGGCAGTCCGTCGCCCTCGACTGGCAAGAACATCGGCACCGCTTTGGTGAAGAAGGCCTTCAGCAAGAAGGACACCGAAATCTTCATCAAGATTCGCAACAAACTCGTCAAGGCTGTGGTGGTTAAGATGCCGTTCTTGGCGTAAGAAACAATCATCAAATTTTCAAGAAAGCCGCTCACATTGGGCGGCTTTTTTCATTGCCAATGATAATTTTTGACATAATTTTATCATTAGTAATGAAAAAAATTGACTATATTTTATCATTAGTAATGATAATTTTTGTACTTTTGCCACAAAATCAAAGGCAATGGAAAAGGAAATCATCAGCAGAATCATCCGCGAAGGACAAGATTATATCCCTGAAATAGAGTTATATAACCGTCCGATGGAACTTGAGCTAAAAGGCAATTATGTGTTTGTCGGGGTGAGGCAATGCGGCAAGTCTTATATGCTTTATCAACGCATCCAGCAATTGTTGCAAGAAGGCCATAGCATTAAGGAAATCGTTTATGTCAATTTCGACGACGAGCGTCTTCGCCAAATGAAAGCGGAGGAACTCGACCTGATACTACAAGCATACGCTTCCACCAACGAGGGCAAGCCTTTGTTGTTTTTCGACGAAATCCAAAACATTGAGGGATGGGAGCATTTTGCCCGTCGGTTGGCCAACCAAAAACATCAAGTTTTCATCACCGGCAGCAATGCCAAAATGCTCGGTCGCGACATCGCCACTACTTTGGGAGGACGATATTGGACACGCAATGTCTATCCTTTTACATTCAAGGAATACATTGGCAGAGAGCACATTAACCTCGATTCGCATTGGTACGACAGTCCACAGTTGAGAGCCGCTGTAGAACGTGCTTTCAACGAATATTTCCAATTCGGCGGCTTCCCTGATGTGTTTGATGTGAGTGCAAAACGACTGTGGCTCAACGAACTCTACAACAAAATCTTCTTTTCCGACCTTGTCGTGAGAAACAAAATCCGCAACGAAGCCTCGCTACGTATGACCGTCAAACGTTTGGCCGAAAGCGTGAAACAACCAACTGCCTACAATCGCATCAGTAATTTGGTGAAAAGCACAGGCATCAATTGCCAAGCCAACACCGTTATGGAATATGTCAGTTTTATGCGCGATGCTTGTCTGCTGTTTTCCATAAACAACTATGCCTCAAAGTTTTCTGATCGCGAAACCATCAAGAAACATTACTTTGTGGACAACGGCTTGCTGATGATTTTTTTGAACGATGGCGAAACTTCATTGTTGGAGAACCTATGCGCCATCCACCTTTTCCAGCAATACGGCGACGAGCAGTTGTTTTATTACAACAAAAACGTGGAAGTGGACTTCTACCTTCCCGAACAACGCACCGCCATTCAAGCATGTTACAGCATGAGCGAACTTCAGACTTCGGAGCGCGAAATCAACGCGCTTGTGAAACTTCATACGTTTGAGCCGTTACAACGTGCTCTAATCATCACCCGTGACGATGAATACACCATCCAAAAAGACAACGGCCTCACCATTGAGGTAAAACCCATTTGGAAATGGCTGTTGGAATAATAACCTCTGCCAAAATTTCCGACCTTTGCCACGGAACAATTCTTGATAACCACTCCCGCATGGACGAAAAAGCAGAAAAAAGGAAGTTCTTGGGTAGCCTCATCATCCCACTCATCATCGTGGCTTTGATGTGGTTAGTGAAAATCATTGAGGTGTCGTTTGGTATTGATTTAGGGCGTTACGGCGTAGTGCCACACACCGCAAAAGGTCTTCTCGGCATCCTCACTTTGCCCTTTCTGCACGGCAGTTGGGAGCATCTGTTTTCCAACACCGTCCCCATCCTCGTGCTCGGCACGGCTTTGTACTACTGCTACCCCACCCTCGCCAATCGCGTGTTACTCATCACCTATTTAGCCAGCGGACTGCTCACATGGTGCATCGGCAACCCTGACACGACTCACATTGGAGCAAGTGCTCTCGTTTATGGACTTAACCTCTTCCTCATCACGAGTGGCTTTATCCGAGGCAACCGTATGCTCATCGTCATCGCGCTCATCATGGTTTTCCTTTACGGCAGTTTCATCTGGGGCATGATTCCATCATTGGCCATCCCGCAAAACATCTCGTGGGAAGGTCACCTCAGCGGTGCCATGATTGGCGTTTTGTTAGCCTTTTTCCTGCGCAAGGAAGGGCCGCAAAAAGAGGTCTACCATTGGGATGAGGACGAGGAAAATGAAGAAAACGGCTCTTCGACAGGCTCAGAAACCGAGGCTTCTACAGGCTCTGCATCCGAGAAAAAACCTTATTGGGATGTGCCCACCCCAAGCGACGAGGAATTGACCGTGCGCTATCGGTTCAGGCATTAAATCGCCTCAGCCTCAAGGAAATCCAGCACTTGTTCGGCAATAATCCCATGCCCTTCGGCATTGGGATGCCAATGGCTCTTTTTAATCCCCTCCAAATCAATACATTTCACGTTGTAATGATTTGCGATGCGATGAATTGATCCGATGAAAGCATCACGCCTGTCCGCATCAATGCCATTGGAACCGAGGTTCATGTCAAGAAGGAAATACAACTCAGCTTGGGGATACCTTTGTTGCAGATTTTCAAAGAGATAGGACAAAGCCGGACGGAAAGTGCAAAGTTGATCTTCAGTCCAATCTGAAAAAACATCATTGCCAAGCGGTACAACTGGCACATTGTCACCATCATGGGCGCAAGCATCGTTGGTAGCCCCGAAAATGAAAATCACGTCAGGTTGGCCAAGGTCATCCATGCGCTGGAGGAACGAATGTGGACCATAGTAATACGCATAGTTATAATTACATACCAAAGACCCTGAAAATGAATTATTTACATCCAATATCCAGCCTTTTTCGACAGCCACCTTATGCCACCACATCTGCTCTACATTCGTTACGCCAATGGAATCGAATGGATAAACATCGTTGGTTTCAGGGTGGACATAACCCTCGAAAGTTGAATAACTGTCGCCCAAAATGGAGAATCGGATTTGTTTGGGCGGTTCAGGTTGTTTCACGCA
>CACXUM010000057.1 GCA_902770835.1 uncultured Bacteroidia bacterium
GTTTTTGAGACCGCAAATGTGGCATTTTTTCCGTTAGCCCCGTCACACAAGGCGGGGTTTTTTGTCACCTCCTTTATAACTTTCCAAGTTGAACTTACAATGCGCAACCATAGAAATGCCGAGTTTTGGAATACCATCATGCCTCAAAATACACTTTTCAATATAAAACCAGCCAAAAAACTACACTTTTCAATGAAAATTTGGGGCTGAAAACTACACTTTTCAAAGTTTGATGCTTTTTTCTGTCTTTTTGCTTGCACAAAACAAAATCTTTGTAATTTTGCCATCGATTGTTCGGGGGAAAAACCGAGCAGTTGAAGGCAATTTGTGCTTATATCCGATTGACGAAATCTGGAAAATTTTGAAGTGGATATGAGATACGAATTTGTCAGTCTATTTTGTATTCAACAAGTTTTTCTGTTGATGCATACAGGCTGGGAAAACGTATCTATTTTACTTCAAAGGTGTTTTCCAGAGCCTGTCAATCAAAATAGGTGCAACTCAAGTTTCCTAGCCTTCTTGTGTGCAATTGCCGAATCGGGGAAGCTATAGGCATTTTGAGATTGAAGCATTATGAGTGTCTTTCGAGTATGGCCTAAAAGAACAAGGAGAGCAAATGGGCAAATTCTGACACCTGAAATGGTCGTCATAGTAACTACTCAGTACCATTGTTCTTCACCATTTGCCAATGGAGGCAAAGAGGTTAAGCAGTTCTATATGAGCATTTATAGATGCGACCTCAACAGATTGGGGTGTAGTGCTGGAGATTTCAATTACAAACTTTTAGGATAAAATGAATGCGTCAGATTTCATACATCCTGATGATGCGGCGGCTTTGCAGGCCTTGAAAAAAATTCCGATTTTTCCTGCTGTCATGGAAAAGGTGTTCCAATACGGTTTGGATGAAATTCAATGGAGCGAGAATGTTACGATGAATCTACGTTTGTCCGATATCCAACTGCCTGAAATATATAAGCATTTGCCGCCGATTTGCCACAAATTAGGTATTCAGATTCCTGAATTGTATCTTCAAATGAGTCCAATTCCTAATGCTTGGACTTCGGGAAACAACAGAGTTTATATTGTGGTGACGTTAGGCTTGATAAAACGGTTTAAGGATGATGAGTTGATAGCTGTACTTGCGCACGAATGTGGGCATATATTGTGTCAGCATGTATTGTACTCTATGTTAGCTAATAGTTTATTCAATTTAGGCGATGTATTTGTGGAATCTATAATGGGACAAATCGGTAGTGTTGCCATGAAGCCTTTGAAGCAAGCATTGATGACATGGTCAAGAGCCTCAGAATTAACAGCCGATCGTGTTGCAAGTTTTATCACTTCAGCCGCCACAATGACCAAGGTGTTGGCAAAGTTGGAAGGTATTCCGAAGACCATATTGAATGAAATGGACTATGGTGCTTGGACTTTACAAGGAGCCGATTACGAGAACCTGAAGAACGGGAACTCATGGAAAAAGATAATAAGATATATAGCGAATACAGATTTGGACCATCCCTATGGACCAGTCAGAGCCTACGAAGTTAATCAGTGGGAAAAATCTTTGCAATGCCAACAACTTAAAAACCAAGTCAAACTCATTGAGAATGGGAAAACTTGTCCCCAATGTGGAAATTTCATAGATGAAACATGGGGATTTTGCAAAAACTGTGGAAATAAACTAACTAACAATAAATCATCTTAAATTCAATTAATTATGAAAACAAAAAGTAAAGCAACGGCCATTATTTTAGCACTGTTTCTTGGTGACATTGGAATTCACAAGTTCTATCTCGGTCAGGCAGGACAAGGAATAATATACCTGCTGCTATGTTGGACTTTCATTCCTGTAATTCTCTCTATCATAGACATTATTCACTATCTGCTCATATCAGAAGTGGATTTCCAAACAAAATACGGAGGAGGTTATGTCGCCAACCCTCAACAGGTATATCAACAGTCTTCACAACAACAATTCAGCCAATCTCAACCTAATGGGCAAGATGGATTTATTTACTGTTCTTCGTGCGGGAAAAAAGTTGAGATTGGAACGAAATTTTGCACGAATTGCGGAAGTCATATCAAATAGACTTAAACAATTATTCATCATGCTAGTAACTTTAATAATTATTATCACAATAGTGTTGGTGGTTAAAGCGAGCAAACCTGACAAAAAGAATCAGGAGCAAAATGAGATTTCAATTAATCAACTGCCAGAAATAAATATTCAGGCAAGCAATCGTTCTACAATGAAACAAAAGCTAAAAGTTGGGTCAGATAGCGCACTTCTTCGTTCGTTTTCTTATTCAAATGGATATGTAACTATCAAAATGAGGGACGAGAGTTCAATACATGCACCTTTAGCTGAGTTAACCTCATATTTTAGTTTATTATATGGTCAAAGGCGTGCCACGCTTTGCTATCATGGAAAAGAATTGTTTGTAGTTGAGGGACCTGATTTGTTAAGCGATGATGATTGGGATAGAGTGTTCTATGTCTTAAGTTTGTCAGGTAAAACACATGACGTAATAACTATTAGCAATAGTTACAAAACACAGGTCGCTAATTACAAGAAAGCAAAAGCTGTTATGAAAATAATAGAATTTTTACAAGGTTGATAATTCTGAAAACTAAAAAATTGTTTGACGGCAGCATTAGATATCCTTAAAACTTTTTAGAAAGTGCAGTTTGTGTTTATAATTTGCTGAATATATGACGGATAGTTTCGGATGGCGAAACTGTCAAACAAAAGTTTGTTGGCGCGTTATATCTACGGCATTTCCAAACCGAGCGAACAACGCTTGAACCAAATCCGTTTCATGTTACACAAGTTGGGAGCAGAATTGCAAAGTGCTTGAAACCAGCCGGCAGCAATGTCGGCTTTTTCCATGCCGTTTTTGACAATGCGCAACCATAGAACCCACGAAATCTTTGACAATGCGCAGGAATAACGGCGTTTTGCAACAATTTGGTACACCAATCAGTGGTCCACAAAATGGTGTACCAAATTGAATATTTATGATAATTAATTGATTATCATTTTGTTATTTACACCATTCCTTGGTGAACCATAGTTGAAAAACGGGGTCTGTAAATACGATTCCAGCGGGCGCGGTCTCTATCAATTCCTTTTGTGTCAAGACAGACTTTATTTTGGAAACGTTGGATTTTGAGCCTAAATCATAGAGGTTTAGCACCGTTTTGGAGCCGAAATTGGCGTTTGTTCCGTTGGCGAGGGCTTTCAGGAAGTTCATTTGATAGGCCGTCAATCCGTCCAATTGTTGCAGGAACAGCAGTGAGTTTTGGTTCAGCAAATCTTCAACCGCCAATTCAAGGGTTTGTTCGGTGACGACACCAGTGGCGTTCAGCATTACATTCGAGGCCAATTGTTGCACATACGACGACTGGTTCTGCACGGTCGCGCAAATCTTTTCAATCAAGTCATCGCTAATGCTGATGTTTTTTCCCTCGAATTTTCCCCGAATGAAAGGTTTCCAGTCCTCAGTGGAAATGGGTTGGAGAAACAGGATGTCGCCAAACTGGTAGAAAGGCATTCGCTTGTTTTGGAAAAGGTTGGACAGCAGGTGCTTCTTGCTTCCAAACAGGCAATAAGAAGCATTGGTTTGCAGTTGCCAAATGCCGCGCATCTTCTTTTGTACGTTCAAAGAATCCTGAAATTCACCGATTTGTTGAAACTCGTCGATACATACCACGATGTGTTTCCCCATTTTTTCAGCCATTCGTTGTGGGAGTTGCAGAATCTCTTCGGGAGAGTATTCCTTTGGGGTGATGCCCAATGAAAGCGAGACTTCGGAGTTCGGGTCGGGATTGAAACCCACTTTCGGTGACAATCGCACCAAAAACTCCTTGATGTTTTTCATAACGGCCTCGGCCTTGCCTGCGGTTTGCTTCATCAAGGCAGCGGCAAACTTGTTGTAAAACTCGTATTCGTTGCGGCAATCGTATGCGTCAATGTAAACCACCGACAAGGTTTTCTTGTCAACGAGTGACTGCACCCGTCTGACGAGTGAGGTCTTGCCCATTCTTCGTGGGGAAATCAAGATGACATTCTGCCCGTTCTCAAAATCCTGCTTGAGCCGTTTCGTTTCCTTTTCACGGTCGGTGAAGTTGTCGCCTTCAACGGCCACACCATAGATGAATGATTTCTTCATGACGCTGTTTTGTTGGTTTGATGCTGCAAAAATACAACTTTTTTGTTTGGTACACCAATCGGTGGTCCACAAAATGGTGTACCAAAGAAACCAACTTGCAGCAATGTCGGCTTTTTCCATGCCATTTTTGACAATGCGCAACTATAGAAACCTTAAAATCTTTGACAATGCGCAGGGATAACACAAAACGAGCCGCCCCAATCGGAGCGGCTCGTTGTTCTAAATTATTCCGCGATTTCTGCGGATTCTGCGTGAAATATAAACTGTTGAACTTATAGCAACGCCGTGTAATACACCGGCAAGCAAGTAACTATGCCATCTTTCTGGTAATCCTTGGTGTAAAGCAAGATGCGTTCTCCTATCCTTGAAGGATATTTCTTGCAAAACTCATCCAACGACTTGTGCGTCTTGTATCCCGAAGATTTCACCTCAATGGGAACGATTTTGTTGCCTCGCGATAGTAGGAAATCAACTTCATAGTTTTTGTTTCCGTTGCCCGTGGGAAAGGAGTAGTAATACAATTCGTTGCCTGCCGTGCGGAGCATTTGCGCGATAAGGTTCTCGTAAACGTAACCAAGGTTGGCTTTCAGTTTATCGGACAGAAGTTTCTCATAAATAATGTTTTCCGTGAATCTTTTGTCCCAAAATGCCAAAGTCACAAACAGACCTGTATCGGCAAGGAACATCTTGTAGGAAAACAAGGATTTGGTCAGTCCCATGCCCACATTGGGGTCGGTGACATGATGCGCAAGGTTGATGACCATACTCTCACGCATCTCCGAAACAATGATTTCTGTGTTTTCAGAACGGCGCTCGTCAATGGCGGTTTCAATCATGTATCGGGAAGCGTTGCCCGAAAGTTGCGCTGGAATGTCCTTGAACATTTTCGAAGCCCGTCCCGAAGGGTCGATCTTGTTGAAATCGACTTCATACAGTTTCAGGATTTCCCGTTTCATGTCATCGACTTTTTGCAGGTTGTTGTAGTGCAGGTAGGCATCCACGGCTTGGGGCATTCCGCCGACAAGCATGTAAAGCCGCAAGTCGCGCATCCAGCGTAGGTGAACGGCCTGACCCATAGGGCGATGCATGGCAAAAACCTGCCTGATTTGGTCAGGACTGACTTCATTGCCTGTTGCCCAATAAAACTCCTCCCAATCCATCGGATACAAGGTCATGCTCATCTCTTCGCTGGGTATGACGATGTTCTGCACGTTTTTCCGAATCGAGATGAGAGAACCAGTTTCGATGTAGTCATAACGTCCGTCCTTGACCAAATGTTTGATGGCTTGGCGTGCCAAAGGTTGGTTTTGCACCTCGTCGAACACAATGGCAGACTCGCGCTTGTAAAGGTTCACTTTCATAAGCGTTTGTAGGCGCATGAAGAAATAGTCCAAGTCCATCATGTCTTCAAACAGTTCGTTGATTTGTTTTGACGGTTTAGAGAAATCGATGAGGATGTAGGACTTGTACTCGCGTTTGGCAAATTCCTCAACCAAAGTGGATTTGCCGACGCGCCTCGCGCCCTTAATCAGAAACGCGTACCGACCTTTCCATTGCTGTTTCCACTCCAGCATTTTGTCGTATAGTTTCCGCTTGAATATCATAAAACACTTAACTTATTGAAAATCGCTGCAAAAGTAAGATATTTTGCAGTAATCCACAAATTTTTTCTCTCCAAATTTGCAGTAATCCACAAATTTTTTCTCCAAAAACAAAACGAGCCACCCCAATCGGAGCGGCTCGTTTCTCTAAATTATTCCGCGATTTCTGCGGATTCTGCGTGAAAAAAAATCACAATTTCGGTCCAGCAGCCACCAAAGCCTTGCCAGCGTCATTCGTCGTGAACTTCTCGAAGTTCTTGGTGAAGCGCGAGGAGAGGTCCTTGGCCTTTTCTTCCCAAGCGTTCTTGTCGGCGTAGGTGTCGCGCGGGTCGAGGATGTTCGGGTCGACGCCTGGCAATGCGGTCGGCACCTCGAAGTTGAAGTACGGGATCATCTTGGTCGGGGCCTTCTCGATGCTGCCGTCAAGGATGGCATCGATGATGCCGCGCGTGTCGCGGATGCTGATACGCTTGCCCGTGCCGTTCCAGCCGGTGTTCACCAAGTAAGCCTTGGCGCCGCTCTGTTCCATACGCTTCACGAGTTCTTCGGCATATTTGGTCGGGTGCAGTTCGAGGAAGGCTTGGCCGAAGCAGGCACTGAAGGTGGGCGTAGGCTCTGTGATGCCGCGCTCGGTGCCGGCCAACTTGGCCGTGAAGCCGCTCAGGAAGTAGTATTTGCACTGTTCGGGTGTCAGGATGCTGACGGGAGGCAGCACGCCGAAAGCGTCGGCGCTGAGGAAGATGACGTTCTTGGCGGCGGGACCCGACGAAACGGGACGCACGTTCTTCACAATCTTCTCGATGTGCTCGATGGGGTAGGAGACGCGGGTGTTCTCGGTCACGCTCTTGTCCTTGAAGTCGATTTTGCCGTTGGCATCGACGGTGACGTTTTCCAGAAGTGCGTCGCGCTTGATGGCGTTGTAGATGTCGGGTTCGCTTTCCTTGTCGAGGTTGATGACCTTGGCGTAGCAGCCGCCTTCGAAGTTGAACACACCTTCATCATCCCAGCCGTGCTCGTCGTCGCCGATGAGCAGACGCTTCGGGTCGGTCGAAAGGGTGGTCTTGCCCGTACCGCTCAGACCGAAGAAGATGGCAGTGTTTTCGCCCTTCATGTCGGTGTTGGCGGAGCAGTGCATGGCGGCGATGCCTTGCAGCGGCAGGTAGTAGTTCATCATCGAGAACATGCCTTTCTTCAATCACTTGCTCTCGGCTGCTGACGTTGAAGGCCACGCAAGTGTCGCTGTTCAGGCCGAGTTCCTTGTAGTTGTCGACCTTGGCTTTCGAGGCGGTGTAGACGGTGAAGTTGGGCTTGAAGTCGGCCAGTTCCTCAGCCGTGGGCTTGATGAACATGTTGAGCACGAAATGGGCCTGCCATGCCACTTCCATGATGAAACGGACGGCCATGCGGGTATCCTTGTTGGCGCCGCAGAAGGCATCCACCACATAAAGGTTCTTGCCGCTGAGTTGCTTCTTGGCGAGGTCTTTCACCTGTGCCCAAACTTCTTCGCTCATCGGGTGGTTGTCGTTTTTGTAGCCTTCGGTGGTCCACCAAACGGTGTCCTTCGACTTGGCGTCCATCACGATGTATTTGTCCTTGGGCGAGCGACCGGTGTAGATGCCCGTCATCACGTTAACTGCGTTGAGTTCGGTCAAAACGCCTTTGTCGTAACCCGTCAGGGCGGGGTTCATCTCGTCCTTGAAGAGTTGTTCGTAGCTCGGGTTATAGTAAATTTCCTTTGCGCCGGTGATGCCGTATTCGGCCAACGCGGCTTTGATTTCTTCGATGTTTTTTGCCATGATTTATTTTTGATTAATGTTGATTGTTTGTTCGTTTAATTGTTATGCAGCAACGCTGTTCTCATAAAGGTATTCAGGTGCAATGTCAATTGAGCCATTAAGCCAAGTCACCGTCCAGCCGTCGAGGTCGAAACGGTCGAAAACTGCCTTGTCGCGCAACGAGTCAAAGATGGGATATTGTTCAATAAGCGGCTCGCAGTCGAAAATACGCTGGCTGCCGTCGTTGAAAGTCAATGCCAAACGATACCCGCTGAGGTTTCGGGCCGAGGTTACCCATTTGAGTTCAGTTGATGTTTCCATATTAATCCAAAGGTTGAATTTTTGAAGGCGAAGAGCCTTTTTCCAATTTGTACCAGTTTTCTAATAGTTCCTCTTTATGGAGGTCAAGCCAGTCATAAACTAATTTCAAGGCTCGTCTTGGCATCTCCACTGTAATCTTACCCGTATGAATATCAATGGAGGCACGATATTGGTTGTACCTCACATGGAAATGAGGCGGATTGTGTTCGGGGAAGTACATCGTGATGACGATACCGTAAAAATTGCTTATTTCAGGCATAACCTATTATTTGGCGCAAAGGTAGGGATTATTTCTTTTTGTTAAAGTGGAAAGAATGATTTTGTTTGGTTTTTCTACAAGATTTTGTGTTGTCGTGATAAAAGTGTAACTTTGCAGCATTGAATCCGAGGTTTTGAAGATATGAATACAGGCGAAATAAGAGCACTGCTCAACGACATTGAAAGTGACCGTGTGGAACGCACCATATCAACCACGAACACTGACAAGTTCGGCCAGGCGATATGCGCTTTTGCCAACGATTTGCCTGATTACAGACGAGCAGGTTATCTGTTTTTAGGTGTTGAGGATGATGGGACGGTGAAAGGAATTGACGTAACGGATGATTTGCTGAAAAATGTTGCAGCCATTCGTACCGACGGCAATATTCAACCGCAGCCGTCGATGACGGTGGAGAAGGTGGCTATGCCAGAGGGCGATATCGTGATGGTGAGAGTGGAACCTGCTTCGTTTCCTCCGGTCAGGTACAAAGGGCGCATTTGGATTCGCATTGGCCCGCGACGCGGTGTGGCCAACGAAAACGACGAGCGTCTACTGATGGAGAAACGCAGAACGAATGTGACCTCATTCGATGTCTCGCCTTGCCTGAATGCAACTATCGACGACTTGGACTTGCAAAAGTTCAAGCATGTATTCTTGCCAAAGGCGATGACTGACGATGAATTGGAAGAAGACAAGCGTGACGTGAAACTGCAACTGAGCGGTTTCGGATTCTTCGACACACGCTACGATTGCCCTACCAATGCGGGTATGTTGCTTTTCGCCAAAAACTTGCGCAGGTTTATCCCCGGGGCATATATCCAATATGTGCGTTTTGCAGGAAAGGATCGTGCAGGTGAGATTTTGACCGAACATGAGTTTAAGGACAACCTTTGTGTGACGCTGTTCGAATTGGATACATTTGTTGAGACAACTATTGCCAATCGCAGGCCGATACCAGTGAGTTCCACGCGCGAAGACCCATTTGTTGACTATCCATATTGGGCCACTCGAGAGTTGTTGATGAACGCCATCTGTCACCGCGACTATCAGAGCAATGGCCCGATACAATTCTATCAGTATGACGACCGCATTGAGATTATGAACCATGGTGGCCTGTATGGGAGGGCCAATGTCCAGAATTTCCCCAACGTGAACGATTACAGAAACATCGTTTTGGCAGAAGCAATGAAGGTTCTGGGGTTTGTGAATAGGCATAGCCGTGGAGTGCTGCGGGTTCAGAAAGAATTGATGGCCAATGAGAATGGTGAGGCAATATTCGATTTTGGCTACCAGACAGCAATTGTGGTGAGGGAGATGAAGTCGCCGAGAGGTGAACAGGCAATACGAGAGGCAATCGCTCAAGGATTCTTGACGGAAAAAGGCGAAAAACAGACCGCTTTAGTTGTCTCTGATGGTCACGAAAATGGTCACGAAAATGGTCATGAAAATGGTCATGAAAATGGTCATGAAAATGGTCATGAAAATGGTCATGAAAATGGTCATAAAAATGGTCATGAAAATGGTCATGAAAATGGTCATGAAAATGGTCACGAAAATGGTCACGAAAATGGTTATGAGAACGAAAAGGGGCTAGAAAAACCGTCAAAAAAACCGTCAGAAAAACCGTCAAAAAAACCGTCAAAAAAACCGTCAAAAAAACCGTCAGAAAAACCGTCAGAAAAACCGTCAGAAAAACCGTCAGGAATTAAGGTTTCCAAGTTTCCTGCGCCTATAGTGGAGGAGGTTTATAAGGCGATAAAACTGAACCGAAAAGCAAAATACTCATGGCTTCAAGATAATCTTGGAGTCAGTGAGAGTACCATCTTACGAGCCATCAGTGACTTGAAGGAACTGGGCTATATCAGCAAGGAGCATTCAAAGGTGAAAGGCGAATGGCAGTTGCTGAAATGACAAATTTTTACCCGCTCGGATGATGCAAACCCTGTAGAATTCGATTCGAATAGAAAAAATCCTTACCTTTGCAGCCCTTTTCACAAAGGAATTAACATATTTAATTATTAACCATAACACGATCTCGATGAGAAAGATTTTACTGCCATTCCTCGCAATGGCACTATTAATGACCGCCCCTCTTGGAGCGAAGGCCCAACAGGGCATTGAAAACTATGTGTCGGCCTCTGGCTATGTGATTTACCGTGCGCCCGGTTATTATTCTCCCGACGGAGCCTATTCCTGGAACTTTGAACAAGACTTCGAGGAAGGCCGCATCCTCGACTGGACCCTCATCGATGCCGACGGCGACAGCCACAACTGGCAACTGCCTTTGGCAAGCGGTATGGGCTTTGGCAATTCGAATGGTATGTTGGTGTCGTATTCCTACGACAACACAACCACTTCGCCGCTCACGCCCAACAATTTCATGGTTTCGCCCCGCGTGATCTTGCCTTCGGTAGGCGGTATCATCAGTTTCTGGGCTTGCGCTATGGATGAGCAATATTGCGCTGAGCATTTTGCAGTGGCCATCTCCACGACGGTCAACAATGACCCGATGGCTTTCACCACCTTGCAGGAATGGACTTTGTCTGCCAAAGACCAAGGAAACCGCCAAGGCATTTGGCGCCAGTATACAGTTGACCTTTCCGCTTATGCTGGTCAGGAGGTTTATCTCGCTATTCGTCATTTCAACTGCACCGACATGTTCGCCATCTGCGTTGACGACATATTTATCGGCGATGAAAACGCTTCTTCTTTGATGGGCTGTGACATCGTTCTCGATGGCCAGACAGTGGCTACCAACCAACACGGTACCCATTATCTTTTGAATACCAATGGCTTCGCTGATGACTCAAACCACACTACCACCATTCGTGCCCATTACGGAAGTGGCGCAACGCTTGAAAGCGAATACGCTTGGACTTACCGCTCAAGCAACCATTTCCAAGGCTCGCCCACGGGATTGCAAGCCGAAAGCGACGGCAATCGGGTGCAACTTTCGTGGACACTGCCAACAATGTCGGCCCCATTCCCCATCGACGGACTGTTTTACGACTTCGCCGACAGCACTTTGATGGACCTCACCCTCATCGATGCCAACAACGACGGACAGAACTTCCTCGTGTATCCTTGGAGCGGCTACGGCGGCGGCATTGGCCTGCGTTCCTTCTCGTGGATGAATGGTCCGGGTGCGCTCAATCCCGACAATTTCATCGTCACGCCGCGACTGACGCCCACCGAAAACGGACGCATTTCCTTTATGGCCTGCGATGCCGATATGCCCGGCATTGCCCCTGACCCTGAGCATTTTGGTGTGGCAGTTTCCACTTCGGGCAACACCAATCCCGCCGATTTCACCATGATTCAGGAATGGAACAGCACGGGTTCTTATACCGAGTATTCCGTCGACCTTTCGGCCTACGCCGGACAGCAGATTTATGTGGCCATCCGCCACTTCAACACCACGGGCGAGACTTATTTCCTCTGCGTCGACGACATCAAGGTTGAAGGCGTTCAGGCTGAGGTGACGCGCCCCGCCATCGGTGCTTTGGTTTATGCCAACGGCGAACTGCTGGCCACCCTCAACCACGGCGAGACTTCTTTCTCGCATGACATAAACCGCTATATCTCTGACTATTGCATCCGTATCATCCAAGACGGTGCCAAAGAAACGGGCGACTATTACGCCCTTGCCGCACCGCAATGTGCCGAGGTCGAGGTGAATTGCTTGGCTCCGAAGAACTTGGCGGCAGAATGGGACGGCCAAAAGGTGATTCTCACTTGGGAACGCGAGATTTTCACCGACTTTGAGGACGACCCCGATGGCTGGACTTTCCTCGATGCCGATGGCGACGGCTTTGTTTTCGGCATTTACGCCGCTGGGGGCATGAATCCCGATGGCAGCGTGAACAACACGGGCACCAATGCCTCACTGACCTCGTTCTCATATAATAATAATTACGGTGCGCTTCATCCTGACAATTACGCTTTTATGCCCAAAGTCAAGGTGCTGCCCAATGCCAAGATGACCTTCTATGCCGCTGGTTTTGACCCTGCTTATCCTACCGAGCATTTCGGCGTGGCCGTGGCTTCGGCTGACGGGCTGAATGTGGCCACCATCGCCGAATGGGAATCAAGGCATCCTTACCAATCCTATACCGTCGACTTGTCGGCCTATGCAGGTCAGGAGATTTACCTCGGTTTCCGCCATTTCACCAACGTGTCCAACTATGCCCTCTGCATCGACAATATCACCGTGACTAATGCGGTGTGGGCTGGCACTTCGAGCGAAACGCTTTGGTATAATGTCTACCGTTCCATAAACGGCAGCAATTACGAGTTGATTGGCGTGGCCGACGGCAATGCCGTGAGTTTCGATGACAATGACATCAACGCAGTCAATTTCTATTATCAAGTGACGGCGGTCAATTCTGTTGTGGGCGGCACTTGCGAATCTGAGCCTGCCATGTCCGTTGACGGCATCCACAATTTTGTGACTGTGACCACTGATGGCTTGGACGAAAACGGCGAAAGTGTCAGTGTCTATCCCAATCCGGCTCGTGCCCGATTGACCATTGAGGCCGAAGGTTTGAGGCATGTCACCTTGCTTAATATGCAAGGCCAAATCGTTTACGATGCCATCGCCGAAGGCAAACAAACCAACATCGACCTTGCCGGCTTTGTGGCGGGATTGTATATGCTGCGCATAGACACGGAAAACGGTGTCGTTTCAAGACAAGTTTCCATTGTGAAATAACCTGAATTTTAGGCTTGTACGGCTGTCGTATTACGGCAGCCGCATTGAAAACACAGATAGGGTTGCCACAATGTGACAGCCCTAAATGTTTTTTAGAAAATCTTCGTATAGATGTGACATTCAGGCGTTTCCTGCCTTTCGTCTAAGTAGTTTTGATGGTAGTCCTCGGCAGGGTAGAAGGGCATGGCTTGACGAATCTGTGTGGCAGGATGATAGCCCATCTGCGTCAGTTCGCCAAAAACCTTGATGGCCGAGTCGCGTTCTGCAAGGTCGTTGAACCAAATGGCGGAAAGATATTGTGTGCCGATGTCGATGCCTTGTCCGTCGGCTTGCTCAAAGTTGTGGATTTCAAAGAAATAGCGCACCAAGGCTTCGTAGGAAACCATTTCGGGGTCGTATTCCACTTCGATGGTTTCCAGATGCCCCGTCGTGCCCGTTTTTACTTGTTTGTAACTTGGATTCTCGATTTCGCCGCCCATGAATCCGACGGTGGTTTTCGTCACGCCTTTGAGCCGCTTGAAGTAATACTCCACGCCCCAAAAGCAACCTGCTGAGAAATAGGCTTTTGACATTTTATTCCTTTATTATTTTGATGACACTTTTACTTCCGTTTCTATCGCTGACAATCAGGAAATAAACCCCTTTTTCGAGATTGCCCATATCGATTGTTTCAACCTTTTCGGCGGTCAAAACAATTTGCCCTAACAGGTTGCGGATTTCCACATTTTCAATCCCTTCGGCCTCAATGTGCAACGTGCTTGAAGTTGGATTGGGCCAAACATTGATTTCTGCTTCCTTTTGCTCGGTTGTTCCAGTCAAAATATTGAGTGTCAATCCGATGACGCTGTCGCAGTCGGGTCCGTTGAGGACGGCGGTGTAATAGCCCGGCTCGTTCAAGTATCTTCCGTGGAAATAATAGTTTCCGTAAGATGCGTCTTCAATGTTGGTGAGCGAGGCGCAACTCTCATAGGCACCAATCTCAACACGGCCTTTTTGGATGCGCGGGTTGCCAGCGATGTCGGTGGCACCAAGCCCGGTCGTGTTTGGCTTGCCTGAATTAAGGCAAATGCTGCGCGGATGCAGGCTCCAATTCTCGTTGTGATAGTCGGCACCAGCACCCTCGGCGGGATGGGCGAAACGGACGAAAACACCTGGCTCTTCGCCATCGTTCTCAACGGGAACATTGTAATTCTCCGACCCATTGACGATGCCGACGACGGCGCAATGGTCGAAGTCGCTCAACCCTGCAAACTGGTTGGGCAGGCCGTTGGCCATATTGCCCCAAACGATGCAATTGTAGTATTTGTTGTGGCTGTTTTCGTGATAAATCCCGCCGATGCTTTCTGTGGCCAAGTTCATCACGAAGTCGCAGTTGTAAGCCGTGAATAGGCCTCGGGCGTACATGCCGCCGGCGTTGTTGGCCGTGTTGTTGCTGATGATGCAGTTTTTGAGTGTCGGTTCGGTATTATTATAAAGGTATATGCCGCCGCCCTTGGTCGAGGCGCGGTTGTTGCTGATGCGGCAATTTGTGCAGTCGGCACCGATGCGGTCGCAAATGCCGCCACCCATTGAGGCGGTGTTGTCCATGATGCGGCAATTGTTCAGCGCGACATGTGCCGTGCCACCTGTCGAGTTGATGTAAACGCCGCCACCGTACATGCTGGCTTCATTGTTCACGATGTTGCAGTTCGACAAAGTGACATGATTATTCAGGTAAGCCCCTGCACCGCTTCCGATGTTTCCGTTTTGGATGGTGAAGCCGTCCCAAATGGCCATCGAAGCCGAAGTGAAGGCTTGGTCTTGCATCAGCACACGCCTTGCATTTTGGCCATCCAAAATGGTGGTGTTTTTTTCGAAATCGCGCTGCGAGAGGTCGAAATCGGGGGCTTCGTTGCCCTCGAAACCGCCATAAACGCGGTTGCTTGGCGAGATGCGGAAGGCACCCTCGGGGTCGGTGGTGTCGCCGTAATAGGTGCCAGCCTTCACCCAAACCTTGGTGCCGCCACCGCTTGAAAGGTTAGAGGCAAACTCCAATTTGTTGGTGGCGTTGGCCCACGAAGAACCGTCGCCCGTGCCGTTTTCGCTGACATAAATGATGCCGTTTTCATCGGCTTGGATGCTGGCAGGGTAGAGGTTCATCACCACGGCCTGACCTTCGTTGAAGCCGTTCACGTCGTAGGTCGAATAGAAGCCGTCGCCGCTGCCGCTCCAGCCAAAGTTGAAGTGCATCAGGTCGTTGTTGTCGTAGCCGTCGCAAACGAAGGCGTGACCGCTGTCGCCGTTGGCGCCGGAATAATACATTGGGTGCGACTGGTCGAGTTCGGCCTTCAGCATGGCCGTCCATGCCTCATTGGTGTATGTGCTTTTTTGGCGGTATTTCGCGCCGCAATAGCCGAAATAAGAGCGCATGGCGGTTTCCACATCCATTGATTGCGCCCCGCTGCCCGAAGCGGAATAGTTCATGTTGACGCTCACGCCGCAATGGTACATCAGCGTGGCCACGGCATCGTTGTGACTCCAAACATCGTTGGGCATTTGTTCCCAATGGTAGGTGGTGGCGGCAAAATTGGCACTTTGCTCACCATATTGGTTGTGGACATAACTATGTGATCCAAAGCCCGTTGAGGGATAATCCCAATATTTCATCACCTGAGCCATAGCGCAAGCCACACAACCTGCGTAAACATGTCCGCAAGGGCCGCCCCACCAGCCGCCTCCCGAAGTGGCTGGACAATACTCATTGTAATAACAATCCTGATTCCAGCGCGTACTGACCAAAGGATTAACGGTTTGCGCATCACGCGATCCGAAAACGCCTCGTGCGGCATCTGCCCATTGGCGTTGAATGTCTGCCTCGGGTGCAATGTTGTTGGCAACAGCGAAATCAATCATTTCGGAATAATGCTGAAGCCATGACGTGAAGTTTTCCGGTGCATCGGCCAAATCGGGGAAATTGCCTTGGTCGGACCAGCCCAAAATGGGCGGCAGAACGGTATTGCTTGAAATGATGACAAAGCCTTGTGAACCAATGTTGTAGATGAACAAATCGGAGTTGGAAACCAAATGCAATGCTGTGTTTTGGAATCTTGTTTGGGTGCTGACGAAAGCCTTGGCGGTTTGGAAGGCCTTTTCCTCGCCGATTTTTTCGGCGACTTGTGAGAATGTTTGCCCTAAGACGGCGAAAACCAATAGGATAAGGAGTGAAAGTCTTTTCATAGTGATAAAATTTTTCGCAAAAATAAGAACTTGTTTTGGATTATTTGGGAAAAGTTTTTGTTTTGTATTAGAAATCCATAAATTGCCGAACACAATGCAGCCAAATTACCGAACAGAACACAGCCAAATTGCCGAACAAAACTCGGCCAAATTGCCGAACAGAACACAGCCAAATTGCCGAACAAAACTCGGCCAAATTGCCGAATTTAAAATGAAAAATTTTTGATTTTATGTTTGAGTTCCAAATATTTATCGTATTTTTGCAGCGGATTAAAAAATGAGGTAAAAAATGGAGAATTATAGACCCAGAATTTGCGACCAATTATTGGTCGAATTATTGGAGGCTTGCGGTTCGGTTTTGGTGGAAGGCTCGAAGTGGTGCGGCAAGACTACCACTGCTGAACAAGCCGCCGGAAGTATCGTCTATATGGCAGATCCTGAAGACGGTGAGCGCAATATCCAATTGGCACGAACCAGCCCAAAATTTCTATTGGAAGGCGAAACACCGCGCTTGATTGACGAATGGCAGGTGGTACCCAAACTTTGGGATGCGGTGCGTTTTGAGGTTGACCATAGGAGAAAATTGGGACAATTCATCCTGACAGGCTCCGCAGTGCCTGCCTCGCGTGACGAAATCATCCACACTGGTACAGGACGTATCGCCTTGCTATTGATGCGTCCGATGAGTCTTTGGGAGTCGGGCGACAGCAACGGAACGGTGAGTCTCGAATCCCTTTTTGATGCGCCCGAACAACTGACTCCCCGAAGCGCAATGGGCATTGAAGACCTTGCATTCGTGGTGTGCCGTGGTGGGTGGCCGATGGCCATCAATACCAAAAGCAGGAAGTCGGCGTTGAAGCAGGCAACCATTTTTTATGATGGTGTGGTTGGCAAGGCCGATGGTAGCGGATCTGACATTTCTCGCGCCGACGGTGTGGCTCGCAATCCTGAGCTTGTCAAATTGCTGATGCGCAGCCTGAGCCGCCATCAGGGAACGCAAGCGTCCATTGCGACCATTTACCAAGACATGGTGGCCAATGAGAGCAACTCGTTGAGCGAAGACACGATAGCATCTTACATCAAGGCGTTGAAACGCATTTTTGTGGTCGAGAATATGCCTGCATGGAACCCCAACCTGCGCAGCAAGACCGCCATTCGCACCTCCGATACGCTCTATTTCGTGGATTCGAGCATTGCCATTGCCGCGTTGAGGATAAGCCCTCAAGACTTGCTCAATGACTTGAATACCTTTGGCTTATTTTACGAAACTCTGGCCGTGCGCGATTTGCGCGTGTATGCCGATGCCCTTGACGGACAGGTGTATCACTATCGCGACAAGAACGGCCTTGAATGTGATGCCGTCGTGCATCTTGCCAACGGGAAATACGGCCTTGTCGAAATCAAGTTGGGCGGCGACGACTTGATAGAGGAAGGCGCAAGCACTTTGAAACAATTGGCAGGGAAAATTGACACGACAAGGATGCGTAATCCTTCGTTTATGATGGTGTTGGTTGGCATCGGGAATTACGCCTATCGCCGCGAGGATGGTGTGTTTGTTGTGCCCATCGGTTGCTTGAAGAATTAGGCAATAGAAAAAAAACTTTTCAAACGCTATCAATCTGCATTTTGTACAGAAATTTTTCGTACTTTTGCAGCCGTTTTTCAAAAGGATAGTTTTATGATTAACATAACCTTCCCTGACAATAGTGTCAGACAATATGAATCGGGTGTCACACCGTTGGAAATCGCCAAAAGTTTGAGCGAGGGACTTGCGCGTAATGTGCTGTCTGCCAAAGTGAACGGCAAGATGTGGGATGCTATGCGCCCCGTCAATGAGGATGCCACCATCCAGCTTTTCACTTGGGACGACCCCGAAGGCAAGGCCACTTTCTGGCACTCGTCGGCTCACCTCATGGCTGAGGCCATCGAGGCTTTATATAAAGGTGTGAAGTTTGGTATCGGTCCCGCAGTGGATGCCGGTTTCTACTACGATATCGATACGGGCGACCTCACCCTGACAGAAGCCGACCTCGTAGCCATCGAGAAAAAAATGCTCGAATTGGCTCGCGAGAAGCAGACCTTCGACCGTGTTGATGTGAGCAAGGCTGAGGCATTGAAGTATTTCA
The DNA here is from genome assembly GCA_902770835.1 of uncultured Bacteroidia bacterium. Taxonomy (GTDB): domain Bacteria; phylum Bacteroidota; class Bacteroidia; order Bacteroidales; family F082; genus Limimorpha. The sequence goes on from CACXUM010000057.1 coordinate 18,182, forward strand.
CCGAGAAAGGCGACGAGTACAAGGAAGAACTCATCAGTGAACTTGAAGACGGCACCATCACCTATTATAAATGTGGCAACTTCACCGACCTTTGCCGTGGACCTCACATCCCGAACACGGGTTTCATCAAGGCCGTGAAACTGACCTCATTGGCCGGTGCCTATTGGCGTGGCGACGAGAAGCGCAAGCAACTCACCCGCGTTTATGGTATCACCTTCCCGAAGCAAAAGGAACTCGACGAGTACCTTGTTTTGCTCGAAGAAGCAAAGAAGCGCGACCACCGCAAGTTAGGACGTGAGTTGGAACTCTTCATGTTCAGCGACACCGTTGGCAAGGGTCTCCCGATTTGGTTGCCCAAAGGCACCGAATTGCGCCTCCGCCTGCAAGACTACCTGACTAAAATTCAGAAAGAATACGGTTATGAGCAAGTTATTACGCCCCACATTGGCGGCAAGCAGTTGTATGTGACTTCGGGCCACTGGGACCACTACGGTGAAGACAGTTTCCGCCCCATTACCACGCCGGAAGAAGGCGAGGAGTACCTGCTGAAACCCATGAACTGCCCCCACCACTGCATGATTTTCAAGTGGAAGCCGCGCAGTTATAAAGACCTGCCTTTCCGTTGCGCTGAGTTTGGTACGGTGTATCGTTATGAACAGAGCGGCGAGTTGCACGGCTTGACCCGTGTGCGCTCGTTCACTCAGGACGATGCCCACATCTTCTGCCGTCCCGACCAAGTGAAGGAAGAGTTCATCCGCGTGATGGAAATCATCGAAATCATCTTCAAGGCATTGGATTTCAATAACTTTGAAGCACAAATATCGCTCCGTGACCCCAACGACACCGAAAAGTATGTGGGTTCGGACGAAAACTGGGCCAAGGCTGAGGCCGCCATTCAAGAGGCATGTGCCGAGAAAGGCCTGCCTGCCCATGTGGAGTATGGCGAGGCTGCTTTCTATGGCCCGAAGTTGGACTTCATGGTGAAGGATGCGCTTGGTCGCAAGTGGCAGTTGGGTACGATTCAGGTGGACTACAACCTGCCTGAACGTTTCGACCTGACTTACATCGGTGCCGACAATGAGAAACATCGCCCCGTGATGGTACACCGCGCCCCCTTCGGCTCGATGGAACGTTTCGTGGCCGTTTTGCTGGAGCACTGCGCCGGAGAATTCCCGCTTTGGCTGGCTCCCGACCAGGTGATTATCCTCCCCGTGAGCGAAAAATACCTCAATTTTGCGAAAAATTTGCAATCGTATCTGAAAAAGTCCGATATTCGCGCCCTCATTGACGAGCGAAACGAGAAAATCGGGCGTAAGATTCGCGATGCAGAAATGAAGAAATATCCTTACATGCTCATCGTAGGCGAAAAGGAAGAGGCTGAAAATCAGGTTTCTGTGCGCAAGCACGGTCAAGTCGACCTCGGTACTATGCCGACAGAAGCCTTTGCCGAGATGATTCGCAAGCAAGTCGAGGAGGAACAGAACAAGAGATAACTAACTGATTGTAAACTTAATATAGGAGATCATTACAATAGCACAGATTCCACAAAAAGGAAGACTCGGTCAAAGGCCGAACAAGGACAAAGACGGATTCAACCACCGCATCAATGAGGAAATCAAGGCACCGATGGTGCGCTTGGTGGGCGAGGGTGTCGAAGCTAATATCTATCCCTTGCGCGAGGCTTTGAGAATCGTTGAGGAGTTGGGTGTCGACTTGGTCGAAATCCAGCCCGATGCCAACCCGCCAGTCTGCAAGGCGATGGATTACAAGAAGTTCGTCTTCGACCAGAAGAAGCGAATGAAAGACCAGAAGGCCAAAGCCACCAAGGTCGTCATCAAGGAAATCCGCCTCGGACCCCAAACCGACGACCACGACTTCGAGTTCAAGTTGAACCATGCCAAGCGATTCCTGCAGGAAGGCTCAAAGGTGAAGGTGGAAGTCTTTTTCAGAGGCCGTTCCATCGTCTACAAAGAACAAGGTGAGATTATGTTGCTGAAGTTCGCTCAGGAGTTGGAGGAATACGGAAAAGTGGAGATGATGCCCAAACTTGAAGGCAAGCGAATGCAAATGATGATTGCTCCGAAATCAACAAAGAAATAACTCATTTTTAATACTTTAAAACCAATTGTAAAATGCCGAAAATGAAGACAAAGTCCGCTGCCAAGAAACGTTTCCAAGTAACGGGTAGCGGCAAGTTGAAGAGAAAGCATGCTTATCATGGCCACATCCTGACCAAGAAGAGCCAAAAGAGAAAACGCAACCTCGACCACACCGCCATCGTTGAGAAGGCCGACGAGAGAGTTGTCAAGAAACTGCTTCTCATGTAATTAACCTAATGTGTAATTTGTCTCAGCAGAAAAGTTCTCGAAAGGAGCGAGGCGCTGGACGAAAAAATCAAACAAAATGACAAGATCAGTCAATGCAGTGGCTTCAAAAGGGGCAGACCTACGCTTATCGCGACCGTAGGAACAAGAAACGCGAATTCCGCAGCCTGTGGATCATCCGTATCAACGCCGCCGTGCGCGAGTATGGTATGAACTACAGCCAATTCATCAACAAACTGAACGTGGCCGGCATCGAGATGAACCGCAAGGTTCTCGCCGACCTCGCCCTCAACAACCCCGAGGCTTTCAAGGCCATCGTCGAGAAGGTGAAGTAAGAACAAGCGAGTTATTGTTTTTCACGATAACAAAAAGAATCCCAGTCTTTTGCGAGGCTGGGATTTTTGTGTACAGATGCCGCTTTTAGTTACGAAACCACTTTCCAACCCTCAATGCGCCGTGTTTCTGAGGAAAAGTTCACGCCTATTTTATATAGTTTGCGGGAATCCGTTTCAAATGGCTTGGCGTATTGCTTTTCCTCAATCTGCTTCAAAGCCTCATCAGCCGACTTGTCAATCTTGAACTCAAAGATGTAAATATAATCTTTGGTCTGAACGAGCATATCCATGCGTCCGTCGGTGGTGTGGCGTTCCACATCG
>CACXUM010000058.1 GCA_902770835.1 uncultured Bacteroidia bacterium
CGCCTTGCTGTCGGAGCGCCGACAAGGCTATCCCGAAATTGCTTAGCACCCCGGGCTCAGGCCGGAATCAGGAATCTCCACCTGCGGGATGTCTCGTCCCCTCACCTTGTGAAGGGATTAAGCCAGTGATCTACTGTGCTTCAATCAGGCAGCGAGAGCGTAGTTGTTTTCGCCAATTACTTTTTTGCAGTCAAGATTTACGAGCATCACTGCGAGGCTCGACATGCTTACATGACAATTCATCTTGCTGTCAAAACCATACATCCCCTTTTTAGTTGAGAGTTGAGAGTGTAGAGTTTAGAGTTGTAGGGCTGTCACATCGTGGAAGCCGCAAAATTGTTTAGTTGACAGTTAAGGTTGTCATCCTCAAAGAACGGACTGCAAAAGTACACCTAATTTCGATACCCCGCAAGGGCTTGCTGAAAAAAATCCTCGGACACAATCATTGCGTCCCTACAATTCCTACCTCCTACTTCCCACCTCCTACCTAATTCAAAGGGTTTCCAAAACGCACCACATCCTCCTCGGTAATGTCGCTGCCGCAAAGAATCACGAGGCGTTCCACGATGTTGCGCAACTCGCGGATATTGCCTGTCCATTGGTATTGCTTCAGGGCTTCCACCGCCTCTGGTTCAAGATTCGGGACGGGTTTGCCCATGTCTTGCGCAATGATTTCCAAGAAGTTGCTGACCAACAAAGGGATGTCGTCCTTGCGTTCGCGCAATGGCGGCACTTGGATGACGATGACGCTCAGGCGGTGGTAGAGGTCCTCGCGGAAGTTGCCTTTCTCGATTTCGGTTTTCAGGTTCTTGTTGGTGGCCGCCAAAATCCTGACGTCGACAGGAATCTCTTTTTCGCTGCCTACGCGGGTGATTTTGTTTTCCTGCAAAGCCCGCAAAACCTTGGCCTGTGCCGAAAGGCTCATGTCGCCGATTTCGTCCAAGAAAAGGGTGCCGCCGTCGGCCAACTCAAAGTCGCCCTTGCGCTGCTTGATGGCGGAGGTGAATGCCCCTTTTTCGTGACCAAACAACTGGCTTTCAATTAATTCTGAAGGAATGGCGGCGCAGTTCACTTCGATGAACGGGCCGCTGCTTCTTGCACTGAGGTCGTGCAGTTGTCGGGCGACGAGTTCCTTGCCCGTGCCGTTCTCTCCCGTGATGAGTACACGCGCATTGGTGGGCGCGACCTTTTCAATCATGTCTTTCACCGCCATCATCGGCTCCGACTCGCCAATCATTTGGTGCTGGATTTTCACGGCTTTTTTCAGCACCTTGTTCTCGGTGGCCAAGTTCTTCTTGTCCAAGGCGTTGCGCAAGGTGATGAGCAGTCGGTTGAGGTCGGGGGGCTTGGGGATGAAGTCGAAAGCGCCTTTCTTGATGGCCTCGACTGCCGTTTCGATGGTGCCGTGGCCCGAAAGCATGATGACCGGCACATCCGACTCTTTTCTGATGGCTTCAAGCACCTCAATGCCGTCCATTTCGGGCATTTTTATGTCGCAGAAAATTGCGTCAAAGTCTTGTTCCTTAATATGTTGCAGTGCTTCCATGCCTGTCGCGGCATCGTCCACTTGGTAACTTTCGTTTTCGAGGATGTCGCGCAGCACGCGGCGGATGGGAGCCTCGTCGTCGATGATGAGTATTCTTGGCATTGTGTTTAATTTTGCGCAAAGATAGCGTATTTTGACGCAAAATTGCTACTTTTGCCTTCAAATTGAATCAAAATGAAGAAAATCTCCCTGTTTTTCGGTTTGCTGATTTTCGTGCAAACCATGCTTTTTGCTCAAGACACCCTTCCCGCGCCGACTTCTTATCGTGTCAACAAAGTGTCTTTCAATATGATACGGGTCGAGAAGGGTGGCTTTTGGATGGGTGCCCAGCACAAGGACACCGCCGAGTTCAATTACGACCGCTATTCGCAAACGGACGAGTTGCCCGTGCATTATGTGACGATGCACGAGGATTTTTACATCGGGCAAACCGAGGTGACGCAAAAACTTTGGAAAGCCGTAATGGGCTATAATCCAAGCAAGTACAAGTGTCCGAAACGCCCTGTTACCAACGTCGATTACTTTGAGGTGCAGGAGTTTCTGAGGCGCATCGACAGCATCTCGGGGATGCACTTCCGCCTGCCCACCGAGGAGGAATGGGAATATGCGGCTCGTGGCGGAAAAAACTCGCGAGGCTATGTTTACAGCGGTGGCAAAGAGGTGGAGCGGGTGGCATGGTTCAACGAAAATGCCTCCAAAACCAAGAAGGTCAAGAAACTCACACCCAATGAGTTAGGTATTTATGACATGTCGGGCAATGTGTGGGAATGGTGCTCGACGAGGTATCATTATTTCGACAAGGAACGCAACGCCAATTTGGGCAAAGACGGCCAAATGTACTGCATTCGTGGTGGCGCATGGCAGTTGCCCAAAACCTCATGCCGAGTGTCGTGGCGTGGCAAACGCCTGCCTGACTTGAAAAACTCTTTCGGCGGGTTCCGCCTTTGCTTGGATGCGAGGTATGTCAAGGAGAAAGAGGCTTCCGAGGAAGAAATCCTTATGAAAGAGGAGTGAGCCTCATTTTCTTACACCTATAATTAATAACCGCCCTATACCGCCTCAGCAAATCCCCGCCGATGATGCCATCAATGTGGGGGAGATGGAGTTTGCCGTACATCTCATGGATGTTCTCCAAATCCAAGGCAACAGCCTCATAATCATTGATTTCCAATTCGCCTATCGAGAAAGCGTCAATCTTGAAGGTCGCGCTCTCCAAGTTGGTGCTGCCCACGCCAGCGGTCATGCCTTCTTTTTTCTCAAAAACAAGGTCGTCGATGAAGGTGGAGATGGTCTTTGGGTCGAAAACGGAGCGCGAGGCACCTGTGTCGATGAGGAAGCGGGCTTCCTTACCATGAATCATTCCCTGAACCATGATATGGAAGCCTTCTTTCTCAATGTCAAGCAGTTGCAGCGTAACTTCAATATAGCGTCGCATCATCAGAAGTTTGGCTTGATGGCGTATTTCCTGTAGAAGTCCTTGATGATTTTCACGGCTTCGTCGGCGGTGTCGACGACGTGGAAAATCTCAAAGTCCTCTTCGCTGATCATGTTGTTTGCGAGCAAAGTTTTTCTGAACCAGTCGATGAGTCCTTCCCAATACTCGCTCCCGACCAACACGACGGGGAATTCCACCATTTTGTTGGTTTGGATGAGCGTGATGGCCTCCGAGAGTTCGTCCAAGGTGCCGAAACCGCCGGGCATGGCGATGAAACCTTGCGCATAACGCATAAAAATGGTCTTGCGGACAAAGAAATACTCGAATTCGATGTTCTTGTCGTGGTCGATGTAGGGGTTGAAATGCTGCTCGAAAGGCAGGTTGATGTTCAGGCCAATGCTTTGTGCTCCGCCTTGTTGTGCGCCTTTGTTGCCAGCTTCCATGATGCCAGGGCCGCCGCCCGTGATGGTGCCGAAACCGTAATCGGCTAATTTCTCAGCGATTTCAACTGCCATTTCGTAGTATTTGTCGCCAGGCTGGGTGCGTGCCGAGCCAAAAATAGCCACGCAAGGACCGTTTTTGGCCAACTTTTCCATGCCAGTCACAAACTCTGACATGATTTTGAACACTGACCATGAGTCGTGGCTCTTGATGTCGTTCCATGACTTTGGGTGGAAACTGTCGTGGATGATTCTTTCGTCTTTTTCGGTAATGGGCATAGTTTTAGGATTTCAAGATTTCAGATTTCAAATTAAAGATTTTGACAAAAATAATTCTTTGCATGATAAAAATGTGTATTTTTGCAGCCTCAAACGCGAATGTAGCTCAGTTGGTAGAGCATCAGCTTCCCAAGCTGAGGGTCGCGGGTTCGAACCCCGTTATTCGCTCATGGGACTTGAATATTCAAGGGGAGCGTGGCTGTGAGGTCACGCTTTTTATTTTATTGATTTTGAGGGTTTTCATCAAGACAACAACCATGTTTTCGTTTTTGATTGATGGACAAAAATAGGAAAAACTTAGAAAAAAACACAATTTTTGCTGAAAAAACAGAAAAATGTCCTATTTTTGCAGCCCGAAAGCGAGGGAGCTTAGCTCAGTTGGTTCAGAGCATCGCCCTTACAAGGCGGGGGTCGTTGGTTCGAGTCCAACAGTTCCCACAACAAAAAAGCCGCTGATTTTCAGCGGCTTTTTCTATTCCTTTATGTCGGGAATGTTATTCGATGACAATTTTCTGGGTCTTCACACTGTTGTTGCTGACCAAACGAAGAATGTAGATACCTGGGCAGAGGTTCATGTCCTTTTCACAATTGCCATTGATGGTTTCGCTCGAAAGAACATGTCCCAAAATATCAATGACTTGAACGATGGCATTGTCTTGGCTGTTGATTTTGAGCGTGTTGCCGCTGCAATAAGCAAAACTCTCGAAGTTTTCCTTGTTGCCATCGGCTGAATAAACCAATCTGAATCTCGATGCGTAGTCAGTCGTCTTGGAATCAAATGTGTAGTTCGGGTTCTCCAAAAGGTCAGTTTCGACTCCCGTGAGGTTGTCAATCAAGTGGAGGTAACTCATCTCCATATTTTCAGGATAAATGTTGAGAACATAGTTGCCGTTGTCTTCAGCCTTGAAATTGATGGGCATTTCGCCTTCCTCTTGAGCCTGCAACACGGCAAAGTCTTCACCGTCAAGTGGGATGTAAACCTTTGTGGCATTGGCGTTAAGCGTGAATTTTTCGAGGTTGTCTTGCTCGCTGAAGTTGATGAGTGCTCTGTCAAGCACACCTTGGCCTCTCGTGTTGTCGGCTTTTCTCACCTCGATGCAGATTCCATTTCCGTTTCCGTTGGCTTGATTAAGATAGGCGGGCGTGATGGTGACGGTACGATTATCCGATGTGACGGAAACAAACACGGCCTCGTTAGGAGCGATTTCATAGTTGCTGGCAACAATAATGTTGTTGTGGGCATCATTCATCACATAGGTAGGTCTGTTGACGACAGCGTTGCAAGCAAACGGGTTGCCAATGAGGTTGAAGCCTTTCAGTCGGGCATTTCCGTTGTACTTCAAATTGTCGAGAGCCACCTCATTTGCTGGATTCAAAGTTCCATTGAATGACAAGGTTTTGTTGGTGTCGGTTGAATAGAGGTAACCTTCGTTGGCGTTGAGAGCTGTCAAGTTGTAGATGCTCTTGAAGTTTCTCCATTCCAAGGATTCATTGATGTCGAACGCATACAAGTCGTAAATGTTTTCCATCAGATGGGTAACATCTTCAGCTTGGATTTTCGTAGTCATGGGATGGCTGATGAGTTGCCACCCGTCGGAATCGCTGTTAAATTTGGTGATAGACTTTTGGATTGTAGCCACAACACCTTCGTTGTCGTGGATGAGTTGGCCTCCATCAGCGATGGTGAGCGAACCGTTCATCATGGCAACACTGCTAACATGGGCAGTATAACTCGCAGGAATGGTGGCATCAGCCTTCAACAGAACACTATTGCTCGGTGAGTTAGGCATGATATTGCCTTGCCAGTTCTGGGCAACGTTCCAGTTACCGTCAGCAAGGAAGATGTGTGAGGCTTCGCCAACAAAGATGTTGTCAATGTGAAGGTCGAAACCGTAGTATCCACTTTTTGAACCACAATAGAAAGCAATCATAACAGTTCCGTTTTGATAGGAGTCCAAAGGAACTCTTACTGTTATTCCCGTATTGGTTATTTCATTGAAAGAATGGTCTCCTCCACTTTTTTTCCATGTAATACAGTTCTCGGGAAGCCATGTTTCACCACCATCGGTTGAAATCAACACACTAAATTCGTCATCGTTGTCGGGGAGATTCGCTGGAGGTGCAGCATTTGAGTATTCTGCGGTTTTGGCAACGTCAAACACCAAAGAAAGATTGTCAGGGTGTGCTGCGGTAGAAAGATCTATATTTGGCGTAATAAGCCAAGATGTACTAGAACTGTAGCAATATACCTTTGCGTGAAATGCTCCAAAACTTTGATATCCGCCATAAATTGACCAACGACCAGTTGTGGGTGTTCCCTGTTTTGGTTGTTTTGGGTGATAGCCGCCATAAGATAACACATATTCAGCAGGGTCAGTAAATATCTTCCAGTTATTGGGAACAGTAGTGCTAGTAAATGCTTCATTGAAAGGAATAGTGAAATTGTCGTAGTCTAAAGACGTCCTAAAAACTATTGCTTCGCTCCAAAAACCATCACCTTGAGCATTGTTTGAGCAAAGTCTCACTCTGTAATATGTTTCCGGCTCCAAATCTGTCAGCGAGCAGGACGATGCACTAATGGAAGGAATTGTAGTCCATGCCGAGAAGCTATTGACTTTCTTGTATTGCAAGTTACAAATGTTTGCCCCTTCAGGCATGTCCCAGTTAATCAAAGCACTGTTTTGGCTTTTTTCGGTAACATAGATGTTTGTTGGAGCAGCACATCCAGAACTCGTACAAATGCTAATGTTATCAACATGGATGACGTTGTTGGTGTTGTTAACAGTCGATTCTGCATAAAACGCTATGCGCATATTTGCGTTTTGAGTAACAGTAATCGGTAATGTGATTGTTTGTGGAAACTGGTCAATAGAATTAAGCACCAATTCAGACCCTTGGTTGTCCCATTTGGCTAATACTTGCCAATTACCATTATCAATTTGATACAAAATGGCAAATTTGTCATCGATTCCGTCAAGGGTAGGAACATCGTTACTCTGATGTTTGTTGAATGATGCATCAAAAGAAAGATAAGAATTTGTTGGAACGGTTTTGTATGATGTAACAAGCCAATTCCTAACAGAACTAGTAAGCGTGCTAATAGTAATATGCCTTGTATTTAATCCATCTCCAGGCACAAACTGACTACTTGTGGGATTAAGAAGTTGCCACGGGACTCCTCCTCCTCCTTCTTGGAATGAACCTCCAGCTAAAATGTCATCCATTAATCCAACATAACGATTCCAATCATCAGGAATACCATTCTGGAAATCTTCAAACAAGATGGGGGTTGACCTGTCGGAGGTTGATGCTTCAAGCATCTGTTGTGAGTTGACCATCACATTGGTCTGGTTGCTTAAATCGGCGGCGTTTTGTCCCCAGAGGATTTGCGACAACAACAATGCCGGAAGAAGTAATTTTTTTCTCATGAAGTTTAACTTATTTTAGTAATTAAATTAATAAATTGAAAATTTGGGCGCAAAAATAGGGAAATAATCAATCCAATTGAAATATTTCCCTATTTTGTTCAAAATTATTTCTCTATCATTATTTTTTTACTCGCCCAATTGCCTTCTTTTGTCACTCCTTGTATAATATATACACCCGTGTTCAGCCCTTCAAGAGTCTTACTGTTGATGGTTTGTCCGCTGGCGTGGAAAATCCTTAGGATGGTGACGATTTCTTCGTCGGTGTTTTCTTGAAGTCCTGTCACCTCGATGAGGACAAAGTCTTCGCCTTCAGGAGTGAGTGCAAAGTCCGACTCGCAGTTTTCGTAGACAGCAGTCAGTTGGTATTTGTATTGTCCCACACCGCTTTCGTCATTATAGGAGGTGGCATCGCCTGCCACTTCGATGATGATTTCTTCTTTGGTGGAGAAATCTGAGCGATAGAGGTTGTAACGCAAAGGCAGTGTTTCGGGTGCTTCCCAATTCAGAATTACGCCAAATTGTTGATCTTCCATGAAGTAGACATACTCGCCTTCAAAGTTTTCGGGCGCGAGGCAGGAGATGACGGGTGGCTCGATGGGGCCAAGGGTGTAAATGCCGCCGTCAATGCAATTCACCCAAGTCACAATGTTTTGACCCATGACGAAACCTGGGGTGTTGTCGCATACCGTCCTTCTATAGACGTTCGAGCACAAGGTCTTGGCCCAAAGTTGGTTGCCGTCCATATCAAAGCCCATGGCCTCGATGGTGGTGAAGTAGGAGTTGCTGGGGCTGCTTTTCGCGTAAATCACGCTGAAGCCGCTGCCGTCCTCAAAAGCATCGACCTTGATGTCGGAATAGGTTTGTCCAATGTTGTCGGCCACGAGGATGCCTTCGCCCCACACCCTTTCGCCCGAAGGGGTGATGCGGTTCATATAGATGCGGCTTTGCGACTGCGTAGCGGCATCGGTTTGCTCGTAAGCGATGATGAGGTCGTGGCTCACGGGGTCGACGGTGCCGTTGGCTCCACCATAGAAATTCATCGGGTCAGCCGAATGTACGGAAATGCCATTGGTGTCGTCGATGGTTGAGGCACCTGTCTCGTCATAGTGGAACACATATACATTGAAAACCTCGCCAATGCCCGGATGCCAGATGTAGGCATAACCTCCGCCCAAACCGTCAGGAACGACGTAATGGATATAGGTCGATTGGAAAGCCTGTTCAGACATCAACAGAACATCTGGACTGATTTGGACACCGTTGGTGTCGAAGCCGACGAGGTAGATTTCCTTGTTGGTGTAAAAACCGCTGCCAAGTCGTTCGTAAGTCAGGAAAACATAGTTGTTCAAACTCAATGTGATTTGGCCGAACATGCAATTGTATCCGCCGCTGTCGCTGATGGTGGTGGTGGGTCCCAAAGTGCCATCGGCACCGACGTATTGCAGATAAAGGTTTTGGTAGTCAAAGCCTAAGGCCCAGAAACCGCCATCATCGCCGGCAGTCAATTCGGTGCGCGAAAAGCCAAGGCCACCAAAAAGTTGCAAGCCTTGTTCTCCCCAAACGAAATTGCCGTCTGGGTCAATTTTCACAGCGTATGAGAAGCCGTCGTAAGTGGCAAAACAACTCACCACACAGCCGTCGGTGGTGGTAATCATGGCGACACCTTCCGACATCGACGAGAATTCATGTCCGCCGATATGGATGCCATCGTCGCCCCATTGCGGAACACCTTCAAAGCTGATGCGCTGTAGGGTGGGCGACCAACCATTGGTGCCGAATCCTTCCCATTGGATGTAGGTGTCACCGGAGTTGGGGTTGGTGGCCATGTAGAGTTCACCGTCGTCGTTGCCACAGTTGGCGAGGAAAGTGTTGGTAGCCGGGTCGTCGACCCATTGTGCTTGCAGGGCTGAAAAAGCGAATAAGCCTGCGAAGAATAGTACAGTTTTTTTCATGATGATATGATTTTAAAATACCTTTTGTTCATTGTTTAAAACGACCTTCTTTGTGACAAGTTTCCCTGTGGAGGTTAGCCCTTGGATGATGTAAACGCCAGAAGTCAACTCGCCAAAATTAGCATTGCGAATGATTTGGCCGCTGGCGGAATAGATTTTTAAAAGCGTTACGATTTCATTTTCAGTTTCGTTTTCAGGAATCGAGGTCACCTCTATTATAATATAGTCCAATCCATCAGGGGTTTGGGCGAATTCCGACTCAAAGTCATCGTACATGGCTGTGAGTTGGTATTTATACGTGCTGGGCGTTGTCTCGTCGAAGTATGACGTGGCCTCGGCATCAATTTCGATGATGTCGGTTGTATTATCTTCAAGATTTTCTCGGTAGAGGTTGTAATGCAGAACGCTGTAGGTTGGAGCCTCCCATGTGAGCATGGCACCGTATGAAGCAGTCTCTTCGTTGTAAAGATAGTTACCTTCGAAGTTTTCGGGTGCATAGCAGCAAGGGATTGGCGGTGGTGGCAGGGGACTGACCTCACCCAAAGCACCGTCCCAGCCGATATTTTGTCCATAAACGCCGCCATCATCACCGTTGACCCATGCCACAATGTTTTGCCCTTCATAAAAACCAGAGGTGTTTTCGCTGATGGTTTTGTTGTAGCCAGTCGAACTCATGGTAGTGTTCCATTGCAGGTTTCCTTCGTTGTCGTACCCCACCGCCTCAATGCTGCCTTGGCTGGTGCCGTAGGTCACAACAAATCCATCTACGGCATCGATGGCATTAATATGTATGTCACTATAGGACAGGCCTGTGTAGTCAGCCACAAGAATGCCGTCACCCCATGGTTTTTCACCTGTTTCCGTGATGCGGTTGACAAAGACTCGATGTTGGGTTTGAGAGCCAGCGTCTTTTTGTAGATAAGCGATAATAAGGTCATTGCTCTTGGGATCGATGGTGGCGTAGGCATTGGTGTAATAGTTGCCGTAGTCTGGACTATGCACAGCGATACCATTGAGGTCGGTGATGGTGGGGGTGCCGCTCGCGTCGAAATGTGTGACGTAGGTGTTATACACGCCGCCTATGGCGTTGTGGAATTGATAGACATAGCCGCCGCCTTTGTTGTCGGGAGTGGCATAATGCACATAACTGGCACCTACGGCCTGTAGCCCGAACAATAGCGTTTCGGGAAAAATCTGTTCGCCGTTTTTGTTGTAGCCAGCAACGTGGATTTCCTTGTTGTAGGTGGTGTAGCCTTGGAGGGTGTGCTTTGAATACACTACAAAGACACCGTTTTCAGCAGGCAGCAAAAGGCCATTGGAGCATTTTTTTGCAGGGGCTTTGATGGTGGTCTTGGGGCGCAGCGTGCCGTCGGCATCGATATATTGCAGGAAGGTGCTGTCCATGTCGGTACCCAAGGCCCATACACCGTCGTCATGGTCATAATAATAGGTTGACAACACTTCGGAGCGGCCTCCGCCTTCGCCGTCGAAGAGCATGAGGCCATGTTCACCCCAAGGGAAGGTGCCGTCGGCATTGATTTTGACCGCCCAGTGATGAGGACCGAGGGTGCGGAACACTGTTACCACGCCTCCATTGACAGCGGTCATGGAATAGCCGGGTGACCAAGTAGCGAAGTCGGGCGTGGTGACATGGATGCCATCGGCAGGCCATTGCGGAACGCCATTGAAATCAAGCCGTTGCAACCACGGCGACCAGCCATTTTCGCCTTGGTAATGCCATTGCACGTATGAGTCGCCAGTCGCTACGTCGGTTGAAACATACACCTCGGCGGCAGCCTTGTTGCAATTGGCAATGCGAGTGTTGCTGTTGGGGTCGTCGACCCATTGGGCTTTCAGCGTTACTAACGAGGCTAAAGCCAAGAACAGTAAAGATAGTTTTTTCATATCTACCGATTTTTTGAGACGATTATTGCTGCAAAATTAAAAAAAATCGTTTCTTTGCAGAAAAATTTGTCATTATGGATGAAAAATTTACCTCAGAAGAGAAAAATGCCGTTGCGAGTGTGCTTTACAACTTGGCCGACGCCGATTACGAAAACCACGAATCTGAGCGCGAATGTCTTGAGGCTTGCATGAAGGAATTGGAATTTGATGCCACGGGCTTCGTCCCGATTCCGAGAAACGAGATGCAAAAAAGGGCTTACGAAACCTTGAAGCGTATGACGAAGGAAAAGAAACGCACCTTTTCTCTTATGATGACACGCCTCTCGCGCTCCGATGCGCACTTCGGTCCCAGCGAGCGGGCATTCGTAAAGGAAATCTTGGTGATGTGTGACGTGCCATTTGTGCATAGATAAAAAAATAAGGGGGCGGCAGTGCCGCCCCTTATTTTTTTACTTGATATTCGGCTCCTCAAGGCCGAGGTGCTTCTTGGCATCCACGCGCTTCAGGATGATGCCGATGATGAGGGCGGCAACACCCAAGCAGGCCAACATGACCAACGGCCAAGTGTAGTTGAGCGCGACGGGGTCGTCAACACCGGGGTTGGTGTTTTCCAAGACTTTACCAATCAGCAGCGGGAACAGCCACAAACCGATGTTCTGGATCCAGAAAATCAAGGCGTAGGCCGAACCGATGATCTTTTCGTCCACCAACTTCGGGACGCTCGGCCACAAGGCGGCAGGCACCAACGAGAACGAGGCACCCAACACGAGGATGGTCACATACGCCACGACCACACCACCAACGGCATTGCCCTTGAAGATGGGCAACACGAAGGCGAAGGTGAGGTGGCAGAGGATGAGCAGCAGCGATCCGATCATCAGCATGGAAGCGGCCTTGCCCTTGTTGTCGACATAGCTGCCGAGGATGGGCGTGATGGCCACGGCCAACAGCGGGAACACGGCGAAGATGGTTTCGGCGGTGCCGCGCATGTAGCCCATGTAGCAATACACCACGAGGGCAACGACAGCAATCGCCATCAAACCGGTTTTCATGTTCTTTTTCTTGGAGAAATTGCTGGAGAAAGAGCACACGGCCACCACGAGCATGATGATGTATTGCACGATGGTTACGGTGTCGCCAGCCCAGAACGAACCTGCGGCAGGCTCAGTCAAGGTGAGGTTGCATTGCAGCATGTTCACGGCGTACTTCTGGAACGGGAAGATGGCCGAATAATACAGCACGCAGAGCAAAGCCACGAGCCAGAAGCCCATGCTGGAGAGAATCTTGCCGATGTCGCTGATCTTGAACGGGTCGTCTTTCTCTTCGGCCTCGCCGGTTTGTGCGTCGAGTTTCTTGTCCATGAAGAAATAGACCACGAACATCATCAGGGCGATGCAAAGCAGCACCACGCCGAAAGCCACGGAACGGCTCACGTTGATGGTGCCACCGAGGCGGGCGAAATAGGGCGAGAAAATCATGCAGGTGGCCACACCCAAGCGGGCCAAAGCCATCTCCGAACCCATAGCCAAGGCAGTTTCGCGGCCCTTGAACCACTTCACGATACCACGGCTCACGGTGATACCGGCCATTTCAACGCCGCAACCAAACACCATGAAGCCGAGGGCGGCCAACTTGGCCGAGGCGGGCATGCCGCGATAGAACGGCGAAACACCCAGTTCATCGAAGCCAGGGATGTAATTGAGGTTGTTGGTGAACCAAGTTTCGGCACCGCTGCCGTAGAACGACTCGCTGATGGCGTAGTACTTGATCAAGCCGCCGACGAGCATCACCGCGCCCGAAAGCACGGCGGTGAAACGCACACCCATCTTGTCGAGGATGATACCTGCGAAGATGAGGAAGAACACGAACACGTTCAGGAAGGTTTCGGCACCCTGCATGGTGCCGAAGGCGAGGCTGTCCCAGCCGCGCTCGGTCTGCATCAGGTCCTTGATGGGGGACAAAATGTCCATGAAGATGTAGCTGCAAAACATGGCCAAGGCCAAGAGCAACAAGGCAATCCAACGCATGGTCGGGTTGTCTCTCAGTGTGAGTTTTTCTGTCATAATTGTTTGATTTAAAGATTTGTGATTTCATTATTTGGACTATGGCCTCTGACTATGGCCTATGGCTTGCTTCTTCCAAGGAGTTCGTGCCTGTGAACGAAGCGAGCCATAAGCCATAAGCTATTGGCCATCGTATTATTCAGGGATTTGCACCACTTCCTTCTTGTAGCCCTTCAGCACGGCCTTCGCCATGTTGGCCACATCGTCGGCGGTGATGCCGTTGATGATGTCGTTGTAGTCCTTCATCGGGTTTTGCTTGTCGCGGTCCATGGTTTGGATGCAGTTCATCCAGTAGCGGTTGCTTTCCATGTCTTCGCTGTGTTTCTTCACCAAGAATTCCTTCACCTTCTTGAGGTCTTCGGGGCGCGGGCCGTTATTGGCCACGTTCTGCAACTCGGCGATGGCAATGCCCATCAGTTTCTCATACATTTCCTTGTTGGTGTCGAAGCCGATGAGGAACATGAAGGACTCTTTCGGGCGCAGCATGAGGTTGCCGCTGACGCCAACGCCGTAGGTGCCGCCTTCGTCCTCACGGATTTTCTCGGTGTAGACGATGTCCATCACATCGCTCAAGGCTTGCATGGTCAGTTGGTTCTTGCGGTTGTATTCCATGTCGCCGTTGTAGACCATGTAACAGGTCACTTTCGGGTTTTCCATGGCCTTGGTGTAGTGGCTGTGTACGTCCTTGTCGGTGATGGCAGGCGCGTTAGCGGTCCAAGTTTCGTCGTTTTTCTTGGTCTTCAGCGAACCGATGTATTGTTCAATCATGGGTTCAAAGGTTTCGGGGTCAATATTGCCTACAAAGGTGAAAACGAAGTTGTTGGCATCCTTGAAGCGGTCGGCGTAGAGTTTCAGGGCCTTGGCGTAGTCGATCTTGTCGTAGTCCTCGGCTTTCATGCGCTTGATGAGCGGATGGTTGTCGTAGAGGGCAAACATGAGGTTGTCGCGGAAAGCGATGTCGGGGTTCGATTCGATGTTGGCCAACATCGACTTGGAGCGGGTGATGTAGGACTGGAAGGCCTCTTCGTCGCTGCGGGGCGAGTTGAAATACAAATAGGTGAGTTGCAGCATGGTTTCCAAATCGCGGGCGGAGCAGTTGCCGCTCATGCCCTCGGTGAACGAACTGATGTTGGGGGTGACATTGGCTTTCTTTCCGGCCAAAACCTTCGGCAGGTCGATGGCACTGAAATTGCCCACGCCACCAAGCGTTGCCAATGAGTTGATTTCCTGCAAAGTATAGGGGTCGCTCTGGTCCATGACGGAGTAGCCGCCGAAACTGTAGGCGCTCATCAGCACCTCGTCGTCCTTGAAAGTGGTGGGCTTGTAGATGACCTTCACGCCGTTCTTCAAGGTGAGGATGGTGGCATCGAAAGTGTCGTCGTGTTTCTTGCTCTCGATGCTGCCTTTCACGGGAAGGGTGGCAATCAGCGGCTCGTTGCTGACGGTTTCCTTGTAAGGCTCCACTTCCTGTTGGATGGCTTGCTTGTACAAGGCCAACAGTTCAGCCTTGGTGGGCAGCACTTCGCCTTCCTTTTCTGGGGCAGTCAGGGTGATGACGATGTTGTCCTCGCGGATGAGTTCCTTGGCGTAGCCGTTGATGTGCTCAACGGTCAACAGGGGCAGAACCTGTCCCAGCAGCATGTACTCATTCTCGATGCCCGGCAAAGGCTCGTTGGTGAGGAAGTGGCTGAGGATGGGGTAGAGGTAGCGGCCAGTTTCCTGTTTTTCGCGCTCATCATATTGGTTCTCAATGCGTTTCATTAGGTCAGCCTTGGCGCGTTCAAACTCCGACTCGGTGAAGCCGAATTGCTGCATACGCTTGTTTTCGGCCACGATGGCGTTCATGGCCTCGTCAATGCCGTCTTTGTCCTTGGCATAGGCAAAGCACGACCAAGCGTCCTTCGTGTCGCTGACGAAGAAGGTGCCGTAGTAGCCATAGCCGAAGATGAAGGGCGGGTTGGCCTTTTGCGTCAGTTCTTCCATGCGGTTGTTGTACATGGTGGAAACGAGGTTGTCGATGTAGCCTTTCAGCCAATACTGGAAGTCGCCTTTTTCCTCGTTCGGAACCACGTCGTGCTTGTAGAAAACCGAAATATTGTAGTTGGTTTCCTCGCGGTCGGTGCAGATGCTGACGATAGGTTCGGCGTTGTCGGCCACCTCAAAGCGGGTGCGCTCGGCGGGGTTGACGGGTGCGGGGATGTCCTCGAAGATGGCCTTCAGGCGGCCTTCAATGACATTCACATCCACATCGCCGATGATGATGATGCCTTGCAAGTCAGGGCGATACCACTTGTGGTAGTAGGCGCGAAGTGCATCGTGCTTGAAGCCGCTGATGACTTCCTCGGTGCCGATGGGCATACGGTGACCGTAGGGGCTGTTGGGGTAGATGTCGGGCAACATCTTTTCCCACATGCGCTGCTGGGCGTCGTTGCGGTTGCGTTTTTCCTCAAGGATGACACCGCGCTCCTTGTCGATTTCGGGACCTTCCAAGGAGATGAAACTCGACCAGTCGTGAAGGATGAGGATGCACGAGTCGAGGAGGTTGGGATTGGTGGTCGGCACGTTGGTCAGCATGTAGACGGTTTGCTCGATGCTGGTCCAAGCGTTCACGTTTTCGCCGAACTTCACCCCGTTGTGCTCCATATAATTAAGGAGTGACTTTCCGGGGAAGTTGGCTGTGCCGTTGAAGGCCATGTGCTCCAAGAAGTGGGCCAGACCGCGCTGGTCTTCC
Organism: uncultured Bacteroidia bacterium; assembly: GCA_902770835.1. Taxonomy (GTDB): domain Bacteria; phylum Bacteroidota; class Bacteroidia; order Bacteroidales; family F082; genus Limimorpha. The sequence goes on from CACXUM010000058.1 coordinate 15,780, forward strand.
TCTTCGAGGATGGAACCCACTTTCTGCGCGATGTAGAAATTGGCGCGTTGGGCGGGTTTCTCGTTGTGACGGATGTAGTAGGTCAATCCGTTTTCCAATTTGCCTCTTCTGACGTTGGGGTCGAAGGGCACGGCATACTGCTGGGCGAGCATGGTTGCGCTCAAAGCCAGCGTTGCGATTAGGGTTAGCGTTAGTTTTTTCATTTTGTTGAATTTTAATATAAATGTACTACAAACTTTTCTATAAAGTAATCCTCTTTGAACCATTTGCTTATCGCCACTTGTTTGTGCCTCCAATAGCGGTTCAGGGCTTTGAATTCCTCGGTCAGGTCGCCGCCCTTCAGGTAAAGGATACCGCCAGCCTCCATGTCGCCCCTGATTCTCAGTTTGTTGCCTGCAAGGTTGGCGATTTCGGGCAAGGTCATCACGGCGCGACCGGTAATCACATCAAATTTCTCCTTCACCTCCTCGGCGCGTTTGTGTTCGGCCACCACATTCTCCAATCCGATGGCCTCCTTCACGGCGTTCACCACCTTGATTTTCTTGCCCGTACCATCAATGAGGTAGAAATCGGTCTGAGGAAACAAGATGGCCAAGGGAATGCCCGGAAAACCGCCGCCCGTGCCCAAGTCCATGACCTTCATGCCGGGGAGCAACTCGAAGTATTTGGCAATGGCCAACGAATGCAGCACATGGTGCTCATAGAAGTGCTCCATGTCCTTTCGCGAAATCACATTGATTTTGCTGTTCCAGTCCAAGTATAAGTCTTTCAGTTGGTTATATTGCTCCTTCTGCCTCTCGGTGAGGTCGGGGAAATACTGGAAAAGGCTGTTTGTGTCCATAATACCGCAAAAAATTGGCTTCAAAATTACGGTTTTTTTTTGAGGTGCGGAGTTTTTTCTTTGGGAATTATACGATTTTGGTTGGTTTTAAGTTGTTTTACTATGGCCAATGGCCTATGACAATGGCTTGCTTTTACTGTTGTTGCGAGCCATTGTCAATAGCCATGAGCCATCGTCATAAAAAGAAACCACCATGAAAAAAGCTGCACTTTTACTTTTGCTGTTGGCTCCGCTGGCTCTCACCGCGCAACGCATCACGCCCGAGGAATACATCCAGACCTACAAAGACATCGCCATGCGCGAGATGCGCGAGCATAAGATTCCGGCCTCCATCACGCTTGCGCAGGGCATTCTCGAATCCGGCGCGGGCAACAGTGCCTTGGCACGCGAGGCGAAGAACCATTTCGGCATCAAGTGCCACAAAGGTTGGGACGGCAAGACCTACCACATGGACGACGACGAGAAGGACGAGTGTTTCCGCAGGTACAATAGCGCCGAGGAATCTTTTCGCGACCATTCCGAGTTTCTTTGCACGCGAGGCCGTTATTCCGCACTTTTCGACCTCGAAATCACCGACTACCGTGGCTGGGCGAAAGGCTTGAAAGCGGCAGGCTACGCCACCAATCCCAAATATGCCCAACTGCTCATCGACCGCATTGAACTTTATGATTTGACGAAATACGACCAAATCGCCCTCGGCCTGATGACCGACGACAACCAACTGCCCGACATTGCCCCCGAGGACGAACTCTTGGAATTGGCCTATTCGCCCACCAACCGCGCCGCCTTCGAGTTGGTCGACATGACTGCTGAAAAGCGTTTCATCTATGAGAACAACGGCGTGCGCTTCGTCTATGCCAAAGAGGGCGAAACGCCAGAGCAATTGGCCAAGGAATTTGGCGTGAAGTTCAAGAAATTTTGCGAGTACAATTTGCTGAAACGCCCCGACGAGATGGTCTTCCACAGCGGCGATGTGGTGTATCTCTCCAAGTTGCGCAACAGCAACTGGAAGGCCAAGAAATACACCGTCGCCGAAGGCGAAACCCTCCGCGACGTGGCCTTGCGTTTTGCCGTGAAGCCCGAAAAGATCCTGAAAAAGAACGGAATGAAGAAGGATGCCCGCATCAGCAAGGGGCAGGTGCTTTGGCTGAGGTGAAAGAAAATTGTTTTCTTTCGCTTGCCGAATAACGGAAATATTCATAATTTTGCCCCGTGAAGTAAAATTACTCAACGAATTGAGTAATTTTACTCAATCCATTGAGTAAAATTACATAATATGTTTCAAAGAATTGATTATCAAGTGATAAAAAAACGACTTGAAGAACCAAGAAGGTTTATTCAAGTGGTGATGGGGCCTCGTCAGGTGGGAAAATCGACGGTGGTGCGGCAGGTTTTGGCCGATGTTTCGCAGCCTTATTCCATGTTTACGGCTGACGCGGTGCCGGCGGGAAACATGTTTTGGATTAGTGAATGTTGGGAGTCGGTGAGGCGCAAGATGAAGGCGGAAGGCGCAACGGAGTATATTCTCGTCGTTGATGAGGTGCAAAAGATTGACTCGTGGAGCGAGGCCGTCAAGAAAGAATGGGATGCCGACACGTTCAACGGTGTGAATATCAAGGTGGTGTTGCTTGGCTCGTCGCGGGTGATGCTCGACTATGGCTTGGCTGACAGCCTTATGGGGCGCTTTGAGCGCATTGTGATGCCGCATTGGTCGTATCCTGAAATGCGCGAGGCGTTTGGCTTCTCTTTGGAACAATATGTGTATTTTGGTGCCTACCCGGGTGCCGCTCCTTTGGTTGGCGATGAGAATCGTTGGCTGGAATACATCATAGGTTCCATCATCGAGGCTACCATCAACAAGGATATTTTGCAAGGTGTGAAGGTGATGAAGCCCGCTTTGCTTCGGCAGGCTTTTGAATTGGCTTCGTCTTATTCGGGCATGGAACTTTCGTTGACCAAGATGATGGGGCAACTGCAGGACGCAGGGAATGTGACCACCTTGGCCGCTTATATTGACCTTTTGGGTGAGGCGGGCTTGGTACGCACCTTGGGCAAATACGCTTCAGACGGAGCGCGGAAGCGGAACAGTGTGCCGAAATTCCAAGTCTTCAACAATGCTTTGAAGAACATCTATTGCGGCAAAAGTTTTCGTGACGCAATTGCCGATTCAAGGCTATGGGGTAGGCTGTTCGAGTCGGCCATTGGTGCCTATATCGTCAATGGAGCCAACGCAGGACGCTATAAAACCTATTATTGGCGCGACAAAACCGGGCGCGAGGTGGATTATGTGCTGGAAAAGAACGGCCAACTCCTTGCCATTGAGGTGAAAAGCAACACTGACGACAGCAATTCCGGCTTGGGCGAGTTCCGCAAGCAGTTTAAGGATGCGAAAACCATTGTCATTGGCGATGGTGGCCTCAAGGCCGAGGAATTTCTGCAAATCAATCCGGGTGCGTTGTTTTAGTGAAAAGAAGAACACCAAAAGAGCCAAAAAGCCAAAAAAATGCTATTTTTGCAGCGGAAAAACCTATATCGCCATGCTACCCATGAGACTCTACACCGCCGGCATCGCTGATTTTGAACGCATCCGTCAGGAGGGACGCATCTATGTGGACAAGACGGACCTTATCTACAAGCTGACAAAAGAATCGAAATTCGTCTTCCTCAGCCGCCCGCGCAGGTTCGGCAAGTCGTTGCTTTGCAGCACATTGAATTACTATTTCCAAGGCCGCAAGGACTTGTTCGAGGGTCTTGCCATAGGCGAGTTGGAGAAGGACTGGAAGCAGTATCCCGTGTTGCATTTCGACATGAGCGCGTGCAAGAACACACACGAAAAGGAAGAAATCTACAATGCATTGGATGCGCAACTGCGTGATTACGAAGAACTCCACGGCAGGGTGCCAGAAGAGAAGAATCCTGGCGTGCGGTTCAGGGGGCTTATCCAACGTGCCCATCGGCAAACGGGGATGAAGACCGTTGTCATTATCGACGAGTACGACGCCCCCTTGCTCGACCACCTGCACAATCCAGAAAAACTGGCCGAAGTGCGACGCATCATGCAGGAGTTCTATCAATATGTCAAAATTTGCGACAAGGACGAACAGTTCGTCTTCATCACGGGCATTACCAAGTTCAGCCAACTTAGCATCTTCTCCACGCTGAACAATTTGCGTAACATCTCAATGATGCCCCAATATTCGGCGCTGTGCGGCATCACCAAGACCGAACTGCAAACCGTGTTCGACGAAGACATCCAAGCCTTGGCCGAACGCTACAAATGCACAAAAGAGACAATGTTCGAGATGCTGAAGCAACAGTATGACGGCTACCACTTCAGTAACGATTCGGACGACATCTTCAATCCGTTTAGCCTGATGAATGTGTTCACCGACCAATGGCTTGACTATTACTGGTTCGGCAGCGGCACGCCCACTTTCCTTTTCGATGCGATGAAACGCTTCAACACGAACTTGCTTGAACTGGAGCAACTCAACGTGCCTTCCTCCCAGTTCGACGTGCCCACCGAGGCCATGACCTCTGCCTTGCCCCTGCTCTATCAGGCAGGCTACCTCACCATCAAGGGCTATGATTTCTATAGCAGGAACTACACGCTCGACTTTCCCAACGCAGAGGTGAAAGTGGGCTTCATGGACAATTTCCTCTCCTCGATGATGGGTATCTACAACGCTAACACGCAAGGTTTTGCAGGCAATTTCTACGCCAGTTTGATTCACCACGACATAGAAGGTGCCTTGAAACTGATGCAAGCCTTCTTCGCCTCGATTCCTTACCTCGATTTCGGGGCAAAGGAATTGGACGACATCGCCAAATACGAGGCCTACTACGAGGTCTTGACATATGTCGTCTTCTCCATCTTCAATTACCGTACCTATACTCAGGTGAAAGTGGCGCGTGGCCGCACGGATGTAGTCGTTTTCATGCCCGATGCGGTCTATGTGATGGAACTGAAGATGCGCGGCACGGCGCAAGAGGCCCTCGACCAAATCAACTCGAAGGACTATGCGATTCCGTACCAAGCCGAAGGCAAGCCTGTCGTCAAAATCGGCATCGCCTTTTCGCAAGAGACCAAGACGGTTTCGGATTGGATAATTGAACAACGATGACTTTACCATAAAAACCTATATCGCCATGCTACCCATGAGACTCTACACTGCCGGCATCGCCGATTTTGAACGCATCCGCCAAGATGGACGCATTTACATCGACAAAACAGACCTTATCTACAAACTGACAAAAGAATCGCAATTCGTATTTCTCAGCCGACCGCGAAGGTTCGGGAAGTCGTTGCTTTGCAGCACATTGAAATACTATTTCCAAGGCCGTAAGGACTTGTTTGAAGGCTTGGCCATCGGCGAGTTGGAGAAGGAATGGAAACAATATCCCGTGTTGCACTTCGACATGAGCGCGTGCAAGAACACACACGAAAAGGAAGAAATCTACAATGCATTGGATGCGCAACTGCGTGATTACGAAGAACTCTACGGCAGGGTGCCTGAAGAGAAAAACCCCGGTGTG
>CACXUM010000059.1 GCA_902770835.1 uncultured Bacteroidia bacterium
AACAACGTGCTCAACATACTCGTCCCAGAAGTTGTCGAGGGTCGAAAGCACCGGGTTCGGTGAGGTCTGACCCAGACCGCAGAGGGCGGTATCCTTAATCACAGCAGCGAGGTTGCGGAGTTCCTGAAGGTCGTCCATAGTGCCTCTGCCTTCCGTGATCTTGGTGAGGATTTCGAGCATACGCTTGTTACCGATACGGCAGGGCGAGCACTTGCCGCAGCTCTCTTCGCAGGTGAACTCCAAGTAGAACTTGGCGATGGCCACCATGCAGGAGGTGTCGTCCATGACCACCATACCGCCCGAGCCCATCATGGAACCGGCAGCGGCAAGGCTTTCATAGTCGATAGCAGTGTCTAAGTGTTTCTCCGTCAAGCAGCCGCCTGAAGGACCACCGGTTTGGACAGCCTTGAACTTACGGCCACCCTTGATACCACCACCGATTTCGTAGATGATGTCGCGGAGGGTCGTGCCCATCGGGACCTCAATCAGACCGACGTTGTTGATCTGACCAGCCAGAGCGAACACCTTCGTGCCCTTCGATTTCTCGGAACCGATGCTGGCAAACCAATCGGCACCCTTGGTGATAATGATCGGGATGTTGGCGAAGGTTTCCACGTTGTTCACGTTGGAGGGTTGGCCCTTGTAGCCATGAACAGCCGGGAACGGGGGTTTCAGCGTGGGTTCACCGCGCATACCTTCCATCGAGTGGATCAGAGCGGTTTCCTCACCGCAAACGAATGCGCCGGCACCGTAGCGGAGTTCGATGTCGAAATCGAAGCCAGAGCCGAGGATGTCTTTACCGAGCAGGCCATATTCGCGAGCCTGAGCGATGGCGACTTGCAGACGGTGGATGGCTAACGGGTATTCAGCACGGATGTAGACCAAACCGTGGGTGGCGCCGATGGCGTAGCCGCAGATGGCCATAGCCTCGACGATGCTGTGCGGGTCGCCTTCCATGATGGAACGGTCCATGAACGCACCCGGGTCGCCTTCGTCGGCGTTGCAGATGACGTACATTTCATCGCACTTGTTCTTGGCGCAGAGGCCCCATTTCACGCCAGTGGGGAAACCAGCACCGCCACGGCCACGGAGGCCCGACTTGGTGATTTCGTCGACCACCTGTTGGGGGGTCATTTCGGACAACACCTTGCCCAATGCCTCATAACCGCCGCGCGAGATGCACTCGTCGATGTTTTCGGGGTTGATGAAACCGCAGTTACGCAAAGCGATACGCAGTTGCTTACGGTAGAAGCCCATGTGCTTCGAGTCGGCGACATGTTCCTTGTTTTCAGGGTCCATGTAGAGCAAATCGGTGACCTTACGGCCCTTGATGATGTGCTCGTTGATGATTTTCTCGACGTCTTCAGGCTTCACCTGAGTGTAGAACGTGTTGTCAGGCATGATCTTGACGATGGGTCCCTTCTCGCAGAAGCCGAAGCAACCGGTCCTGACCACCTGAACTTCATCCTGCAAGCCCTTCGCGGCGAGAATGTCCTCGAAGTTCTTGATGATTTGAGCACTTGCCGAAGCCTGGCAGCCGGTACCGCCGCAGACAAGCACGTGCATCTTGATTTTTGCCATATAAATTCCTCCGAATTAAGGGTTAGTTAGATAGTTTCATAGTTCACGGGAATGACGCCCTCAACCATTTCGTTGTTCATCACATACTTGGTGAGGATTTCATCAGCGCGGTTGTTGTCGACATGACCGAAGACGATCGGGTCCTTGCCCGGGCACTTCACCTCGATGGTCGGCTCGGCGTGGCAGTAGCCCATGCAGCCGGTTTGGGTGAAGACGATGCCGAGTTTCAGCTCGTCGGCCTTCTCCATCATGTGTTCCATTACTTGCTTGGCGCCGGCGGCGATACCGCAGGTGGCCATGGCGACCTTAACTTGCACCAACGAATCAGGGTCGTTGCTCTTTTCGCGAAGGTCGAGGTTCGACTGAAGCTTTTCTCTCATAGCTTTCAGTTCAGCTAATGACTTAACTTTTGCCATATTTTTCCTTTTTGGGTTAATTATTGAGTGATTTGACTTTGTTTTCTTTGTCTGTCGGGCAAAGACACCCGAAAAACGCTGCAAATTTAGGGAAATATACCGCTCATTCCAAATAATACGCAAAGTTTTTTCCAAATCAACCGACTTTGCAAATGCTTTAATTTCAAACATTTGCACAGGCAAAAACGCCGAAAACGTAAATTAGAATCGTTCTAATTTAGAAAAGGCGGTTTTTAAGTCAACTCAAGCGATGATGTATTCCCCGACGGTCATCGTGTCGCGGTCGAATTGCACGCCCACCTTCACTACTTTTCTGCCTTCTGTCTGGTAGGGCAGCGCATAGCCCTTGCTGTTGATTTGGTCGAGGGCTTCGCGGGCAGTGCCGTTCACCTTCAGCTCGAAAACGTAGGTGGTTTCGGGCATCAGCACCACAAAGTCAATGCGCCCTCCGTGGCATTTCACTTGGGTCTGGACATACACATTTAGCATGTTGAATATCAGCCAGAAAGTGTATTCGTAGAAACCCTCCGAGAACGCGGCGTCCTCCAATTTCTTCTTGAAACCCTCAACGTAGGGAACCCCAGCCAAGAAGGTCTTCAACTCTTGCATTGCGCTATCAATGTCATCTTTCTTTAACGCTTGCCATAACTTCACGGCGAAGCCTTTTTGCACGGCACCACCCTCAAGTCCGGCATAGGTCGGAAGCAAGCCCTCCATAAAGCCGACTCGCACTTCCTTGTTGGGCAGTCCCAAATGGTAGAGTTCCGTCTCGCGGTCGTAGTCCTTGATGGTCAGGTAGCCACTCTGATAAAGCAAAGGCAGGGCGGTCGTCATGGCCTCGGTAGGGCGGTCGAACGACGAGGAAGGTTCCTCCATCCCGTCCATAGTGGTGATGTCGGTGCGGAAATGCTGCATCTGCCTGATGAGGAATGTCGGCGTGCCGCTCTCGAACCAGTAGCTATCTATCTTCTTTTGCTTGAAGCATTTCAACAGGCTAAAAGGATTGTAAATGTCGGGCGACTCTTCAGAAAACCGGTAGCCATCGTATTGCTGCTTCAGCTTACCATGCATATCTTCGTTTGTGCATCCATACTTTTCGGCCAATATGGCAATGTCAAACGCCATGTCTCGCTCAAACTCTTCCTCAGTGATGCCGCAGATGGCAGCATACTCTGGCTGCATCGAAACATTTAGCAGGTTGTTGATGGTAGAGAAAATGCTCAACTGGCTGAACTTGGTGATGCCCGTGATGAAGCAGAACTTAATCATCGCCTCATTCGCCTTCAACTGGACATAAAATTCCTGCATCACATTACGGAACGGGTCAAGTTGTTCCGATTCATGAAGCACGTCAAGCAACGGCGCGTCATATTCGTCGATGATGACAGCCACTTGCTTCCCCGTTTGCTCGTAGGCCCTATGAATCAATCCATTAAGCATTTTGCCAGGCGAGGTTTCCAGCGCATCACGACCATAAACATTACACAATGGATTCATCAGCCACATCAAGGTTGCCCGCAATTCATCTGCCGAAGGCTGTCGTTTTGCCGTACTCAAATCCAAGTGAATGACAGGATAACTCTCCCACTCCTTCTCTAATTCCATGATTTTCAAGCCCTCGAACAGGTCTTTACGGCCTTGGAAATATGAATCCAATGTGGTGGTTAGTAGGCTCTTGCCGAACCTACGCGGGCGGCTGAGGAATACATACGGGCTTTCCTTGGTCAATTTCCAAACCAAGTCTGTCTTGTCTATGTAAAGGTAATTTTCCTCCCTTATTCTCTCAAAGGTCTGTATGCCAATAGGATATTTTCTTGCTTGCATAGCCGTGTTTTTTATGGCTGCAAAATTACAACATAATTCAATATTCATTACATAAACTCACATTTTTCCACTGCCTCAATGAGGCTTTCGTTTGATTAGAATCGTTCTAATTTAGAAAAGGCGGTTTTAGGGCATGAAAAAAAGGCTCTCCGTCGGGTTTGGCCAAACGGAAAGCCTTTTATTCGTTGGTAAGTGACGAAATTAAAGTTCGTCGTTCATCAACATTTCGAGCACCTTCAAGTAGTTTTTCTCCTTGAGAGTGGTTTCGCCGTCGTCAGCCGAAACGATGTCGTTGATATCGGCCATGAAGGCGGCCTTGTCTTCCTCGGTCTTCAGGAATTCGTCCTTGTGCTCCTTGAAGAAACTAAGCCAGGCGGGACTGGTCATCGACTTCCATGACTCGAAAACCTCTTTATAGGAAGCTTCGTCGAATTGCATACAAATGCGTTCAAGTTCGTTCATAGAAATGTTGCCATCGATGCCAGAGGCGCAAAGCATCATGAAGATTTCAAATTTCTCTTTAGTAAGGTTTTTTTCCATAGGCAGTAGTTTTATGATAATTTGGGACAAAAGTAGAAAATAAAACCATACCTTTGCAGCAAATTTCAAATTTTATGAGAAAAAATTTAATCATCGCCGTTTTTGCCCTCGTTTCGACCGTGGCAATGGCACAAGAAAAGTGTTTTTGGGTGTTCTTCACTGACAAAAACGACACCCAATTCGACCCCTACTCCTACTTTGATGCGAAAGCTATCGCACGTTACCAACAATGCGGCGCCGACCTTTACGACATCAGTAATTACCCGTTGAACGACAGTTATATCAATGCGGTAAACACCTATGCCACAGAGGTTTTCGGCGAATCGCGTTGGCTGAATGCGATTGGCGTTGAGGCTACTGACGACAATGCGAACCGAATCGCCCAACTGCCCTTTGTGGCGCGTGTTCAGGAAATTGTTTCCAGCGGAACAATGGCTCGAGTTAAAACCGAGTTCAAGGAAACTGAGGACGACAAAAACGAAATCCTCACCGACCAACTTATCCGTTTCGGTGGCCAACATTTCATCGACAAAGGCATCGACGGCAAAGGCTTACGCATCTGCGTGATGGACGGTGGTTTCCCGAAAGTGAACACTCATCCTGCTTTCCAACATCTGCGCGACAACCATCAGATTCTCAAAACCTACAACTTCCCCAATAAAATAGAGGATGTGTACGGATGGAGCACGCATGGCACGATGGTGCTGAGTTGCATCGCTGGCATCAACGACAAGGGACAAAAACTTGGCCTTGCCACAGGTGCCGAGTTCCTTTTAGCCCGCACCGAAATCGACCCTGAGCCGTTCAAGGAAGAAGTGTGGTGGGCGCAAGGCGCGGAATGGGCCGACAAAAACGGCGCCGACATTATTAATAGTTCGCTCGGTTACGGCAAGGACCGCCACTGGACCCGCGACATGGACGGCACTTCATACGTGGCCAAAGCCGCCAACAAAGCCGTCGAAAAAGGCATCTTGATTTGCAACTCCGCCGGCAACGAAGGCGACGACAACCGCTGGATGACCATCATCACGCCCGCCGATGCCGAAAACGTGCTTTGCGTGGGCGGCATCAATGCCGATTTGGAGAAATACATCCACATTGGCTTCAGTTCGTATGGCCCTTCGGCTGACAAACGACTGAAGCCCAACGTGGTGGCCTTCGGTCAAGCCTCGGTGGCCAACCCCTCAAACGACAAGTTCACCGATGCCTTCGGCACTTCCTTCGCCAGTCCGCTGACGGCTGGTTTCTGTGCCTGCGCTTGGCAAACCATGCGCAACAAGACCGCCCTCCAAATGAAGGCCGAAATCGAGAAATCCGCCGACCTTTATCCTTATTTCGACTATGCCTACGGTTACGGTGTGCCACAAGCCGCCTATTTCACTGGTGACCTTATGCCCGCCGAGCGTTCCTTCAACTTGGTTCAAGAGAAGGATGGCGTGCGCATCGTTTTCCCAAAAATCATCGACAAACAATACACTTTTATTAATGTGGAATGTGCCGATGGCGTATTGCTCGGTTATTACCAAGTTGCCCCCGATTCAACAGGCATCTATTTGAAAAACAAGGATTTCGGCGAAGGCAAGAAACTGAATGTAAGCTACAACGGCTTCTACGACTTCTGTCCAATAAATGGAATGGGCGGCGACATCAACCTGCTCGCCAACAGCCGAAACAGCCAAAACGGCACATTTAAAAAGGTGAAAAATGAAGGCTGGCAAACATCGTTTTTCCTCCAATTGGACCATCCTCTTAAAAGCAATCAATGGAACGGTTCCAACACCCACTTCGACTTCGGTTTCCGATGGATGTACGGCAAGACATATAAAATAGGTATGGGACTTGGCCTCGGTTGGAACGAGTTCATTTGCCGCAACAAAGACGGCCAATTGGATCTTTTGAAAGGCGAAACCCGCATGAAAAACTTCCAATTGCGTGGAGAGCTGTTCCAACGCATCGCGATTCGCTTGTGGGGCATCAACTGGGATTTGGGCGTGTATGGTGGTGTAAATGCCACACGCAACATCACGCTCATTGAAAACATCAATTGGACGGATAACGACGGCAACGCCCTCAATCCGCAACCGTATGACAGCAAAGTCGTTACTTACTTGAGCGGTGCCAAGGCGATGAACCGTTTCGAATACGGTGCCACCACGCGCATCAGTTACAGCATTGCCAATGTCATCAACATCGGTGTTTACGGCAGTTATCGCCTCTCCCCCATCCTGACCAAAGACGACCCGATTCTTGGCACAAAGGCCAACAACCCTTCGCCTTGGAGTGTGGGTGTTGAGATTGAGGTTGCGCCTTGATTATTTATCACCCTAAAATACAGCAACATATAAAACTTTTCAAAAATAGTGTATTTTTTCGATTCACCGTATCGGAAAATGCCCCGTTCTTCCGCATTTGCAATGCGAAAAACAACAATATGCGGCAGCTGTAGATTTGTTTAGGATTCCCCTACAATTGGCATACTTTGGACATAATAGGGCGTCATAATCGTCCACGAAAAGAAAAAAATGCGTTTCGTGGATGAATAAGCTCGATACTCCGACTGAAATTCAATAAACCAGATGCAAAAAGCTGTAGTTAAAATGATTAGAAACAAAATAATCCATGTAAAAATCAAACTTGTTCCTTAACCCTTTTCACAAACGCCCGTAATTCAGCGTCATTAGCCATCAAGTCTTGTGGAATGAGATAAGGGATGATTCTCGGTGCATGGCGTAGTTTCCCATACTCCAATTTCTGAATCTTGCCGTTTTTTCCCTTACGGGTATTTTCCAAATCGCGCTGGAAAATCACCTTCATCACATAAGATGGTTTGTGTTGCAGATGCTCAATATCTTTGCCTGAAATAAGAGGATCTTCGACAATGGCTCTCTTTATCTTAATGTTTCTGTCAGTGGCCCATCTCTCAACGCTTTGCGGCTGCTTCAGAAACCATGCCTCCATCTCTTGTATCCAAAAGAAAACATCTGGTTTTCTCTCGTCAGGAATGACGGTGCCTACTTCTGCCAAATGGGTAAACCAGTCTGCTCGTCTTTCTGGGATATCATCCAAATCAGTGTAGAGATAGTTTTCCTCTGGTTTGGCAACAAATACCTTAGCAGCGTTTTTGTACCCCGCCTGATAACTCACTATGATACTAATGTCTGCAATTCCAAGCACTGCCGTGAAAAACTTCTTCAATTCTTCACGCAAGACCTCAGAGCCGTCAAGCGTCAAGTCTGTCGAAGAATGAGTGTTATTGGTGGGATATGCTCCGCCCTCAACGATAATCCTGATTACCATCTTTTCCCTCCTATTTCGCCTCTAAGCCATAATTGCCCAGGCAACAAATCGCCTTCGTACATGTCAAAATCCTCTTCATAATACCGCTTGACGACCGATGCATTGTTTTCTTCCTTTTCGAAAACGAGCACATCTTCCAATGTGAAGGCATTGAGAAGCAGCGGTGAATGAGTGGCAATAATCAATTGTGAACTGTTGGATCCTCGGCGCAACATTTCAGCAACGGAATTAATCATGTCAGGATGTAATCTGCCTTCAGGTTCATCCAATCCGACAATGGCCCCACGATGCTTGTTGAGCAGGATGCCCATCAACAAGAGGTATCTCAATGTTCCGTCTGAAATATGCTGCATTCCTATTGTGTGGCTCATATTAGCCTCGCGCATGGACAAATACAACTGGGAACCGAATGGGTTGAACTCAAGGGAAATAAATCCTGGATTCACTGTTGACAACTGTTTTTCTATCTCTTGATAAGTCCACAAATCAGCATTTTTCAAGTTAGAGAGCAATTGCACCAAATTCTCGCCAGATTGGTTAAGTTTCATGGCACTGTTGTATTCGGCAGGCTTACGTATTTTGCTGTCGCTGGTAGTGCTGAGAGTGTCATAAATCGACATGGAAGCAATCGCTGTCTTAATGGTGTGCGAAGGGAGGTATCTTCTCGGGTCGCTGATTTGTCTAAGAACCAGCTCTTGCGACGACACGTCGCCCCCATAATTCTCATGTTCGTTTCTTATCCCGTCACTATGCCTTACGCTAAAGATGCCTTTGCCATCCTTGAAGTCTAAATATGTGAAATGCTCACCATTGTTTTTTGAGCTTTCTGAATATAAGCGTTCCGCCAAACTATAACTTGTCTTTCCAATAGGCCTGATTTCAATCTCATAATTAGCATCGTTCTTGAAAGGCGATTTTGACACCAATGCTTTCAGCTTTTCATGGTCAAATACAAAAGTCAGTTTTATTCTGTCTGGTGTGTCTTGATGGTTGGCATTCACCACATTAGAATATCCACCCCAAGATTCTTGGAAAATCTTTTCAAAGCCATTGCCAGCAACTCCTTCATACAGCAATCTAAAGGCATTGAGGAATGTAGTCTTGCCACTGCCATTGATGCCCAATAAAATGTTTAGCCCATCGTTTAACACGATTCTGTTTTCACCTCTAAACGAGAAGAAATCTTGCAGGATTACCTCTTTAATCATCGCTTATAGATTCTAAATTTACAAAGCGCAAAAATACACTTTATTGTTGAATAAAGTGACTTATGGAAGAAAATCATCATAATAACCACAAAGATTAGTATCTTTTCGCCATTAAACCTCTTGCTAAAAAAGCGGCGCGGTTTATCCTGTTCGGTTGGAATACAAATCCAGCCATAGCCAAGTATTAGGATTTGTAAGACTTGTAATAGATGTTTAGGCACAAATCAACACAACATATCAACCTAAAAACCAACACTATACAACTTTTTTCAAAAATAATCCATTATTTTTGTACAATATATGAAATAATATCGTACTTTTGCGCCATCAAACAAATAGATAAATTTGTATCGATATGGCAACGCAACACAACACATCCTTGGTAGTACCGAAATCGACCTTGAGCCGGTTGCCGCTCTACTACAGCCACATCCGCAAGATGCAGCAGCACGGTGAGGAATATGTGTCGGCTGCCGCCGTTGCCCAAAGCCTCAACCTCAATCCCGTCTTGGTTCGCAAGGACTTGGCAGGCGTGAGCAGCGTGGAAGGCAAGCCCCGCACTGGCTTTGAAATCGATACTTTGATAAACGATTTGAGTGATTATTTAGGTTATAATAAAGTTGATGAAGCCATCTTGGTCGGCGTGGGAAGCCTCGGAAGGCTGATTTTGACAAACAAGGAGTTTTCGAGTATGGGGCTGAACATTGCGGTTGGGTTCGACAAGGACCCCGACCTGCACGGCCTTCAAGTCGGAGACAAATTCATTCTTCCAATGGAAAAGATGGAGAATTACATCCAGCGCACTGGGGTCAAAATCGGCATCATCACCGTGCCCGCCGACCAAGCGCAGGCCGTGTGTGACCAAATGGTGAAGTGCGGCATCCTCGCCATCTGGAACTTCGCTTTCGCGTTGCTCAACGTGCCGCAAGGCATCCTCGTGAAAAACGAGAACCTCCCCTCTTCGCTCGCTGTGCTTTCGCGCCAACTTGCCTATAAATTGAAAAACAAATAATAAACCGATACATTTTCCAACAACAATTTTAAGAAAATGAAAACATCTAAGGAAAAGGAAACCTCAACAGTTAAAATCGATAAACAATTATCGATACAGGAAGAAATCGACATTTTAGTCAGAAACGCCGAAGAAGCCTTGAAGACCTACGTCACCTTCGACCAAGAGCAAGTGGACAAAATCGTCTACGCAATGGCTTTGGCGGGTTTGGAACATCACCGCGAGTTGGCCAAACTTGCCCACGAAGAGACCCAACGTGGCGTTTATGAGGACAAGATCATCAAGAACATTTTCGCGACAGAATACATCTGGAATTCCATCAAGGACGAAAAGACCGTTGGCGTGGTGGAAGACAACGAAATGGAAGGTTATGTGGAAGTGGCCGAACCTGTGGGCATCGTCGCTGGTGTTACACCTGTGACCAACCCCACTTCCACCACAATGTTCAAGTCACTGATTTGCACCAAGGCACGCAACCCGATCATTTTCGGATTCCATCCCTCGGCACAACAATCGTCGGTGGCTGCTGCCAAGACCCTGCGCGACGCTGCCATTGCCGCAGGCGCACCCGAAAACTGCATCCAATGGATTGAGCATCCTTCGGTAGAAGCCACGATGGCCTTGATGAACCATCCGAAAGTGTCTTTGATTTTGGCTACGGGCGGTTCGGGAATGGTGCGCTCGGCCTACAGTTGCGGCAAACCCGCCCTCGGTGTGGGTCCCGGCAACGCACCTTGTTACATTGAGACCTCGGCCAACGTGAAGCGCGCTTGCACCGACCTGATGATGTCGAAGACCTTCGACAACGGTATGATTTGCGCCTCGGAGCAAGCCGTCATCGTCGACAAGGTGATTTCCAACCTGTTTGAGAGTTATATGAAAGAAAACGGCTGCTATTTCTTGAACGAAGACGAAATCAAGAAAGTGTCGGCCTTTGTCATCAATGCCGAAAAGGGTGCGGTCAATCCTGACGTGGTGGGCAAGTCGGCTTACTGGATTGCCGACAAGTCTGGCGTGAAAGTGCCTGAAAACACCAAGATACTGATTGCCCGCCTGAAGGATGTCGGCCCCGATTATCCACTTTCGCGCGAAAAACTTTCACCCGTGTTGGCCTACTATGTGGTGAACAACCACGTTGAAGGTTTCGAGATGTGCCGCAAGATGCTCGACTTGGGCGGCTTGGGTCACACGGCCATCATCCACAGCACCAACGACGACCTCATCGAGAAGTTCGGCAAGGCAATGAAGGTGGGCCGTATCATCGTCAACTCGCCCTCGTCGCAAGGTGCCATCGGCGACATCTACAACACCAACACCCCGTCGCTGACCCTCGGCTGCGGCTCCTACGGCCACAACAGCACCACGGCCAACGTTTCGACCGTCAACCTTATCAACAAGAAGAAAATCGCCAAAAGAAGAGTGAATATGCAATGGTTCAAAATCCCGCCGAAAGTCTATTTTGAATACGGTTCGGTGCAATATCTCGAAAGTATGGAAGGCATCAGTAAGGCCTTCATCGTGAGCGACCCGATGATGGTACAACTCGGCTATGTCGACAAAGTGACCTATTACCTCAACAAGCGCGAGGAAAGCTGCCACTACAAGATTTTCTCCGACGTGGAGCCCGATCCGGATGTCGATACCGTAATGAGGGGCGTGGCCGAGATGCGCTCGTTCCAGCCAGACGTCATCATCGCCTTGGGCGGCGGTTCGGCTATGGACGCGGCCAAGTGTATGTGGCTGTTCTACGAGCATCCCGAAACCTCGTTTGACGGCCTGCGCCAAAAGTTTATGGACATTCGCAAGCGCGTGGTGAAGTTCCCGCATCTGGGCCAGCAATGCAAGATGGTGGCCATCCCGACCACGTCTGGCACAGGCAGCGAAGTGACCGCCTTCACAGTCATCACCGACAAGAAGAAAGGCATCAAATATCCTTTGGCCGACTATGCCGTGACACCCAACGTGGCCATCATCGACCCGCAATTTGTGGTTTCGTTGCCCAAACGCGCCACCGCCGACACGGGTATGGACGTGCTGACTCACGCCATTGAAGCCTACATCTCGAATATGGCCAACGACTACACCGACGGCCTCGCCCTGCAAGCAATGGACCTCGTGTTTGGCTACCTGAAACGCGCCTACGAGAACGGCCAGTTCGACCTGAAAGCCCGCGAAAAGATGCACAACGCCTCGTGCATCGCTGGTATGGCCTTCACCAACGCCTTCCTCGGCCTCAACCACAGTATGGCCCACAAACTTGGCGGCGACTACCACATCCCGCACGGACGCGCCAACGCCATTCTGTTGCCATACGTCGTGAAATACAATTCACTGAAACCCAATAAGTTCGTTCCGTTCCCGAAATATGAACGCTTTATGGCCGACGAGAAATTGGCCAAGGCAGCCCGTTTCCTCGGCTTCGGTGGCAAGAACGACGAAGAAAGCATCGACAACTTCATCGCCGCCATCCGCCAACTGATGAAAGATATGGATATGCCGCTCAGCATCAAGGAAGCCGGCATCGACGAAAAGGTGTTTATGGCCAATGTGGAAGCCCTCGCCGAGAAAGCCCACGACGACCAATGCACCGGCGCCAACCCGAAATACCCGCTTGTGAAGGAAATCGTCGAAATCTACAAGCAAGCCTATTACGGGAAATAAGAGGATTTTCAACAACCAACAATCAAACAAAACCGACAAAATAAACAATTGACAACCAACTCAAAAATCAACAAAGAAATGAATAGATTCACATTACCGAGAGACCTTTATCACGGAGAAAACGCTCTTGAAGCATTGAAGACCTTCACAGGCAAACGCGCCGTCATTTGCGTAGGCGGCGGAAGTATGAAACGCTTCGGATTTTTGGACAAGGCCATTGCCTACCTGCAAGAGGCCGGAATGGAAGTGAAAGTGATTGACGGCATCGAGCCGGACCCGTCGGTGGAAACCGTGATGAACGGTGCCGCCGTGATGCAAGACTTCCAACCCGACTGGATTGTGGCCATCGGCGGCGGTTCGCCCATCGATGCAGCCAAAGCGATGTGGATTAAGTACGAATACCCCGAAACCACTTTCGAGGATATGTGCAAGGTGTTCGGCTTGCCCAAATTGAGAACCAAGGCCCATTTCTGCGCCGTTTCGTCCACCTCGGGCACGGCCACCGAAGTGACCGCCTTCTCCATCATCACCGACTATGAAAAGGGCATCAAATACCCCATCGCCGACTTTGAAATCACGCCCGACGTGGCCATCGTCGACCCGGCCTTGGCCCAAACTATGCCCAAGAAATTGGTGGC
>CACXUM010000060.1 GCA_902770835.1 uncultured Bacteroidia bacterium
TTGGGCTGTCGAGCCTCTTTCTTGTTGCATCCCTCCAAAGCGAGGAATCCGATGACGAAAAGCGCCGTCAAGGCGATGATGGTTTTGATTGACTTGTTCATAACAATTGAATTTTAGAGGTTGATTGAAACTTGTTTTAAGTCTTCGAAAACTTTCCAGCAAAAGTATAGAAAAAAACCGCCATTTTTTCAAGTCCAACGGGCATTACAAACTTTTGAAGAGAAAAATTTTCACAATGAATTGATTTACAATGAATTAAAAAATTCATATTACAAACTTTTTCGGTCAAACCTAATCGAAAATCGAGACTTTCCTGCGACAGATTTTTAGTTGAGTACGATTTCTTTATACCCGAAAACCACCTCCAAGCCCTTCCCTTTGAAATAATCTCTCACCTGATTTTCAGGCCATCCCGTAGCAGCCAAGATAAAGTCACCGCCCCAAGCGCCCAATGATTTCAAAACGCCCTCGAAGTCGGGGAAACGCTTTTGAACGGGTTCCTGCCCGATGCAGCGGGCGATGATGCGCTCGTGGCATTGCAAGAGCATGGCGAATTCGTCCAAACTTTCGCATTTCGGCAAGGCACGGCTGATTTCCGAAACGGCTTCAATATCATTTTGTAAATCAGTGGGATTAGCCTTTCCCAAGAACGCCTTGATTTCCTTTGACGAGCTTTGCTTTTGCCCTTGGTAGACGAAAAACAGATGCTCAGCAAAGGGCGGATTAAAATCTACAAGGTCAACTTTTGGTGTCGGCTCAGACTGCCGCTTTGCGTCATTGCGAGGAACGAAGCAATCCAGACCTGCCAGCTGATAATAAATAGGTCCATCCGCAGTGGCGCAAGTGATGTCGTAGCCCGAGCCGCCGAAGGTCAGTTTCAGCAATTCGTAAGGATTCACCTTGGCCCATCTCGCGAGGTTGGCAATCAAGGTGGAACTGCTACCTAAGCCCCAGTTCGGGTCAAAATCAAGGCGGGTGGTAAACTTTATGTCGTTTCCTTCAAAAGCCTTGGGATTCAGTTGCTTGACGGCCTGTAGGATTTGGCATAGCCGCATGGCTTTGTCCGGGTCATCGGTGGAGAAATTCACCAAATTTTCACGGTTCAAGGTCACTGAAAACCATCTCCCTTCAGGCCGCCATGCCTTCCATTGGATTTGCTCGTTATTGGTTTCAAGTTGCTCTACTTCAAGGCCTTGTCCTAATTTCAATGGCAAGGCCAAAGCCAAAGCACCTTTCAAGACGAGGTATTCGCCTGTCAGGAGGAATTTTCCGTGGGAATTAAACTTTTGAATCATAGTGAAGTTTTTTATTGGCACGCAGAATACGCAGAATTATATGAATCGCGATGCGACGCAAATTTTGCGTCTAATAAATTCTGCGATTTCTGCGGATTCTGCGTGAAAAAGATACATCCTAATAAGTTCTGCGATTTCTGCGGATTCTGCGTGAAAAAGACGACATCCTAATAAGTTCTGCGATTTCTGCGGATTCTGCGTGAAAAAGACGACATCCATATCAGTAGTTGTTTACAATTCTATGTATTCCATCCATCAAATCATCCACATTGAAATTGATAAGCAATCCGACTTTCTTTCCAGTGAGTTTCAAATAGGAAGTCAACTGTTTGTAATGAACTGGATTTAACTCTTCAACAGATTTCAGTTCTATGATGAGTTGATTTTCAACCAAAATGTCTAACCTCAATCCTTCTCCTATCTCGTCTCCTTTATATACAATACTAACCGGCACTTCCATTTCGGCCTTTAAGCCCTTGAGTTCAAGTTCTTTCATAAGTGCTTTCTGATACACTTTCTCCAACAATCCCGGCCCCAAAGTCTTATATACCTCCAAAGCACACCCAATTACTTTATAACTCAACGGATCATTCTTGAATGTGGCCATATTATTTCTATTTGCGTCGCTTCGCGCTTCTGCGATTTCTGCGGATTCTGCGTGAAAAAACTATCTTCTGAGTGACTCCAAAAACTGCTCCACCGCCGCATACGACACCGTCTTGTCCTTAAAGTATTCCCGCGCCTTTTTCTTGTCTTCTTCGCTGGCGTTCAGCTGGTTAAGGATGTTGTTGAGGTGCATCTTCATGTGGCCGGCTTGGATGCCTTTGGTGGTCAGGGAGCGCACGGCGGAGAAGTTGTTGGCCAAACCCATCGTGGCGGCAATCATCATCAGTTCCTTGGCGGTAGGATTGCCCAAAAGCTCCAAGGTTTTCTTGGCCAAAGGGTGCAAACTCGTCAGTCCGCCAATGGTGCCCAAAGCCATCGGCACCTCCAACTCGAAGTGGAAAATGCCGTTTTCAATCGTGACGCTCGATAGGCTTTCATAGTGTCCGTTGCGTGAGGCGAAGGTGTGTCCTGCGGCTTCCACGGCGCGGAAGTCGTTGCCCGTGGCGATGACCACTGCATCAATGCCGTTGTAGATGCCTTTGTTGTGCGTCGTGGCGCGGTCGGTGTCGATGTGGGCAATATCCACGGCCTTCTTGAATTTCTTGGCGTATTCTTCGCCCGAAAGGGTTTCGTCGATGCCATCCAATTGGTTGACAGGACATTCCACCCAAACCTTCACGCGGCAGTCGGGCGTGTTGTTCGACAAAATCGTCATGATGATTTCCACCTTGCGAAGGTCCTCGGAAAGGTCGTTGCGCTCGGCGAAGAAGTCTTGCAGGCTATGGCCAAACTGCTCCAAAACCGAGTTGATGAAGTTGGCACCCATCGCGTCGCCTGTGCCAAACTCTACTCGAATTTGGTAATAGTCAGGGATTTGTGCGCTGTAGTCGATGAGGCGCATACCAAGGATGCCGCCGCCACGCTTGCGCATTTTCTCTGTCATGGTGTCGGTGTCGGCCAACAGGCGTTTCTCGATTTCTGGGAACAGCGCAAAGAGTTTTTCCTTGTCGCCGCTCCAGCCGAAATGCACTTGCCCGACCTTGCGCACATCGACCACTTCGGCGTGGAAACCGCCCCTTTCGCCCCAAAACTTGGCCGCAGCCGAGGCCGCAGCCACAACTGAACTTTCCTCGATGACCATCGGGACGACATAATCATTGCCGTTGATGGTCACGTTGGGCGAAATGCCGTAAGGGATGAAGAAATTGGTGATGGTGTTCTCGCTGAACTCGTCAAAAAGTTGCTGCTGCTTCGAGTCGGAGTGCCAGTAGCTTTTGAGCAGGCTGACGACCTCTCCGGGGTTCTCGAAGTAGTTGGCTATCAGTTTCAACTTCTCCTCCTTGAGAAGTTTCGAGAAGCCTTTTTTTATGCGTTCGCGAGTTGCCATTTTAGTTTACCATTCCTCTTCTTCAATGACTTTTTCGGGTTCAAGACTCTCCTCAAACTTTTGACCCCAATCTTCCGCAAAGGCGGCCATTTGTTCCAAATAATTGTCCCAAACGGGCTGATAATTCGGGTCTTCCTTGTTCATCCATTCCTCGCAGGGATGGTTGCTTTGGGTCTTTTGCATGAAGTCGGTGAGGGTGTAGCGCACGCGGCCTTCGCGCACTTCGATGATGAAACGGTAGGTGATCCAAGGCCATTTCGACTTTACGGGGTCGCCGTTGTCGAGTTGCATTTGGTGCTTGCCCTTCATGGTGCGCCCGTCGTTCTGTTGCAAAATGGTCGAAGGACTCTTGTAATAGGAGTTCATAAACCCGCTATAGATGCGGTTAAACACTTCATCTTCAGAGCCTACCGTGTTGATGACCCTACGGAAACAAATCTTTTCGGTCTTCGGGTCGATGGGCATGTTGGTCTGGGCAAAGGTGACAGTCGCGAACAGGATGGCGACGAAAAGCAATGCTACTTTCTTCATTTTTTCTCAAAATTTGGTTACAAAAATAGTAATAATTCATGTTGCTTCGGCGCAACGGGGGCGAAAAATAACAAATATCAGGCCAAAAATCAGAATGGGATGAGTTGCGAATCTTCAGAACAATCGATGTTGATTTGCGGATGGCCCTTATAATATAAGGTGGAAGCCTCGTTTAGCGTGCCTTCCATTAGTTCAACTACCCGGACCGTGGCTTCGGAGCCGCTTGAAAGGTCTACATTCATTTTCCTGATTTCGGTTTCGGCGATATTCAACAGACTGGAATTCTGCAACTTAATGATGGCATGCTCGGTTGTTCCCCCGCTGTTCACGAAACGCGAAGCATCTTTCAACTCAACCTCAAGTCTATCGCCGACATGGATTTGCCCATTGAACTGCGAAGCGTCTGCCAAATCGGCTTTGGATGTGCTTCCAATGAATTGAAAACCAGCCAATAAGGAAGCATCTATTAGGTTGATTTCGCAATTTTCGCCCGAAAAGGCAAGACCTGTACATTGGGCGGCTTCTGACAAATTGATTTCAATGCGCTGACCCGAAAAACTACCGTTGCATTGGACTTTGGCAGCATCCTCGGCATCCACTTTTTCGAGTTGTTTCACATGCACAATGGCGCGATACACGGAATTAATGGCGGGATAAACATTCCTTGAGAACCCGATTTCGAGTTTTGTGCCGTCCATTTTGGCTTTCAAGGAAGGCTCCAAATAGGCGGAATAAGCCAATTCGACAAAGGTGTTGCTGTCGGCAATCAAAGTCACTTGCCACGCATCTCCAATCTCAATTTGCCGAATGTCAGCGTTTTCAAGCACGGTTTTCTGCACAAGGGTCATGTCGACCTCTTTCTTGCAGGAAACGAAGCAACATATTGTTGCACAAATGATTAGAATGTTTCTTGATACTTTCATGGTTTTCTGTTTTTAAGTAATGGCTCAAAATTAAACTACACTTTTTAAACGGGACATATCTATATTATGAACATCTGAAGAAACGGAAGAAACGAAAAATGAATTTTCGATTTTTCTGGTTTTTTCGATGTTGATATTATGTAAACTCAATTTGCTCATGTACTTATTGATGATGGTAGGGTTCGCCTTTCAAAATGGTGAAGGCGCGGTAAAGTTGCTCGACAAAGATGAGTCGCACCATTTGGTGGCTGAAGGTCATGGGAGAGAGCGACATTTTCGCGTTGGCGCGGTCGTACACCTCTTGCGCGAAGCCGTAAGGCCCGCCGATGACGAAAACCAAACGTTTTGCACCCGAGGCCATCTGTTTTTCAAGGCTTTCGGCAAAATTCATAGATGTGAACTGCTTGCCGTTTTCGTCCAACAGAACGACTTGGTCGGAGGGCTGTAATTGGCTCAAAATCAGTAAACTTTCGGCGATTTTCTGCTGTTCCTCGCTGAGGGTCTTGCGATTGCGCGGGTCGGGGATTTCCTTCATCTCAAATGAGGCATAATGCCCCAATCGCCCGACATATTTCTTGATGCCAGTGATGAGGTAGTCTTCATCCGTTTTGCCGATGACCAAAAGTAGGATTTTCATTTTTTTTCGTCACAAAACCTACAAAACTTTCAAAACTTTTTTCTGAGTGTAGGAAGCACGCCAACCGGCTGCTTCCCGGCGGCAAGCGGTTGCGTGCCGCCAGCCTTACAAATGTGGTTTTGTGGGTTTTGCAAGTTTCGTGATAATTTATAAGTTAATGTTCTCCAATAGTTTATAAGCATTATCTCGGTCTTGTTCGAGTTGGGCTTTCAGTTCGTCCAAACTGTCAAATTTCACCTCATCGCGGATGCGGTCGATGAATCTTACTCGGATTTGCTTGCCATAAAGGTCGCCGTCAAAGTCGAAGAGGTTCACTTCGATGATGGGCTGGTCTTCGCCACGGTCGCCGATGGTGGGTCGATGACCGATATTGGCCATTGCCTTATAAATCAACCCATTATAATCGACGAGGCAGGCAAACACACCGCCACGATTGATGAGCATGTATTCACGAGGGAGTTCGAGATTGGCGGTGGGAAAACCCAAGGTGCGCCCGATTTTGTTGCCCACCACGACCTCTGCGGTAACGGAATAAGTGTAGCCCAACAATCGGTTGGCGCTTTTCACGTTGCCCACGGCCAAGGCATTGCGAATCTTCGTGGAACTGATGGCAATGTTCTCAACATCCTGAGCGGCAATGCGTTCCACCTTGAAGTTATACTTTCGCTTCAAGTCGTTGAGCAGACTGAAGTCGCCCATGCGGTTTTTGCCGAAATGGTGGTCGTAGCCCACCACGATATAGGCGGGCTTGATGTGGTCGATGATATAGTCTTTGATGAACACCTCGGAGGGCGTGCGCGAAAACTCCTTGGTGAAGTTGATAATCAGCACATTGTCGATGCCAAACTCCTCAAATTTCTTGAGTTTTTCCTCGGGCGTGCAAAGGAAACGCAAGTTGGAACTGTCAATGTTGAGCACCTGACGCGGATGAGGCTGAAAAGTGACCACAACCGTTTGTCCTCCAACGCTTTGCGCCAATGCTTTCATCTTTTTGAAAATGGCCTGATGCCCAAGATGCACCCCATCGAAAGTGCCGATGGTGACCACAGCGTTGGGGATGTTGCGGGCTTCTATGATATTGTGAAATACTTTCATTGCTTAAAATACTGACGAATAATATATTGCGCAATCTGCACGGCATTTGTGGCGGCACCTTTGCGGATGTTATCGCTGACAATCCAGAGGTTCATGCCGTTTTCCACCGAAAAATCGCGGCGGATGCGGCCCACGAAGACCTCGTCCTTGTCAAAAGAGGTGATGACCATAGGATAAATGTTGTTGGCGGGGTCGTCCTGCACCACTACACCGGGCATGGCTGCCAACATCTTACGAATTTTATCAATGTCAAAAGGTTTCAAGGTCTCCACATTGACGGCCTCGCTATGCCCGCCCGTGACGGGTACGCGGCACGCTGTGGCGGTAATGGCGATGTTGTTGTCTTGTAGGATTTTGCGGGTCTCGTTCACCAATTTTTCTTCCTCAGTGGTGTAGTCGTTTTCGCAGAAATCGCCGGCAAGGGGAAGGACGTTGCGGTAGATTTGGTGGGGATATGCGTTTGTGAGTTGAGAGTTGAGAGTTGAGAGTTGAGAGTTGTTGAGAGTTGAGAGTTGAGAGTTGTTGGGAGTTGGGAGTTGAGAGTTGTCAGTTTTCTGCCGCTTTGCGTCATTGCGAGGAACGAAGCAATCCAGATTTTGGTTTATCAGCTGGGAGTATTTTATTTCTTCATAGTTCAATTGATTAATGCCTTTCAAACCGCTGCCGCTCACGCTTTGGTAGGTTGAAATCACCAAACGTTTGATGCCGAATGCTTTATGAATCGGGGCTAATGCCATCACCATTTGGATGGTGGAGCAGTTGGGGTTGGCGATGATTTTGGTGTCTTTGGTAATCGTGTCGGCATTGATTTCGGGGACAACCAGCGGCACATCCTTTTCCATTCGCCACGCCGAACTGTTGTCGATGACGAAAGTACCCTGTTCGGCAAACCTTGGTGCATATTGCTTGGAAGCCGCACCACCCGCCGAAAAGATGGCGATGTCAGGGCGTTGTTTGATGGCCTCGTCCACGCTGACCACCTTATAGGTCTTGCCTTGGAAAACGATTTCCTTTCCCACGGAGCGTTCCGAGGAGGCCACAATCAATTCGTCCATCTGAACTTGCTGTTCATCAAGCACTTGAAGCATCTTCGAGCCGACCAATCCGGTGGCTCCCACCACTGCGATTTTCATTGTTTTGTGTTTTGTATTTGGGCGCAAAAATAAAGATTTAATCGGTGTGGAGAGTGTCTGTTATTGGAAAAGTGTTAACTTTGCGCTGTCAAATCAAATATTAATCCCATGAGTACACAATCCATGATTCAGATTATCGCCAAATATTTCGAGACCCAGCCTGTCTTGAAGGCATGGCTTTTCGGTTCCTTTGCGCGAGGCGAGGAAAAGCCTTGGAGCGATGTGGACATCCTTTTTGTGCCAGATTATTCCGGGAAGCCGTTTACCTTGTTGACGATGGGGGGGATGTATTTGGATTTGAGAGAATTGCTTGGAAGAGAAGTGGATTTGGTTGCTGATGGTTCACTTCGTCCGTATGCTGTTGAAAGTGTTGAACGCGATAAAAAACTGATTTATGAGAGAAAGAGCGAGAGATAAGGGAAGGTTGGAAGACATTATCGAATATTCTGACCGTGCTATGCAATTCGCGCAAGGTAAGTCTTTTGAAGACTTCACTACGGACAACCTTTTGTATTATGCGGTGATGAAGAATGTGGAAGTGGTTGGTGAAGCATCTTTCATGTTAACCAAAGCCTTTAAAATGACACATCCTGAGACCCCTTGGAAAATGATTGAAAGCATGAGGCATATCCTCGTCCACGATTATGCCCATGTTATTCCTCGCATTTTATGGGGAACAGTAACAGAGGATCTTCCCGAATTTCGGAAGCAAGTTGAAAAATACCTCGCCGAAACTGATTGGAACGAGTGGGAAAAAGGCGAAGACTTGTTCAACGACACCCAAGATGCTGTATATAAAAGCATTGTGGGGATGGCGAAAAACATGAGGGCAAGAGGAATGTCCTCGGAAGAGATCGCCGAAATTACTGGGCTTTCCGAGCTGGAGATAGAGGAATTGTAGGATAGATAATTATGTCACAAGAAATCGAAAGAAAGTTCATCGTCCGTGGCGACTTTAGGGCGGAGGTGTTCCAAGCCACGCATATCATTCAGGGCTATCTGAGTCACGGGCCTTCGGTGCGCGTGCGCATCAGGGGCAACAGCGGCTACCTCACCATCAAAGGCCCTGTGAGCAAGTCGGGAATGTCGCGCTTCGAATGGGAGAAGGAAATAACTGTGGATGAGGCACTTGCTCTGTTGGAATTGGCCGAGCCGGGACGCATCGACAAGACACGCTATTTGGTCAAAAACACCGATGGCAAGCACATCTGGGAGGTGGACGAGTTTCACGGCGACAATGAAGGCCTCGTCATGGCCGAAATCGAACTGAGCGACGAAAACGAGCCTTTCGACAAGCCAGATTGGATTGGCGAGGAAGTCACTGGCGACCCGCGCTATTACAATTCCATGCTGATAAAAAAGCCCTTCAAAAAACAATAACACCATGAAAAAGAGCCTCTTACTATTGCTGCTTCTGCTCCCTTTTTCGCTCTTTGCGCAAGTCATCGACGACTTCTCCGACGGCGACTTTACCCAAAACCCTTCTTGGTCGGGAACGACAGACAAGTATATCATAAACAGCAACTTGCAACTCCAACTCAATGCCGATGGCGAGGGTTTGGCCCATCTTTCCTTGCCTTTCACTGAATATGAAACTATGGAGTGGCAGTTTTGGATTCGGGAGGCTTTTGCGCCTTCGGGAAACAACTACACCGATGTTTGGCTTAGTGCCGACAATGCTGATTTGTCGCAAGTTACGCAAGGTTATTTCCTCCGTTTCGGCGAGGGTGGCAGCAACGATGCCATCGAACTTTTCCGCAAGGATGCCGATGGTCAGCAGAGCATTTGTCGGGGCAATGAAGGCAATATCGCTGCTGCCTTTGCGGTTTCCGTCAAGGTGATTTGCGACCGCGAGGGGAATTGGATGATTCAGACTTGTTACGATAATTCTGGAATCTATCTCACTGAAGCACAAGGCTTTGATGATACCTACGGACGTGGTGGTTTCTTCGGCTTTTGGTCAAAGTTCACTTCGAGCAACGCCACGAAGTTCTATTTCGATAATGTTTACATCGGCCCGCGCGTCATCGACCATGAGCCGCCTGTCCTCTTGAATTGCGAAGTCCTCGACTTGACGCATTTGCAACTTTCTTTCAATGAGGCACTTAACGACGCAACAGCACTCAATTCGTCCAATTATTTGGTGGATAATGGCTTGGGTCATCCCGCTTCGGTCAGTTTCGGCGAAAATATTGCCTCGGTTGTTTTGGAATTGGAGCGCGAAATCGGCAACGGCATTAATTACACCTTGACAGTCAGCGGAATAAAGGATTTGTGGAATAATGTGATGGAGCCGACTTCAAAGACTTTTTCGATTTACGAAGCCTCGGAATACGACATCGTCATTAATGAAATCATGGCCGACCCGAACCCTGTAGTGGGTCTGCCCGAATGGGAATATGTGGAGCTTTACAACACCACGGAGTTTGGTATCGACCTGAAAGACTGGCAGATACAAATCGGTGCAAACGACCTTACTTTCGGGAGTTTCGTCCTCGCGCCGCATAGTTATGTGATTCTTTGCCACAATGATGCCGTGCCAGAGCTGAGAACTTACGGCGACTGCATCGGTTTCAGCAGTTTCTCGGTGGGCAATAGCGCTTCGGCAATGTATCTCTACAGCAAGGCGGGCCTGCTGATTTCGAGGGTGAATTTTAGCAGCACTTGGTATCACGACCCTGATAAGGACGACGGCGGCTGGTCGGTGGAGCAAATCGACCCGCTGAATCCCTGCGCGGGCGCGTCGAATTGGACGGCCTCGATGGATGCTTCGGGCGGCACGCCGGGACGCATCAATTCTGTGAACGGCGAGAACGACGCAAAGCCCAAGGTGGAGCGCGTAAGCATGTTTTCCGACAACATTCTGCAACTCTGGTTTGACCAACAGATGAATCCCGCCGACCTGTTGGAAACCCAGCATTTCCTTGTGGAGGAAACGGGCGAACATCCCCAACTGACCGATATAAATCCCCTTGATGGCACTTACGTTGAACTCCATTTCGACCAAGGTTTTGGGCAGGGTGTGGTCTACACATTAATTATTAATGATGTGGCCAACTGCATTGGCAACCCCATCGAGGCCGACTCGCGCATCCAATTCGGCATCCCCAACGAGATTGCCGAGGGCGAAATCCTGATTAATGAAATCCTTTTCGACCCCATCGCGCCGGGCGTTGACTATGTGGAACTCTACAACAACACCGACAAAACCTTCGACCTCAGCACTTTGATGCTCGGTGTCATCCGGGAGAGTTTCCCCAATCCCGCCGACACGACTTTGAAGGAAATCACCGCCGACAGCCGACTTTTTCTGCCCCAAACATACGTTTTGCTTTCCACCAACAGCGAAATCGTTGGCTATCAATACGACTGTCCGACAGACAATTATGTGCAGATGGCCTCGTTTCCAAGTTACGCCAACGCGGGCGGTACGGCCATCCTCTTGAGCAAAAGCGGCACCACGGTTGATGCCATGTATTTCTCGGAAAAGATGCACTATCCGCTGCTCAAGGTGACCAAAGGCGTGGCTTTGGAGCGCGTCAGTTTCGACCAACCCTCAATGGCCACCGACAATTGGCATTCCGCTTCAGAAAGGGTGCATTTCGGTACGCCCGGCCAGCCCAATTCCATGATGCAAAGCACTGAGCCTTCGCAAGATGAAATCTCCATCAGCCCCGAAATCTTCTCGCCCGACGGCGACGGCTTCGAGGATGCCTGTTTCATCAATTACCGCTTCGACGAGGCGGGCTACACGATGAACATCTACATTTTCAATGTAGCTGGACAATTAATCCGTCATTTGGCCAAGGGCGAACTGGTAGGGCAGGAGGGCAGCGTCCTTTGGAATGGCCTCGACGGCAAGGGCAACAAAATTCCCGTCGGCGTGTATGTCGTTGTGACCGAAGTCTTCAATTTCAGCGGCAAGGTGAAGCAGTTCAAGAACGCCGTGGTGGTGGGCACGCGGTGATTGCCTATTTTAGGTTGCCTATTTTAGGTAATTATGGAAATTCGTGTAAAAATGAAATAGGAAAAAGATATTTTTGTATTTTTGCAGCCTCAAAAAACAGAAAAACAGGTGGAAAATCTGTGTAAAACATTGATTATCAAGCAATTGTGTGGGGGGGGGTGAATCTCCGCTCCAAACTTTTGCATATCCTCTATCCAAGGCGGGGCCAATGGGCTTTGTCTTGGATTTTTTTGTATCGGAACTACGGATTAAACGGATTAAACGGATATCCGTATCCGTCCGCTGCGAGGCAGCATAATTACTTCTGTATCCACTC
>CACXUM010000061.1 GCA_902770835.1 uncultured Bacteroidia bacterium
CACTTTGTATTGGAACTTGGTGTTTTCCTTGGCCAATTGGGTTGGGATGGAGTTGTAGCAAGCCCTGATTTTCACCGAGGTCGAGGCGGAGGCATATTTCGCCATATCGGCCAAATATTCGTTCAAGATGCGGCTTTGGATGTCGATGATGTCTGTGAACTTCTGTGTTTCAACGAATTGCTTGACTACGGCGGGCATACCTCCCGTAATCAGGTAATGCTTGTAAAGTTCGATGAGCATTTGGTGAATGCCCTCGGCAAAGGGTTGGTTTGTTGCGAAATGCTGTTTGATTTCCTCGGCGAAAAACTGTTTCCCGTTGGCCCAAAGAAACTCCTCGAAATCAAGCGGATACATATTGATTTCATCGACTTTCCCGACGGGGAAGGAATATTTCTCGCGATTGACGGCCACACCGAGCAGACTTCCGGCGGCCACGATGTGGTATTGCGGCGCTTCCTCACAGAAAACCTTCAACGCCATCAATGCCCGCTCGCTGCTTTGGATTTCATCAAGGATAACCAACGTTTTTCCTGCTGTAATCTTTTGGCTGTAAGCGGCTTCCAAATATTGGATGATTCTTGTTGGCGTGAGGTCGCCTTCAAAAAACGCTGCCGTCGCCGTTTGGTTTTCCAAATGCACATAGATGGTGTTTTCAAAACAGGTTTCACCAAAAGCCTTCAAGATATAGGTCTTGCCCACCTGTCTTGCGCCGTTCAGGATGAGCGGCATCCTGTTCGTCTTGTCCATCCATTTGACCAATTCGGCCATCACTTTTCTTTCCATAGTTCTTGCCTTTTATGCCGCAAAAATAACCATTTTTGACAAAACTCTGGGAAAAAATCATAATTTTTGTGATTTTTCCATAGAGTTTTATTGTTTAGAACGATTCTATTTTCCGCCAAATCGGTGAAAATTTCATCGATTTGGCGGAAAATGTTTTCATTCAAACAGGTCGTCTAAGGTCACTTCGGCGGTGATGTAGTCTGAATACATATTGCGTTTCATCCCGAATGTGGTGACCAAAACGGGGTGGATGGCTGCCCGTGTCTTCGTTTCTTCCTTGAAGCTGCCGCAACGGTCGCGCAGGCGCAGGTCTTCTTCCTTGTCGATGGCGTATTCCTTTTGTGAATATTTCACTTCGCAGACGTTGGTCACTTGGTCGGCGCGCTCAATGATGAGGTCGATTTGCACGGCAGGGTCGCTTTGTTTGCTCCGCCACGAGTAGAAATTGGTTTGGATGCTGTCGATGCGCAAGGCTCGTTTGATTTGCGGGATGTGTGCCATGGCGAGTCGCTCGTATTCCAGACCGAACCAAATGTTTTGGGTCGGTTTGTCGATGGTCGATACCCAAAAGTTCGGGTTGGTGGGCGGCTTGAGGCAGAAGGTCAGGTAGAAGAAGGTGAAGAAATCGGTCATTTGGTAGATGGCCGAAGTCGATTTTATCTTCTTCTCTTTCACGTAGTAACGCCTGATGAAGTCGCAATAGACGAGGTCTTCGAGGCGGTCGCTCAGGCCTCCGCCCGATGAAAGTCCTAAGGCTGTGGCAATCTCGTCGCGTGTCATGCCCGATTTCTTTTTGGCGAGTTCTTCCATGATGAGCAGGTAAGGCTCGGGATTCTTGAACAGCGACTTGAACAGCCGCTTGTATTCGCGGTGCATCTCGGCGTTTTCGGCAAAGAACAGCCGATCGATGTTTTGCGGGAGGCTTTCGTTGGGCTGTAGCAGGCTCAGATAATAGGGGATGCCGCCCAAAATCATGTAGGCTTGGGCGGTGGAAAGCCTGTTCCAGTTGAACTTGTTGGCTTTGAGGTAAAGCTCTGTCTCGTGCAGCGTGAACGGGTGCAGGTGCATTTCGTGTGTGATGCGGTTGTGCAGCCCGCCGTGGTTGTCGATGATGTTCCTGATCATCCAAGAGGTGGCCGACCCGCACACGATGAGCATGATGTTCTTTTGGTGGGCGGCCCAACCATTCCAGAAATGGTCGAGCGCGGTGATGAACTTGCTCCCGTGCGTGTCGAAGCAGGGCAGTTCGTCAATGAACAGGATGATGCGCTTCTTGCGCTTGTGCTTGTTGAGCAGCAGTTGCAAGCAGGAGAAGGCCTCAAACCAGTCTTGGGGTGGCGTGATGACTCTTGGACCGTATTTGTTCAGGGCCTCGTTGAACACTTTCAATTGGTCGTACTCTTCGCCTTCGATAAGCCCCGACACCTCGAAGACGAACTGGCTGCCGTATAGCTCCCTGACGAGAAAGGTCTTGCCGACCCGTCTGCGGCCATATAGCGCGATGAATTCCGATTTGCCGGAGTTTTCGTATTCCCTCAACAGGGCGATTTCAGGTTCTCTGCCGATGATGTTGCACATGTTTCCCGTTTTTTTTTGACACCGCAAAGGTACGATTCTTTTCCGAAAATCGTTGCTTATTTTTCGCCAAATCGATAAAAAAAATCATCGTTTTGGCGGAAAATATCTGCCTTGTTTTTCGCCAAATCGATTAAAATTTAACCGATTTGGCGAAAAACAAATTTACTTATATATTTGAAAAACAGCATTTTAATATGTTTTTGATATACAATTAAGGCCTAAATTTTAATGCAAATTCAGATGGAATAAACTTGGATGTTTTTGCATATAAAATTGGTATGTAATTGCGCAACTTATTGAAAGATTTTCTGCGAAAAACATAAAAACAAACGGGCTTCCCCGACAAAGGGTGAAGCCCGATTTGAAACCTTTTAGAGTGCAATGCATAGTGACAAAGACTATACCGGCACTTTGGCACTGCAAAAGTACAAAATAATTCTCAAATCATAAGCATTATAATTGAAACTTTTTAATAATCCATTCAATTTCAGGGCTTTTTGTTAGTGCAATAGTAGTGATTTCTTCAATTCCTTGTTTCAAGTCGTGCTGCCTATTTTGTGATATTGTGCCAATCATATAAAGGATGACTTTAATTGCCGCTGATAAATGACTGGCTTCTCCATTGGAAAATCTTCCTGCAGGACCGTTTTTTATACTTTTGCATAAAGTCAAGTCAAATAATGGAGAACCGTGGGCGCATTTGTTTCTTACTATGCGAATGGTTTCCATGTAGTTCTCAAAAACCATGGTTTGGTTAATCCCAAAGCGCTTGCTTATCGTACGCTTATCGTCTAAGCTTTTCAGATTTTGGTATAGTTTCAAGACATTTCCAAAAGTCATAAACTCTATTGTTTTCCATGCTGGAGCATATTTGTCATTTATGTATTTTCTGTGGTGTCTTTGAATAACAGGATTCTTGCGGAAATTGTCATTATAGATTTCGTTGTCGAAAGATTGGAGGAACTGATGGCTCATGATGGAAGGACTCATAAACCATGTCGGTTCGTTCTTGTATTTGTTCGACAACTCATAAATCATATAGGTGCGGAAGGCAACTTCTATTCGGTTGATATATCGCATTAAGATATTGCGAAGGTCAAAGTCGTAGTAATAAAGTGTAACGGCATCGCTTAGTTTCGTTCCATCTTTGTATTCATGTTTTCTGCCTCTAAGCCTTGGATAGCTTTTTTCAAAAGGGAACAAATAAAAACCTAACCGATAATAGCCGATGTCCATAAGGACTTCTTTCGCTTTCTCTTCATTGGTGATTTGGATGCCGCGTGACCGCAAAAGGGAGATTTGTTCGTCTAATGTGGTGGCTTGTTTCATTTTGGATTAAAATTAAGTCGCAAAAATAACAAAAAAAACAGGTGGAACAATCGGATTTTGTATATATTTGCACCGTCGTTTGGCAAACTCCAAGCGGCAGACATATAAACAAAGACGCTGAACTGGCGTTTATGTGCGGCTTGTAGAATCTCGCAAATTCTAAATTGTTACGCGATAACGCGATGGTCATCGTCCCTTAATTGGTGTATATTGTTCTCAATATCATACCAAAGCGTGGGCTGATGCATTGCTTATCTCTAACAATGGGCAATGCGAGAGCCTCTACAAGCGGGATAAGCAAAAGTTGATTCCCGCGCTTCTTTCGTTGTATGGCTTGTAATCATTTCAAACAATTCGGCGTTAGGGAGTCCGCCAAGCTTGAAGTTGCGCCCGTCACGAAATTAGGGTATGAAAAGATGAACGAGACAAGCGAATTGAAACAGTTTTGCGATGATGTTCTGACTGAATTTCAAAACAACATTACGGATGCAGTTTTCTGCTATCTACAGAGCGACAAAGATTTGATGCGTAGATACTTGGCACTGATGAGAGATTTTGGAAGAGGCAAGCAAACCTTAAACAGCCAACTTGCCCAAGCCATTACTCGAGAGTTTGGGCTGAAAAGCACGAAACGAATTAAGGAAACCCCAAACAGCGTATTGATTGAGAGTTTCTCGGAATTGGAGGTGAAGTGATGAACATTTTAAGTAGAATCATTGTGGGATGCATATTAATAATTTCATTATGTTTCCCTTTACAAAGCAATTCGCAAACATTGGTAATCTCTGGAAAAGGGAAAGTCGCGAATGCTGCTTATTGGGCACCTTATGCCGCCAGTGGGAAGGTTTATTATTTATACATCTCAGATGAAGAGTCTTTTGTCCTCCCCTTTGTCAAACCTAGAACTAAGGAAATTCGAATAATATCTCATCATAAAGGTGTCGAATTTGGGAACCTGAAATCCGATGGTAAATCATCGGTTGTAATAATTAAATACGACAATGACGGTAATATGACTGAAATAAAAAAGGATGATTATGGTAGTGGCAGATATAAGTATGAAAATGGTCGAGTCATTGAATGGTCTGGCGGTGATTTAAGTGCACATCCTACTTATTCGGTTCAAAGTAGGTGTATTTATAATAAAAACGGATTCTTGGAAAAGCAATATCATAGAGATGGACAATGGAGTACAGATTTGTATGAGT
The DNA here is from genome assembly GCA_902770835.1 of uncultured Bacteroidia bacterium. GTDB lineage: Bacteria > Bacteroidota > Bacteroidia > Bacteroidales > F082 > Limimorpha. The sequence continues at coordinate 4,899 of CACXUM010000061.1, forward strand.
ATAAGACTGATTCCAAAGGAAATATTCTAAGTGCAAAAAAATATGATTATGCTGGAAAGGCAATTGACAATAGTAATGAGAGCTATCAATATGATGGAAAAGGAAGATTGGTGACTTATAAATCTAGTCTCTATAAAAAGGGAGACTATTTCACTAATGATTACTCTCGATATATTGAAAAAAAGTGGCATTATGATAATAAAGGTAATATGACTTCACTAAGAATTAAGGACAAAGTGAATAATAGGATTTATGATTATGAATACAAGTTTGAATATGGGAAAGACAATAATCCAATTCGACTGACACGTTATAGTCATGAAGATGTTTCGGTAATTGTAGAAGGTTGGGAGTATAAATACACTTATACATTTTATCCTGATCCGGAAGAACAAAAACAGCAAGAAGCCTGGGAAATAAGAGAACAAAAAAGAAAAGACTCAATTGTACAAATAGAACTTAAAAGAAGAGAGGCAATTCAGCTTGCAAAACAAAGAAAAATGGATTCTATCAATCTTGAGAATCAAAGGAAAGAATCATTAAGGCAAGAACGTAATAAAGAGTTATTACAAGTTTGCAAATTCTTGTTTGATTCCAATGTAGAATACGAATTATGCGTTGTCAAACAGAACGATCTTGTTGAACAAGAAATCAAAAGTCGTGTTGTGAAAAAACTGCAATCTGTTTATCCTCTTATTCTGAGCGGAAAAGAGTTGAAAAAAGAAAAACAATTTGGGAAAAATGAATTGATACAAATCTGTAATATGTGTGCCCAACTGAACAGTTTAAAGTCTCAATGTGATAATGGGGAAATAGAAATTATCAGTCATATTTGCGATTATACCGAGAGTAAACTTGGGGATTTTGTTTCGGGGCGAAGTGCTTTAAACAAAGCATACAAAAAAACATCAAACAAGAGCTACTCTTCATTCTTGCTATCATACATGAATGACAAATAACTTTTACATGTAAAGAAATCGGGCTTCACCAACCAAATGATGAAGCCCGATTCCTTTTTTATTCAGTTGAAATTCATCCCCTCAACCCCGCCAGTTGTTGCTCAATCACGGCAATCTTGGCTTCGGCGTCGGCTTTCTTCTTGCGTTCCTTGTCGACGACGGCGGCAGGAGCACCACTCACGAAGCGTTCGTTGGAGAGTTTCGCTTCAACGCTCTTCAGGAAGCCCTGGGCGTATTTCAGTTCCTCTTCCAGCTTCTTGATTTCGGCCTCAACATCGACGCTGCCGGTGAGCGGCACGAAGAACTCGGTGCTGCCCACGATGAAGCCGAAGGCACCAGCGGGAGCCTCGGCCACATAACTCACTTCGCTCACGTTGCAGAGCTTGGCAATCACGCAGTCGAAGTCCTTGTTGGCCGTACCTTTCACCACGAGCTGGATGGCATCGCGGAAAGCGATGTTCTTGTCGCTGCGCACCTTGCGGACATTGTTGATGACCTCTTGGGTAAATTCAAACTGCTTCAGGATAGACTCGTCAATGGCTTGCAGTTTGGGCTGCTGCGCGATGATGATGTCGTCACCCTCTTTACGCTCGGCGATGGCGTGCCAGATTTCCTCGGTGATGAACGGCATGAAGGGGTGCAGCAAGAGCATCAGGTTCTCGAAAAACTTGATGGTGGCGGCATAGGTCACGGGGTCGATGCCTTGGCCTTGCGGGGCCTTCACCATCTCAAGGTACCACGAGCAGAAGTCGTCCCAAGTGAGTTTGTAGATGCCCATCAAAGCGTCGCTGAGGCGGTACTTGTCGATGTTGTCGTTGGTCTCGGCCAGCACTTGGTTGAAGCGAGCCTCAAACCATTTTACGGCCATCTTGGCGGCCTCGGGTTGGGTGGCGTTTTCATCCACATTCCAGCCTTTCACGAGACGCAAGGCGTTCCAAATCTTGTTGCAGAAGTTGCGGCCTTGTTCGCAGAGGGCCTCGTCGAAGAGGATGTCGTTGCCGGCAGGGGCGCTGAGCATCATGCCCATACGCACGCCGTCGGCACCGAACTTGTCGATGAGCTCGATCGGGTCGGGGGAGTTGCCCAACGACTTGGACATCTTGCGGCCCAGTTTATCTCTCACGATACCCGTGAAATACACATTCTTGAACGGCACTTCATTTTGGTATTCCTCACCAGCCATGATCATGCGGGCCACCCAGAAGAAGATGATGTCGGGGGCGGTGATGAGGTCGTTGGTGGGGTAGTAGTACTTGAACTCGGCGTTGTTGGGGTCGAGGATGCCGTTGAAGAGCGACAAAGGCCACAGCCAGGAGCTGAACCAAGTGTCCAAAGCATCGTCATCTTGACGCAAGTCTTTGAGGATCAAATTCTTGTTACCCGTCTTCTCGATGGCGAGTTTCAAGGCCTCTTCGGGTGTCTCGGCGACCACGAAACCGCCTTCGGGCAGGTAGTAGGCTGGGATCTGATGGCCCCACCACAGCTGACGGCTGATGCACCAGTCCTTGATGTTCTCCAACCAGTGACGGTAGAGGTTGACATATTTGGCGGGATAGAACTTGATGTCACCATTCAACACGGGTTTCAGTGCGATGTCGGCGAGGTGTTCCATCTTGAGGAACCACTGCATCGAGAGTTTCGGCTCAATCGGCACATTGGTGCGCTCGGAGTAACCCACCTTATTATTATAGTCCTCGATCTTCTCCAGCAGGCCGGCTTCCTTCATGTCAATGATGATCTGCTTGCGGCAGTCCTCGCGGCTCATGCCGATGTACATGCCAGCGGCTTCGCTCAAGGTGGCGTCATCGTTGAAGATGTTGATGCTCTGCAGGTTGTGTTTCTCGCCCAGCATGTAGTCGTTCACATCGTGGGCGGGAGTGACTTTCAGGCAGCCCGTACCGAACTCGATGTCGACATAGCTGTCTTCGATGACGGGGATGACGCGGTTGACCAGCGGCACCACGACTTTCTTGCCGCGCAGCCATTGGTTCTTCGGGTCGGCAGGGTTGATGCACATGGCCGTATCACCCATGATGGTCTCGGGGCGGGTGGTGGCCACCACAGCGTAGCGGCGACCTTGCTCATCGGTGTGGATGATTTCGCCTTCAGCACCTGTGGCACCCGTTCCATCGTCCTCGTGGAGGTAATAACGCAGATAGAACAACTTGTTGTGCTCATCCTTGAAGATGACTTCCTCATCGCTCAAAGCCGTTAAGGCTTTCGGATCCCAGTTGACCATGCGCACACCACGGTAAATCAGGCCTTTGTTATATAGGTCAACGAAGGCGCGGATGACGCTCTTCGAGCGGATGTCGTCCATGGTGAACGAGGTGCGTTCCCAGTCGCAGGAGCAACCAAGGCGGCGCAACTGCTTGAGGATGATGCCACCGTGCTCGTGGGTCCAGTCCCAAGCGTGCTTGAGGAACTCTTCGCGGCTATTGTCTGTTTTCTTGATGCCCTGTTGCGCCAGCTTGTTCACTACCTTGGCTTCGGTGGCGATGGAGGCGTGGTCGGTGCCGGGTACCCAGCAGGCGTTTTTGCCTTGCATGCGGGCGCGGCGGATCAAGATATCCTGAATCGTGTTGTTCATCATGTGGCCCATGTGAAGCACGCCGGTCACATTCGGCGGCGGGATCACGATGGTATAGGGTTCGCGTTCGTCGGGAGTGGAGTGGAAGTAGTTCTTGTCCATCCAGTGTTCGTACCATTTGCCTTCAACTTCCTGAGGGCTGTATTTGCTGCTGATTTCCATTTATGTTGTTGAATTAACTTCGTTGAATCTTTGATTTGTTGACTGTTGAATTGTTTAATTGTTGTTTGACGCGGGATTATTCTCGTCGCTTTGCGTCGCTACGAGGAACGAAGCAGTCCAATCGTTTTGCGTTCAAAACAATCGGCAAAAGTAGGGATTTTTTTGCTTGCTTGGTTTCTTTTCCATAATTTTGCAGTCAAATAAGGCAATGCACGATGGCAAAAAGTGAATGGATTAAGGCTTAGACCTTTTGCTTTCAAGAAAATTCACTCGCAATAGCATTGGTTTTCGAAAATTTTGGTAATTTTGCAGAAAATATGTAACCGACGATCTAATACGACCACGCTATGAACGGACAGCGATACATCAGCCCGTACACCGACTTCGGTTTCAAGTACATCTTCGGCAGCGAGCTGAACAAGGAATACTTGATTTCGTTCCTGAATGCCCTTTTCGAAGGCAGGCACAACATAACGGACATCACTTACCAGAATTCGGAACATCTTGACGAGGTTGTGTATTCGCGCCGTGCCATATTTGATGTGTATTGTACCACCGACAAGGGCGACCATATCATCGTGGAGATGCAGAACGTGGACCAGGACTATTTCGCCGACCGAATGGTGTATTACTCCACCTTCCCCATCCGCGAGCAAGCCAAGCGCGGCGATTGGGACTACAAGTTGAATCCCGTCTACACAATAGGCATCCTGAACTTCATTTTCGACAAAAGCAGCGAGGATGTCCACCACGAGGCCAAGCTGATGAACGTGGCGACCAAGGAGGTTTTTTACGACAAGTTGTCGTTCATCACGATTGAATTGCCGAAGTTCAACAAGAAGGAGGACGAGTTGGTGACCTTGTACGACAAGTGGTTGTTCGTGCTTCGTAACCTTTCTCGTCTGATGGAACGCCCCGCCGCTTTGCAGGAAAGGGTGTTTGCCTCGCTGTTCCGCCACGCCGAGATTGACAAGATGCAACCCAACGAGCGTAGGCAATACGAGAAATCCTTGTTTGACTACAACGACATTAATAATAGTAATGTGAAGCACTTCCGTGAGGGCAAAGAGGAAGGCCTGAGAGAAGGCAAGGAAGAAGGCCTGAGAGAAGGCAAGGAAGAAGGCATGAAAGAAGGTGAAAGGAAAAAAGCCTTAGACATAGCCCGCAAGCTGAGAGCCGCCGGTGTGGATGATGCCGTCATTCTCACCACAACGGGATTGGAAGAAAATGAATTGAAATCGTTATAAACCAACAAGATAAAAACAATAGCTTACAGAAAAGACAAACTCGTGAAAATGAATGGCGTGATGCGGAAAATCGTGGTGGAATAGTTCCTAAATTCAAGAGACAAATGCAACTTTAGACGGTCGCGATAGTCCGATGAGATTTTCCCGAAGGGAGAAAGGGGATTTTTTTCCCCGTTCTCGCCTTCCGGGTGGATAGGAAAGACTATCTTTGCCTCCGTCCTAAAAATGCAAGAAGAAGTCCCAACTAACCAAGGCACAAAGGTACACAATTTCCGTGATGCGCAAGCAGAATTTCCCGATGGGCGAGATAGCCGCCATTGGCAAGCACAAATCAACGATAAGCCGCGAACTGCGCCGCAACTGCGACGGGCGGAGCGGCCGGTACGATGCCGACCTGGCGCAGCGCAAGTGCGAGAGGCGGCAGAAGGGGAAGCCACACCGTGTGCGGTTCACCGAGGAGGTGAGGCTGCGCGTGGAGGCGATGCTCAGGGAGGACTACAGCCCCGAACAGGTTGTGGGGCGTTGCAGGCTGGAGGGGCTTGAATGCGTCAGCGTGGAGACCATATACCAACATGTGTGGGGCGACAAGCGCCGTGGCGGCGACCTGCACACCCACCTGCGGCGCAAGGGTCGCAAATACCGCAAGCGGGGCGCGAAGAAGGACTCGCGGGGTGTCATCCGCGACCGCGTGAGCATCGACGAGCGGCCCAAGGTGGTGGATGACAAGTCCCGTTTCGGCGACCTCGAGATAGACCTCATTATGGGGGCGAACCACAGGCGGGCGCTGCTCTCGGCCAACGACAGGGCGTCGGGCATCTCGTGGATAGCGCTGCTCGAGGGCAAGGACAGCAAGGCCCTCGCAGACAAGGCCGCCGAAATGCTCATGCCCTTCAAGGGGCTGCTGCACACCGTCACGTCCGACAACGGCAAGGAGTTCGCCGAACACAAGGCCATCGCCAAGAGCCTCGCCGTGGACTACTACTTCGCCCATCCCTACCACTCCTGGGAGAGGGGCGCCAACGAGAACATGAACGGGCTCATCAGACAGTACCTGCCAAAGGGAACCCCCTTCGACGGCCTCGACGACAACGAAATCAAGCGAATACGCGACAAACTCAACAACAGGCCAAGAAAAAAACTCGGCTTCCTCACTCCCATCGAATACTTTTTCGCTAACTTCGCTCCCGAATTGAACCTAAGTCTAACCCAAAAAGTTGCGTTTGTGACTTGAATTCAGCGTTTTTTTGGCACGCAGAAATCGCAGAATCTTATGAATCGCAATGCGACGTGATTTTGTCCGATAGGCTTCTGCGTATTCAGCGGATTCTGCGTGAGACATTTTTCCCTATCTTTGTCCGCCAAAGTTGTAGAAATTTGATTTCATCAATTAAATTCATAACATTATGGTATTATTATCAACAAATTTCCATTATGTTGTTGAATGTTGAATTGTTGAATCCAGGAAAATTCACTCGCAATAGCATTGGTTTTCGGAAATTTTGGTAATTTTGCAGAAAATATGTAACCGACGATCTAATACGACCACGCTATGAACGGACAACGATATATCAGCCCGTACACCGACTTCGGTTTCAAGTACATCTTCGGCAGCGAATTGAACAAAGAATACTTGATCTCGTTCTTGAACGCGCTTTTTGAAGGTAGGCACCATATCAAGGACATTACCTACCAGAATTCGGAGCATCTTGACGAGGTGGTGTATTCGCGCCGTGCCATTTTCGATGTGTATTGCACAACAGACAAGGGCGACCATATCATCGTGGAGATGCAGAACGTGGACCAGGACTATTTCGCCGACCGAATGGTGTATTACTCTACCTTCCCCATTCGCGAGCAGGCCAAGCGTGGCGATTGGGACTACAAGTTGAATCCCGTCTACACGATAGGCATCCTGAACTTCATCTTCGACAAGAGCAGCGACGATGTCCACCATGAGGCCAAACTGATGAATGTGGCGACCAAGGAGGTGTTTTACGACAAGCTGTCGTTCATCACGATTGAACTTCCAAAATTCAACAAGAAAGAAGACGAGTTGGTGACGCTTTACGACAAGTGGTTGTTTGTGTTGCGCAACCTCTCACGGTTGATGGAACGCCCCGCTGCTTTACAAGAAAGGGTGTTTGCCTCGCTGTTCCGCCATGCCGAGATTGACAAGATGCAGCCTAATGAGCGCAGACAATACGAAAAATCCTTGTTTGACTACAACGACATTAATAATAGTAATGTGAAGCACTTCCGTGAGGGCAAAGAGGAAGGCCTGAGAGAAGGCAAGGAAGAAGGCATGAAAGAAGGTGAAAGGAAAAAAGCCTTAGACATAGCCCGCAAGCTGAGAGCCGCAGGGGTGGACGATGCCGTCATTCTCGCCACAACGGGATTGGAAGAAAATGAATTGAAATCGTTATAAACCAACAAGATAAATACAATAGTTTACAGAAAAGACAAACTCGTGAAAATGAATGGCGTGACGCGGAAGATTGTGGTGGAATAGTTTTTTTTGGCACGCAGAAATCGCAGAATCTTATGAATCGCAATGCGACGTGATTTTGTCCGATAGGCTTCTGCGTATTCAGCGGATTCTGCGTGAGACA
>CACXUM010000062.1 GCA_902770835.1 uncultured Bacteroidia bacterium
CATCCCAACCCAATTGGCCAAGGAAAACACCAAGTTCCAATACAAAGTGGTGCAAAAAGGCGGCAGTGCCACGCTGTTCGGCGAGTCCATCGACTGGCTCGAATCGGCGGGAATCGTGCTAAAATGCCAAAAGACCACTCAAGGACTGATGCCCATCGCAGCCTATGCCGATCTCCCTGATTTCAAACTCTATATGGCCGATGTGGGACTGCTCACAATGAAATCGGGGCTTGCCTACCAAACCGTGCTTTCCACCATCGAGCAAGACAACAGTTTTTTGGGCGCGTTGGCAGAAAACTATGTGGCACAACAATTTAAGTCCAACCAAATCCCTCTTTACTACTGGAAAAACGACAACACCGCTGAGGTGGATTTCGTGCTGCAACTCGGCACCGACATCATTCCCGTGGAAGTAAAAAAAGGCAAGCGTAACAAGGCCATCAGTATGAACCAGTTCGCCAATAAATACAATTCACCTTATTCAATTAGGATTTCGCAAAAGCATTTCGGCTTCGACAACAACATCAAATCCGTGCCGCTTTACGCAACATTTTGCATTACAAAATAGAAAACTCTGGGGAAAAATCACAAAAATTATGATTTTTTCCCAGAGTTTTGTCATTTGCACCCTTCGCAGCCGCCATCGCAACTGCCGCCGCAACCAGCACAGCCGCCTGCGCCGAAGTCCTCATCGGTGGATTCGCGCACGTCGAGGATTACGCCAGAGAAATGGAGGTGCTTGCCCGCCATATCGTGGTTGAAGTCCATCTTCACGTGGTTGTCGCCGATTTCGCGAACGATGCCGGCAATCGGGCGACCGTCGGAGGTTTGCATCATCAGTTGGGCACCGACTTTCACCATATCCATCAGAACGTTGTTCTGCATAAACATATTCTTGTCGAGATCCATAATGTAGTTCTCGTCGCGCTCGCCGTAGCCCTCTTCGGGGGTCAGGTGGAAGGCGTACTTGTCGCCCGGTTCCTTGCCCATCAGATTCTCCTCGAACTTGGGCAGCAGTTGGTGCATACCAAAAATGGCGACAAAAGGATTCTCTTTGGTGGTCTCCTGAAGGATGGGACCGTTTTCGTCGTTCTCACGCAGGACGTAGGTCATCGTGACGACAGCTTGATCTTGGATTTTCATTTCGTAACAATTTGATATTTAAATAATTAAAACAATTTCTTTAACTACGGATTTCGCAGATTATACAGATTGGCCCAAAACAAGTTTGATGTTGAAATCTATTTCTGCCTTTGTTTGTAATCATTAACGAATACTTTTTGAATTTATGATATTAAATACTGTATTTCAATCCGTTTCATACGTATAATCCGTAGTTTAATACGCCCCGAACATTTTCCGCAAGAGCCATTCCACAGCGGCCAAGCCGATGAGGACGAAGAAAATCCATTTTGAGTGAATCAGGTCTTCGAAGCGGCTCTCGTGGTGTTCAACGCTCGTGATGCGCGAATCATTGTGCAAGTCGGCAAAAAGTTGCTGCAACTCGCGGGCGGTGTAGCAATTCCCATTGGTCAGGCGGGCGATGGTGCGCATCCTATCGATGTCAGCGGTAAGTTGCTGTTCCTCAATACCAATGGCCGCCACGCTGAAGGTGCCGCTCACGCTGATTTTGCGCTCACCCATCTGCGCCTGCACCTTATATATATATAGTCCCTCGGGCAGCAGGCCGGCATTCAACTCATAGTCGTGGTCGCGTTTCGAGAAGGTGTAATCGTAGGTCTCGCCCGTCAGTTTGTTCTCAATCTGAATCGTCATGTCGGGGTCAGTCACGAGTTCGTTGTTCGGGTTGCGCAATTCGGCGGTGATGATGACCGGTTCGTTGCTGTAATAGGTTTCCTTGGCGTAAATCGCCGAGCCGTCGTTGGCCGACAACAGCAAGTATTTCATCGTTTTGGAGAAGATTTCGTCAAACACGCCGTGGCTCTTCGACTGGTAATATTCAAACAGCCGCCAACGCCAGATGTTGGTGCCGAACAGGAACGCCATCTTGCGCTTGTCGTTGGCAAAACCCAACAACGGCAGCCCCGACTTCACGCCCATCACCTCTTGCAGAAGAAGGTCGTCGTGCGACTTCAAGGCGTTGATTTCCAAGTGCGGCAAAGCCAACGGCGGGTATTTCGCAATCATTTGGTCGGACTTGGTATCGAAAGTGAAAGTCGAGAAAGCGGGATTCAGATGCGCCTTCACGTCCAAAAGCGTGTTGGTCGCGCCAGAGCGAAACTCGAACACCGACTGCACCTTATTAATATAGTCCTTGTCCGTGTCGTTGCCGATGACGAACAGCACGGGCATTTTCGTGTTCTTGTCAAGTTGAGTTTTCAGGGCGTTGAAGTCCATTTTGCCATTCGGCACTTGATGCAAAATAACGAGGTCATACTTTTCAAAATCAGGAAGTTGCTCCTTTCCGAAGCAAAAATCCACCTCGTAATTGTCGTTGAGCACACTGCGCAAGGCACCCAAATCGGGATGCGGCGAGGCGGCCACACACAGCAGCTTATATTTCTGGTCAAGCACCTCAACATAGATATGCCGCACATTGTTGAGCAGTTGCTCCTCCCCTTCTATGCCGCTGATTTCTATGTCGATAGGCAAAACGCCTTTTTTGGTCGCGTCGAGCATAAAGTCGATTTCCTTGGAGAAGCGGTTGGACGGAATCTCGATGTCGCGCTTTTCGATAACGCGGCCGCTTTCCTTGAGGGTCAGTTGGGCTTTTCGGCCTGCCAAGTCGCGGGCGGCCACTGTCACGCGGACGGGAAAAGTAGCGCCAAGCGACACCACCTTATTATAATGCACATTGCGGATGGCGAGGTCGGGATAGGAAACCGTGTCGCCCAAAACGACAGTATGTATCGGATATGGGAAGTTCTCGGCGAGCAGTTCCGGTTCGAAGCCACGGTTATAAATGCCATCGGAAAAGAGCAGCACCGCGCCCACATTGCGCTTGTAATATCTTCTGTCCAAGGTTTTTATGAGCGACGACAAGTCCGTCAGTTGGTCGGAGAAGTCGAGTTTGTCGAAATCGCGGACTTCCTCACCGAAAAGATATTCATCGACTTGGAAATCGGCGTTCAAGTCTTTCCTAAACTGCTCAAACTGTGTCAGATAATCCTTTTTGTAAAACGCCGAATCTTTGCAAAGGACGACAGACGAGGAATTGTCGTGCGCGAGGATAATCGTAGGCGTTTCCACCGAACTGAATTTCTGCCGAATCAACGGGTTGAAGAGCAACAACACCACCAAGCCGACCATTAGTGTTCGCAGCGCAAACAAAATGATTGTCAGCGCTTTGCCATAGTGTTGTTTCTTGTTTCGGAAATACAACAATGTTGCCGCCGCTACACCAGCCAGCAGCGACAAGGCTAACATCCATATTGGGATTCCGATGTTCATCGATTGCACTTATAAGGGCGCAAAGATAGGGAATTTTCGGGAAAAGCGAAGAAGCAAGTTGCAAATCCAACCAATCGAGGTGCTCTTAACTTCCTTTATTTCGGAGGCAAAAACAACTATTTCCCATTTTTATGTATTTTTGCAAACGGCAAAAAAAAGAGAAAGATGGAATTTGAGTTAATCAAAAAAGGTCCAATAAGCGATGAAGAAATTATCGATGAAATCAAGGCTGTAATGAAAAAGCTGGGGAAATCCAGTATTACGATAAAAGACTTTGATGCAAATTCAAAAATAAATAGCTCCACAGTCACTAGACGGTTTGGAAAATGGAACACTGCCTTGAATATGGTTGGTGCCGGGATTAACAATATGTTTTATTCGGACGAAGAACTACTGTCCAACATAAAAGACGCTTGGTTAAAAAAGGGCAAACAACCATCAAGGCGCGACATGGACAATAAAGAATTATCAAAGATTTCTTCGGGTACTTATCTACGACATTTCGGAACTTGGTATAAAGCATTGGAGTGTTTTATCAATTATATTTCAGAAAAAGATGTTGATACTTCAACAGAAGTACAAGAGCCAACCTCTTCTTCTGTAATAAAACATAAAACCAAACGAGATCCAAGTGACCGATTGAAAGTTCAAGTTTTGATGCGAGATGGAAATCGATGCAGAATCTGTGGCGTTGAATGTAGTGGTGGTTTACATAACATTCATTTTGACCATATTAAGCCTTGGTCAAAGGGAGGAGAAACAACGTTGGAGAATTTACGAGTTCTATGCTCTCATTGTAACGAAGCGTTGGGAAATTCTGAAGAATAGAGCCAGAAATAATAATACTTGCGTTGGATGTTGGTTCTGAACTTTATCGATTACATTCGATAAAAACACACATTTTTTATCGTTTATAATCGACAAAAAAGCCCAATTTTCATCGATTATGTTCGATAAGATTGGAAATTTATCTTTTCTTGACCAGCCGTTGAATGCGGTTAGCCACCTCTTCCGGATAGTCCACAAGCATCTGTCCATGATTCATTTTTGGGAAGACCTCCACATGGGCTTCAGGGCATAGTTTGAGTAAATGCTCGGCCTGCGGCTTGGCTACGAAAGCCTCTTTGGTGCCATACCAAAAATGAATATCTGACCCGTGAATGGATTCCAGTTTATGGGTATAGACATCCTTGTAGCCGTCTCGCACTGCCTTTCCCTTTCCGTATGGCCACACTTTCTTACATTCCTCCAACAGCACGTCGAAATAGTGGGAATGGAACACGAATTTCCAGAAACCCGTCCAATGATAGCAAGTCCACACGTTGAGACTTTGGTAATATCGAAGCGGGTTCACGCTCCACTTGGGCAAGGGCAGCAAGGGCGCCGCGTCCATAATGGCGTGGTCAATCAAGATTTCGTTCCGTTCCAACATCCTGGACAGAATCTTTCCACCCAAAGAAAGGCCGTAAGCAACGTCCAAATGGCCATTCAGGTTTTCCCGAATGTATTGAGTCACCTGAACAGCCTGGTCATCAACAGAGGTAAACCGAGACTCCTGACCGAGCAGAAATCCGTCAATGCCAACCGCGACAATGTAGAATTTGTCCTTCAGCAGTTCTATCAGGGGCTGGAATATCTCGTGTGACACGCCCAGCCCAGGAATCAGCAGCAGGCTTTGGTTTTCTTTATTTCCGTAGGTGCAGAAATTCATAAAACGAATCAGCCTCTCAGGGCATCACGCACATCCTCCACTTTCTTTTCGAAGCGGTTGATACCAGCTACGGCCAACAGGTAGGCCAAACCTGCAACGATGATGCCAACACCAATGAACAGTGACAGCGTCTTGGCTGAAACATCAGGATTCTTCATACCGAGGAAACCAAAAACGACGGCTGCAATGCCAAAAAGGAGCAATGCCCACCAAGAGCCGAAACCAACTTTCTTGTAATCGAAACTCTGAACTGCAATAATCAAACCTTCAACCGTCACCCAAAGGGCAAAGGCCATAGGGAGAGACATCGCAACAAACAGATTGTTGCTCAAGAACATAACACCAATGATGATTTGCAACAGACCCGACAGCATTCGCGTACCGCTATTGGGCAATAAATGCTGGGTCCGGAAAGTGAACACCATCTTGGAGATACCGGAAAAGAGCGTGAAACAGCCTATGAGCCACGCTGTTGAGAACAATGTAGCGGCGGGTTTGGCAATGCACATCACGCCTAACACGATGAGAAGGATGCCCGAAATGACGAGCCAAATCTTGTGACTTGTTTTCATAAAGTTGATTTTTAATTGATGATGAAATTATAATTTTTGGATTTTGGCTGCAAAATTAATAAAAATCATTACTTCCAACCAAATCTACCCTTTTTTGATGAGATTTGGTTGAAACTAACTCAATTTTCGCGTTACTTTCAACCAAATCTATGTGTTTTTTGGTAGATTTGGTTGAAACTTCGTGAACAAACCCACAATTCAAGTAAAATTTGGGTTGCGGATTTTTCATTATTTCTGTGCGAAGCAAATCACATAACCAAAGAAAACACTACTTTTGCGGAAAATTTGCGGCAATGAACACCCTTTCGGTCGTCATCATCACCTTCAACGAGGAGCGCAACATCAAGCGCTGCCTTGATTCCGTCGCGCCTGTGGCCGACGAAATCATCGTCGTGGACAGCCATTCCACCGATGCGACCGAGGCCATCTGCGACCGCTACGACGTGAAGTTCTTCACCCAAGACTGGATCGGCTACATCGGCCAAAAGAACCTCGCCAACGACCTCGCCACCTGCGACTTGATTCTTTCCATCGATGCCGACGAAGCACTTTCAAAAGAACTGGCAGAATCTATACAAAAGATTAAGAATCAAGATATTGAAAGTAAGGCTTTTTCGATGAACCGACTGATGAACTATTGCGGGAAATGGATTCGGCACTGCGGCTGGTATCCTGATACGAAAGTGCGGATTTTCAGGCGCGGACAAGCCGAATGGACGGGCAAAAAAGTGCATGAAACCTTGTCGCTCGCCGAAAACACCCAAATCGTCCACTTGGATGGCGACCTATTACATTATTCATATTACAGCCCAGAGGAACACCGGCGGCGAATAGAAAAATACGCCCTCCTCTCCGCCGAGGAGATGGCCGAAAGCGGAAAACGCCCCAACTTGGCTTCGGCATACCTTCATGCGGGATGGAAATTCCTGCGCGACTATGTTTTCAAAGCAGGATTCTTGGACGGCGGCAAGGGCTGGACTATCTGCAAAACCAACGCTTACGGGGTTTGGTATAAATACAAGAAAGCCAGAGTATTATGAACACAACTTTCTCCATACTCATCCCCACTTGGAACAACCTTCCTTACCTTCGGCTGTGCATCGAGAGCCTGCGCAAAAACTCCGACTTCAGGCATCAGATTATCGTCATGGTGAACGAAGGAAGCGACGGCAGTTTGGAATGGGTTTCAGTCCAGCCTGACCTTGAGTTGATTCATTCCTCCGAAAACATCGGAATCTGTTACGGACTGAATGTCTGCCGATTAAGGATAACAACCCCTTACGTCGTCTACGCCAACGACGACATGTATTTTCTGCCGCATTGGGATTCGCGCCTGAACGAAGCCATTGAACATGCTGGCACAAAGGAATTTATGCTCTCGGCCACAATGATTGAGCCACGCGGCGACAATCCTTGTTGCGTGATTGCCGATTTTGGCGACACCACAGACAATTTCCAAGAAGAAAAGTTGCTGCAAGCCGCAGAGAGCCTCGTCCGCGACGACTGGTCGGGCAGCACATGGCCGCCTGTTTTAGTTCCTTTGGCACTTTGGGACAAGGTTGGCGGAATGAGCATCGAATTCAGTCCGGGCATGTATTCCGACCCCGACCTTTCCCGCAAACTCTGGGAAAGCGGCGTCAGGCATTTCCAAGGCGTTGGCAGCAGTTTGGTGTACCATTTCGGATGCAAGTCCACCAAGCGCGTCAAACAAAACAAGGGCCGCCGCACTTTTCTGATGAAATGGGGCATTTCGGCCCATCAATTCATGCACAATTATCTTCATATCGGCGAAAAATTCAGCACGCCGCTCCCCGATTTTGTCCCTAACCGTTGGGCACAATTCATTGGGAAAACCAAACAAATCAGCACCATCATCAAAGGAAAATGAGAATAGGATACGATGCAAAACGGGCTTTCAACAACCATCGCGGATTGGGCAACTACAGCCGCGAAACGATTCGTATTGTCGCGTCGCACTTCCCTGATTTGCAGTTGGATTTGTTCACACCGAAAATCGATTCGAGCATCCGTTTTGATTGTCCGAAAAACGCCACCGTCATCAAGCCGAAGCATAGTTTTATGACCTCGCTTTGGCGCACTTTCGGCATTACCAAGGAAGCGGAAAGACGGCAACTCGACCTTTATCACGGCCTCAGCCATGAACTGCCCGTAGGCATCGAGAAAACGGGCATCCCCACGGTGATGACCATGCACGACCTCATTTTCATCCGCCATCCCAAACTCTACCCATTCATCGACCGCAAACTATACAAAACCAAATACTTGCACAGCTGCCGCGTGGCCGACCACATCATTGCCGTCAGCCAACAGACCAAAAACGACCTTATCGAATTGTGGGGCATCGACGAAGTGAAAATCAGCGTCGTTTACCAAGGTTGTCATCCCGCGTTTTGTCAGCAACTTTCTGAAAACCAAAAGGAAACCGTAAGAAGGAAATACAACTTGCCTGAGACTTTCCTACTCAATGTGGGTGCCATCGAGCCGCGCAAGAACCAACTCTTGATTCTGAAAGCACTGAAAGCCCGTGCCATCGAAACGCCATTGGTCATTGCGGGGAGAAAAACAGATTATCTTGCTGAATTGCAACAATTTATCGAGAACAAAAAAATCCAAAACCAAGTCTTCATCTTGCCCAATGTGGATTTCGGCGACCTGCCCGCCCTCTACCAAAGTGCGTCCGTTTTCATCTATCCATCTCAGTTTGAAGGCTTTGGAATACCCGTCGTGGAAGCCTTGCAAAGCGGCATTCCTGTCATTGCGGCCAAAGGAAGTTGCCTTGAGGAAAGTGGCGGTTCCAGCAGCCGTTATGTTTCGTCCAACGATGAGGCCGAACTTGCCGAGCAAATCATGATTGTTTTGAGAGATAACGAATTGAGAGACAATATGATAAAAAGTGGAAAAGCCTATGCCCAACAGTTTTCGGACAAGGCCATCGCCAAGAATCTATTGAATATTTACACCGAAGTTATAAAAACAAAATAAGACATTATGAATCAATACATTACAGAAGAAAATTTTGAGGAAGAAGTGGAACGCACCGTTGCTGCGCTGAAAGCCGGAAAGACCATCCTCTACCCCACCGACACCATTTGGGGCGTGGGTTGCGACGCCACCAACAACAAGGCTTGCCTGCGGGTTTACGCCGTGAAGCAGAGACCGCTCAACAAGAGCCTCATCATCCTCGTCGATTCGGTGGAAAGGCTTCAGGATTATGTGGTTAGCGTGCCTGCCATCGCCTACGACCTCATCAAAGGTGCCAAAAGTCCGCTGAGCATCATCTATCCCGAAAGCAAGAACTTGGCCAAGGCCGTTTCCGACGACAAGAGCATTTGCATCCGCGTGGTTGACAACGAGTTCTGCAAAGAAGTCATCCGCCGCCTCGGCAAGCCCATCACCTCGACCTCAGCCAACCTTACCGGGCAGCCTTCTTCGATGATTTTCAGCGACATCTGCGATGAAATCAAAAACTCGGTGGATTATGTGGTGCAGCTCTACCACGATAGTTTCTGCAAGCCCAAAAGCTCGACTATCATCAAGCTGAACGAAGACAACACATTTGAGATTTTGAGGCAATAAGTATGGCCAAAGAACTCTCCGAAATGTCATTAGAGGAACTATGGGAATTGTTCCCCATTTTTCTCGTTGAGCATAACGACAAATGGAATTTGCTTTATGAGGAAATGAAAACCACATTGCAGTCCATTTTGTCTGATTACCCTGTAAAAATCAACCATATCGGCAGTAGTGCGATTCCTGGAATATGGGCAAAGAATATCGTGGACATCCTTATCGAAATACCAAAAGAAATTGACATTGAATCAGTTGCAAAAATCATCGAGAAAAACGGTTTCATTCGAATGTCCTCCGAAGAACACAGAATATCATTCAACTATGGCTATACCAAAAATGGCTTTGAGGACAAGGTCTATCATATCCATCTCAGATATGCCGGCGACAACGATGAATTATTTTTCAGGGATTATCTTTTGGAACATCCGAATGTCGCCAAAGACTATGAATCTCTGAAACTTAGGCTTTGGAAACAGTTTGAACATAATCGGGATGCCTATACCAATGCAAAGACTGCTTTCATCAGAAAATGGACTGACGTGGCAAAAGTAGAATATTTTGGACGCTACTGAAGCCGTGATTCCCTCTTTTTCATTATCTTTGCGCCCCTAAAAATCCATTTCAACCCATGAAATCACTGAAAATGTTTTTCTTGACTATTGTTAGTTTCCTGGCAATAGCTGCAACAGCCCAACAACCCCAATCAAAAGGGCAGATGAACTCCCAAAAACTCGCCACCACACTTTACCTCATCGAGAACTTCTACGTCGACACGGCCAATATAGACAAAGTGACGGAAGATGCTATCATCGCCGCACTGAAGGAACTTGACCCCCACTCTGCCTACATCTCGAAAAAGGACGTGGAGAAAGCCAATGAGCCGCTCGTGGGTAGCTTCGAGGGCATAGGCGTGACCTACCAACTCATCCGCGACACCATCACCGTCATCAGCCCTGTGGCGGGTGGTCCATCGGAGAAGGTGGGCATCATGACTGGCGATCAATTCATCAAAATCGATGGTGAAGATGCCTTTGGCAAAAAGATTGACAACGAATATGTTCAGAAACGTTTGCGCGGCAAGAAAGGCACCAAGGTTACCGTCAGCGTGAAGCGCGGCGATGACCCAGAATTGCTTGATTTTGAAATTATTCGAGACAAAATCCCGTTGAATAGCATCAACGCTGCCTATATGATTG
>CACXUM010000063.1 GCA_902770835.1 uncultured Bacteroidia bacterium
TATATCGCGTCAACTTTTCGTCTTCAGTAGGTGATTGAACCGCCATACGTTTCAAATCATTTACAGGTTCTTCGCCGCCTCTGTTTTCATCAAAATAAACAACGGCTGATAACGAAATCAAATCCCTGTAAATCATATTGTTTGTATCGTGCAACTGCTTCAATGACTCGTTGAAACAATACTTGGCACTATCCAATTGGTTTATTTTGTAGTATTGTTTTGTAAGGAGACTCCACGTTTTGGCCGTGCCATTGAGAGATGTTGGCTCTATACTATTGAAAATGAGGGTTTTCTTGTAGCAAATAATGGCGGGTTCCTGCATATATTGTTTCGAAAACAAATCTCCGAGGCGCCCGTAAGTCAACGCCATAAACCGCGGCAGATGGTTGGGTTGTAGAGACGTGGCGCGCTGCGTTTCTACATTCGGGAAATGCGTCTCCACAATCTCCAACGCCTTCAGATACTCACCGCAAGCCGCCACCACGCTATCACGCTCGTAATAGCCCACGCCATTCATATAATGGGCGCGGGCCGAGAGAAAAACATTCACGTATCGAGACGGCCCTTCGACAAGCTCAGGGACCTGCATTAGACTATCAAAATAATGAACAGTCTGCAACAATTCCGTGCGGTTGCTCTGCCCATAGTCATTCTTATAAAGCAATTCTGAAACCAGCAGTTGGCAATAATGCCCGTTAAAGACATCGAGGCTGTCGGCCTTGGGGCTTGCCGCAAATTCCATCATCACCGCCAAGGCGCTATCTGGCTCCTTCCACATCAAACTATCAATGTTTTCCAGTGCCCGTGAGGCCGTTCCCCTCTGAGAGGAGGTGCCCGTCAGGGCGGGAGAGTCCGGTGGAGTCTTACATCCCACCAACACCGCCATCATCAAAACAATCCATATATAAATCCGCAATTTCATCGCCTGCAAAAGTAGTCAAAATTGAAATCACACCGCAATGGTTCGAAAACAACAAGGGTTTAACTCTTGGTATAATACCCTCCAGTCTTAAGAGAGCCACGATGTTCTATCAGATTCTTTTTTCTCAAATTCGATAACTGTTTTTCTGCTGTCCGTGGAGAGACCTTGAGCAATTCAGCAATTCCGTTCGAGTTTATTCCAGGGTGATCACGAACTAAAATGTACAACCGCTTTAAGCTATCGCTAAGAGCATTTACTTCACCGTTTATTCCCCCATTTATTCCCCCATTTATTCCTCCATTTATTCCTCCATTTATTCCCCCATTTATTCCTCCATTTATTCCCCCATTTTCTTTGACTTTCACGCTACCATTACCAATCTCCGATGCAATCCTCTTATACGCTCTTGACATAGATAACCTACCCGTTTTTGACCGCATAAGTATTCCTTCCGACACAAGAGAATCCACTGTTGTTGCCAGCACCTCCAGTTCCTCGCCAAAACGCACTTTGTAGATGGCCAAAAGTTGGAACACATTCAGCTTGTGATGCTCGGGTCGTTTGGCCTGCTCCTGCCTGATGTAAATCATAAAAGCCACATCGCGAATCTCAGTACGCAGTGTAAGGCTCACTTGATAGTTGTCGGTTGCCGAGTAGTCGGGGAGAGGTTTGGCCTCCATAATACAATTGGTGAACATTTTGTCAACGCCCTGACCCGATTTCTCCACCAGTCCCGTCTTTTGCAGCACCTCTGCCAATCGTTTGCTTCGCGGAGTACTGTTCACGGTAAGCACATTACTTTTGTCGACACCCACTGGGAAGCCTCCCGCATTGGTGATGGTCAGCTCTGTCGGGCTTTGCTTGATAACCACATCATTCTGCACTATCATCGACCTATGGGTGATGGCGTTCAGCACGGCCTCTCTCACAGTCGCCTTGTTGAATAGCTTCACGTCGAAAATATATGCATTCTCGCTTATGTGTATTTGCGGGTTCAGCGAAGGTTGGTTTATATAGGCCCAAATACTGTCAATGGCCAAAAACAGCGGCTGCTGAAACTCCTGACGCTCATCATATTGAATACTCGCAGGGTCTTTCCTGTACTCAATCACCACATTGTTCTGTGGCAGGAACTTCCTGATGGCCTTCGACTTCCCCAACAACACCAAGGCGGCGTAGTTCAGTTTGCCGTCAACCAACAATTCCAAATCGCTTAAGGCCTGCACGTCTGAAAAAGCCTCAAATCCAGGATTCTCATTTTTCTCAGCATATTTTTGTTTCATAACCTTGATGGCATCAGGATCCAAGTCCTCCATCGTCAGTCCTTCACATATTTTTGCCGAGAAGTCAGGTTCCTGCTCCGACAGAATCTTGAACATCTCTTCGTCCGACATCTCTCGAAGGCTTTCTCCAGTCCGCATCAGCGGCACACCCTCAAACTTCAGCATCTTGCCAATAGGTCGCGAAGGCACTTGGAAGACAATAACACGTTTCCTGTCATCGGCATCTTCTGATGGTTCAAACTCTTCTGTGACCGGGACACGAATCTTCAATCTTTCGTAGATTTCATCCTCCAAATCACCAAGTTTGTCTTGGGCGAAACTTGTACCCACAATATCGTGAGGCTTTTTGTCTTTCATCCCAAACACCAATCTGCCGCCTCGTTCATTGGCCAACGCCGCCACATATCCAAGCACGCAGTGCCGACGTTTCTTAGGGTCGGTGTGCGACCCTCCATCGAAATTGAAATCACGTTTTGCCTCTTTAAACTCTATATGGTCTTCCGACTCTTTCTTCAACGAAAGTTCGTGTAAGTATTTGTTCTTTATTTCGCTCATAACAGTCAATGAAAAGCCTTTTAAACTAAACAAATTATCTGGCTATTTCAACTGCAAAATTACAAATCTATTTCCATATTCATAGAAGAAAACCGAAATCCTACCACTCTTAACTCTCCACTCTCGACTTCCCACAACCCTAAACTCTAAACCCTAAACTCTAAACCCTAAACTCTGAACTCTGAACTCTCCCAACGGCTTCATCGCGGCAAAAATAGGCAAAATCTTTATACCTTCTTCCCCACAAGCCGCACCACCAACCCCAAAACGGCAAAGCCCAGCAGGAAGGCCGCCCACGAAGGCAGTCCCAATGCCGTGGGCAAAACGCCTATCAGCAGGGCCACGCCGCCCACGGTGAGGGCGTAGGGCATCTGCGTACTGACGTGCTGCAAATGGTTGCAGCTTGAGGCAAGCGAACTCATAATGGTTGTGTCGGAAATCGGGCTGCAATGGTCGCCCATAACGGAGCCGGCCAACACCGAAGCCACCACATTGTAGAACAGCGGCATCGTGGCCTCCACCGGCAAGCCTTGCTCTTGGCAAAGCAGCCACGACGAAGGCAAAATCAGCGGGTAGAGGATGGCCATCGTGCCCCACGAAGTGCCTGTCGAAAAGCCTATCAATGCGGCCAAAAGGAAAGTCAGCACGGGCACTATAGCGGGCGACAGCGACCATTCCAAAAGCAATTGCGAAACAAACTCAGCCGTGTGCATATCTTTGGTTACCAAAGCGATGGACCAAGCCATCGTCAGAATCAGCACGGCGTTGAACATGGATTTGAAGCCTTCCACCATTTCTTCCATCACCTTGCCGAAGGCCAATGCACCGCGCAAAAGCGTCACCACAATGGCGGTCAGCATAGAACACAGCGAAGCCCAAAGCAAAGCCTGATAGGAATTGGCCGCCCCGATGGTCGCGGAGAGTTTGGGGAAGAAATCCTCGCTATTATCATTCCAAACTGAAGCATCATATCCCGTTGCAACCAATCCGATAATGGTGCCGAAAATCAGCACTGCCAAGGGAATCAAGGCATCCATAATGTGGGCTGGTTTGGCCACGCTGTTTGTCGTTTCAGCTTCCATCGTCGAGGCCATGCGTGCCTTCCTTTCCGCCGCCAGCATGGGGCCGAAGTCGCGACCGCTGAGAATAATCATCAGCACGAAGCCAAGCGTGAGGAAAGGATAGAAACTGTAGGCCAACGAATGGAAAAACACCGAATAGGCTGAGGCCTCCAAACCTATGGCGCGGATACCATCCTGAATATAGCTCAACTCCGCGCCAATCCAAGTGGTCACGAAAGCCACAGCCACCACCGGCGCAGAAGTGGAATCGACGATGTAGGCCAATTTCTCGCGCGACACCTTCAGCCGGTCGGCAATTGGGCGCATGGTGTTGCCCACCACGAGGGTGTTGGAATAGTCGTCGAAAAAGATGCAAAGGTCCATCAAGAAGGTCATCAGCTGCCCTGAGCGCGGGCTTTTCGCCCTTCGCGAGAGCCAATTGACCACACCTTGCATACCGCCGTTGGCCGTAATGATGCGCACCATACCGCCGATAAGCAAAGTGAAAACGATGATGGTCACATGGTCTTTATCGAACAGGGAGCCAACGACATAGGTATCGACCACCCTTAGTATTCCCCCGCCCAAGGCTTGTTCGGGGCTATGTCCCGCATAAAGAGCCGTGATGAATGTGCCCGTTAGCACGCCCATAAACAAAGAAGAAATCACTTCCTTTATTAATAATGCCATCACGATGGCCACCAAAGGCGGCAATACCGACATCCACATCGGCATCGAAGCCGTGGCCGTACCGAAAACATATAGCAGCACCATGCCCAAAATGAGGACAAATGCCACCGTCAAGCCAATCCATTTCCTTTTCATAGGCGCAAATTGAAGCCCAAAAATACAATTTTTTGATGAAATCGCGTTATCATATCCGAATTGGCCTTATTTTTGCAGGCCAAACGGATTTCGGTAAACAAACAAACCAATCAAAATCTTTAAATCATGAAGAAAACACTCATCATCGCATTGTGCAGCCTTGCCGTCATGTTTGCTGCCTGCAAAAAACCCGTCGAACCTACGCCGGTCGACTACACCGCCAACTATGTAGGCAACTACATGGGGCAATTCACGCTCACCATCACTTCGATGAACAACACGCCTCAATCCAGCTTGAGTTTCCCTA
Source organism: uncultured Bacteroidia bacterium (assembly GCA_902770835.1). Taxonomy (GTDB): domain Bacteria; phylum Bacteroidota; class Bacteroidia; order Bacteroidales; family F082; genus Limimorpha. The sequence continues at coordinate 4,954 of CACXUM010000063.1, forward strand.
TCGACAGCATCCGCATGAACATCGCCAAAGGCACAGAAACCAACGCCATTACCGCAACGGTGACCGTCGACACCGAGACGCACCAAACCTCTGGTATCGCCACGGCGGAAAAGGCCGATTTCGAGGCGTTGCATTTCGTCATCGACAAGCCCGACCAACATTACACCTTCAATTTGGACCTCAAGTTGGAAGGCACCAAACCCACAGCCGACTCTTTGAACATCATCGGCTCCTTCTCGGGCAACGGCTCGGCTTCCATCATGGGGCAGGATCAGGTTTTCGACGAAGTGTCGGGCACCATCAGCGGACGACTTTTGAAACAATAACTTTAAATCAATAACAACATGAAAAAATCCACATTATTCATGGCTTGCTGCATCGGCCTGATGCTGTTGGCAAGCTGCAAGAAAGACCCTGTCGCACCCACCATCAACATTTATACCGACATGGGTTGCGTGACCGAAAACGCCCAAGTGTATTCGGGTGACACGATTTTGGTTGGCTTCACGGGTACGGGTGAAAACCTGACCCAAATCCAAATCGTCCTTTCGCAGAATGGCACTGTGTTGGCCAACCATTCCGACAACTTCCGTATGCTGCAAAGCGACCAAGCTGCTCCGTTCACCTATACACATGCTTTTGTGGTGGAGGCGAGCGGCGCAGTCACTATCGAAGGCACCGTGACCGATGCCAACGGCTTGACCGCCTCGAAGAGTTTCAGCATCAACTATAACGAGAAACCTAACGCCAAGTTCATCGGCAACTACGAAGGCAACGCCTTGGCCACAGGCAGCTACAAGGTCGAAATTTCAGGCATGGACCCCATACAACAGGAATTCACCGACCGCGAAGTGCCTGTCATTCTTGGCATTGCCGCTGGCGAAGACATGAACAAGGTCGACGCCACCTGCCAAGTCGGAGATAGAACCATGACGATTACCGGCACCGTGGAAGGCAACGTGGTCAGCTTTGAAGGCATCGATGATGTTTACACCATCAACTACGACTTCAACGGTATGAATATTGAGGTTCCCATCAACATGACCTACACCATCCAAGGCATCCTCGATGACGGAAAGCTGATGCTCGACGGCACATGCAAAGGCAACGGAGAGATTCACCTTTTCATCTACAATGGCACCCTTGAGTTGGAAGGCACTATTGGCGGCAGCCTGACGAAAGTGGAATAAGGAGATGGCCGCATCATGACAAAAAGCCAGCCCTGCTTCGGCAAGGCTGGCTTTGTTGTGTAGCGGGGGGAGGATTCGAACCTCCGACCTCCGGGTTATGAGCCCGACGAGCTGCCTCTGCTCTACCCCGCATCGTGTCAAAATTTCGGTCGGCGAAAATTTTTCGCCCCTGAAATCGGCTGCAAAAATAATAATTTTGTTTCTTTGCAAGGCAAAAAACCAAGAAAAAATTTCATTATGTCACATAAAGCAGGCTATGTCAACATTATAGGTCGCCCCAATGTGGGCAAGTCGACCCTGATGAACCAGTTGGTTGGCGAGAAAATCTCCATCATCACCTCGAAAGCGCAGACCACAAGGCACCGTATCCTTGGCATCGTGAACGGCGACGACTTCCAAATTGTCTTTTCCGACACGCCTGGCATCATCAAAGACCCGGCCTACAAGATGCACGAGGTGATGAACCAGTTCGTCAACGTGGCCCTCATCGATGCCGACCTCATTCTTTTTGTGGTCGACATCACCGACAAAAAGATTGAGGAAAAGACCGTTGAACGACTGAAAACCACCGAGATACCCGTTTTTGTCCTCATCAACAAAATCGACCTCTCTACGCAAGAGCAAGTGGAGCAAGTCGTCAATTATTGGAGGGAGCAGTTGCCCAATGCCACCGTTTTTCCGCTTTCGGCGCAATATGGTGCCAATGTGGAGTTTATCTTCAAGCAAATCTTGGAGAAGCTGCCCGAGTGCCCGCCCTATTTCCCCAAGGACGAGCTCACCGATCGCTCGATGCGTTTCTTCATCACCGAAATCATCCGCGAGAAGATTTTGCTCAACTATCAGCAGGAAATCCCTTATTCTGTGCAAGTTGAGGTGGAAAGCTACGAGGAAACCGAAAAACGCATCCACATCCGTAGTGTCATCTATGTGGCTCGCGATTCGCAGAAGGCTATCATCATCGGCAAGGGCGGCAGCGCCATCAAGAAAATCGGCATTCAAGCCCGCGCCGACATTGAGGAGTTTACGGGAAAGAAGATTTTCCTCGAACTTTTCGTGAAGGTCGACAAAGATTGGCGCGACAACGAGGCCGAATTGAAGCGATTTGGGTATGAAGCGTAATCTTTTTCGGAAAAATCGGTTAGTAAACTAACCAAAAATCAAGAAAAATCGTTTAGTCAATTAACCGAAAATTGGTAAAAAACGGTTAGTTGAACAACCTTTTTTGCTATTTTTGCAGCCGTAAATGCAATAAAGTTATGGAGACATTGTTCAGAAAACATCGGATTTTGATTTCGCAAGTGAGCATGGACATCGTTCGCGAAACCATGCAACATATTGCTTGGGAAAAGCAGTTAGTGGCCCTCAGAGGATCACGGGGCGTGGGCAAGACCACCCTCATGCGGCAATATGTCAGGCAGACATACGGCGTCAATGCGGGCGAAGCACTATATTGCGTTCTCGACAGCCTATATTTCACCAACCACTCGCTGCTCAATCTCGCCGAACAGTTCCACATGCGAGGCGGTCGGCATCTTTTCCTTGACGAGGTACACAAATACCCCACATGGAGCAAGGAAATCAAGGAAATCATCGACCTTTATCCCGACCTCAAAATCATTTTCAGCGGCTCGTCGCTGCTCCAAATCCTCAATGCCGATGCTGACCTATCACGTCGCGTGCTCAGTTACATGATGGAAGGGCTTTCTTTCCGCGAGTACCTCCATTTTTATAAAGGTATCCAACTGCCCAAGCATAGCCTTGAAGAGATTTTGGCCAACCCCGATGCAGTTTGCGACGAGGTGAACCGTGTTTGCCATCCTCAACCCTTGTTTGAGCAATACCTCCGTGCGGGCTACTATCCTTTCTACGATGGCAACGAGACCGAATACTACAGCCGAATCGAAAACGTCATCAATTTCATCGTTGATCAGGAACTGACGCAGTTTTGCGGTGTGGAGATTGCCAACACGCGAAAAATCAAGGCATTGCTGCTTTTTTTGGCGGAGAATGTGCCTTACGAGGTGAACATTGCCAAGCTCTCGGCCTATCTTGAACTGAACAAGCAGACGGTATTGGGCTATCTCAGCGGCCTGCAACGCGCCGAACTGCTTCATCTTCTGTATTCCGACACCAAATCTGTGACGCGTTTGCAGAAACCCGACAAAATTTACCTTCACAATCCCAATTTGTTTTACGCCCTTGGCCAACAAAACCATATTGGCACTATCAGGGAATGCTTCGTTGTTAATCAACTTGCTGTAAACCATAGTGTTGAATATGGAAAGCAGCAAGGCGATTTCCTCGTTGACAGGCACATCACCTTGGAGGTAGGCGGGCATAACAAGACTTTCGACCAAATTGCCGACATGCCTGATTCGTATGTCTTGGCCGACATGCTGGAATACCCCATCGGGAAGAAACTGCCCCTGTGGATTGTGGGGTTGATGTATTGAACAAAAAAATGCCTATTTTTGCAGCCAATTTCAAATTCAAAGCATTATGTCAAACATTGTAGCAATTGTGGGAAGACCCAATGTGGGAAAATCGACGCTGTTCAACCGTCTGCTGAAGCAGCGCATGGCCATCGTGGAAGAGACGAGCGGCGTGACGCGCGACCGGCACTACGGCAAAAGCGACTGGAACGGAAAGGAATTCACCGTCATCGACACCGGCGGCTATGTGGTGGGGTCGGACGACATCTTTGAAGAAGAGATCCGCAAGCAGGTTGACTTGGCCATCGAAGAAGCCGATGTCATCATCTTTTTGGTGGATGGTCGCGACGGGCTTCATATCTTGGATGAGGAAGTCGCACAAATTCTGCGCCTGCAAAAAAAGCCTGTTTTGTTGGCAGTCAACAAGATAGACGAGCCTAACAAGGAAAACCTGATTGGCGAATTCTATAGTTTGGGATTGGATGAGCCTTGGCCGATTTCCGCCATGACGGGCACGGGCACGGGCGAATTGTTGGACAAAATCTGCGAACTTTTGCCCTCCAACACCACCGATTTCAACACCGACTTGCCACGTTTCACCGTGGTAGGCAGGCCCAATGTTGGGAAATCGTCATTGATTAACGCCTTCCTCGGCACCGACCGCCACATCGTGACCGACATCGCTGGCACAACCCGCGACGCCAACTACACGCGCTACAACGCCTTCGGGATGGAATTCATGCTCGTCGACACGGCCGGACTGCGCAAGAAGAGCAAGGTGGAAGAGGACATCGAGTTTTACTCCGTGCTGCGCTCCATCCGCGCCATTGAGGACTGCGACGTGGCCATTCTTATGCTTGATGCCACACAAGGTTTCGAGGCCCAAGACATGAACATCCTGCGCCTCATCGAGCGCAACAAAAAAGGTTTGGTTATGGTCGTCAACAAGTGGGATTTGGTCGAAAAGGATTCCAACACGCACAAGGCCTACGAGGAACTGATTCGCTCACGCACCGCACCTTTCACCGACTATCCCATCATCTTCACCTCGGCCATCAACAAGCAGCGTATATATAAGGTGCTGGAGACCGCCCATAAGGTATATGAGAACCGCGAGCGTCGCGTGCCCGTGCGTGAGTTGAACGACAAGATGCAGGAAATCATCAATTCCGTGCCGTTGCCGACTGCTTCGCGCGGACGTTTCCTGAAAATCAAGTACATCACCCAACTGAAGAGCATCGCGCCGCAGTTCATCTTCTTCTGCAACCTGCCAAAGGATGTGAAGGACAACTACAAGCGCTTCTTGGAGAACAAGATACGCGAAACTTGGGACTTCAACGGGGTGCCAATTCAGTTGATATTCAAAGAGAAATAGTATTATTGGATTGGCCTGCGGCCAAGAAATCTATCAAAAATCGGAATTAAAACCTTCCAAAATATAACTATATGATTTTCAATAGATTTTTGAATTGATTTTTCAAGATTTCTTGCGAAGCAACCCCAAAAACAACAAAATGACCGAAGAAGAAAATATCGTCAGGATAGACAAATGGCTGTGGGCGGCGCGCCTGTTCAAGACGCGCTCGCTGGCAGCCGATGCCATTAAGGGCGGCAAGGTGAAGATTGACGACAACCCCGTGAAGCCTTCACGAGAAGTGAAGGTCGGCGACATCATCCAAGTGCAGATTGAACAGTTGCACAAGGTGGTGGAAGTGAAAACCGTCATCAAAAACCGCGTTTCCGCCAAGCAAGTGCCCGAGGTCTACAACGACCTCACGCCCAAGGAGGAATACGAGCGCATCGAGTTCATGCGCGCCTACAAGGCCGAGTGGCGCGACCGTGGTGCAGGCCGCCCGACCAAGAAGGAACGGAGGATGATTGAGCGGCTGAAGGATGAGATGTAAAACACTAAAGGCGACCCCAAAACGGAGTCGCCTTTGCTTTTGAATGGTTGTCCTCTCGAAAATTACACCATCAATGCGCCCACAAGGCCCAAGATAGCATAGAACTCGGGAAGAGCGGCGTAAATCAGTGTGTTGGTGAACACGTCGTGACCTTGGCTCACGCCGACGATACCGTTGGCGCAAACTTGTCCCTGACGCATGGCCGAGATCATACAGACCAAGCCCACGCAAAGGCCCACGCCAAAGATGACGAGACCATTCGACGGGTCGGCTTGCATCTTGCTCAGCAGCATGAAGAAGGCCACAAAGCCGTAGATGCCCTGAGTGGCCGGCAGTGCCGACAGCACCATGAAATTGCCCGATGCCTCGGGACGTTTCTTGAGGCCGCCTTCGGCAGCGTTGCCCGCCGTCGAAGTGCCGATTGAACTTCCGATACCTGCCAAGGCCAACACGAGGCCTAATCCGAGATAACCTAAAATTGTTGCTAACATGATTTTGATTGTTTATTGATTATTGTTTAATTGTTGATTGTCAATACTAACTACGGATTTCACGGATTTTACAGATTCAATTCAGAATTTTTGATTTCTTGTCCGACATCCGTTTAATCTGTATAATCCGTAGTTCTTCATAATTATGATTGTAATGGTTTATACCTCCTACCCGTTCCTTCATAACCTGAGTTTTTGAAGAACTCAAGGAAGTTGAGTCGCAGGGGATGCACGAAGGCACCCAACACGCACATCGCGACATTGAGCACATGGCCGACGACCACGATGAGGATGAACGCCACCCAGCCGAAACCGCCATCACCAAGGGCTTGCAAACCGATGGCGTTGAAGGCCTCGCCGAGTTTAGCACCGGCCAAGCCCAAGGCATACAGACGCAAATAACTCAACACGTCGCCGAGCAAACCCGTGGCCGTGTTGTAGGTATCCCACAAGCCTGAACCGAAGTTGAGCAAAGGATTGCGTTTCAGGTCGTTGAGGAAGAAAATGCCCAAGGCAGAAAGGCTGCCTAATACGATGACAATCCACTTCGTCAGGGCCTTGTCCATCACGCCCATCAAGGCGAGACCGCCCACAATGACGCCACCTACAATAAGTAGTGTCCAGCCCCAAGTGCCCAAGGAGTTGGCAAAGCCTTTCACCTTGGTGCTCTGGTAGGTCTTGACAATCAAGGCGAGACAGATGTGGACGATACCGACGAGCAAGGCCAAAACCATCGTGCCGTCGTATCCTGCAATCTTCGAGGGTAACATGATGCGTTTCACCCCTTCTGGGAGCCAGCTCCAAGTGAGCATATCGACCGAGAAGAAGGTGTGGAACAAGAGTCCCACTACCGTGGTGGCAATGCCCAAGGTCACGCCGAGAGGCGCAATCTTGCCCAACACTTTCTTCAGCCCGAGGCTCGCCAAGATGAGCACGAGGCCGTAGCCCGCGTCGCCCATGCAGAAGGCGAAAAAGAGCATGAAGAAGATGGAAATGAACACGGTTGGGTCGAACTCGTCGTATTTGGGCCGACCGTACATATCGGTCAGCATCTCAAACATCGAAACGAACTTGTTGTTTTTCAACTTGATAGGCGGATTGTCATCGGCTTTGGCCTTATCGACCAAATAAAGGATGTTTTCCTTTTCCAACATATCGTGCAAGGCAGGCTCGTTTTCGACGGGAGCAAATCCCTCAAAGACAGTTATATAGTCTTCGGCAGCCTTCTCGCCCGCGACGTTGGCCAAATGCAAATCGAGTTTCGACAAAGTCTTGTCCAACTCGGCTTGAATCACAGGTTCGTGCCATTTCAGTTGGGCCAAACGATGTTCTTTCTCTTTCACCTGCGCCTCCAAGTCGGCAATTTGCTTCTCGATGGCGGCATAGTCGCGGTCGGGAGCAGGCAGTTCCTTCAACGGGAAGTCGAAGTCGTCGGAATCGGAAACGACCACGAAATAACTGTTGCCGCCGAAATTCGAAATCTCGCTCAGCGCATATTGTTCCTTCCAAGCGGGGTCGATGGCTTTCGCCTTGTAGAAGTGGAGTTTCAGTCCGGTTTCCTTGAGGCGGTCGAAACTCTTGGCGTCAAACTGGCCCCAAGGCACCAACTCATCTGCATCCTTGCGAAGTTGCGGCAGTTGGGCTTCGATGGCTCCTTTGTCGCGCACGGTCTCCATCACCTCCACGGCGAAGTCGGTCGGCTTCTGGCCCGGGTCTTCCGCTTTCTCGACTTCCTTCAAAGCCGAAAGCGCATCGCGGTAAACCTCCGCCCGTGCCGACAGCTTCTCCGATTTCTCGTCGATGGGCTTCAGCGAGCGGGTGATGTCCACCACGCCCACCGATTGCAGCTTCTCCAAGAAGGCATCGGCATCGCCGCTCATAAGGATGAAATCATATTTCGTCATTTCAGTTACCATATTCTGCCTCCTCCTCTTCTATGTGTTTGTTTTTCACGATTTTCTGCGAAGCCTTGTCGAGGTTCTCCGCATCTTCCATATATCGCTTAATCTTACGTATGGCTTCGTTGTAGCCAGGAATTTGCACCTTCTCGTAAAGGTTGACTTTCTGCGTGGTCTTTTTCCGTTGGTAGTCCAAAACGCGGCTCACCTCGGTATAGACCTCCGACTCGATGCCCAACTGCGCCAAGTTTTTCAGGATTTGAACGCCGTCGGCATACCACATCGGCTTGGTGAAGAGGTTGATGTCCTTCACGTCGAACAGCACCTCCTCCAACGACGGCACGGGCACGCCCGCAATCTTGACGGTCTTCAGCTTGACATCGGTCACGGAAATCAGTCCTGGCTCAAATTCATTCCAAAGCCGGGCCAT
>CACXUM010000064.1 GCA_902770835.1 uncultured Bacteroidia bacterium
TTCTGCGTATTCAGCGGATTCTGCGTGAGACAAATCCATCCTCGGCCTACGGGTCGGGGATTTTTTTGTTCTGTTTTTCTCCTTTTTTGCGTGTGCAACCGATTTTTCCCTATCTTTGTCCGCCAAAGTTGTAGAAATTTTTATTCATCAATTAAATTCATAACATTATGGTTTTATTATCAACAAATGTGACAATGGTGATCCTGCTGGTTATCCTCGCAGTAGTCGCCGGGTTCCTCATTTTCTATGTCTCAAAGGCAAAGAAGGAACATCCTAAAGGCTTGATTGCAGCCGCTTTAAGTAACATGGGTGAGCGTTTCGGCTACTACATCATGAACGCCATCCTGTTGTTGTTCATCGTGTCGAAGTTCGGGTTGCCCGATGCCACCGCAGGCCTCATCTACTCGGTGTTCTACTTCGGCATTTACGTGTTGAGTCTCGTTGGCGGTATCATCGCCGACCGCACCCAAAACTACCACCGCACTATCCAGTGGGGCTTGATCATCATGGCCCTCGGTTATGTGGGCATGGCCATCCCGTTGTTCAGCCAAGATGCCAACGGTCTCATCGTTGATGGCAATGGAAAATGGTGGGGCATCCTCATCTTCACTTGCGTGGCCTTGCTGTTCATCGCTTTTGGTAATGGTCTGTTCAAGGGCAACTTGCAGGCTCTCGTCGGTCAGATGTACGACAACTTCGAGGCCGAGGCTGCCAAGAAAGGCCCAGAGGCTTTGGCCGTGGCCAAGGACAAGCGCGACAGCGGTTTTCAGATTTTCTATGTGTTCATCAACATCGGTGGCGTGATTGCTCCCTTCGTGGCCCCTATGCTGCGCGAATGGTGGCTGAAAGCACACAACTTCATCTACAACGCCGACATGTCGGCCCTGTGCCACCAGTATCTTGCTGACGGTCAGGTGACGCAAAAGTTCACCGAAACGATGGCAAACTCTGTGCTGCCCACCGCCGACTACGGCACCAACCTGACGCAGTTCTGCTCCGATTATATCCTGACCTTCAACCAAGGTGTCCACTTCTCGTTCTTCGTTTCGGTGGCTGCCATGCTCATTTCGCTGATTATCTTCTTCACGCAAAAGAGCAAGTTCCCGCAACCCGCCAAGAAGGTCGCTGCTGAGACCGTGGGTTACACTGCCGAGGAAAAGGCTGCCATGGCCAAGGAAATCAAGCAACGTATGGCCGCTTTGTTTGCCGTGTTGGGCATCGCCGTGTTCTTCTGGCTCTCGTTCCACCAGAACGGACAGTCGCTGTCGGTCTTCGCCCGCGACTTCGTCGATTCGTCGAGCATCGCTCCCGAAATCTGGCAGGCTTTGAACCCCTTGTTCGTCATCATTCTGACCCCGTTGGTCATGGGCATTTTCGCCATGTTGGCTCGCAAGGGCAAGGCCGTTTCAACACCCCGCAAGATTGCCTACGGTATGGGTCTGGCCGGTTGCGCCTACCTCTTCCTGATGGTTTTCTCCATCATGAAGCACTATCCTTCGGGCGACGAGTTCCGTGCCATGGATATGGCCCAGATGGCCACTGCAGGCCTTGCCAAGGCCGCTCCGTGGGTGATGATTGTCACCTATTTCTTCCTCACCGTGGCTGAGTTGTTCATCTCGCCGTTGGGCTTGTCCTTCGTCTCGAAGGTGGCTCCTCGCCACATGGTGGGCCTCTGCCAAGGCTTGTGGCTCGGTGCCACGGCCATTGGCAACCTCTTCATCTTCGTTGGCCCCATCATGCTCAACGCTTGGGACATCTGGAAGTGCTGGGGCGTGTTCCTGCTCATCTGCCTCGTCTCTATGTCCGTCATGTTCGGCATGGTGAAGTGGTTGGAGAGAGTGACGGAATAAGAATTGAAATCTTAGTGTAAAAAAAAAGCCGGCAGCAATGTCGGCTTTTTTCGTACTCACACTAAAATTTTCCTAAATTTGCAGCAAATAATTACTACAATGGCAAAAAAGAAGAAATCTATTGATTTGAATGACAAGGATTTACACGACTACCTTGACAATGTTTTCCAAAAAGCGAAAACTATGTTGTCGCCTAACGAACTCAGGATTTTGAAGGAAGGCGGCATCGATGAAATGGATGCTTTCATTGATTCGCTGACTGATATGGGTATCGACAAGGAAGCATTAGTTCAGGCTTATGCGGAAGAGTTTTCGCGAGGAGAAGACGGTTGGAAGGACGGTTTTCAGGATGTCCCAATGGATGATCCTGGCTTATACGATAGTTATGAAGAGTCCATCACCAAAGTTTTCCATGACACGAAACCACAAGAATTTCACTTGCGCATCAAGTTGAACAACGCGCCCGTGAAGATTTGGCGCGAGTTCAAGGTGCCGTCCAATCTTTCCTTGGAGGCATTGGCGTTTTTGCTCGAAAGCGTTATGGGCTGGAATGGTTCGCATTTGCACCAGTTCCGTTGCAAGGACACCTATTATAAAAGTCCAGGTGACATTGAGTATATCAAAGATTTGGGTTTCCCGAAGCGATATTTGGAATTCGATGCCAACGATTTCCATTTGGGCAATGTGTTCAACGAAAAAGGCGACCGCATCGTTTTTGAGTACGATTTCGGCGATTCGTGGGAACATGATGTTTGGCTGAAAGGGATTCGGGATTATAGTCCGGACGAAACACCCAAATTGGTTTTGGTGAAAGGCGAAGGCGAGTGTCCGCCCGACGATTGCGGAGGCGTTTGGGGGTATGAGGACATGCTTAGGGTCATTGCCAAGAAACGCAAGACGAAGGATGAAAAGGAAATGCTCGAATGGTATGGCATCGACCAATCTTTTGACCCAAATGATTACAATTTTGAGGACGAGGCCGAGTATATGAAAGAAGTTTGGGAAGAACTGATGGATCTGGCCGATGAAAAGACAAATTGAGCATCGCTTTTTGTTAATTGTGCAGCAAAATAATTGCAAATGGAAAACAACGATTTAGCACAACCTCGCATCGTCAGTTCGCACGACATCCACATCGATACTGACTATGCCGATTGGATTGCGGAAGTGAAGCACCGTTACCGCTCGGCGCAAGTGAAGGCCGCCTTGAGGGTGAATATGGAGAAATTGCTTTTCAACTGGCAACTTGGCCGTGACCTTGTGCAGAAAAAGGCCGAAGAACGCTGGGGCGCTGGGGTGGTGGAGCAAATTAGCCTTGATCTGAAAAAGGAGTTTCCAGAAGATGATGGGTTTTCCACATCAAACCTTTGGTATATGAAAAAATGGTATCTTTTCTATACCAATGAAACAGATTCAAAGATTCTCCAACGAGCCGTTGGAGAATTGGCATTGTCGATCAATCAATTTTCTAAAAAACTCCAACGACCCGTTGGAGAATTGCAATTGACTAATAATCAGTATTATAAAAAACTACACCAACTTGGTGGAGAAATGGATGAAGAAAAACTCCACCAAACTGGTGGAGAATTTCCATTGCCTTTTGCTCTTGTGCCGTGGCGGCACCATGTAGAGATAATAACAAAATGCAAATCTATCGAAGAAGCTGTTTTCTATATCGGACAGACCATAGAAAATGGTTTAAGTCGTTCTGCACTTATTAATTGCATCAAAGCCAATCTTTTTGAGCATCAAGGCAAAATCATCAACAACTTTTCGGAGCATCTGCCCGCTTTGCAGAGCAAGCTCGTTCAGGAAGTGCTGAAGGAAAACTACGACTTCGGCTTTGCGACGGTTGGGCACGAGATTTACGATGAGGCTGAATTGGAGGATGCGCTTTCCAAAAACGTCACTGCCTTGCTTTTGGAAATGGGTACGGGCTTTGCCTTCATCGGCAAACAGAAGGAAATCATTGTTGGTGGCCGCACGAGGAAGATAGACCTTCTGTTCTATCATATCCGATTGAGGTGCTATATCGCTTGTGAGTTGAAAGCCAAGCCTTTCGAACCTGAATTTGCCGGCAAGTTGAACTATTATGTGAACGCGGTGGACGAACTGCTGAAAGCCGCCGACGATAACCCGACCATCGGTTTGCTGATTTGCTCGGATATGAATAGCACCGATGTGCAATGGTCGTTCAGGGGCATCAGTACGCCAATGGGTGTGGCCACCTATAATAATATTCGCATTAAGGACGCTTTGCCATCGCAAGAGCAGCTGAAAGAGCGGATGGAGTTGCTGCAAAGGGAACTCCGCGAAACCAAACGCCTAATGAATAATAGAATTGAATAAATCGTTTATACATAGCCCCGTAGGGGCGACACATCAATAAGCAGGCGACGTGAGTCCCTGCTCAAAACAAACCAATACTAACAATTAAAAACTCAAAAATATGTTCAAAGGACATCCCAAAGGGCTTTACGCCCTCGCATTGGCCAACACGGGCGAGCGCTTCGGCTACTACACGATGTTGGCGATTTTCGTGCTTTTTCTGCAAGCCAAGTTCGGCTACAACGAGGCGCAGGCGGGCCACATCTATGGCATCTTCCTCGGATGCGTCTATTTTATGCCCCTCATCGGCGGTATGCTCGCCGACCGTTTCGGCTACGGCAAGATGGTGCGCATCGGTATCGTGGTGATGTTTCTCGGCTATCTGCTTTTGGCAGTGCCGATGGCCACCGAAACGGCCAAAGTCACAATGTTCTCGGCCTTGGCGTTTATCGCCATTGGAACGGGCTTGTTCAAGGGCAACTTGCAGGTGATGGTGGGCAACCTCTACGACGAGGCCAAATACAGTGCTTTCCGCGACAATGGCTTCAGCCTGTTCTATATGGCCATCAACATTGGTTCGATGTTCGCACCGATGGCCGCCACCAAAGTCACGGACTTGTTCCTCGGCAAGGCGGGCTACACCTATGTCCCACAGATTCCCTCGTTGGCGCACCAATATCTGGATGGCACAATTACGCCCAATGCACTGTCGAAGTTTGAGGCTTTGGCCGTGCAGCAAGGCGGCGACATCAGCAATTTGGCGGGCTTCGCAAACCACTACATTGATGCACTTTCGGGTGCCTACAACTATGGTTTCGGCGTAGCCTGCATTTCATTGATTCTCTCAATGGCGATTTACTTGAGTTGCCGCAATTGGTTCAAGCACGCCGACGTGAACACCAAGCAGGCCAAGGCAATGGAAAACACTACGGTAAACGTGGTGGAACTCTCGAAGGGGCAGACCCGCGAGCGCATTACCGCTTTGGTGATGGTCTTTGCCGTGGTCATTTTCTTCTGGATGTCGTTCCAGCAAGCTGGACTTTGCCTGACTTATTTCGCCCGCGACTACACGCAAAGCACCGCAAGCGGTTTCACTCGTTTCGGCTTCAATATTTGGGCGTTGGCTTTGGTTGCCGTGTCGATTTACACGATGTTTGGAGCAATCCAAGCGACCAAACCGATGAACAGGGGAATTTGTTGCGGCGTGACGGTTTTCCTATGGATTATGGCTTGGACGGTGTATCGGGTGATGCCCGACCCCATCAATATCCTTCCGCAGCAGTTCCAGCAGTTCAACCCGTTCTTTGTGGTCGCTTTGACACCCGTTTCGATGGCTGTCTTTGGTGCCTTAGCCAAGAAAGGCAAAGAGCCGTCCTCGCCGCGCAAGATTGGCTTGGGTATGATTGTGGCCGCACTCGGCTTCCTCATCTTGGTGATTTGTTCCATCCCATTGGCCAGTCCAGCCGAACTGAAAGTACACGGTGGCGTGAGCAGCATTTTGGTTTCTCCCAATTGGCTGATTAGCACCTATCTCGTCCTGACTTTCGCCGAGCTTTTGTTAAGCCCTATCGGCATTTCGTTTGTCACGAAGGTGGCACCTCCCAAGTACAAGGGTATGATGATGGGCTTGTGGTTCTGCGTGACCGCCATCGGCAACTACCTCACCAGCGTCATTGCCCGCATTTGGGGCACAGGAATGCCGCTCTGGATGGTTTGGGGCGTGCTTGTTGTGCTCTGCCTGCTCTCCGCTGTGTTCATTTTCTCGATAATGAAACGTTTGGAGCGGGCGACGCAAGGGTGCTGAAGTAACTGATTAGCAATGAAAAAGCCGGCAGCAATGTCGGCTTTTGGTTTTTACACGAATTGCTATCAATTGTCACGAATTTGAAGAAATTAATTCAAGGCACATTCTTGAAAATTCGTGTTAAGGAATCATCCAAACACTAAATTCATTATGTCCAACAAAACAGTATTGTTTTTGTTAAACTCGGGCATGGCTTTTGTACTGCATCCGCAAAGCAGCCTCTTTGCGAGTGTAATTGTTTCAGGTTCAAGGCTGTCGGAGGCGATTTGAACATACTTGATGATGGCATTGGCCTCGTCAATTTCAAGCGAAATCTCCACACCGCCCCATGGGAAACGGGCTTTTTTCGTCGTTTTGAACTGTTCCCAACGGCTGAAAAGGAACTCGTGCGACGAGATTTCCGCCGTAATGGTTTGCACTTCCTTATTATTAATTATGGTGTCGAAGTCGAGCATGTTGGTTTTGCCACCGTAAACCTTTTCAAACGAGGCAATCAAAGGCTGCTTGATGTTCTCGGAGGTGAGTTCGGGGACGAGTTCGCTGAGATTGATGACACGACTGGCCACGCTTTTCACGCCGTTTTTCATCAGCTTGGCCTTATCGACGATGAGGTAGCGTTGCATCATCGCGCCGTCGGTCTTGATGAGGATGGTGCCGTGGTGAAGGTCGTTTTGTTTGCCTTTGGCGAAGGCGTTGCCGCTGAACTTGCGCCCTTCGCAAGTGAGGTCGTTGCGGCCTGAAATCTCGGTCGTTAGGCCGTAGGAGAGGAGCGCGTTCTGAATCACGGAGAGTTGCTTCTTCACGTCATACAGCTTTTTGTCGGCGACAAAAGAGAAATTGATGTTGCCCAAATCGTGATATACCGCTCCACCGCCCGTGCCACGCCGCATGAGGTGGCCGCCTTCGTCAAGTAGTAATTTGACGTTGCATTCCGAATAAGGGTTTTGGTTGTAGCCGATGACCACCGTCTTTTGGTTCTTCCAAAGGTATAGGGTCACGGTATTTTCCTCTTGGTTGTCAGTAAGATACTGCTCAACTGCGCGGTTGAGGAAGGGATTGTATTGGTTGCTGATGATGACTTGAAGTTTCATTCGATCCAAATTAGACAAAACAATGCTTTGAACGCATTGGGATTTAAGTTGCAAAGGTAAGTTTTTCCATCAAATTGTAAAACTGTAGTGTGATTTTTGTGGTTTTGCATTTGGGAATGATGGAACTCATGTGGAGAAAGACTTTTCGTTTTCAGGATTGGTGGAAGAATGAAACTGCGAGAGATTTCGCGGTCAGCCTACCTTTTCTTTAGCGTAGTGTGGTTCACTCTCGCAGAAGTGGTGAAAAAACGGCAAAATGTTTGCTTATCGGAAAACTTTTCATAACTTTGCGGCCTGAAAACACTAAAAAAATGGCAATAAAGGTTGCATATATGCAAGAAGCCCTTGATTTCTTGAAAGAAATTGACAGTTCGGCATCCAAGAAACTGACTTACAACATTGAGAAAGTGAAGTTGGGAGTCAAGGATACCGAAGTGTTCAAGAAGCTCACAGGCACCAACATTTGGGAGTTCCGCACAATCCACTGCGGAAACTGCTACAGATTGCTCTCCTTTTGGGACACAAGGACAAACACGCTAATTGTGGCTACACATGGCTTTGTGAAGAAATCGGACAAGACCCCCAAAAGGGAAATTGATAAGGCGGAAATGCTTAGAAAGGAATATTTTGAGGACAAATAAACAAACTGCGATATGAAACTGTACACACAAGAAGAAGTGCTTGACGAAATTGTTGGTCCCATCGGCACTCCAGAAAGGGACGAGTTCGAGGCCAGATTGAAAAAGGAAGTGGACGAATACTTCATCGGCGAGGCCATCAAGGAGACCCGCAAGAAACAAGGACTCACCCAAGAGCAGCTCGGAGAGCGCATGGGCGTGAAGAAATCGTATGTCTCGAAGATGGAAAGTGGGCGAAACATCGCTTACTCCACCATCATGCGGGCGTTCAAGGCGTTAGGCGTTCCCTCTGCCAGCCTCGACCTTGGCTCATTCGGTCGCGTCGCCCTCTGGTGACGGACCGGCAGCACACTACGCACAAGGCCGTTCCTTTCTATGGGAACGGCCTTTTTTAGGATTGAACGAAAGGGTTTCGCAAAAAGTGGGACAAAAGGGCAAAAAAAATCCCTAACTGCTTATATTCAGATAGGGATTCTTTGTTTTTGTAGTCTCTCCGGGATTTGAACCCGAGTTACCAGGATGAAAACCTGACGTCCTGACCAGACTAGACGAAGAGACCACTTCGTGTGTCATTTTTGACGCTGCAAAATTAGATATTTTTTCGTTACCTACAACATTTTCGATAAGAAAAATTTCAAAAATTTTCAATGAATTGATAATCAGTTATTTGTATTGTCGTATTTATTCGAATAGGAACGAAACTTGGAACAATTTGTTGCGAAGTTGGTCGATGGGGGCGGTATAAATGAAGGCTTCACTCTTCACAATGTCGAGAAGACCGAAACTCATCTTGACCTCGATACCCATTTTGAACCATTGGTTATAGATGTCAAAGCCCGCGCCAAGTTCGCCTGCGATGTCGAAACGTTTCGTGACTAAGTTGTTGATGAATTCGTTGCCGTAGGCATCGGTTTCTTTGTTGTCCTTTTGCGAGGCAAGGTCGAGCTTGGGATTAAAGCCGCCAAAAACATAGGCCCCGATGTTGTTGTAGCGTTTTGAACGGTACTTGATGTTGAGTGGAAACTCGACGAAGGTGGTGCCAATCGACTTGGTGAATTCCTTATATTCCATATTGCCGTTAATGTCCTCAATGGCAAGGTTGTAGCGCAATCGACGCTCACTGAAACTCAGCGAGGGGATAAAGCGCAGGTCGAAATAGCGGCCAAGGAGTTTGCTGCCGATGATGCCCACGGTGAAGCCCGGCGTTTGCGTTGTTTCCACATTGTAGACATAGATGTTTTGAGTGTTGGAGATACTGTAGTTTCCGTTGGGCCACGAGTTGGCGGGTTGAGGGAGGTTCTGGTAGTTCGCAACGGTTTTTATGGTGTAACTCATCTGGTTGTAGGCCAGTAAGAAGCCGAAGTGATAAGGTTCTTGTTCGTATTTGGGAAGGTAATGGATGACTCTTCTTTGGGCTTGTGCTGGAATGGCCAAAACCGTGAGCAACAACACAATGGCGGATATTTTCAATGCTTTTTTCAAGGTGTTTCTGTTTTGATTATTGTGGATAACGATAGAGATACTCTTTTATTGCGGAGAATTTTCAAAAAATCATTCCTCCTCTGTGATGATGTGAATGTCGCGCTGCGGGAATGGGATGGTGATGCCGTTGGCGTTCAAGGCGTTGTAAATCACTTCCTTGGCGCGGTCGGCGTATCCGATGCGCTCCGCCGCAAGGACGAATTGCTTCACACTGATTTCGACGCCGCTGTCGCCAAACTCGCCGAATACCACATAAATGCCTTTCTTCGGCTCCACCATATCGCGCCCGTAGGCATCCTTGGTGCGCAGCACCTGCATGGCCTCCAAAATGATTTCACGCACGCGCTGGATGTCGGTGCCGTAGGCCACGCTCACTGTTATCTTGAGGAATTCGTAGGAGTTGCTCTTGGTCAGGTTGGTGAAGTTCTTGGCAAAAAGTGCAGCGTTGAGGAACGATACCGTCGTGCCGTTGATGGTTTCCACTTGGGTGCTTTGGTAACTGATGTCGGTGACCGTTCCGCGCACGCCGTCACACTCAATCCAGTCGCCGATTTTCAGGCGGCCCGTCATAAGTTGGATGCCGTAGATGAAGTTGTTGATGATGTCCTTGAGGGCCAAACCGACACCAGCCGAGAAACCGCCGGCCACAAGGCTCAGCGAACCCGTCGGAATGTGCATTGTGATGATGACAACGATGGCGTAAATCATCCAAACCATTACGCTGATAATGCTGTCGCCCAGCGAGAGGTTGATTTCGTTCTTGCGGATGCTCTTGCGGTTGTTTTTGCGGAGAAACGCGGAATAACGGCCTTGCCGCCAGAGGTAGTGGACGGCTTTGTTCGCATAGCGGAAAACGAACACGAGGCATGACAAAAGGATGACGCCATAGAAGGAAAGCCTGAACGTTTCAACGCCTTGCGAATTGGTGAGAAGAAGGAAAGGCTTGTGGTATAGGGTATGGTAGAGGTCGTCGAAATCGAAGATGTCAAGGCCGAGATGGAAACAGAACGGGACCGACATCAAAGCAAGCACGGGAAGCACCACTTCCTTGATGAGGTCGTAGAACCAAGTGGCAGTGA
>CACXUM010000065.1 GCA_902770835.1 uncultured Bacteroidia bacterium
CCATTTGGTGACTTCGCTGGGGCGTTTTCCCAAAGCATTTGCGAATTCCAGTTTCGACAATCCGCGTTCAGTCATCAAGTCATTGATGCGATTTGACAGGGCTAACTCCAAATCCACCTCTTGCTGTATGTTTGCAGGCACAGACGAGAGCATTTGCTGAAAAGAAGTGTTCATCGATTTCATAGGTCAAAGGTCTTGTCGGTCACTATTTTGTTTTCTGTCACTATGATGGTTCCACTTTCCGTACCTTCTTTTATCAGTTTGTCAAAGTTCTGCAAAGTAATGACATAGCCGCTCAATTCATCATCTTCCTCGTAAGATCTGGTCTTTTTCACACCCCCATTACCAAGAATGAGAATCTTGTCGGAAAGGCGCAAGCAATACAAACGCAGTTTTGAGGTGACGACTGGTAGGGCAACAACATTGTCGCTCATTTTTCCTTCAGGTCGGAAATAGCGTTCCAATGCTCCAAAATCAGCGATGCGACCAAGGAAACCGACAATGCGCATCAAGTCGGGGTTGAACTCCACATCGTCCTTGAACTTGTTGTAGAACTGTTCAAACTCACTTTCATCCTCAGAAAGAAATTGAATGGTGTAAAAAGTGCAATTCTTTGCTTCATTAACCAGTATTAATTCTGCTTCGCTCATAGTTAGTATTATTGTTTTGCTTGCAAAAATACGATAAATATTTCACTTATGAGTAAAATGGACAAAAATTATTTCTATAACCTATTCTTCTCCGCATTTCCCGCACCAGTGCCTTTGTATTTGCTGCGCGTGGTGTTGAACTTGTAGCGCACGGTGAGGCCAGACTCGCTTAAACTAATTCTCAATCCACAAATTGCTAAGTTGCTCAAACAGATATGGAATGTGGGCATAAGTATCATCCTTCAGTCCCAGCCTGACCATAATTAGTTTTTTGTATGGATTCACAAAAAGAACCTGCCCCCTGATACCCATTGCATAGTAACCTGGATATTCGGGCTTGTCTGCCCCGACGCTGCTTGTGTTATACCAGCAGAAGTGATAACCTTCATTCTCTTCCGAATAAGCCGTTGATTGCTTAATCCATGATTCACTGACAATTCTTTTGCCGTCCCATACGCCGTTATTCAAGTAGAGCCGACCAATCTTCGCCAAATCCAGCATTGTCAAGGCAAGCCCCCCGAAAGCGTGAGGTGCGTGATGCTTCTTGCTATCGAATGAAAGGAAGGCTGGCGACTCCATTCCGAGAGGCGTCCAAACTTTTTCTTCGAGATAATCGGCATAACTGCGGCCTGTGGCTCTCTCAATGACAATTCCCAGAATCTCGGTGGTCATACTCTCGTAATTATGCTCGGTATCTGGCTCACAGCGAAACTTCAATTTTTTGACTTGGGCCATGATGTTGCGCCCATAGTTCAACTTGGCCATTGCGTTCAGCCTCTTCAAATCCTTCAGCCTCAGCGAATAGGTGTCGTCGAAGTCAAGACCACTTCGCATATCAAGCAGATGCCGGATGGTAAGTTTTTGCCACATTGGATCTGCCTTCAGCAGTTCGGGCAGGTAATCCGTCACCGGATTGTCGATGCTCTTGATGTATCTTTCATCTACAGCAATCCCGCAAAGCAGAGACGTGACGGACTTAGTAACAGAGAACACACCAGCAATTTTATCAACGGACATATCGCCTATGCATTTTTCATAAACAATGCTGTCGTTCTGGATAATCAGCACGCCCTGCGTTTCCGTCTTCGGGCCGATGGCTTCCCACATCGAATTATCCACGTAAAACTTGCCCTGGTTGAAGAAATGCAAAGTATCTATCCAGTCGTATTGATTCTCTGCACGACTGAAAGTGAAGACCTCGCCACGATTAGTAATAGTATCCTTCAATTGTTTTTCATAGCTGAAACTTGTCGGCCCATAAGCACCGTCAGATATATAGCCACGCACAATCGAGCAGGACGAGAATATAGTCAACGCAATGTATAGCACGGGGATAAAAAGCAGTTTTTTCATTATGGTTGAAATTTGATGTTGAACACGGGTAATACGGATTTGGCTCGAAAAAGTTACACATTTACAGGCTGCAAAGGAAGCGAATAGTCCAGACCGCATTGTTACCCAAACGGGTAATAATGGTTTGAAGAGCGAAAAATTACCCTTTTGGGTAAGGAATGGCCATTTTTTGTAATTTTGCGAAACGAAAGCAACAATTATGACCCAAATTGAAGACTTTTTCAACGAGAAAAACCGCGTGGAAAGCATCACGGAGGCGGATTACCTGCGAATCAAGCCATATATCGAAACAGCTAAAGCCTTTGCGCAAGGTCATTCCGCTAAAGAGGTGATGGAGATGGGCTATGGATTTTATCTGAACCACGTGCCAGAAATTGAAATTCCAATGTTGACGGAATTGAATCAGGCAGGTTTTTCAGCCTTTAATGCCACGCCTCGTGAGGACAAAATGCGCTGCCTGATGTCGTATGATTTCCATATCCTTTCCAATAAAAAGAAACTGCTTGTCAACCACAAGATTACACCGCTTTTGTTGAACGAATTGGGGCAGGTATGGTTGGCGCTTTGCACAGTGTCTCTCTCCTCGCACAAGGAGGCTGGACATATTGAATTCCGTCGGATGGGAACGAGTCAGCATCAAGTCTATTCCTTGACCGAGCACCAATGGATTCCACAAGAGGAAATCAAGTTGAAGCCCGAAGAGAAGGAAGTTTTGGTGCTTTCGGCTCAAGGTTATACGATGAAAGAAATCGCCGAAAAGGTATGCAAATCCATCGACACGGTGAAGTTTTATCGCAAGCAAGTGTTTGAGAAATTGGAAGTTGAGAATATCACGGAGGCATTGTCGTTTGCTATTAATTATGGATTGCTGTGAGAGGCATTTCTGTAGGGGGACATATTGTCTTTCATTTGGCAAATGAAGTTTTTGTTTTTTCGGATTGCCGAAAAAGACAAATTCAAACGCTTTTCGTCCGTTCCCAAACTTCGTCTTTTCCGTGGCGGACAAAATAGAAATCGCAAACTTCCCCGCCCTGACAAAGAGTTTGGGTGCGGATGAAGTCGGTGTGGGGCAGGTTGCCGTAGTTGATGATGTCCGAGTGACAGAACATCGGGCCGAAGCGGTCAATCACGCCGTATTTCGTGAAGATGTGCTTATAGAGGCACTCTATGCACTCGAAATGGAACTCGTTGGGGCCGTCGGTGTCCTTGTGCCAAACATATCGCCAGCCCTTGCCCGAGCCCATCTTGAACCCCAAGGGCACCACAATCTTCATCAACGGCACGAAATAACTCTTTTCGGCCAACCTCTGCATCTTTTCGGGCTTCAATGACGCCCACATGTATTTCGAGAGCAACGCCAACGATTCTTCGGGCGATTTGCCAGCGGCTTGCAGTGCTTCATCGATGGCCAAAGTCGGGAGGATGTTGCACAAATGGCCGTAGTTGCCACAGTCGTACCATTCGCGGTTTTCGTCAATCAGCCGTGCCATGCGTTTCAGCACATCATCCTGAATTTCAGGGCTTAACTCGGCAAAGCAGACCTTGTAACGGCCTGCATTAATCATTCTCAAAGGATGGTCTTTTCTCATTTGAATCGTTTTCGGCCACAAAAATAGAGGTTTCCGTTTGCATGAATCATCCCCATTTTCGGGGATTTTGAAGCGCTGATTACTCAATTATGGTGGGTTTTGGGACTTTTTGTCGTCATTTAACACCCCTCTCAAATAATAAAACGCCCCGATTTGAAGTTGTCTTACAAAATAGACCAAAGATGAAACATCTCTTGAATTATTTAATGTTTGTCTTGCTGGCAATGTCATTTGCGGGTTGCCAAAAGGACAACATCGTCCTCATCGAACCGATTGATACCGACGACAGCGAGGACCTCATCGCTAATACCGTGTTCACGCAAACGGTTGGCGTGGCATTTTCTTCTGATGGAAACGCCGCTGTTTCAGGCATCAACGACGACTTCGCCGTGACCGTCAACGGCAACGATGTGACCATCATTTACGCAGGCGAAGAGTATGTGATGTATGAACTTTCGGGGACTGCCAACGATGGTTTCTTCAAACTCTACAGCGCGAAGAAACAAGGCATTACGCTGAATGGCGTGAGCATCACCAATCCCAACGGCGCAGCCATCAATGTGCAAGGCACACAGGCCGAGCCGAGCAAAGGCAAGCGCACTTTCATCGTCTTGAAAGGTGAAAACACTCTTGCCGACGGCGCAAACTACACCGACACACCCTCCACCGAGGACGAGAAGGCGGCAATGTTCGGCGAAGGCCAGTTCATCTTCAGCGGCGAAGGCAGCCTCAACGTTGCGGCAATGGGCAAATCGGGCATCGTTTCCGATGACTATGTGCATTTTATAAGCGGTGACATTACCATCAATGTGTCGAGTTCGGCCACAGTCAATGGGAGCGACACTTTGAAGCCTGCTTGTGTGAAAGGCAAGGACTACGTTAGGATGACTGGAGGTGCGTTGAGCCTCACCAGCACGGGAACAGGCGGCAAGGGCATCAGCAGCGACGGCAACGGCTACTTCTATGGTGGCACGGTCAATGTGACGGTAACAGGAAGCAATTTCGGCTCCAATGGCGGCGGAGGTGGCGGCCACGGCGGATGGGGCAACAATAGTTCCGACGGCGTTTCGGCCAAAGGCCTCAAATTCGACGGAAACCTGATTTTCAAAGGGGGCAAAGTGGTGGTGAACTGCACTGCCCACGAGGGTATAGAAGCCAAGGGCACGCTTTCCGTTTCGGGCGGCGAAGTGTACAGCCATTCCCAATCGGACGACGCCATCAACTCCGGGGGCAACCTCACCGTTTCGGGCGGGTTGGTCTGCGCCTACAGCCAAGGCAACGACGGCCTCGATGCCAATGGCAATTGCTACATCAAAGGCGGCGTGGTGTATGCCATCAGTGCCAGTTCGCCCGAAGTGGCCATCGATGCCAACACGGAAGGTGGCTACAAACTCTACCTCACAGGCGGCACTTTGGTGGCCATTGGCGGCTTGGAGAGCGGTTCGTCGCTTACCCAAAGTTGTTATTCGACCTCTTCTTGGTCGCAAAACACTTGGTACGGATTGACCGTTGGCTCAACGACTTACGCTTTCAAAACCCCAGCGAGCGGGGGAACGCCTCTTGTTGTTTCGGGAGGTTCTACGCCTGTCTTACAATCTGGTGTGAATGTCGACAGCGGAACGGAGTGTTTTGAAGGTTTGTTCTACACAGATGCTGCTGTAAGTGGGGGCAATTCCATCAGTCTTTCGTCTTATTCGGGCGGCAATGGCGGTGGAGGCGGCCCGGGCGGAGGCGGTCATGGACCTTTTTAAGTTGAGAGTTGAAAGTTGAAAGTTGCGCTTTGCGTCACTGCGAGGAACGAAGCAGTCCAGATATATAGTTGAGAGTTTAAAGTTTAGAGTTATGAAAAGCAAACAGAGTATCATATTGATGTTAGGGTTGTTGTTCCCCATTTTGGCGGCAGCCCAAACCGATGTCGCCCTCGACCCTGAATTTGGCGGCAGGGTTTCCTTGAGCCTTGACAAAAGAATCTCCCGAGGCCTGCACATTTCCCTTGAGGAGGAAGTGCGTTTCGACAACAACTTCGGCAGCCTCGACCGCCTACAAACCACGCTGGCCTTGAGTTACAAGGTGCATCCCAACATCAAACTCGGTTTGGGTTATGCGCTCATCAACGGCTATGTGGCCAGTTCCGAATCGTTCAAGAACCCGCGCCACAGACTAATGGCCGATGTCACGGGAACAATTCACTATGGAAACTGGAATTTCTCTCTAAAAGAACGCTTCCAAGTGACACGGCGCACGGGCGATTTCAACGTGTACCAAAATCCCCAAAACGCCCTGACGCTGAAAAGCCGTGTGAAGGCTTTGTACAAAGGCTTCGGCAAGGTGCAGCCCTACGCCTATTTCGAAGTGCGCAACTATCTGAATGCGCCTGTCATCGAGGCGGCCTACGACGGCAATGTCTATCTCACCTTGGACGACTATTCCGAAGAAGGCGAGGCGGGTTGGTTCCTGAAGGGCTTCAACGGCGGCTATGTCAACCGTCTGCGAGGCTCATTGGGCGTGGATATTAAGTTGGACAAGCGCAACACCCTGAATTTCTACATCTTGACCGATTACCTAATGGAAAAACAAGTGGATGCCAACGCCGAAGGCACCAAACTGAAATCCTACACCAAAGAAACCGGCTTCCGTGGCTGGATTGGCGCGGGGTATGAGTTTGGGTTTTGATTAAAAATCCTACCTTTGCAGTCTAATCTAAAATCATCATGGGTATCACCATCGGTTTATTGATCCCTTTGTTGGGCACGATGCTTGGCGCGGCTTTTGTCTTTTTCATGAAAAAGGATATGTCGGCGCGTTTGCAGAAATCGCTGTTGGGCTTTGCTTCGGGCGTGATGGTGGCCGCCTCGGTGTGGTCGCTGCTCATTCCAGCCATTGAGATGCGGGCGGAGAGCGGCAGTTGGGCTGTATGGCCAGCTGCCATAGGTTTCCTTGCGGGTGTCGGTTTCTTGCTGCTCTTGGACGAACTCACGCCCCACCTTCACCTTGGCTCAGCCCACCCCGAAGGGCCGCGTTCCAAACTCTCACGCACGGCGATGTTGGCTTTGGCCGTCACCATCCACAACCTGCCTGAGGGCATGGCCGTGGGTGTGGTGTTTGCCGCCGCCTCGCAAGGGGCTGGAGGCGTGTCGTTGGCGGGTGCCGTGGCCGTTTCGCTCGGCATCGCCATCCAAAACATCCCCGAAGGAGCCATCATCTCCATGCCGATGTGCGCCGAGGGCAACAGCAAATGGCGCTCGTTCCTCATTGCCAGCCTGAGCGGAATAGTTGAGCCGTTGGGCGGTTTGGCGGTGGTGTTGTTGGCCGCGTGGCTTATGCCGATGCTGCCATATATGTTGGCTTTCGCCGCCGGTGCCATGTGTTATGTGGTGGTCGAGGAACTGATTCCCGAAGCCTCCTCGGGCGAACACTCCAACCTCAGCACCATCGGCTTCGCTGTCGGTTTTGTGCTGATGATGGTGTTGGATGTGGTGATGGGGTGAAATCACCCAATGGGCACGGCCAGCTTGAAAACGATATTGCGTCCCATATTGAACACGCCTTGCCGTCCAGTCACGACATTCCAATCCGCATATTTCAGGCGGCTCAAATGGTCTTGGTAGCAAACATCCGCGAGGTTGTCGACAATCAAGGTCAGTTCGGCGACTTTCTTGCCTTTAATCAAGATTTCGGTTCCAGCCGAAAGCCCTAACAAGAGGTAAGATGGAGTGGCCGTCTCGGTGTCGTAGGCCGCATAATAATGGTCTTGCTTCAGGCACAAGTCCATGCGGGCGGCAAAATAGGCGTTGTTGAACACCTTGCCGTCGTGGGTGAGTTCGTATTTCACATCTGCCGAAAGGCGTGGCGCCGGCGTCATCGGAAGCCATCGCGTTTCCTCGGGCTGGTGCTGCAACTGGGCATTGACATACGAAAACGCCGCCCCAACATGAAGGGCATGGAAAGGATGAATGTCCACACCCGCCTCAAAGCCCATCAGCATCGCCTCACCCTGAGCGTAAGCGAAAGTCATCAGGTCAGGCTCAATGATGCTGTCGATACGATGCAGATAGATGTAATTGCTGATGTGGTTGGCAAACACAGCGGCGTTCAACTCAAAATAGCGCGTGGCATAATTCAGACCCAAGTCGGCCTGCAAACTATACTCCGGCTTAAAGTTGTGGTTTCCAATCTCATACCTCAACGAGCCTTCGTGCTCGCCATTGGAGGCCAATTCACTGATGTTGGGCGCACGATAGCCTCGGGCAAGATTGAGTTTCAAATCCAGCCCTTCCTCGACTTCGCAAGTCGCCCCCAAGCTGCCCGTGATACCTTGAAAATGTCGCGTGAAGTCCTCAAAACGCACCTCATCGTCCTCAACCAGACCCTTTGCGTTCAAATAACGGTAATCAAAGCGGAGTCCGCCGCTGAGATTCCAACGACCCAATACTTTGGATGCCGTGGCATACACGCCTGCATCAAACAAGGCATAATCGGGGATGAGGTATTCTTCGCCCAAATTGATGGATTTCTGCCCCATGCCGTTCAATCCCGTCGAGAATTTCCAGCCCGCTTTTTCCTCCGAAACATAGCGGATGTCGTAGTTCAGCGTGTGCAGTTGCATATAAAGGCCATATTCGTCGGCTGACTCCTCAAACTCCTTGCGGCGGTTCTGCTGATAGCCCGCAATCACTTTCAAATATCCCGAAGACAGGTTGATGAAACTTTCCGAAACCGCCTTGTAGTGATTCACCCGCTGATAAGGCAAACCGTGACGATACGACAGCAAGTTTCCATCCTCTGAGAGCAATTCGCCCGTCACCGTGTCGCGCTCGCCTTCCACGATGCTCGGGGTGAGGTTGTAATACCCGAATTTCAAGTTGGTGAAGCCCCAATTGCGCATCAGTCCCGCTTTGAGCGAAAAGGCGCGTTCACCGAATTGGGAATTAGGCACATAGCCGTCATAACGATTCCTGTAGGCATGGGCGTGTTTTTCGCTGAATCGGGCATCCCAAGTAAAGCCTTTCTGGTTTCCGGCAAGATTGAACGAAGCCCCCAGCAAGCCGTTATTTATTTGATATTCAGCATTTATCTTGCCTTTTATAATGCCTTCGGGCAGGGTCGGCATACTTTTGAACACCAACACGCCGCCCATAGCATCGGAGCCATACATGAGGCTGGCCGGGCCTTTCAGAATCTCCACCGAGCCGACCTCGTTGGCATCGATTTCAATGCCGTGTTCGTCGCCCCATTGCTGGCCTTCCTGACGAATGCCATCGTTGACGACCACAATGCGGTTGTAGCCCAGCCCACGGATGACGGGTTTTGAAATGCCGCTTCCCGTGGTGATTTGCGACACGCCCGGCTGCTTGGCGATGGCATCTATCAAATTGGCGGACGACAATTGGTGCAGTTCCTTGGCATGAAGCATCAAAATGGGCATGGGCGTCTCTTTCATTTTCATGTCGCCCACGGCACCTGTCACCGTCACTTCCTTCAATTCCAAATGCCTGAAAAACATATCGGTAGAGTCAGGCAAACTCTGAGCCGCCATTGGCAATACATACGCCAATGACAAGCCTATTAATAATGATTTTTTCATTTTAGTCTTGTTGTTAAATTATAAATACAATAAATTGATTCTCTGATATTTACAACAAGACAGGTGGGGCGCGTGAAAGGAAATTCAATTCGAAAACCCCAAAAGAGGATTCATCCGTCAAAACGGCCTTCACCTTGATTTCCGGCCTGTTGACCATCACGGCCATTTGTGGAGTCTCTTCGTATGCAACTTGCTGAAACAGACAAAGCTGACAGCCGTCTTCATCCACTTCCGACGAATGATGCTCTTCAACCGTATCAGTGTGTTTCAAGGGATTAGCATGGACATGAAACGACGACAGCAACCATATCGGCAAGTAGATTGCCAATAGGAATAACGCCATTTTTGTCTTGCATCGTTTCATTAATCACTGTTTTCGACGGGGCAAAGGTATGGTTTTTTGAAACACCAATAAAAATGAGTTGGATATTTAGCTTTCCTTGAAACAGCATTAAAACTGCCTCTTTTGCTGAAATATTACTATTTTTGCAACTCAAAAAAGATGGTCATGTGCAAATACAACGAGATAGAAACTATTGAACTGCCCAACGACAAAACGGTGAAGGAAGTAAATGAGGCTGTAAGGCGCGAAGTGGAACGCATCTATTTGGAATCGTGGCTACAAGGGGTTTCCGTACCGTTTTTCGATGATGACGGCACCACTTATCTTGCCAATCCAGACGGGAGCGAGGATAAAGTAACTCTCGACCGCAACACACGCACCTATAACATAATCACGCGCACAGCCAAACCCGGTTGCGGCAGATACGCTTACCTAATGCCGTAAAACATGGAACGCAGGCCAGAATTTACCGTGTTAGCCAAAAATGAAAAAAGTTTGCGGCAAGCGGCAGTTTTTCAAATCAATCAATCCTTCCCCATCAGCATCACGCGCTCCTCTTTCTTGAAACCGAATTTTTCATAAAAAGCAGGCAAGACACCCTCGCAGGCGGTAATCAAATGGAAGCCTACTATACCTTGTGCCTTGAGGTCAGAGAGACACTGCTCCAGCAAACGGCTGGCGATGCCTCGTCGTTGGTATTGGGGTGCCACGGCGAGGTCGTTGATCTCGAAGGTGCGGCCATAATGGAACAGCATGGAAGTGCCCAAAATAAAGCCTGCCACTTCGCCATTCACGACACATTCCAAACCGTAATGCTGTTGGCTTTCAAGTAGTTCGCGAACATGGATGGTGGCATCTTCCACCGACCAGTTGTCGTTCCACGGCTCGCCTGAAAACGCCGCAGCGTAGATGAAGCCATATTGGTTCAAATGCTCAATAGTGATGGGGTTGATGAGGAAATTTAGCATAAGGGATATTTTTGGCAAATATAGTGGTTTATTGTGAATATTCGCACTTTTCTCTTCATCTCTGTTTCCTTCGAAACTCCATCATGGATTGCCCCGTGGCGTTGCGGAAGAAACGGCAGAGGTAGGTAGGCTTGGATTGCGGATTTTTTTCATTCAAGAGAGAACATCCTTTCCTCGATTTTATGTACTTTTGCACCCGTTTTTCGGCGAGCGTGTCGGTAGTTGGAACATAGGGTGAATCTGTAAGAACTATGCAAGTTGGGCACATGTTTAACTGTATGGTTTTTATAATGAAGTCACAAAATCAGATTCAGCATTTAGTCTATGCTTTAATTACGGTTATTATAACCGTTCACTTGTTCGTGTTTTACAGCCTTTATGTTGTCGAGGGCGACGACATAATGCGGGCAACTGGAACCACGTCAGTTTTACAGGCCATCAACAGGCAGGGAGGCGTTTATATGCTCGGTGGCTATCTTCCTGTATGGCTGATGATTATCATTGAAATGGTTTGCGCTTTTGTGCTTGCGGTGACGATGGGCAGCCCTTTGGCATTCCGATTGGCCAGCCGCAAGTTTGACTCGCGCCGCAACCACCCAATGCTCTTCGAGTCGGCTGTCATCACGGCCACCGTTTGCTTTATGTGCCCAACGATGAGCCTGTTAGCCGATTTCTTTTATTATCCTTACTATCAAGGATTTGATATAATCGACTTTTTGTGCCGTTGGTTCCGCTTGGTATGCTACAACTTGCCGTTTGCCTATTTCTTGCAAATGTTTTTTATCCAGCCGTTTGTGTGGTTTGCCATCCACAGGATTTTCCCCGACAACATCGCACGTCGGAACAAGCAGAATACCAACAAGACAATCAAACCAGCAGATGAGACCGAGGTTATTGCCGATGTGATTATCCGCGAAAGCGAAATTGCTGCTACGGACTAACAGTCAATACCGCAATCCAGGCATAGGCTTAGATTGCGGTATTTTTCGTTCAAGAGGAATAGTTAGTAGATTTCGCTCGTTTATGGATTACTACTGATGCGATAATTTCAATAGTCAATTAATTGTACAGTCTATAGTTTGCTATATACTTGATTATGAATGATATGGAATCCATAGACTGGGAAAAATCCCCAAATTGGTCTCAAACACGATTTCAAATCAAAAAATCGAAATACATAAATAACAAAATGAATATCAATAAGTTACAATCATATTTCAAAAATTAACGCATCAATACTATTTATGGATTGTTTTTTTATTAACTTTGCAGCCGAATTGCGAAACAGATAAATCGGAATATATATGGAAATCAAAAACAGACCTAATCCAAATGACGCTTTTCCGAATCCGAAGATTCCAAGCCTCTGCTTCATCAAGAACGTGGTGAAGAACCCGCGTATCATCATCGGCGACTATACCTACTACGATGATGTG
>CACXUM010000066.1 GCA_902770835.1 uncultured Bacteroidia bacterium
CATGGGGACAATCTTGTGCAGGTCTCCAACGATGCCGAGGTCGGCGACGCTGAAGATGGGCGCGAACTTGTCCTTGTTGATGGCGATGATGAAGTCGGATTCTTCCATACCGGCCAAGTGCTGGATGGCACCGCTGATACCGCAAGCCATATAGAGGTTCGGGCGGACGGTCTTACCCGTCTGACCCACCTGACGCTCATGAGGCATCACGCCGTTGTCGACCATGGCACGGCTCGACGAAACCTGTCCGCCAAGCACATCGGCCAAAGCTTGCAACTTGTCGAAGCCTTCCTTGTTGTGGACGCCACGACCGCCAGAGACCAAAATCTTGGCATCGGCGATGTCGACCATAGCTTTGTCTTCCTTGATGGTCTGGACGAGTTTCACCTTGAACTTGCTGGTGTCGAACTTCGGCACGAAGACGGTGACCACGCCTTGGCGGCCTTCTTGACGCTGACGCTTCTGCATCACGCCAGGACGCACGGTTGACATCTGCGGACGAGTGTTCGGGCAAATGATGGTGGCCATCAGGTTGCCGCCGAAAGCAGGACGGGTCATGCGGAACTGCGGCTCGCCGTTGCTCTTCTCGTCGCTGACGACTTCGAGCTTGGTGCAGTCTGCGGTCAGACCAGTCTTTAGACGCGAAGCGATACGCGGAGCCATGTCACGGCCAATGGTGGTGGCACCATAGAGCACGATGTTGGGACAACGCTCCTTGATGATCTGGTCAACGACCTGGGTGTATTGCTCACTCAAGTAGTCTTTCAGTTCGGGGCAGTCGGCAACGATGACCTCGTCAGCACCGAATTCAATCAGTTTTTGGGCTTGGTCTTTGATGCCGCAGCCGAGCAACATGGCCACAACCTTCTCACCGAGGGTGTCGGCGAGGTCGCGGGCCTTACCTAAAAGTTCGTAGGCAACGGATTGGATGTTACCTTCACGCTGTTCAGCGAAAACGAATACGTTCTTATAATCTTTCAATTCCATGGCTGTAACTTTTAGATGATGTGTTTTTCTTTCAGTTTATTGACAATCAGCTCGACGGCTTCTTCTTCGCTCACTTCGTGGACCTCGCCCGGAGCCTTCATGGCCTTCGGGAACGACTGGAACACCTTGGTGGGCGAACCGCTCAGACCGAGACGGCTTTCGTCGTAGTCGATCTTGTCGGCACCCCAAACTTCCACTTCCCTGTTGTAGGCCTCGACGATGCCGCTCACGGTCATGTAACGAGGTTCAAAGGCGGAAGCGAGGACGGTCAGCAGGCACTTGCCTTCCACTTCGAGGACTTGGACGCTGTCTTCGTTCTCCTTGTGGACCAGCAGGTTGCCGTTGTCGAGTAACTTGGCATCGCAGACGTAGGAGACCTGGGGCAGACCAAGGTGTTCGGCCATTTCGGGACCCACTTGTGCGGTGTCGCCATCGATGGCCTGACGGCCGCAGATGATCAAATCATAGTCCAACGAGCGGCAGAGTCCGGCGATGGCATACGAGGTAGCCAGCGTGTCGGAACCTGCAAACTTGCGGTCAGAGAGAAGGATGGCGCGGTCGGCACCCATGGCGAAGGCTTCGCGCATGATGACATCGGCTTGCGGAGGTCCCATCGAAATGACGGTGACCTTGGCGCCAAACTGGTCTTTCAGACGAAGGGCGAGTTCGAGGCCGCCCTTGTCGTCGGGGTTCATGATGCTCGGAACGCCTTCACGAATCAGCGTACCCTTTACCGGATCAATCTTGATTTCGGTGGTATCCGGAACTTGCTTGATACAAACGATAATATTCATACTGCTTCCCTCCTATTATTTGAACAAATGACCGGCAATGACCATGCGCTGGACTTCCGATGTACCTTCGTAAATCTCCGTAATCTTGGCGTCGCGCATCATGCGCTCCACAGGATACTCGCGGGTGTAGCCATAACCGCCGTGGAACTGCACGGCCTTGGTCGTGACTTCCATAGCCGTTTCAGCGGCAAAGAGTTTTGCCATGGCTGCATCGGCCGAATACGGGATGCCATTGTCTTTCTTCCAAGCGGCGCTGCGCACGAGGAAACGGGCAGCCTCGACCTTCGTCTTAAGGTCGGCCATCTGGAATTGGGTGTTCTGGAACTGGGCGATGGCTTTGCCAAACTGCTTACGTTCCTTCGTATACTTAACGGTTTCATCCATAGCACCTTGAGCGATACCCAAAGCCTGCGAGGCGATACCGATACGGCCACCGTCCAAGGTCTTCATGGCGATGCTGAAGCCCTTGCCGAGTTGTCCAAGGAGGTTCTCCTTCGGAACTTCGCAGTTTTCGAAAATCAACTCGCAGGTCGCGCTGCCGCGGATACCCATCTTCAGCTCTTTCTTGCCGATGCTGAAGCCGGGCATGCCTTTCTCGACGATGAATGCCGAGATGCCCTTCGTGCCCTTCGACTTGTCCGTCATGG
Source organism: uncultured Bacteroidia bacterium (assembly GCA_902770835.1). Lineage (GTDB taxonomy): Bacteria > Bacteroidota > Bacteroidia > Bacteroidales > F082 > Limimorpha. The sequence goes on from CACXUM010000066.1 coordinate 2,429, forward strand.
CCATGACGATGAACACATTGGCGTAGGATGCGTTGGTGATGAAGATCTTCGTGCCGTTCAGGATCCACTTGTCGCCAGCGTCGACGGCGGTCGTCTGCTGCATGGCGGCGTCGGTGCCGGCGTTGGGCTCGGTCAGACCGAAAGCGCCAATCCATTCACCCGAGGCGAGTTTGGGCAGGTACTTCATCTTCTGTTCCTCGGTGCCGTTCTCCAGGATGGGAGCCATGCACAAGGAGGTGTGGGCCGAGAGGACGACGCCCGTGGTGGCGCACACTCTCGACAGTTCTTCGACGGCCATGATGTACATCTGGACCGTGCCGCCTGCGCCACCGTATTGCTTCGGAATCGGGATGCCCATCAGTCCGAGTTTGCCCATCTTTTCGACGGTCTCCATCGGGAAGCGCTCCTGCTCATCGACTTCGGCAGCCAAAGGCTTTACTTCGTTCTCCGCAAACGATCTAATCATCTGCAAGAACAATTGTTCTGTCTTTGAATAACTAAAATCCATTTTTTGTTGAATTATGAATGAGGAATGCGGAATGCGGAATAAGGCAAAGCCCTGCATCGTTGCGTCGCATCGCGATATTCAGCATTCAGCATTCATCATTCCGCATTAATACTTATAGAATCCTTCTCCAGTTTTGCGTCCAAGCAACCCGGCTCTCACCATCTTGCGGAGCAAGGGATGAGGACGGTACTTCGGGTCGCCGAACTCTTTGTACAACACTTCCATGATGGCGAGGTTGACGTCGTTACCAATGAGGTCGGCCAAAGCCAAAGGACCCATCGGGTGGTTGGCGCCCAGCATCATGCACTTGTCGATGTCCTCTGCGCTGGCGATGCCGTCGGCGAGGATGCCGACAGCCTCGTTGATCATCGGGATGAGGATGCGGTTGACCACGAAGCCCGGAGCTTCCTTCACCTCGACGGGCTGCTTGCCGATGGAGGTGGCGAGGTCAACGATGCACTTTGTCACTTCGTCGCTGGTCAGCTGGCCTTTGATGACTTCAACGAGAGCCATGCGGTCGGCGGGGTTGAAGAAGTGCATGCCGATGAATTGGGCGGAACGGCTCGTGCAGGCAGCGATCTCGGTGATCGACAGCGAGGACGAGTTGGTAGCGAAGATGGTCTCGTGCTTGCAGATCTTGTCAAGTTCCATGAACACATCTTTCTTCAGTTGCATCTCCTCGACAGCGGCCTCGATGACGAGGTCGGCATCGGCGAAGGTGGCGTAGTCGGTAGTAGTGGTGATGTTCTTCAGCAGGGCATCGACGGCCTCTTGGGTCATCTTGCCTTTCTCCACCAGCTTACCGTAACCTTTTGCGATGGAAGCCGTGGCCTTGTCGAGGCTGGCTTGCGTGCGGCTCTTCATGACGACGGGCATCTTGGCGGCGAATGCCTTCACGATACCTTTAGCCATGGTGCCGGTTCCGATAACACAAATTTTCATGATGTTTGGATTTAAAGATTTGAAATTTAATGAATTAAAAATATAAGTTTTAATGATTTATCATATTAGGTCATCGCCAATAGCGATAATACAATTCCATAAAATGTCGGTCTATACAATATTGTCGTGAGGGTCTTTCCTCTATTTTTGAATGGTTATAGAATGCTATGTTGTTATTGCTCGAATCTACAATAAATAGAGAAATAGTGGAAAAGTAATCGTAGTATGGATTTAGTGTTGCTCCGCCTTGCATCATTATTAGTGCCTGATTGAAGGCTTTCAACCTGTTTTTCTCATACCGTTCAAATCCATTGGCATAAATGAGCAGTCCAAATCGTTTTCCTTGCACTTCCAAAAGAGAATCGATTGTGTGAGGAATTGGGATTAGTGCTATTTCCTTGTTGTCAAACGCTGTTTCAGATAGGCCTCGGATTTCATCGCTTACCATTCGCAGCAATGTAGTGTCGTTGACTTCAATGTTCTTCGTTATGTCGATGTTGGTTTGTTTGTCAAGATAATTGTTTACACATTGAACAGAAAGCAATGATAAAGAGTCACTTCGGTAACCATTGTCATTCTTGTCAAGGGCATATATGTCGCTTATGATTGGAAAACGTTGTACATCTGTGATTTCTTGTTTCGGCAATTTGGTAACAAAACCCTTCTTGGCCGTACAAGATGAAAAAGCCAAAACCATCAGCAGTGCAAACAGCGTATAAAGTCTTATTGTTTTCATGGTAGTATGTTTTTGTTTATTTCCTTTGAGTATCATTTTCGACTATCATTTTCACTGACAAAAATGTTATTGTCAGTGTTTTCACTATCACTTTCACTGACAAAAGCGTTATTGTCAGTGTTTTCACTATCACTTTCACTGACAAAAACATCGGTGACTATCCATTGTCCTTTCTTTTTGCTACCTAAGCGCTTCAATAATCCATACTGCTGCAACCTACCGATATTGAACTTCACCCCATCTTCCGTAATATTACCAATTGCCTCGGTAACCTCTTGTCGTGTGGCTTCAGGGTGTTCTTTCAGGTAGATCAAAATTGCTTTTTGGGTAGTGGTTAAAGTTTTTTGGGTAGTGTTTTTGCTCTTTTGGGTAGTGGATTCTTCTTTTTGGGTAGTAGAAATCAGCTCCTCATTAGCCTTTTGGGTAGCGTCTTCGTCTTTTTGGGTAGTTCTCCAAATGCGAGCAATAAACTGATTTCCTTCGGGACGGTCTATCAACTCCACAACGCAGTTTTCGGCCATCACACGCGGAATGCCAGAGCCCAGACCTCGGTAAGGCATGGTCTTGGAGCCGAACTGTGCCAATTGTGGATTGCGCGGGTCGGAATTGCCAAGCATGATTTCATCTATTGTTTGTCCGTCAGGCAGACATCCGGGATTAACAATCTCAATTCTGTTGTCGAAGACCAATAGCCTAATGGCAGCAGGTTTGAGCAAATCCAAGTGAACCAAAGCATTTTGGACAAGTTCCTGCAATACGACCTCAGAAATCTCCAAATCTCCTTCGCTGTTGAAAGATTGGCCATTTTGCGGTCGGTTCAAACAAGATTTCAGCCATCGCATAGCATCTTCGTACATCTCTGGGATGGTTCCCGTAATGTCGCGGCTGTCATGGTATTGGGTGCCACCAATATGGTTGCCTACAAACCAAACGGCCTTGATACAATGCTGCGGTCGAAACATTTGCGGTTCTTTGGCAAAGTACATCAAGCCAGCAACGGTCAGCCGCCCAAGTTCATCAGTAATGTGCGCATTCTTCAGAACTGTTTTTGGAGGCATACTGAACTCGTCAATCCTCTTGCCAAAAGCCTTGGTGAAGTATGCGTCGAGAGCCTTGGTGTCAATGTCGTTTTCACTACTGCCATCAACACCTTCTTCATCCACTTGATACTGACGGGATTGCTGCAATAGCCTGCGGATTTCGACATTTTCCGTAACACGTCGCTTGTCAGCACCTTGCTTCACCCAAATGTTTCCAGCCAAATCCTTATAAGGCTTGTATTCACCTCTTTTCACGTAAGCAAGCAAATAGGCTCGCCCATCATGTTTCAGCGTTTCCGTTTCAATATAGATGACAGGCCTCACATGGTCATTGGCCGTATTGCCCAATTCACGCGAGGTGTATTGTAGTTGCTCGTAGGTCAGTCCAACCATCCTGCCAGTCTTGTCTTCCGCTCCGAACACGATAATACCACCGTGAGTATTGGCGAAAGCCACCAATTCTTCGGCTATCTGTTTCGGCGTGGTAAACTCCAACTTGAACTGTACTGTGGTGGTCTCACCCAAGCCGCATAATTCCACAAGTTCTTGTTCTGTCATCTACTTTAACGGTACAAATATACTTATCTTATGTTATTTTTCAGCCCCTCCAGCAGCCAGCTTTCAGCATAGGTTGATAGCTGACTGCTGATGGCTGATTACATCATTTTCCTACAAACTTCGCAGGCCTCTTCTCCAGAAACGCCGTCATACCTTCCTTTTGGTCCTCGGTGGCGAAGCACTTGCCGAAGGCGGTGTTCTCCAACTCGATGGCGTCGGCGGCAATCAGGTCGTAACTCTCGTTGATGCACTGCTTGGCGTAAGCGATGGCCAAAGGTGCGTTGGTGACCATCTTCTGGGCGGTCTCCATCACCTTGTCCATCAGTTCCTCCGGCTCATACACGGCATTCACCAAGCCGATGCGCAGGGCTTCGTCGGCACGGATGGCCTTGCCCGTGTAGATCATCTCCTTGGCATAGCCTTGTCCGACGAGTTTGGCCAAACGGTAGGTGCCGCTGAAACCGGGCGTGATGCCCAGTCCCACTTCGGGCTGACCGAACTTGGCCTTCGACGAGGCGTAACGGAAGTCGCATGCCATGGCCAACTCGCAGCCACCGCCGAGGCAGAAGCCGTTGACGGCAGCGATGACGGGTATCGGCAGCGTCTCGATCTTGCGGAACGCGATGGCGCCGAGTTTACTGAACTCGTAGCCTTCCTTCTCATAGAGGTGTACCATCTCGGAGATGTCGGCACCGGCCACAAAGGCCTTCTCGCCGTCGCCCGTGATGATGAGGACGCGCGTCTGCTTCATGTCGAGGTTGCTCACGAAGTCGTCGATTTCCTTCAGGACTGTCGAGTTGAGCGCGTTCAACGACTTGGGCGCCGACACTTTCATGACGGTGATCTGGTCGTGCTGCTCAATCTTCAAGAAACTGTAGTCCATGTCCGCAGGGATTAGATGTCCATGGGTTTCCAGTTGGGGTCAAGGATGAGCTTGGCCTCGGTGGCAGCTTGCATCTGCTCGAAGGTGAACTCGGGGTGGATTTCGCGCACCACGATGCCTTCGGGCGTGATGTCCATGACACCCATCTCGGTGATGATCATGTTCACCTGTCCGGCAGCGGTCAGGGGCAGCGTACACTCCTTCAGGATCTTGGGAGCACCCTTCTGGGTGTGTTCCATGGTGAGGATCACGCGCTTGGCACCCACAACGAGGTCCATAGCACCGCCCATACCGGGAGCCATCTTGCCCGGGATGATCCAGTTGGCAAGGTTGCCCTTCTCATCCACTTGCAGGGCACCGAGGAACGACACATTCACATGGCCGCCACGGATGATGGCGAACGATGTGGCCGAGTCGAAGGTGCAAGCACCGGGCAGCAGCGTGATGGCGCCACCGCCAGCGTTGATGAGGTTCTTGTCTTCCTTGCCTTCCTCGGGGGTCGGGCCCATGCCCATGGCACCGTTCTCGGTCTGGAGGGTCACGGTGACACCTTCAGGAAGGTAGTTGGGGATCAAAGTCGGAATGCCAATACCAAGATTGACAACATCGCCGTCGTGCAGTTCTTTTGCAGCACGCTTGGCGATCACTTCTCTCATTTCATTTTTGTCCATAACTAATAATTTAAAGATTTAAGATTTAAGATTTGTAATTTTCTTTCTGTTCTTCAATATAATCAATCAAGTTTTGATATAAGGTGTTCTCATCCAACATATTGCCTTTTTCAAACAGTTGTTGGTAATACAAAAACGGTTTCCATTCTTCAGGATAATTCATCTTATCAAACAACGAGGCAACTTCGTGTAATTTGTCACTTACACTGATAGGTAAACTAATGGCTTCCAACAAATACTCCAGTTCCCAAATCTTGAAATACTTTTGGGGAATATAGTTGAAAACACAATCGTTCAGTTCATCTTCGTTTTTTGAAATGGTAATGTTCTCATTTTTCAACACCAAGGTTTTAAGTTGTTCAAGGAATTGATGATATGAGTCATCCAAAGCCAAATAAAGCGACACAAAATCTTCCTCATTTGCTTTTACTTTATTGTTTTCGTAAAAGCAAACGACATCTTGTGGAGTAATCCATTTTGCCTTACAACCCAAGTACAATTCACCCCAACTCTGAAAGCGCAGATTATATTTGAATAATTCTAATTCTTTCACTTAATCCTTGATTTTTAAACAATTACGTTATCGATTCAAAATTTCTACTTTACATTTCGCGTTGATTTGTAAAGTACAACTTTATAAAACAACACATTTTACACAATCATTTCATTCCACGCTTCACCATTTCTTGAACCACAAACGAAGCCACATCGTCAGCGTAGGTGTTCATGCCGAAGCCGGCGTCGAAACCGAGTTCCTTGGCCAGTTCGTGCGTGATACGGGCACCGCCACAGCAGCAGATCATCTTGTCGCGCAGGCCCTCGGCCTCCATCAACTCGATGAAGTTGGTCATGTTGTGGATGTGGACATCCTTTTGGGTGACGGTCTGCGAGACGAGCAGCGCGTCAGCATGGAGTTCGATACCTTTGGCGATGAACTCCTCGTTGGGCACCTGCGAGCCGAGGTTGTAGGCCTCAATCATCTCGTAGCGCTCCAGACCATAGTGGCCGGCATAGCCCTTCATGTTCATGATGGCATCGATACCCACGGTGTGGGCGTCGGTACCCGTCGAGGCGCCGACAATGACGATCTTGCGTCCGATGTTCTCCTTGATGTACTTGTCGGTCTCATACATGTCCATCGTGGTCGATTCCACCTTGGGCACATATATGGTCGAATAGTCCACCGTGTGGGTGCAGCTGCCGTAGCAGTTGACGAAGGTGAAACCGGGCGTCAGTTCCCTGTAATACACCACGCTGGGGTTCTCCAGTCCCATCTTTTTCAGCAGCATTTTGGCCGCTTCGATGGCTTCTGCGCCGCAAGGCACGGGCAAGGTGAAGCTCAACTGCATCTTGCCGTCGTTCATGGTGTCGCCGTAG
>CACXUM010000067.1 GCA_902770835.1 uncultured Bacteroidia bacterium
AGATGCCGGAGTGGTCGATCGGGGCGGTCTCGAAAACCGTTGAACGCTTTGCGTTCCAAGGGTTCGAATCCCTTTCTCTCCGCAAGAAGAAGCAAGCACTTGAAATTCAGGTGCTTGCTTCTTTTTTTGGACAAAACGGGGCAAAATCGGGTCAATTAAACAAACTATGCTTTTGCTGACGCATTTTCTTATCACGTTATAAAAGATAGTAGGTTTTCTACACGAATCACCATGAATTGGCCATGAATTTTCAAAAAATCATTTCTGATAACGTGAATCATTCAAGAAAACTCAGGTCAAAACAAAACTGTATTCCCTACCGTATTTCAGATGCTGCTCCAAGAAATCCGTAGGATACTCGACCTTATAGTCAATCACTTGGCCATTCTCAACGACGGGAACAATTTCAGGATTGATGAAACCGCCGTAAGGTTTGAGGCCCAAAGCGTTGTAACGCTCCTTGACTTCCTTGTGTAGCTCAGGATTGACCTTCACCGCATACTTTTCAACGATGGATTTGCCTGCGGCATAGTCGCCTTCGCTCTTGATGCGCTGGATTTCGGCCAAAAGTTCACCAAACAGTCCTCGCAAAGCCTCGAAGTCGTTGATAATGAAATAGGTCTTGTCGTTCTCCACCTTTTTTTCGATGATATTGGCTGCCTTGCCTTTTTCGTAACACCATTCCGAAACGAGTTTTCGGTTCTGCATGTGAGCCTCGGTAACATCCTTGCCCAACTCTACGCGAGCCAACTGGGTCATCATGCCATTGCGAATGTAAGAACAATACTCGGCCTTATATGCCTCACTGTCAGGCATTATGCCTAACTCCACCATCTTCGGGTCTGCGATGTAATACAAGCCGAAAAGGTCGGCACGGGCCTCTTCCAAAGTCGAACTGAACTCCTTCAACGCACCGGGGGGCGTGTCAGGAAGCAATTTGCCCGAACCGTGACCCAAGCACTCATGCAAATTGGTATGAACCACAGAGGCATCGGGGCCGTATTTTTTGCACAATTCGACCTCTTCCTGCGAATATGCAAACTCTTTAAGGGCACTTCTCGGGCTTTCTTGGGCTGCCTTGTCATAGGCTTCCATCAAGTTGGTGATAGTCACCGACTTGGAGCCGTAATCTTTCCGAATCCAGTCGGCATTGGGCAGGTTGATGCCAATCGGGGGCGAAGGAAAACAGTCGCCGCCAAGGGTGGTAACGATGATGCTCTTGGCCGAAACGCCTTTACATTCCTCTTTCTTGAAACGCGGGTCTACGGGCGAATGGTCCTCAAACCATTGCGCGTTCTCGCCAATCAGGTTGGAGCGTTTCGTGGCCTCCAAATCCTTGTAGTCAACGATGGCCTCCCAAGTGGCTTTCATGCCCATTGGGTCGCCGTAATCCTCGATGAAACCGTTCACAAAATCGATATGCGAAACTGAATCCTGCACCCACGCGATGTTGTATTCGTCCCAAATTTTCAGGTCGCCCGTTTTGTAATAGTCAATGAGTTTTTGCGTGTAATTGCGTTGTATGTCGTTCTCCACCACCTCGTTAGCCTTTTCCAGCCAGCCGATGATGGCTTTGATGGCTTCGCTGTACAAGCCATCGACTTTATATACGACCTCATAAACACGTCCGTTTCCTTTCACCAACTTGGAGTTCAAGCCGTAGGAAATCGGCTTAGCATCGTTGGGGATGCGCATTTTGTCATAGAAGGCTTCCACCTCGGCTTTACTGAGGTCACCCTCATAAAAGTTCACGCAAGAATTGGCGATGATGTCGTCCTCGCTGCTGCGGCGCACTTTGAACAATTCCTTGTCGAAAACAATAGGTGTCAGAAAGGTGACGAAATCCTCAATCGTTTCGCCTTCGTTAAGCGGGAGCAAGTTGGTATCGCTACCTTTCACCAAATCAGCGAAATAGACCTCACTGATTTCGGGGAAAAACTTGTCCTCGGCATAGTGGTGATGAATGCCATTGCTAAAAAACACACGCTTGGCATACACCACAAAATTCTGGAAATCAGCACACTCGCGGTCGCCTTTGTATGAGTCCAAAACAGCCTCGATAGTCTTGCGAATCGTCAGGTTGTATTTGAAATTTTGGTCGGTAAGAATGTCGCGACCGCATTTTGCGGCTTCGCCCAAATAATAAATGTAACTTTTCTGTTGCAGCGTCAGTTGGTCCCATTCCGGGATTTGGTAGCGCATAATCCTCAAATCGGCGAACTCGTCGACAAGATACTTGAATTTTTGATTTTCAATCATTTATACAAATCTCTTGGCGTGTAATAATCGTATGGCGGCATGGTTTGCGGGTCAAGGTTGTTATATGTGCCGTCGACCTGAATTTTCTCCTTATTATAAATATAATGGCGGCAGAACCATTTCAAATCATCCACCGTCAAAGGACCGCCAACCGCCACACTATGGCCATAGCCCTCGAAACGGCGGGCAAAATAAGGATAGCCGTATTTCTCGAAACGCTTCACCAAGGCATCCGTGCCGAAAAAGCCCACATTGAAAAGACTCAATCCTTTGTAGGACACCAAGTTATCCTGCGTACCATGAAACATCATGGTCGGGGCTGGCTCGTGGTTGCGATACTGCACCTTGCCCTCCTTCGAGAAGATGGCACCCGCGTAACTCACCACACCCGCCAAGCGGAAATCCGAAGGAAGTATGTCGTAATTGAGGAAACCGTTGCACAACGCATAATCCACCTGCAAGGAGGTGATGGCACCCGCACTTGAGCCAGTCATCACGATATAATCCTTGTTGATTTTCAATTCCTTGGCATGATCAAGCAGATAGGCCAAGGCCGAAATTGCATCTTCCGTAGCCATGTAAACCGCTTTTTCCAACGGCTCGGTGTTCAAGAGGCCAAGGTTTTTGGCGCCTTTCAAGCCCAAACGGTAATCGATGGAGGCCACCATGAAGCCCTCGTCCACCAACTGCTTGAAATAAGCTTTCTCCCATTTTCCGTCTCGATGTCCACCGATGAAGCCACCACCGAAGACATAAACCAAGCAAATGGTGCTATCATGCACGGTTTCAGGCGTGTAGAAATCAAGATAAAGATTCAGTGTGTCGCGCTCGGCATACTGATAGGTCTTCATGTCCTGCGCAAAGGCCGTCATGCCCGCGAGGAAAAATGATAAGACTATGATTATTCTTTTCATGTTGTTTGAATTTTGACTATGGCTAATGACTATGGCCTGCTTTGACGGTATGGTAGGCCATAGTCATAGGCTATCAGCCATCGTTATGATTGATGTGTTTTGTAGTATTCTTTCAGAAATTCAGGCAGTTGACGCAAAGCAGCCTGCTCGCGCCATTGTTTCTTGACTTCTTGCGCAGGCACGCCAAAGACGGCTTTGCCCGGCTCAATGTTCTTGTCGACAGCGGAAGTGGCCAACACGACCGCACCCGTGCCAATGACCAAGTCCTTGTTGACGCAAACACGGCCCCAAAGAATGACATCGTCCTCAATACGTGTCACACCAGCGATGGCGGCATGTGCCCCGATGAGGCAGTTGTGGCCAATGTAGCTGTCATGCCCGATTTGGCAGTGGTTGTCGAGCTTGGTGCCACTCTCAATGAGGGTGTCGGAAGTGACGCCACGGTCGATGCTGCACAGAGCACCGATTTCCACGTCGTCGCCAATGACCACGCGCCCGAAGGACTCGAATTTCTTGTAGCCTTCGTTGCGGCGTTGGAAATAATAGCCGTCCGCCCCGATGACGCTGCCCGAATGGATGATTACATTGTCGCCAATCACGCAGTGGTCATAAATCGTCACATTGGGATGGATGAGGCAATTTTTCCCTATGACAGTATGATGCCCGACAAAACTGCCCGGCATGATGAGCGTCCCCTCTCCTATCGTCGCGCTTTCGCTAATCGGCGTGGTTTGAGGCTCAAAGGGGCGGAAATGCCGCATCAGGCGGACGAAAGCATCGAATGGGTCGGGGTGCAAAAGCAGGGCCTTGCCTTCGGGACAATCCACCTCCTTATTAATAAGCACCACCGTGGCCGCCGAGTTGAGGGCCTTGGCATAATACTTCGGGTGGTCAACAAAGGTGATGTCGCCCGCCTCCACTTTGTGGATTTCGTTCAGTCCGGTAATCGGGAAATTGGCAGGACCAACATACTTAGCATCAATGAGTTCCGCTATGGATTTCAGAGTAGATTTCTTGATTTTCATCGGCGAAGGAATTTATTGGATAACGATAGAATTGGCATATTATTTCACGCAGAAACTGCTTTTGTCTCACGCAGAATCCGCTGAAATCGCAGAAAACTGCTGTTGTCAAGTATTGCGTCGCTTTGCGCTTCCCATAATTGACTACGTCGAATCTACGATTTCTGCGTATTCTGCATGCAAAAAACTGCGTGCCAAAACCAAAAAAGCGCAAAGTCTTTTTGACCCTGCGCTTTCTGTTTTGTTGGCTTCATCAGGCTTTCACGCGCTCGCAATATTCACCCGTGCGGGTATCGACGCGAATCATGTCATCCGTGTTGATGAACAGCGGCACACGAACCATAGCTCCCGTCTCGACGGTAGCTTCCTTCAAGGCGTTGGTGGCGGTGTTGCCCTTCTCGCCCGGCTCGGTGTAGGTCACCTTCAGCACGGTCTTCACCGGCATTTCGGCGAAGAGGATGGTCTCGGTGGAAGCATCAACGACGACGTCAACCACATCGTTTTCCTTCATAAACTTCACGCCCGTGATGTTGTCGCCAGCAATCGGGATTTGCTCGTAGGTCTCGGTGTGCATGAAGATGTAGTCCTCACCTTCCTTGTAGAGGTACTGGTAAGGACGGTGCTCAACGCGGACATCTTCGAGCTTCACGCCAATGTCGAAACGCTTTTCAAGCACATTGCCGCTCAACACGTCCTTCAGTTTGATACGCATAATAGTGTTGCCCTTGCCAGGCTTAACATGTTGGAAGTCAATGCAGAAATAAATCTTTCCATCCAAACGGACAGCACTTCCAATCTTAACATCTTGACTTAACATAGTATTTCAGATTTAAATATTTAAGATTCAAAGATTTAAATTCAAAATTCGACTCTATACGAGAGAAATGAAGGTGCAAAGGTAGTGGATTTCAGGGAAATGGCAAAGGAATTGTTGAAAAAAATGCAATTGTTCCATTTCAGGGGTTACGCTACGCTGCACCGCCTGCCAAATATCCGCTGTCCCGATGGGACTTCGCGCCCAGCACCGTGAAACCACGTAGGGGTGACAGGAAATTAGGCAGGCGGTGGAATGAAATGAAACCCCTGCCGACATAAACGATTCCGAATTAAGCCCCAGCGGGGCGAAAGGAAAAGCATAGCACCAGCAAAAAAACACCCTCCCCCACTCCGAATTTCTCCAGAGCTTTCGAAGGTGGTTTTGTGGGTTTGCCGCTGTTATGACCTCAACGGGTTTATTGGGCGGAACGGACGATGCGGATGGATTGGCCTTGGTAGCGATAATAAAGGTCCACAAAATTGTTGGATGAAGTGAAACCAAAATCAAATGCACCATCAGGAATGCCGACATAAAGCGAACTCGACCAATAAATGCCATCGGTACCCATACCCATAAGATTTTCGTCCCTGCGATAACCAGCAGCAGGAGTTCACCCCGTTCTGAACCGTCCAAGTGCCAGTCGTGTTGTCGCACAATTCCTTCCATTGTTCCATTGTCGGTATGTGCCAACCTGTTCCCCACTTCACCAAGGCCGCTTCATCAATCTGCACAGGTTTTATTCCACCGTAACCAATTTGGCCTCAATGCCTTTGGCAGTTTCCATCCTGACCAGATAAACTCCGGCATTATGGCCGCTGAAATCAAACTCGAAAGCATCGGCATTGACGGTGCTTTCAAACACCTTCACACCTATTATATTATAGATGCTGATGTGGCGGATGCCCTCCGCCGTGATGGTCACGCGGCCTTGGGTCGGGTTGGGATAGACAGCCGTTTCCTTGCTTTCCACTTCCGAAATCGCCACGCAATCATCAACAATGTTGGTGAACTGCTCGCTCCAGTCGGAGTTCTCGTAAACCGAAACGCATCCGCAAGGCACGATGAGTTTGTTGCTGCCGAAGCCACCGAAAGGAAACATATCAAGCGTGGGCGGCGTTTCGGCCAAAATGACTGCCTCTGTAAAGCCCGAACAACTTGCAAAAGCAAAACCTCCTACATATTCCAAGCTCTTGGAGAGAGTCAAGGTGCCATCGAATCCGTGGCAGCCTTCAAACGCGCTGGAACCGATTTCTGTCACCAAATTGGGTATCACCAAGGAGCCTTTGAAACCTCCACATTCCTCAAAAGTCCAGCCTCCAATGAAAGTCAAACTCTCGCTGAGGGTCAAAGTGCCATCGAAACCAGTGCAATAGGCAAAAGCCGACTCGCCAAGTTCGGCAACGGTGTTGGGGATGACCAAGGAACCCGTCAAACCCGTGCATCTTTCAAAGGCATATCCTCCGATGGAAGTGATGTTTTCGGGAATCACCAACTCGCCTGTGAGTGTGCTGCAATAGTAAAAAGCGTTGTCGCCGATGCGGGTCACGTCGTCAGGAATCACGGTGTTTTGGCAGCCGGCAAGCAGTTCGTTGGTGCTCGTCCTGATGATGGCGTTGCAACCGTTTCTTGAGTCGAAAACCGTGTTGCCGCTTTCCACGGTGATTTCTGTCAGTTCGGCGCATCCGCCAAAAGGGTTTGTGCCGATGTAAGTCACCGAAGCGGGGATGTTGATGCTCGTCAGCCCTGTGAACCAAAACGACCATCCGCCGATTTCGGTGACCGAACTTGGGATGGTGATGGAAGTCAGGCCGCTGCAACGGTTAAAGGCATCTTCGGCGATAGACACCACGCCGTCAGGAATCGTCGAGTTTTTGCAACCGACAATCAACTCGTCGTTGTATTTTTTGATGATGGCGTTGCAGTTGCCGCGCGAGTCGAAGTCTTCGTTGGCGGGGTCCACCACAAAGCCCTCAATGCCATCACAACCATAGAAAGGCGTGTAGCCAATCCATTCCACCGAGGCGGGAATGGTCACCACGCCAGTAAAGCCGCAATAGTCAAAGGCATCGTCGCCGATTTCCTCAAGGGTGTTGGGAAGAATCAAAGTGCCTTCGAGTCCCCTGCAATAGCTAAAAGCATAGCCGTCAATGATGGTGACAGCGTAGTTGTTTCCATTATAGACCACATAGTCAGGAATGGTCAATGTACCCGTGGCATCGGTGCCATCCACGTGTTCCAAAACGGTTACGGAAGCGCCGCCGTAATTGACTTCATAAATCAAGTCGCCGTAAGTGAAGGTTTGGGCGTTCAATTGGGTCAAGCCAAAAGCCAACAAGACCAGCAAAACAACGTGTTTCAAGTAATTTTTCATCATAATTCAAAGGTTTAACGGGTGATACAATGTTATTTCAGAGGGACAAAAATACAAAATCCATGCAAATCGCACAAAAATATTTACCTTTGCAGCTTGAAAAACAAAAATATGAAGTCTTTCGCGGAATACAAACAAACTGCACCCAATTGGATTACGATGGCCAACGGTGAATTCTATCCTGACATTCTGACCGATGCCTGTGAATTATACAAACCCGTACTCGTTTTGTTTGGCCAATTGATGAAAGCGTCTGAATCATCCGAGAGGCTTTTGCAAGAAATCACGGAGGTGAAACAGCCTTGGATGCGCATCCAGCTTTGCAGAGTGTTCCGTAAATATGTCTCGCCACAAACCCCGGTTGAGATGCTCAAGAAAAAGTCGATGATTCCGATGGTTTGCGAACAATACGGCAAGCAATTCAGGCACATCGACCAAGTGCAGGCTGCTTTTTCAGGCCGGCCAATGCCCGATGAGGCACTTTGCGCCGTGCTGTGGGAATACAAGGATAGGGGAAAGAAAGGTTACGACCTGACGGAACGTTTCTTCGAAATGTTTGCTTCGGCTTTTCCCAAACTGTCTCTTGAAGGGCCAAAACGGGCGGGTTCCGACATCCAACTGCAAACCATTTTCCCCGACTATCCCAACCCCAACCGTCCTGTTGATTTCGTTGCCCGTGATGCCAATGGAGACCCTATCGCCGTCGGGTTTGTGCGCTACGACAGCGACCGAGGCGGAGCACAAGAAGACGACCGCACAGGTGGTTATGTGAATTGCGCCAAAGAAATCCTTGAATACGACACTTTGCGCCGCCGTGGATTGAAGGTGATTTATGTGAACGATGGCCCGGGACTACTTCTCGGCTCTATGTGGGATGATTACGCCAAGTTGGAAGCAATGAACCCTAACAGGCTGTTAGTCATTACGCTTCGGATGTTCAATGAGCGTTTGAAAGAAAAATGGTTGTTGAAAAAATGACAAAAAGACAGTGTTATGGCCGTTGGCATTGCATATAATATTAGGAATTACTCGCCTCTAAAGTTGGTTCCGAAAGCGGAAGTGCATTTCAAGCAAATCCAACGAAATCAAGGAGATGGCATCAAACGTTTGTATCACGCCGACAATCTTGACGTGTTGAACGCATTGTTGGATGATGAAAAAGTTTGTGGAAAGGTCACGCTCATCTACATCGACCCGCCTTACAATACTGGTGGGGCTTTCGAAACCCGCGACTTCAAACACGCCTACGATGATTGTTTTTCCATCGAGGATTACATTGGTTTTATGCGAAAAAGGCTCGAACTGATGCACAAATTGCTGTCTGAAAAAGGCTCAATTTATGTCCATTTAGACAGCAATATGGTGTTTTATGTAAAGGTGATGATGGACGAGATTTTCGGAATGCAGAACTTCAAGGGAATGATTACCAGAAAGAAGTGCAAGCCAAAGAATTTCACAAGGAAAACATACGGCAACATTTCCGATTACATCCTTTTTTATTCCAAAACGGACCATCCCGTTTGGAACCGTCCCTACGAGGAATGGGATGACGAAAAGATTCTGAAGGAATATCCTTATATTGAGGAAGATACAGGGAGAAGATACAAAAAAGTGCCGATTCACGCTCCTGGCACCCGAAATGGAGCGACAGGTATGCCGTGGCGTGGTATGATGCCTCCAGAAGGCAAGCATTGGCAGTTTGCCCCCGAAAAATTAGACGAATTGGATGCCAAAGGCGAGATTTATTGGTCGTCAAACGGCAATCCTCGCCGAAAGGTTTATCTTGACCAAAGCAACGGTATTCCCGTGCAAGACATTTGGCTCGATTATCTTGACTCCAACAACCAAAACACGCTCATTACAGGCTATCCGACCGAAAAAAACCTTGATATGCTGAAACGCATCATCGAAACTTCCTCGCTGAAAGGCGACCTTGTAATGGATTGCTTTGCAGGTTCGGGAACCACACTCGTGGCAGCGGAAGAACTTGGAAGACAATGGATTGGAATCGACATAGGCGACGAAGCCATTGCCACCATCATCAATCGGTTCAAAAACGGCAGCAAGCCCTTGGGCGATTATGTGAAAAAGAAATTCAAGCCACAAACTATGACCATATCACTTTTTGGCGAAGAAGGAACAGGACAAATAGAGCAAACCGAATCCAAAGCGTTGGCTTCTATAGTGTCGTTTGATTTATTTGAGGAGTCCTAAACAAAAAATCCATACCTTTGCAGCCTGAAAAACACTTTAGATATGATTACCCAAGACCAACTTAAAGACTTATGTAAGAGGATTGATGCCTTGAGGAGGTATCTTTGACGTCGACAGACGTACCATCGAAGCACAGGAATTAGACGAAAAGACCCAAGATCCGCAGTTTTGGGCCGACCCCAAAGCCGCCGAAGCCACAATGAAAATGGTGCGCGAAGTGAAAGGCTGGCTTAACGGCTACAAGGAAGCCGAAGACGCCGGCAATGACCTCACCGTGCTCTTCGACTTCGCAAAGGAAGGCGAGGCCACCGAGGAGGAAGTGGACGAGCAATACAACGCCGCCCTCCAAATTGTGGAGAACTTGGAGTTCAAGAATATGCTTCGCGAGGAAGCCGACCCGATGAGTGCCGTGCTGAAAATCAACGCGGGCGCGGGCGGCACCGAAGCCCAAGACTGGGCACAGATGCTGATGCGTATGTATATGCGCTACGCCGAGAACCACAAATACAAACTCACCATCTCCAACCTTTTGGAGGCCGACGACGCTGGTATCAAGCAGGTGACAATGAAGATTGAAGGCGATTATGCATACGGCTACCTGAAAGGCGAAAATGGCGTTCACCGTCTGGTGCGCGTCAGCCCATACAACGCCCAAGGCAAGCGAATGACTTCCTTTGCCTCGGTGTTCGTCACTCCGCTTGTCGACGACACGATTGAGATTGTGGTCGAGCAGTCGCGCCTGTCGTGGGACACCTTCCGCAGCGGCGGTGCAGGCGGACAAAACGTGAACAAGGTGGAGTCAGGAGTGCGTTTGCGCTACCAATACAAAGACCCCTACACGGGCGAGGAAGAGGAAATCCTCATCGAAAACACCGAAACCCGCGACCAACCCAAGAACCGCGAGAACGCCTTGCGCCTCCTGAAGTCGCAACTCTACGACCGTGAGATGCGCCACCGCATGGAGGAGCAAAACAAGATCGAGGCGGGCAAGCTGAAAATCGAATGGGGCAGCCAAATCCGCAGCTATGTGTTCGACGACCGCCGTGTGAAAGACCACCGCACCAACTACCAAACCTCTGATGTCCAAAGCGTTATGGATGGAAATATTGATGCTTTTTTGAAGGCATATTTGATGGAATTTGGAGGCAAAAAAGAATAATATGGGCGCAATTATTTCTTGATAAAATCCTATAATTCAACAAATTACTAACTTAAACATTAAACAAATGAAAAGATTTATTTTCGCTTTCGTCGCCATGGTATGCTTCGGCTTGTCCACAGCAATGGCACAAAACACCAACGCCAATCCTGCCATCACCCAGTTCGTGACGCAGTATTTCCCTGAGGCCGCCATCCAAATGGTGATGCCTGACGAAGACGACATCGACGTTGTTTTGAACGACTACACCAAAATCGAGTTCAAACTCAACAACGAATGGAAAAAAGTGGATTGCGAACATGCCACCAAGTTCATCAGCGTTCCCGCCACCCTCGTTCCCGAGCAAATCACGGCCTACGTGAACGCCAACTTCCCCAACACCATCATTAAAAAATTGGAGAAGAAATTCTTTGGCTGGGAAATCGAACTGAGCAACGGACTCGAAGTCAAGTTCAACAACAATTTCAAAGTGACCAAAGTCGACGACTAACCTAAAATTCAACCAACATGAAAAAGTTATTCATTTGCACCCTTTTCTTAGGCATGGTTTTGGCCAACACATCATGCAGCAAAGACAAGCAAAACAACACTATCAACGACTTTGTCAGGACTTATTTCCCTCAAACCGAGGTGCTTGCCAGCATCATGGATGGTTTAGACTATGACGTGACCCTCAAAGACTACACCCAAATTGGGTTTGACGGCAACTTGTTCGGCAAGCTCGAATGGGACGAGGTGGACTGCAAGCACGCCAGCATCTACACCTCTGTGCCTGCCGCATTGGTTCCTCCCCAAATCACAGACTATGTGAGCCGTATTCACGCTGAGCAAACCATCGTGAAAATCTCCAAGGACACCCGTGGCTGGGACATCGAACTGAGCAACGGCATCGAAATTGAATTTGACAAGAAGTACAATGTCGTCGATTTTGACGATTAAGTAGAACCACCTTCACAAGCGGTCTGGAAACTTTCAGGCCGCTTTTTTTGTTTTTTATGGCTTTAAGTAAGCATTGGATTCCACAAAAAACGTAATTTTGCGCCAATTAAAAATACACATCCATGATCACTTTCTTTATCGCTTTGGCCGTCCTCATCCTCGGCTATTTCGTTTACGGAACTTTCGTCGAAAAACTCTTTGGTGCCGACCCACAACGCGCCACGCCAGCCACGACTATGGCCGATGGTGTTGACTATGTTCCAATGAAGCCTTGGCGCATTTTCCTCATCCAATTCCTTAATATTGCGGGCGTTGGTCCTATCATCGGAGCCATTATGGGAGCGCAGTTCGGCACGGCATCCTTCCTTTGGATTGTGTTGGGCAGCATCTTTGCAGGTGCCGTTCACGACTACCTCGCGGGCATGATTTCGTTGCGCGACAAAGGCTGTAGTTTGCCCGAAATCCACGGCACCTACCTCGGCAAAGGTGCCAAGCAAATCATGCGCGGCTTCACAGTTCTGCTGATGATTCTCGTTGGTGTGGTGTTTGTCAACACGCCCGCCACCTTGCTCAATGCCCACTTCACCCAAGGCTGGAATCCATATATTTGGATTGGAATCATTTTGGCTTACTACCTGATTGCCACCTTGTTACCCATTGACAAAGTCATCGGAAAGATTTACCCCATTTTCGGCATCCTACTCTTGGGCATGGCCGTGGCCATTTTCATCGCTTTCCTTATCTACAAACCCGAAATCCCCGAATTATGGAGCGGCTTGCAGAACCGCCATCCCGATGCGGCCAACAACCCCATCTTCCCGATGATGTTCATTTCGATTGCCTGTGGTGCCATTTCGGGCTTCCATGCCACGCAATCGCCGCTGATGGCGCGTTGCATGGTGAATGAGAAGCAAGGCCGCCCGATTTTCTACGGTGCCATGATTACGGAAGGTGTCGTCGCCTTGATTTGGGCCGCTGCCGCAGCCTATTTCTTCGGCCCTGACAGCGTGGTCGATGTCACAGGTAAGAGTGGTGCCGCCATTGTGGGCATCATTGCCAACACTTGGTTCACGCCGGTTATCGCCACCATCACCATTTTGGGTGTCATTTCGGCTGCCGTCACCTCGGGCGACACGGCCTTGCGCTCGGCGCGACTCATCATCTCCGACTTCATGCACTATGACCAAAAGCCCATCAAGAACCGCCTGATTGTGGCTGTCCCGATGTTCATCGTCACAGCCATCATCTTGGTTTACAGCATCTCCGATGCGAAAGGCTTCCAAGTCATTTGGCGCTATTTCGCTTGGGCCAACCAAGTTCTGGCCACTGTGACGCTTTGGGCCATTTCGGTCTATCTCGCCAAAAACAAAGGTAAAATGTGGTATCTCATTACCCTCATCCCCGCCCTCTTTATGACTATGGTCACTGGCAGTTTCCTCTTCGTGGCCAAGGCTGCCGACGGCGGACTCGGTTCTATCCTACCCCGCCCTGTCGGTTATGGCATCGGTGCCGCCATCACCATTTTAGGTTTGGTGCTGTTTGTGAGATTTTTAAAGAACAAGAATATAGGATTTGCTTCGCAAAGAAATCAATCAAAAATCAAATAATCATTTTTGAAAGGTTTAACTTAGTTGAATAAAAAGCAATGCTTGCCGAAGGCAGTACCACCTGTTTTCCGCGATTTTCAGTTGGGATTTTATAAGCGATTAAAATCCAGCAGAGTCTTTTCAGTGCAACCGCATCAAATACGATAATTTGCGAGGACTTCGATGAGATAATTGGGGTCGAGGGAGGGTCTTGAAGAGCCTTTTCATTACGCTTCTCTTGTCGTTGTGTGCCTTTGCGGCACGAAGGGCGAGTTTCCTGATGAGCGAGAAGTTCTGCGGGAGCGTTGCCCTTCATTGCCCTCGAGTCGTCCTCAAGAAAGGTCACATAGAGATGCCAGTGGAGAAGGTTCTCTATGCTCTAATGGCCTCGTGTGGGCATGTTGTAGTAGGCAGATTTGCCGAAGGTTTCGTCGCTGATGTAGTGCCGTGTTGTCTTGGCCGTCTCGACCGTTTTCTTGGAGAAATCCGAAAGATTGTAGGTGCAACGTCCCGTGACATGGCGGTCGGGGACTGAATCGAAAATGGTGTATTAGTAGTGTTGCGATAATTTTTGAGATTGTGTAATAACTCATTGATATTCATTTTGTTATTTTGGTGTTTCGATTTTTTGATTTGAAATCGATTTTGAAACCAATTGGGGGATTTTTCCCAATCTATGGATTTCACATTGTTCATAATCAAGTATATAACAAACGGTAGATTGTACAATTAATTGACTTTTGAATTTATCGCATCAGTAGTAATGGTGTATCATATACGAACAAACATTTGAATTGTACAGCACCGTTTTAGTGTGGCTGCCCTGATAAAAACCACCCTCCCCAACTCCGAATTTCTCCAGAGTTTTCGAAGGTGGTTTTGTGGTTTTGCCGCTGTTATGACCTCAACGGGTTTATTGGGCGGAACGGACAGGGCGGACGGATTGGCCTTGATAACGGTAATATAGGTCCACAAAGTTATTGTTTGCCGTAAAGCCGAAGTCATACGCACCATCAGGAATGCCGACATAAAGCGAACTCGACCAATAAATGCCATCGGTACCCATACCCATAAGATTTTCGTCCCTGCGATAACCAGCAGCAGGA
>CACXUM010000068.1 GCA_902770835.1 uncultured Bacteroidia bacterium
TGGGAGAACTGTATCTTCCCACCAATGCCAAAGTGGAAGCCAAAGTTCTGCCTGAAGATGAGAGCGAAAGCGCCATCGCGGCCGTTGAAGCGCAGGAAGAAACAGCAGGCAGCACCGCCGCAGCGGAAACGGCCTATCAGGTCTTCGACATCAGCTTGGAGAATGTTGACGCAGAAAAATACAACGGCTTCGCAGTTGAAGTAAAACTGCCGGAAAATGTGGTGGGCAGAGACTTCCGCCTCTACCACATCCATGACGGAGAGACAAAAGAAATCAAACTGAACACGGTGAGCAGACCGGCGGACGACACCGGCCTCGAAGTCGTGTCCGGATTCACCTTTGAGACCGAAAACTTCTCCGAGTTCGTACTGAAGTACACGGTGGACTTCACCTATGAAGGACGGACATGGAGCTTCCCGGGCCGGGGAAGCTACCGCCTGGCGGACGTTCTGGCTGTGCTTGGGATCGAAGGAAGCATTGACGATGCAGGCCTGACCCTCATCCTGGGAGAGGACCACCCGGGCGCGCTGTATCTCACGCAGGTTGATGGTGAATACTATATCAACAGTGATATTCCGTTCGTCGACACCTATGAGCTCAGAGTCCAGATCGGAGAAAAGATCTACATCATCACCGTGACGGATGAGCAGGAGTCTAGTGATCTGCGAAACTTCCTAACCAAGGTCACTGTCTCAGGAGCACAGCTTCAGGACGGAGCGTATGTTGTGGAAGCGGGTAAAAGATACACGATTACCATGACATTTAAGGAGAGGCCGGATCTTCAGTTCGAAAATGGAGCGACTTTGACTTATCAGCTTCCAAATGGTGTTGTGGTACCAGAGGCAACTACTGAGCCTATCACCATTGCAATTGTCAGCGGAGGAAAAACATATGAGATCCCTGCAACTGTGACAGCAGATACGAATGGAACAATTACGGTGAAATTTGATGAAACCGATCCGAATTACAGCAAATTGACGGCCGCGACAAACGTCAGTATCCGTGTTAAGATGGATGCGATGTTTTCAGGAAAACGTGACTATGTTTCAGAATTTGTGTGTTTTTGCAAACCGATTTGAATATGGCGAAAGACATAGAGATAAGGAACAGAGAAAATGCGTTGCCAGACAATTTTGTTGTTGACATTCGCTCCATCATCGGACATAGTCGGCAGCAGGCATACGCAGCAGATAGACAAGCCACTATTGCAACATTTTGGAATGTGGGGCGGCGTATTGTTGAGGAAGAACAGAAAGGAGCGAGTCGGGCTGCAAACGGCACGAGATTAATCCATTTGTTGGCCGATAGATTGAAGGCCGAATATGGCGATGGATATGGGAAAAGAAATGCTTTCTTTGTATCAAAGCAATACCTCAAAGCTTGCTGATTTCTTCAACCGTTAAACCTGTCCCTTTTGCGATAACCTCAAAATCCAAGCCCAAGGCTTTCAACTTGCGGGCGGTTTCGAGATTGGCTTCGGCTATGCCTTCTGCTCTACCTTCTGCTCTACCTTCTGCTCTACCTTCTGCTCTACCTTCTGCTCTACCTTCTGCTCTACCTTCCGCTCTACCTTCCGCTCTACCTTCCGCTCTACCTTCTGCTCTACCTTCTGCTCTACCTTTGGCCATTCCTTCTGCTCTACCTTTGGCCATCCCTTCCTCTAATCCTGCCGCCACGCCTTGCGCTTTGCCTTCTGTCCAGCCATCCAAATGTGCAGCAGCAAAGACGCTGTCTTGGTACATGTAATTCTCCATCTGACGCTGATAGGCTTTCCGCTCCTCGCTGTCCATTTTCAGATACTGCAACTTCTTCCGGGCTTCCTGCAATCCTGGTGCCGTGGTGTCTTCCTTGATGTGGGCGTTCTTCAGGTAGTCGAGCCACTCCTCAAGTGGGGTCTTGGCAACGGCGTTGAACTCGTTCACTCGGATAAGGAAATATTCGGGGAAAATCTCTTCGGGAGTCCTCATCCGCAAGGCGTTCTCGTCTTTGGTCGTGATTTCCAAGATATCGTTGGTGTGTACTCCTCGGAACGTAGTGGTGCCGTGGTAGAGGTAATCCTTGCCTTTGCCGAGGTCGAAATAGAGGATGTTGATGGAATAGACTTTCTTCACGTGGTCGTATTCCTTGCCTAATTCGATGTGTTCGGTGATGGTGCGCGCCACGCCATAGAGGATGCGCTCAAGGTAGTACAACTCGCGCGTCTGCTGTATCTCGACGATGATGATTTCACCCTTGCTGTTCTTGGCTTTGATGTCAACGCGGTTGAACTTGTCCTGCGGGTCGTCTTGGTTGCTCTCGCTTTCCAGCAGTTCCACGATGTGGATAGGCTCGTTGAGGAGCACGGTAACCAAGCCTTCGAGCACGCCGAAGTTGGCCTTGTCGCGCAGCATACGCTTCGCAGCCCAGTCGAATCTGATGAGTCTGTTGTCGTCCATCTTGGGGTTGTTTTAGGATTGATACCGCAAAAATACAAAGATTTTCGTTTTGTCGCCAACATTCCAACATTTTTTGGATGAATCTTCAACTTGTTAAATCATTGTTTGGGCGTGTCTTTGGTTTGAAAAGAAGATTTCTTTCGGCTTTTCCCAAAAATCCCAACAAAAAATTCCAAACCCATCAATCTTTTTCCTATTTTTGTCCGTTTAATTCTTCCTAAAACTGACGAAAATCATAACAAGTTCAATATGAAGAAATTCCTATTTTTAACGGTCGCAGTGTTGCTGGTTGGGCGAATGACGGCCCAGACCATCGACACGACCGACCTCAACCAGAACGAAGTGCCGACGGTGATCCTGATGGATTCCGATTTCGAGGAGACATCCACCTCGGTCAACGATGCCTCTACTTTGCTCAACTCGTCGCGCGATGTGTTCAACAGCATCGCGGCCTACAACTTCGGCTCGCTGCGCTACCGTGTGCGCGGCAACGACTCGAAGTACAGCGACGTGATGATCAACGGCATCCTGATGAATGACCCTGAGACGGGACGTCCCGTCTTCTCCAACTGGGGTGGCCTCAACGACGCTTTCCGCAACTCGATTCTCGTTGAAGGCCTCGGCAGGACGGGTGCGGGCTTTGGCGGCCTCGGTGGCCTCACAGCCTATTCAACACGAGCCTCGCAGTATCGCAAGCAGGTTTCGCTGAGCTATGCCTTCAGCAACCGTTCCTACAACCACCGCGTTATGGCCTCCATCGGCACGGGCGAGATGGGCAACGGATGGTATATGATGGCTGCCGCAAGCGGGCGTTATGCGGGCAAGGGCTACACCGAGGGCACTTTCTATCAGGCCTACAGTTACTTCCTCTCCGTGGAGAAGAAAATCAACGACAAGCACAGCCTCGACCTCACCGTGTTTGGCGCACCTTCGCAGCGCGGCGGCGCGGCTCCCGTGGTGCAAGAGATTTACGACCTCGTCGGCACGAACTATTATAACCCCAATTGGGGCTATCAGACGGTGGACGCCAACGGCAAGCAGGTCATACGCAACTCGCGCGTGAGCACCTATCATCAGCCCATGGCGCAACTCACTTGGTATTGGACGCCCAACAAACGCACCGAGTTCAACACTTCGTTGTACTACTTCAGCGGTCCGGGCAGCCAGACTTCGCTCGAATGGGGTGAGGCCAAAGACCCACGTCCCGACTATTACAAGAACCTGCCAAGTTATTATGAAACCAACGCCCATAGCACTGCGGAAATAGAAAACCAGTTTGCCATTTGGATGAACCGCGACCCCAAGGTCACTCAAATCGACTGGGATGCCTTGTACAACGCTAATCGTAACCACCTCTTCACCGTGCAGAACGCCAATGGTCAAGAAGGCAATACGGTTACTGGAGCAGCCTCCAAGTACATCCTTGCCGAGCGTCACTACGACAAGCGCCAAATGGGCAACGCCACCTATTTCAAGCATGAGTTCCTGCCCAACTTGATTATGACGGGCGGCTTCTCGGTGAGCGCATCGCGGACGCATTACTACGAAAGCATCAACGACCTACTTGGCGGCGATTACTACTATGATATAAATAAGTATGCCGAAAGCCTCGAATCAGACGAGTGCCAAACCAACCTGTTCAATCCCAACCATGTGGCCAAGGTGGGCGACATCATCGGCTACAACTACTACGCCAACCGCAATTATGGCCGTATTTGGGACCAAGTCGATTGGCTTGTCGGCAACTTCGACCTTTATTTGGGCTTGCAGGCCGAGTTCACCCAGATTTGGCGCGAAGGTCTTTGGAAGAGCGGTTCCTTCGCCGACAATTCCTACGGCAAGGACAAGATGCACAACTTCTTCGACCCAAGCTTGAAGGCTGGTGTGACCTATGCCATCAATGGGCGTAACCACCTTGTGGCCAACATGGCCTTAATGACCCAAGCCCCGCAGTTCAGGGACATTTACGTTTCGCCCCGCACTCGCCACACCGTTGTGGAAGGCGACCTCAAGAGCGAGCGCATTTTGGCTATGGATTTGAGTTACCTCTATCGCTCGCCCGAGTTCAAGTTCCGTTTGACGGGTTATCACTACGCTTACAGAAACCTCATCTGGAACCGCAGCTTCTATTGCGAAAACGTGTTCCAGAACACCACCACCAGCGCCAACTCCTACACCAGCGAATTCATCAACTTCATCATGACCGACATCAACCAAAAGAGCATTGGCGTGGAAATGGGCGCGGAGTGGAACGTCACCCCGACCATCACTTTGCAGGCGGCAGCTGCCAATGGCATCCATACCTATGACAACAACCCGATTTTCTCGGTCTATGACGACAACAACACCACGGCTTACATCCAAAACAGCGTGGCTTACCTGAAAGACTACCATGTTTCCGCTGGACCTGAAACCGTGGCCTCGTTGGGCATCAAGTACAACTCGCCGAAATATTGGTGGGTGAGCCTCAACGGAAACTATATGGCCAATATGTACTTCGACGTGAACCCTTACAACCACACCGAGGAGGGCATGTTGCACTACGCCCAAGGCGACATCCGCATTCCTCTTGTGTTGGACGAAGCCCCGCTGAAGCCCGCCTTCACCCTCGACTTCTACGGCGGTTTCTCGAAACGTTACAAAGGGTATTATTTCCTCTTCAACTTGAGCGTCAACAACTTGCTCAACAACAAGAACACCATCCTTTATGGTTACGAGCAACTCCGCTTCAACGCCAACAACCCCGACATGTTCCCCGACAAGGTTTCCTATATGTACGGAACGAATTTCTTTGTCAGCATAACGGTTAGGAAGTAAGCTGTTGGCTATTAGCCATTGGCTTTTGGCCGTTAGCCATCTTGCTGATAGCTGATAGCTGATAGCTGACTGCCAAACAATTAAACAATTCAACGATCAACAATTCAACATCAAATAAAATGAAAAACAGAGTATTAAACGCATTTCTGCTTCTTGCCTTGGTGGGCACATTGTTCACCGCTTGCAAGAAAGAGTATCCTACGCCGCCTATCCAAGACCTGCCGATAGGAAGGGTTTACACGATCAGTGAAATTCTTGCCTTGGAGCCGGGCACCGTTTTCAATGAAGACGCTTCGGTGTATGGCATCATCACTGCCGACGAGGTGTCGGGCAACCTCTACAAGGCCGCCTTCATGCAAGACCGCGCCACAGGTGCCGCCATCCAACTTTACCTGAATGCCGTCAGTGGCGTGCGCATCGGCGACTCCGTTCGCATCTACCTGAAGGATGTGACTTACGCGATGTACAACAACCTGCCCCAGTTGAGCAACTTCGAGGCCGACGGACACATCGTTATTTTGGCCAACAACAAGCCGATTCAGCCTGCTTTGACCACCATCGATGAGATTACTCAAGGCAAATACCTCGCGGGTTTGGTGCGTTTGGAGAATGTGAAGTTCACCGAGCAGAACACCTTTGCCGACCCCACCACATACGGCAATCGTACCTTGATTGACCCTATGAATCCTTCAAGCAATGTCATCGTGCGCACGAGCAACTACGCCAACTTTGCCAACGACTCGCTGCCGCAAGGTATTGGCAATTTGACGGCCATTGCCACGGTTTACAACAGCACTTGGCAACTCATCATCCGCTCGGCCCGCGAGTTGGAGTTTGACGGCTATGTGCCGGGCGGCGCCAATGACTTGCCGTATTGTGAGTTTTTTGCCTCTTCGTTTGGGTCCTACACGACATACGATGTAAAGGGTGCCCAACATTGGGAGATTGACTACAGCACTGCCAAGATGACGGGTTATGAAAACAGCACGAACAATGAAAATGAAGACTGGTTGATTTCGGCCAAGTTCTCCTTGGAGAACGTTTCGAGTGCCAGTATGACGGTATCCTATATTGCCCGCTATTTCAATAATGTGAATGAAGAAGTCACCGTTTGGGTTTCCTCTGACTACACCTCTGGCGACCCGAATTCGGCCAATTGGGAACAAATTCCTGCTACATGGACTGAAGGCAGCAACTGGAACGACTTCGCTACCACCACACTCGACCTCTCCCAATTCCTTGGTAAGAAGGTTTGTGTGGCCGTGAAATACCTCTCCAACGACACGAAGGCTGGCACCATTGAGGTGCAGAGCATCTGTATCCAAGAAGGTAGTGGCCCGACGCCTCCTCCTGGGCCGGGCACTGGCGGTGAGTTGCAAACTATGCCTTACACGCAATCATTTACGGAGGAGTTTGGAACCTATATGACTTACGATGTGTTGGGACCGCAGTCTTGGATGATTGATTATCATACGGCCAAGATGACGGGTTACTCTGGTGGCTCCAATGCCAATGAAGACTGGCTCATTTCTTCGCCTGTGGCTGTCACAAACGTGAGCGAGGCCAAGGTTTCGGTGACCTATTCCGCACAGTATCAGAATGCCGACAATGGCGATGTGTCGTTGCAAGTCTCCACGGATTATGTCTATGGCAATGACCCGACTACGGCCAATTGGATAAATATGCAGACGACTTATCCGAACACAGCGAATTTCAATGATTTCCAAACCATTGAAACGAGTTTGAATGAATTTATCGGTCAGAATGTGACGGTGGCCATTAAATACACTTCAACCGCTTCACAGTCGAGAACGATTGAAATCCAGAGCATCACGGTTCAAGAAGGGGCAGGTGTGACACCTCCGACCCCGCCCACACCGGGAACAGGCGAGGGCAGTGGAACCTTCGAAGATCCTTATAATGTGGCTGCCGGTATCGGTTTGCAAAGTGAAGAGCCTATTGCATGGGTGCATGGCTATATCGTGGGCGCTGTGAAGGCGGGTTTGAGTTCGGTCACGAGCAATGCCGACATCAATTGGAGCGCACCCTTCGACTTGGCCACTAATGTGGTGATTGCCGACGATGCCGCTTGCCGCGAAATCAGCCAGTGCATCATCGTCAATCTGCCTGCGGGCAAGCCTTTGCGTACACAAGTCAACTTGATGGACAACCCGGGCAACTTGGGCAAGCATCTCGCCGTGAACGGAAAACTCCGCAAGTATTTCGGACAAGCTGGACTGCGCGACAGCAACGGTACCGAGGCCGACTTCGTACTTGAAGGTGGTGATACGCCACCCACGCCTCCCACTCCGGGAACGGGAATCTTCTCTGAATCTTTCGCCAATGGGCAAGGCCAGTTTACAATCCATGATGTATTGCTTCCTTCCGAACTTACCTACGTTTGGATGCATGATGCTTCCCGCAAGCACATGAAAGCAAGTTCATTTAAGAGTAACACTCCATATAAGGCTGAAAGTTGGTTGGTTTCTCCGAAAATTGACCTGTCCAATGTTGGTTCAGCGGTATTGACATTCGAGCAAGCAATCAATTACGCCGATCCTGAAGGTAGAATCCATGTCATGGTGTCTAATAACTTTGATGGAGAAATTGCGAGTGCCGATTGGTCAGAGTTGGTATTTGACCAATGGCCAGTCAACGATGGCAGTTGGTCATTCGTTACCACAACGATTGATTTGACAGCCTTTGTCAACCATGCTGTGACCATTGCTTTCAAGTACACAAGTGAGGCATCGCAAGATAAGTGCCCGACTTGGGAAGTGAAGAATGTTGTGGTGGAATAAACGAAACGACAAACCAAAACGAAAAGCCTGCCTTCGGGGACAATTGTATAATCAGATTAATTCAATAGCTCCTAAATATTGGAATAACTTTAGTATTAAAATAGAAGTAACAAATTTGCCATGACAAGAATTGTATGTAAAAAAGGAGATGTTTTCTCCATTGATACTGATTGTGGGAAACGCTACA
>CACXUM010000069.1 GCA_902770835.1 uncultured Bacteroidia bacterium
TTTCTCCTCGAAAACCATCCTCGACAAGTACGAATTGGGCACTTCGGCCAACATCAAGAACCTGCGCAAGGCCATGTTGCAGCGCGACTTGATTGACGTTTTGCCCGGCAAAACCGAAATCCAAGACCCGATTTTCGCGGCTTGGCTGAAGCAACAGGTGGTTTAGTCGCGTTGGTTCATTTTCTTTTGTGCATAACTGTCCGTTCAAATATCCAAAACAACAGTAATAAACAGTTTTTCAATCCTGTGCATTGATTCGGCACGATCTTTTTGTTATCTTTGCCGCATAAAACCAACCCCATGGAAAACCAAATCGTCATATACCAAGCCGATAATGGACAGACTGCTATCAATGTCCGAATGGAGAACGAAACCGTGTGGCTGACGCAAGCGCAGATGGCGGAATTGTTTCAGAAAGACAGAACGGTTATTGGTCGTCATATTCGTAATGTTTTCAAAGAAGGAGAATTAGACGAAAAAGTGGTATGTGCAAAATTTGCACACACCACTCGTCACGGTGCTGTTGAAGACTTAATGCAAACCAAAGAGGTTGTCCTTTATAACCTCGATGTCATCATCTCCGTAGGCTATCGCGTGAAGAGCCAGCGCGGTGTGCAGTTCCGCCAATGGGCCAACAGGGTGTTGAAAGACTATCTGCTGAAAGGCTATGCCGTGAACGAGAAGATTCGCAGAAACCAAATCGGGGAACTGCGGCAGTTGGTGCAAATGGTGGGTAGGACGTTGCAAAACCAGCCCTTGCTGAACAACGACGAAAACCAAGCCCTGTTTGACATTGTTGTGGATTATACCTACGCCCTCGACACGCTTGACGACTATGATTATCAACGTCTTGGAGTAAAAGAAACCACTCAAGAGGAGAAGTTTCAGGCGACTTACGACAACGCCATTCAAGCCATAGTCGCTTTGCGAGAGAAGTTTGGCGGCAGCACGCTTTTCGGCAACGAGAAAGACGACTCCTTCAAGAGCAGCATCGGGCAAATTTACCAAACTTTTGGCGGCAACGACCTCTATCCCAGCGTGGAGGAAAAAGCGGCTATGTTGCTCTATTTGGTCACCAAGAACCATTCTTTCAGCGACGGAAACAAACGCATTGCGGCCACCTTGTTCCTGTGGTTCCTCAACAACAACGGCATCCTCTACCGCGAGGACGGCAGCAAGCGCATAGCCGACAACACTTTGGTCGCCTTAACCTTGATGATTGCCGAGAGCAAGCCTGAAGAAAAAGATGTGATGGTGAAGGTGGTGGTGAATTTGATTAATCAGAGGAACTGATTTATTTAGCCTGTGCTGCGATTTGGCACAGATAGATGCTATTTTTGCAGCGAAAAACAAAACAAATCAAGGAAATCAACAATGCTTGTTTAACTAAAATCGTAAAAAAATGGCACTTTGGAAAATTTCAGCAAAAGGCAATTGGAACTGGGGCACAAACAAAAATCTTGTGAAAGGCATGTTCATCGAAATGTCGACATCTTCAACGACCCCACCGTTGAATCAAACGAAGTATTATGAAGACATCGCTCAAGCCTTCAATACCAAGTATTCAACAAAGTTTGACAAATCTAAAATGAGTGGTTCTTACTTGGTGTGCGAAAAGATTGGATGATTTGTAGAGATTCCATTTTCAATAAAGTTTTTACAAAGAGAAACTTAAAAGCAATGCAAATTAAGTTACATGAATGGGCTAAGAAAGTAGTCCAAACATACAAACCAATTGGGAAGAGTACTAATGTTAGTTATTATACTCAATCAGATTTGACCAAAATAAAAGAATCTCCAGATATCCTCGTTTTGGGCATTAATCCTGGTTCAGCAGGAGAGTATAAAGAACTATCAGCAGAAGAGTTCTTAACAGGCAACCCAGACTTTTCTGAAAGAGAAACAGAATGGCATCTGTGGAAACGTTTGAGAAAAATACTTTCAATTGGAGGTATCGACAATCTGATTAACGACGAGAGCCGTTTTGTGTTTTCTAATGTTTTTCATTTTGGCACATTGAAAGACAAGGATTTGACTCCCGATTTAAAAGATGAAAAATTAGTTGGTCTAACTATTGAGTTTATAAAAACACTCAAACCTACAAGAGTATTGTGCTTGGGAAAGAGCAACTGTTTCAAACAATTGAAAATCGAGTCTATTGACCTTATTCAAGGTGAATTGTCATACGGCAAATTGGATGACATTCCTATTTATGGCATTCCTCATACTAGTAGCTATTACACAAATGAAGAATGTGTTATGATTGGCAAGGTGCTGGCGGCTTTGTTTAGGGACGAGATTGAACCAAATGCTGAAATAATATCCATACAATTCAAAGATGAGATTAAAGCATTTGAAGATCGTCGAGACCAATTAAAACCAAACAATATAAGAAATTATATGGTTGAAAGTGCTTTCGATAAGTATTCTCATTTACAAAGATGGGAAATAGATAATAGATGGTATTATGTTACTGATGATATCGTTGCACGAGTGGCTTCCAATGGATATGTAAACATTCGTCATAGTGACTTTAACCCTAATGACAATTACTCAAAACATTTTGATGACAATAAATATCCATACAGGGAAGAATTAATTGAGTGCCTGAAGAAATATGGGTATGAGCTAACCAAGAACGACTTGGGTACTTCATTAGGTCATAAGCCATTTAATAAGTATTTAGATGCAGATAAAGGACCACAATATATTGTGCTTTCTATTCTACAAGAGTTTGAGAAATTGAAAATGGAGTTTGAGTCGGTTTTTGCCAAATGATTATTGGATATAAGATGTTTTTTCAAGCCTGTGCAACAATTTAGCACAGGCTTCTTTTTTCTTTGCAGCGTGAAAACAGACTCAAAAAAAGGAATGTCATGGAAACCAAGAAAAGAACGACCCGAAAAATGAATTTGCTGTCCGCTGTGGAGCAAGTTGTAGAACTCTCTAAAGGATCTCGTCTCAATGATGAGTTTTACAAAAAGGCAGCTCGCCCATTGAAACACCTTGCCGACAATCTTGAACTTTCCAAAGAGCAATGCGTGATGATGGCTCTTTTTATTGACAACAGCACCAATTCAAATATTAGAGTCAGCGACTTCTCTCGTCACCTCGATTGTAGCACTACCCGAATCATCCGTTTCTTGGCAGATGTCGATGAATTGGTATCCCGTGGGCTGGTCTGTCGCAATCATTCCAAACGTGAGATAACCTACCGAGTGCCATTGGAAGTGATTGAGGCCTTCAAACGTAATGAGAAATACGTACCCAAAGACTATTCGGGTCTCAGTTGTGATGAACTTTTCGGGCTGATTGCTGAAATTATGGAAATGCGCGACAACGACGAGTTGAGCACAAATTTGGCTGTGAATTGCATACAGGATTTGTTGGAGAAAAATCGTCATTTGGTATTTGTCCAAAAGTTGAAAAGCTATTGCTTTTGTCAAATCGATGAGGCTCTTTTGGTCTTGTTCGCTCACTTGTATGTCAACAACAATGATGACGATATTAGATACAGTGACCTCGAATTCTTTTTCGACAGCAAAGCGCAGTGGAATGTTATAAAAAGACTCCTCAACAATAATGACAGCGACTTGCAATTTGCAAAATTGATAGAATACAATAATGACAATGGCATTGCTGACCGAGAGTCGTTTCGTTTGACATGGAATGCAAAGTTGGTATTGCTGCCAGAACTCAATATCAGTATGTTGAACGTTGAAAACAACCGCAATAATCTAATTCACCACGAAGCAATTACATCCAAGCAACTATTCTACGACCAATGCGTAGCAGAACAAGTCAAAGACTTGGGCCAACTCTTGGAAGAAAACCACTACAAAGACGTATGTAGCCGACTGAAAGACAAAGGTTTTCGCAGTGGCTTCACCTGCCTTTTCTATGGCGCACCAGGAACGGGCAAGACTGAAACCGTTTTGCAGTTGGCTCGTCAAACGGGACGAGACATTATGCAGGTTGATGTTTCGGAAATCAAGAGCATGTGGGTGGGCGAAAGCGAAAAGAATATCAAAAATGTCTTTGACCAGTACCGCATGAAGGTTGAAAAGTCCGCCATCGCCCCCATCTTGCTTTTCAACGAGGCCGATGCCATCATTGGCAAACGCCAAGAAGGTGCAGAGCGCGCCGTTGAGAAGATGGAGAACTCCATCCAGAACATCATCCTTCAGGAGATGGAAAACCTCAATGGTATCCTTATCGCCACCACCAACCTTGCCCAAAACATGGATAAGGCTTTCGAGCGTCGTTTCCTTTACAAAATCAAGTTCAACAAACCCACGCTGGAGGCTAGGATGCAAATCTGGCACACTATGCTTCCAGAGCTTTATGAGGCCGATATAAAAGTTTTGGCAGAGCGTTACGACTTCAGTGGCGGCCAAATTGAAAACGTCGCCCGACATTACGCCATCGACACCGTCTTGCACGGCAACGCTTCGTTGGAAACCCTCATGGCACATTGCGACGGAGAACGCCTTGAACAGAAAGAAAGACGGAAAATTGGGTTTTGAATAGAGGAAAGAGCAAGAAGAATGGTCAGTTTTGCGACAACAACACCTGCTCAATCGCCACAGGGAAATACGCCTGCTCCAGTTGGTGGATTTTGGCCGCCAAAGAGTCGGGCGTTTCGTTTTCGTCCAAACTGACGCGGGCTTGCAAGATGATTTCGCCACTATCGTACAACTCATTGACATAGTGGACGGTAATGCCCGATTGGGTTTCCTTGGCCGCCACGACTGCTTCGTGAACATGCTCGCCATAAAAGCCTTTGCCGCCGTATTTGGGCAGCAGAGCAGGGTGGATGTTAACAATCTTTTTCGGGAAGACTTTGACTAAATTTTCCGGCAACTTCCAAAGGAAACCAGCCAGTACAATCAAGTCAATGCCAAGGTCTTGCAGTTCCTTGACGAAAGCCTCGCTGTTGAAATCCTGTTTGGTGATCATACGCAACGGAATGTTCAAATTCTTTGCCCGTTCAATGGAATAGGCCTTGGGATTGTTGCAAACCACGTTGGCGATTTCAACGTTTTTGTTGTCGGCGAAATACTCGGCAATGCGCTGCAAATTGGTGCCGTTGCCGCTGACGAATATGGATAACTTTTTCATTCTCTGTATCTTATGGTTACGGTTTCGTTTTTCTTCAAGTCGAACCACACCAAATAACCTTCCTCGACCTTGCGGAAATCCATCACTTTTCCTTCCACTACGATGGGTTTCGTGCAAAGTAAAGTCAGGCCTTCAATGGTTTCGCTTGGGTTGGTCAATTGTATGGTTTTGTTGTCAAGAATCAGATAATCAAGGTTTTGTAGTTTCTCGTAATAACTGAGGTATTTTTCGATGGTGGTCGGCAGGATTTTCTTTTCGTCGCGGAAACGGGCGAGTTGGCTCAGCGCGAAATTGAATCCTGGCATGGCTACGGCAGTGCCGTTTTCGTTGTATTGCCAAAAGCCGCGCCACGGGTCGGTCCACGCGGGATAGACATGCGTAATGAATACATTGTGTTGGTTTACAAGTTGTTGTAGTCGGATGCTATCGAAGAAATAGTACCAATTCTTGTCTTCGTTCACTTCCAAAGTCGATGGCGTGGACCAAAGCAGAAAGTCCTTATCGCCATTGGGCAAAGTGGTGATTTGTCGGTTGGGCAGGGCATCGCCGAAGCCGTCGTAGGGTTGTACGAAATGCCCGTCGAAAAGTTTGTCTTCCATGCGGTTTTCCTCGTAATAGGCGTTCCAAAGATAGCGCACGCCGTTTTTCCGCCAAAGGTCGGCGGAATAATATGGCGAATCGGGGAGAAGACCGTCGCAAACCAAGTCCTCACGGTTCTTGTCGGAGCCGTTGTTATAGCCGTGGTCAATCCAGCTTTTTGTGTCGAACTGCCGCCGCATGAAGCGCATGGCCTTTGGATATTCGGAAGGGAGGGTTGTGTATTGTTCGGGCGAATGAAGACATATTTCAAAGCCTTGTTTCTTGATGGTTTTCAGTAACTTGAAGAAATCCTTCTCGGTTGTGATGGTGGCATGAGGCCCGAAAAAGTTGCCTTTGCTGGCGAGATCGTTCGTCACGTTGTCGGGGTTCCAATAAAACACGCTCTTCGTGATGGGAATGTCGAAATAGCAGAAGCCTCCGACGGCCTCTTCGGGTTTTGTAACATTATCGTTTCCAAACAGAACGGCACGATGAGTCCTTAAATCCGTCCAGTCGGCGTGTTCGGTGAAGATGAAGGCCGATTGGTAGCCGTCCCAAATGGGCATGAGGCGGGGCAAATCGTCAATCATCCTATTGAAAACCTTGATTTTGCTTTTCAGCACCTCGCCTTTGCGGACTTCGCGATACGAAATGTCCTCAAAATAATCTGAGGTATCGCTTCTCATTGGATAGTGAAGTAGCGGGTGATCACGCCAATAGTCGATGTTGAAACAGGCTACACGCTCTTCCGTGTTGAGTTGCAAAGAGGAAATGCCTGTATTGTGATACACACTAATACTGAAATCGTCATTATGAACGCTAAAACCTTCTCTGTCAAGATAATAACTGTTTTGGAAATTGGCTGTGTCAATATGTTGGTTACGGCGGTAAACGGTGAGTTTGCCTTCGGGCAAGGGCAATTGGTAGGCCAATCGGAGCAACTTCACGTCTTCCTTGAAAGTGGTCTCGATGTAAACAAATGTGGCAATCACTGAGTGAGGCAGTTGCGTAAAACTCACAACCCAACCATCGTCATATTTGGTTTCGATTATCGACGGGTCGGAAAGGGTGTCGCCATTGGCATCGATGTATTCCACAACGGGAATGAGATAGGGTGAAAGCCACACGAATGGATTGAAAGTGGAATCGGTTTTTTGCTCAATTTCAGGCAGATAACTGGGGAGAGAGTAGGCCTCGATTTCCAAATTGGCGTTGTCGAAATACAAGGTCGCATGTCCCCTATTCCAAATGTAGCAGTTGATTTTCCCCTCGCCGATGTAGTCTAAAGGGAAGTTGAGACTGAAACTCGCGTGCGCCCAACCCGTTGAATCCGACTCGAAATCCGCAAGAGGGTAGGCGTTCCAATAGGGCTTGTTGCCTTCGTCGATGCTGAACACAAGCAAAGCGCCATGAAGTTGGAGTGTGTCGGGCGTGCGGAAATCAAATTCGAAATGGCAGCGGACATTCTGCCGTGGGAAATCCTTTCCCGCAGGGATACTGAAGCCGAACCCGTACTCATGAATGGAGTCGCAGTAGCAAATACGGTTGTCTGTCAGAGAATTATTTTCAGGAATGATTTGATAGACATTGAACCAAGGTGCCGACCAAGCATCATCGGTTTCAAAGTCGATGGAATAGTGTTGCGCCTTCGCAAAATGAAAGGCAAACAGGGCTGCACACAGCAAAATGACTCTCGTGTAAGGCTTCATCTCGGTATTATTTGCGGCAAAAATAGCGTTTTTATGGGAACAAATGCTTCGTATTTTGGAAAAAAATGAGCCATTTAATATATAATTAGGTGTGACAATTCCTTGTTTTTTGTGTTATTGAAATTTTTTCCTATTGTAATACAGTGTGTTATGGTTTGTGATGAAATATTTTTGGAAAAAGTCATTGCGGGAACGGGAAAAGGTTGTACTTTTGCACCCGCTTTCGGAAGGGAAGAGAGGTTGGCAGAGGGGATTTCCGGGGCGAGTTCTTTGACAGTCTGAGGCCAGCACAATACCGGCGCGGCGTGATGCCGCGCGGGGCAAGGAACCTTATAAAAGGAACACAGAGAGCATCGAGGCGGGACCCGAGATTC
>CACXUM010000070.1 GCA_902770835.1 uncultured Bacteroidia bacterium
CTGTCAAATCGCATCAATGACTTGATGACTGAACGCGGATTGTCGAAACTGGAATTCGCAAATGCTTTGGGAAAACGCCCCAGCGAAGTCACCAAATGGCTAAGTGGGCAACACAACTTTACCATTCGTACCATTTCCCTGCTTTCCGCTTTCTTTGGAGAATCTTTAATTCATGTAGAATGAACTGCTAACTGAGAAAACAAAAATCCGCAAAGCCTATGCCTGAATTGCGGATTCCGATTCCCGCAAAGTAAAATCACCTGTCCAACTCCGATTCATTCATGGGAATCTGCATCTATTTACCAATCATCTTCAAAAATCTTTTATCATTCATCTGTTCGTTGGTGATGTACTCGCCATCATGAAAAACCGCATAAGTAGTAATGGGAGTTGGTGCGTTTTGGGCATCTTCCTTGCTCTGAAGATGATAGGCTTTGAAAGCTATGCCGTGTTCCTTTGCCAAAGATTCGATGATGGGGACATACTTACCATTGAACGGACACTGGTTGGTGTAGAATAGCACATATCCCTTTTCTTCAATGTGTGGATGTCTGGCACATTCCTTGAATGTAGGGGCATCTGTTCCTTTGGCAAAGGGCAGATACCAAAGTTGGATACCATTATCGGCTTCATCACATACCATAAATCCTTTATGTGCAAGGAACTTAGGGTCGGAAAGGAAAGGTTTTTTCTTGGCAGATGAAAGGATACACAAGCCTTTTTTCCCTTTCGCTTTGCTGTCTTGGATGCATTTATCCAAAAGGTCGTTTGAATACCCGTGTCCCTTAAACGAACCGGAAACCCACAAACAGTCGATGTACATATAACCGTCAGCGACAATAGGATTCCACGCATTTTCCGCAGGGATGTATTCAATAAAGCACTTTCCTCGTTCCACACTCTTCAAGAACACCAGTCCATCGTTGAACCTATCCAAAAGCCACGACTTTTTTGATGACACTTGGACGTCATTATTGTTTGAAATGGCACAGCAAATATGCTCCTTATCCAAATTGTCTTTTGTAACTCTAATGTATTCCATAGTTGTAAAAATCCGATTCTTGATTGTTTGGTGCAAAGATATGAAGTTTTCAGATACCAACGGATGGCAATGTCGTACGGTCATCTTTTGTCAACACGACAAGAAAGGCGTGGTGGGCAATCCAAGCACAACCACGCCTAAGGCGCCAAGTCCTACACAAATCAGGCCTAAAACTATGTAAATTATACGTTTCACTTGATGGCCTTGGGTTATTTCAGCACCTTCAAAACCTGCTTCCGTGAGGCCGTTCCATCCGTCAGCTTCGTGATGTGGTCGATTAAAAATTCCAGCGACTCCTCGGGGGTGCGGTAGGTTTGGAGCGTGGTGAAGTCTTCGAACAGCGACTCGGGCGTGCAGAAATACGACACCTGCCAGCCGTTGTAAACCTGTTCGGGTCCTCGATACACTCGCTCGATGGCTCCCGTGACGACACGGCACTGTTGCATCAGCTTGCATATAGCGGCATCGGCTTGGCCTTTCTTCACGCCAAGCAAGGCGCGCACCTCCTTGATGGTGATGCTGCCTTGCTTTTCGAGATAATCCATGATGCGCTCGCCATTCTTATCGGGCGTTGTCGTGGCGCGGCGGAAGTTCATCAGTTCGCGGTAAAAGGGAATGGTTGCGAAGGCGGCTTTTCCCCCGCAGAGGAACTTCCCGTAGGCGATGCCGCCGTTTTGCAGGCAGTCGATCTTCCAGTCCCACGGCCCGAGCGAGTCCTCCTCGCCGTCAAACCAAAACCCAGGCTGTGTGAGTTCCTTGATGGAATAGCCCGGGATGGCGCTGGTGAAAAACGGGACGATGCCCAACTCGCAAATGGCTCGCTCCATTGTCTCTTGACTGGAAATTTCCAAGTTCATCATAGTTTCGCTTTCAAATTTTCAATACAGTCTTTCCATTCGACCCGCCAGCCGCGACTTTCTGTAGAGCCTCGTTGACTTCAGAGAGCGTAAACACCTTATCTACAGAGGGTTTGATTTGCTGTTCGGCGAAAAGTTCCGAGACACGCTGCAGACCTGCGCCGTCTTCGTGGACGAAGATGAAATGGTAGTGCTGTCCGTTCTTGGCGGCCATGTTGTCGTATTTCTTTCCTGCAATGCTGAAAAGCATCCGTTTGAACCACGGCATCTGCATCCGTTGGGCGAACCCGCCGTTGGGCATTCCGCGCAACGAGACAAGGTGTCCGCCCTGTTTCAGTATACCGAACTCTTTCGGCAACTCGCGGTCGCCGAGTGTGTCGATAACGCCGTCCATCTCCTTCAGCACCTGCGCGTAGTCCTCCTGTTTGTAGTCTATGAAACGGTCTGCCCCGAGGCTCATCACGCGGTCGCGCCCGGCGGCGTTGCCGTTGGTGATCACCGTCAGGCCTTGGCTTTTGGCGATGGGGATGGCCATGGCGCCAAAGCTGCCTGTGCCTCCGCTGATGAAAATCGTGTCGCCTTCGTGTGTCTGCATCAATTCCAAGGCTTGCAAGGCCGTCAATGCCGTCAATGGCACGGCGGCGGCCTCCTCGTCGCTGAGATAGTCGGGCACTTGGGCCAAAGCATTCTCATCAACGGCGGCGTATTCGGCAAAACAACCGATGCGAGCCAGCGGCATACGTCCATAGACGCGGTCGCCGATTTTGAAACGGGTTACCGAAGCCCCAACTTTTTCCACGATGCCCACCAGCTCATTGCCCATCACCAAAGGCATGGGGTATGGGACAATCAGCTTCACCTCGCCGCGTACAATCATATTGTCGAGCGGGTTGACACCAGTGGTGCTGACACGTATCAGTACTTCATTCTTGCCCATTTCCGGCATAGGCAAATCTTTAATGACAAGTTGACGACCGTTTTTGTCGTATTTTTCTAGAATTGCAGCTTTCATAGTATCTTTTTTATCCTACGCCTTATTGAACTTCTCCTTGCCTTGCTTGCAGCGTGGGCCTTCTTCGCCGCCAAAAGGCAGGGTATAGAACCCGTCTTTTCTGAATTTTACTGCTTTGATGTCCATAAACATAATGAGTTTAATTTCGTTTGAGGTTACAAAAATACAAAATTTGCAATCCAAGCCAAACCTGAATAGCGATTTTTCAGCAAAAACGTTTTGTGTGTTTCTTCATTATCGATAAAACCGCTACTTTTTGCACTCATCAAAGCACAAAAGACTTTGTAAGGAAATTCCGAAAGGAATACGGGAAATAAAAATGGAGGCTGTTGTCAGTCTCCATCTTTTAAGTTTGGAGCAGGGGCGGTGTAGTCTTACTCCCACGCGGAAAATACCGGATTAGTCATTTCTGACAAAAGTACAACAAATTTCGTTCCTCGCAACTCTTTTTGATACTTTTTCCCATTTTTTCCGCAAAAACAGTCATCCCGAGCCGCTCAAAGCCAATTGTCTATATGGTTTTGAACTTTTTTGTTCAACATTTTCCAAAGTTTGTCTATCTTTTGCAAGGCTTGTAAAAAACATTTTTCTTGACAAGTATTGTGGAAATGCTATATTGTAATCAAACAACACAAAAAAGTTGTACTTTTGATATTCAAAACTTCTAAAACTATCAAATCATTATCTATGTCAAGCAACAACAGACAAGATTTTCATCAAACAGAACAAGTTCCGTTAAGCGGGTTCCTTTCTGAATTTCGTGAAGCTTTACAAGACGAAATTAAAGAAATTGAAAAAAGTGGATTATCGTCAATCCTACTAAAAGAAGGGCATAGACTTTATGATTCTTTTGGTGGTTTTTGGTACCAATTCAGAATAGATTATTTACCCAACATCCCTGCTGATACACCATGTAAATTGACTATTGGAAATGAAAATTACGAAGTTACAGTAATTGCTTTTGACGATAACAATTTGACAATTGCAGCAAACGAAGAACTGCCTAATACTATTGCGGAAGCCAAATTGGAAAATGGCACGACGGTATTATTGGAGCTCTTATTAAAGCGAATAGAGGGCAATTCTACCAAAGCCAACCTTGCTGGAAAAAGAATGATGCACGCTTCTGATGAGGAAATACAAGTAGTTGATTCAAATGACGAAATCCTTTTTGACGACAATCTCGAAGTTGCTCAAATTAATGCCATAACAAGTGCTGTTTGTAATAACATGACATTTATTTGGGGACCTCCTGGCACAGGAAAAACCACCGTGATTTCCTATGTCATTTCCGAATTGTTAAGCAGAGAACGATCTGTTTTACTCGTTTCCCATACCAATTCTGCAGTTGATGGCGCAATAAAGGAAACAGTTAAGAAGTACGATAAAAAACACAAATGGCATGAAGATGAGCGTTATCCCATATTACGACTTGGGGCTGGAGGTCAAGACCTTGACGATAGAGTTCGCGAAAAAACTCATATAGAAGTGGCCAACCATGATTTAATGCTCGAAAAAGAAAAGCTTGAAAAAGAACTTGAAGAAGTTCAAAAGAAGGTTGTAGAATTAAATATAATCATTGCGAAATTCAATTGGATACAAAACACACAAATAGACGCAATTAAGGTACTTTCCAATAGCATTTCTGAAATTACTCTTTCCATTAAAGCGAAAAAGGAACAACTAACATCTATCCATCAAGAAGTCCAGACCCAACTTGCAACTCATCCTGAATATCAAGAAGTGACTGATTTAAACCGTACCATCAAAGAAGCTGAAAATGAAATCGTTTTTATAAATGAAAGAATCAGCTCACTTTATTCAGAAATCAATGATTTAACAAAGAGGGCACAAGAAGCAAAGGATGAAATCGCAAAACATGAGCAATACGAAGAACTGAAAGGGAAAGAGGCAAAGTATTTCACAGAAAAAACATTAAAGGACAAGATAGAAGAATGTAAGAGAAGGGTTGCTACACAAGAAGAATGGATTGCAGCTAACAAGAAACTCATTGAGAAAGCACAGCAGGTTATCCAGCAATATGAAAGTAAAAACTCAATTGGAAAGTTCTTTTCAAGTAAAAAGGACTATGAGCAAGCAATAGCAACGGTCAGTGGATTAACCTCGAAAAGTGAAGAAGCACAAAGAATTATGGATGTGGCTAAACTCAATGGGAGCGAATATGAAACTCAACTTGTGGAATTGATGTCTATAAAAAGTCGTTTGGCCGAAACTCATCCATCAAAAACGAGATTGGTATGGGAAAGTGAATTGAAGTGGTGCAATGCGAAAATTGCACAGTTGAAGATAGAATTAGAGGACAAGAAAAATAAAAAAGTTAAAGCCCTTGACTCAAAGGACAAAGCCGATGCCAGATTACAAGAAATCCAAGTTGTTTGCAAAGCCATTGATTCATTATTGGCGAATCTCGAAGCAACGAAAGCTGAATTGGATTCCTTTCAAAAGAAACACAACGATTTAGAAATTGAGTTTTCAAAAATGATTAGCGATGAAAGAAGTTTGTGTTTTGATGTTTATTGTATTTCCGATGGATTCAAGCCTTGTGACATTGAAGGATTGGAGACTGCGTTAGAAAATGCAAAGAATGATATTGTAGGGAAAGACAAAAACGACATCCAGATAGAAATTAAAGATTTGGAAGGCAAACAGGAATCGATTATTGCTGAGCAAAAGGAGATTGACAAGAAAATCGCCGAAGTCTCTAAACAAGTTATCAATCAAGCCAAGGTAATTGGCACCACATTGGCAAAATCATATTTGTCTGATGATATTCAAAACCGCACCTTCGACACAATCATTCTTGACGAAGCATCAATGGCTGCTATTCCCGCTTTGTGGTGTGCTGCACAGGTCGCAGAGAAAAACATCGTGATTGTCGGTGACTTTCTCCAATTGCCACCTATTGTTATGGCTAAAACTGATATGGCAAAGAAATGGCTTGGCAGAGATATTTTCTATGTTAGTGGTGCACAGGAATTGTTCAAATCAGAGAATGTAGAGAAAAGACCTCGTAATTATATTATGTTGGACCTTCAATTCAGAATGGATGAAGAAATTGCCGACATTGTTAATCTATTCTATAGAGAGTATTGCCCTCTCCGTTCAAGTGTCATTAGTGATAAGAAAAAAGAAGAAAGAAAAGAGTTTTACAAATGGTATAACCTTGATTTTGAACAAGATTTGTATTCTTTTATCAGGAAAGAAAATAATATTGAAAGCTCCATCCATCTATTTGACACCAAAAGTCTAAATGCTTGGGTTACCTCTGTTCCTACAGGGAAAAACTCAAATAGCAGAATGAATGTTTTTTCAGCTGTGTTATCCGTTGAACTTGCATTCAAATTGTTGGAAAGGAAGATAATAGGTTTTGTTGAGCCTGAGGAAGCCCCTTCGGTGTTAATCGTGGCTCCATATAAACCACATATTAAAAGGATTGAACAACTTATCCAAGACAAATACCGTGCTTTTGGATTACCTGATAATTCGAACCTGATTCAAGCTGGAACAATACATAGTTTTCAAGGGAAAGAAGCTCCTGTTGTTATTTTTGACCTGGTAATTGATGAGCCACATCGTTTAGCAGGCATTTTTGATAACAAAGAAGAAATCAACAATGAAAATCGAAAATTATTTAATGTTGCCATTTCAAGGGCAAAATACAAACTGTTCTTTGTGGGCAATTTTGAATATTGTATGGAAAAGGCCAAAACAAACGCATTAGGTTCTTTGCTGAATTATTTAATAAAGAAATACCCATTAATTGATTCCAAAATGCATTTTCCTCAAATGACCTACACGAAACATTCTTCGATTGCAGGCACGAACAATTATACATCGGAGAAATGTTTGGGAA
Source organism: uncultured Bacteroidia bacterium (assembly GCA_902770835.1). Classification (GTDB taxonomy): domain Bacteria; phylum Bacteroidota; class Bacteroidia; order Bacteroidales; family F082; genus Limimorpha. The sequence continues at coordinate 6,786 of CACXUM010000070.1, forward strand.
GTGTTTTCATTTCTAAATTACAAACAGAAATTCAATGTGCGAAAAACAGAATCATAATATACTCTCCATTTCTAACTGCAAATGCAATTACTCAACTCCTGCCTTATTTTGTTGATGCAATCAATAGAAATTGTGAGATTGTGATTATTACAAAACCTATTGAAGAGTTTCATGGGTATGAAAGGCAACGAAGACTTGAATGTGAGGCTATCCTATTAAAAAACAACCTTCAGATTGTACACAAGAAAAAAATGCATGAAAAGTTTGCTTTCATCGATGATGAAATTGTTTGGACGGGTTCACTAAACATACTTAGTTTCAACGGAAACACACAAGAAGTAATGAGCAGGTGCTTTAGTAAAACTAATTCACAAGAATGGTTTGAATTATTGGATATTCAACATGTGTTAGACGCACTTCATTCAAAAGAAGAATTGAATTGCCCCGTTTGCGGTAAAGAAGTAATGATGGCGGAAAGTAAGGATTATGGATATTATTGGCTTTGTTCAAACTCACAAGGTTGTGGATGGAACAGAAATCCCAGAAGCCAGTACCCTCATGATGGCAAATTGGTTTGCCCAAACTGTGGGTGTAACTATGTGTTTTCAATGGAGGATGAACCAAGATGGGTGTGCATAAAGAACCCGAAACAGCATTATCGAAAAATAAAGAAAATGGATTTGAAACTGGTTAAAATGTGGAATCTCATTCCTGATGACATGAAAGGTACAGTTTATTCTTGTTTTGAAAAACCATCTGATCGTCAGGGGCAGTTAAGTCTTTTCTAATATCATGGATAATTCTAAATACAATAGAGACTTCGTCCTTTGCAATACTCTTGACGATTGCAAAGAGTATTTTGATATTATGATAAATGCTCTGTTTTCAATAATCCGTTCAAGCCAAAGGGTGAATGCTAAATCTCAAGCATTGGCTGATGCAAAAATCCTTTTGCAAATGATGTTTTTTAAATGCCTTAATATCAGACAGATGCTTAATGGAATTGGAATTGAACAAAAAACAGGGAAAGAGAGTTATATCCTTCCTTCGATTATTGATCATGCTTCTATTCTTTCATTAGCAAGAGATTTATATGAATCTTTTTGCATTTTCGAACTGCCCCGTTCTTCTGCATTTGTAATGCGGAAGTGGAGAACATGAGCATTTGTAATGCGAAAACAAGCAATTGCTGCTGCGTGATTAATGGGAAATTCGTGGTTCATTTACGGCAATTCGTGTTTGTTGTGTTTGGCATTCCAGCTCCTCCCATTTCATTTTCAGTTTTTCCAACTCCATTTTCACCATTGTTTCAACAAACTCTTTACACCATCCCTTGTCGTTGCTGCCATGTGAAAAACGGAAAATTGCGGTTGTCGTTATGACGGTTTTTACTTTTTTTCACCAAAACACTTGCGATGTAAACAAAAAAGTTCATATCTTTGCAGTGTCAATCTGAGGATTGGCTATCCGGGTAAGTTTCCCGCGAGGGGCAAGCCTTTATCGACACTACCCAACCTTTAAAAGGAGCCGCAAAAACAGCGGCCCTTTTTATTTTCCTTTCAAATACCTTTTTATGAAAAGTTGGTAGTAATTGGGGCTTAAAGTCAGGTCGCGGGTTATCGATACCGTTTTCTTCCCTTTGAAAACAAGAACCTCTAAGGCAGTACTGCTGTTCTCAAAATACCGCTTGATGCTTCGCGCTAAAGAACCTGGATTATAGTCTGTGGTAATGTTCAACAGAACCCGATTTGTTTGACCGATGGAACCGATTAATCGATTATCGGCACTCGATTTTCCTGAAATGGTTTTCAAGTCGTAGAGTTTATAGACTCCCTTTCGAATGAAAATGAAATCCGCGGTTCGCACCTCATTGGGATTCGGCAATACAAAGACGGTATAACCGCGTTTAACTGCTTTTTGGGCCACATTTATCAAGTTTGAGAAATCCTCCCTGCCTTCTCCGCCGGTGATAAAAATCCTGGAACTGTTTTCATAAGGATAGAATTCGTTGCGTGCAGTGATCCTTTTTAGCTGTACTACAAAGTCCGACCCGCTCAACAGCTGCAAATTCTTTAATTCTTCAGCGATTCCTGAATTCATATTCTTTGTTTTTCGCCGCAAAGATATGAATTATCTTGAAAAACCGTCAACAAACAATCAAACATTCAGCTTGTCGATTACCTCCTGAAGGCCGTTGAGGAAACGGGCGGCTTCGAAGCCGTCCATCTGGGCATGATGAAACTGAAACGAGATGGGCAAGGTCGTTTTGAACAGCCCTTGATGGAATTTGCCCCAAGCCAAGAAGGGATTGGTGAATAGCTCGGAATAGACACTCACCACACCGTCAATCTCACATTCTGCCAAGGCAGAGGTGTCGATAGCCATATAGTCGTTGCCAAGAAGGTGGTCTTCGTTTGTTTCGTGAACCTGGCGCGTCAGGCGCAAATAATCTTCATTGAACTGGCGAAGATCCGCTGAAAACGGGATGTCACAAAGGTGGGCGTCACCGTTCATGGTCTTCACGACAGTCATCACTGCCAACTGGTCGTACAGCCATAAGTGCTCTCCGGCAGGCAGTGTGTAGAACTCCTGAATGTCGCTGGCCGCTTGGCCGATACACCAGCACATCAGCATGTTCGTCTTCATCCCGTTTCGTTTGGCGACCCTGACCAGTCTGCTGACATCAAAGGTTTTGAATATCGTCACTTTCGGCATGCCAGCCGTTTTCCATAGCTCAAACGCCCGTCCACGCGGTGATTCTTTAGGATCAATCTCTTTCTTCATTGCTGTTGTTTTGCCGCAAAGGTACAAAAAATCCGCAACCCAAGCCTTCGCCCAGATTGCGGATTTTTCATTGAACCTTGTCCGATTATTTCAAAGTGTCGTACTGCTCGTCGCTGACAGGCTCCAGCCACTCGTTGCTGTTGCCGGGTTGGGCATCGGCATGGTAGGTGAGGTGCTGCATCCAGCTGTCTTTGGCGGCGCCATGCCAGTGCTTCACGCCCTCGGGAACGGCGATGACGGTGCCAGGGACCAACGGAATGGCTTCCTTGCCCCATTCCTGATACCAGCCACGACCGCTCACGCAGATCAACATCTGCACGGCACCGTGGTGGACGTGCCAGTTGTTGCGACAGCCAGGCTCGAAGCTGACGTTGCAGAGGCCAGTTGCGGGGTCGAGGACGGCGAGATAGCTGTTGCCTATGAAATACTGGGCGTATGCAGTGTTGGATTCTCCAATGGGCCAGGATGACTGGGCACACACCACATCGGTCTTGCCTTCCACAGCGGCAGCGATGGCAGCCTCACAACGCAAAGCCTCGGCTTGCAACCCTGCGGCTTTCAAAGCCACAGGAATACTGCGCAACTGCTCCTCTGTGACACCCATGTTCAAGGCACCGCGCACATGCGCCTGCAACTGCGGCATCACGTTCTCCAAGCCGCTCAACGCACTCACGGTGATGAGCTCGCGATCGGCAAAAGTGAGGTTGTCGCGGGCAAAGATGTCGCCGAAGAGATGGGCTTTCAGATAGTAATCCTCGGCAGGACAAAAGTCATAGTTGAAAGGGCGACCGCTCAACTTGGTCTGTACCTCGGTGCCTTGGGCCAAAGCATTGTAATTGCTTGGTAATGGCGATGCCTCAACACCTTCTTCAGTGGCTTTGCCTTCGGTCTTGCGTTGCTCCAATACTTTTTGCAAAGTGCCAAGGGCATTTAAAGAACGCGGGAATCCCGTGTAGGCATAGAGTTGCGACAGGGCTTCCTTGATTTGGCTGACCGTCAGGCCGGCATCCAAACCGCCATTGATGGCCTCGGCCAAGGCGGCATAGTCGGCTTTGGCCTCGTTGCAGGCGATGGTCGACATGAAGGCCGCCTGCTCGGTAGTAAAGGTGAGTGTGTTCATTTCTTTTGCGTTTTCTTTAGTGGATTGCGTTCCACAGGCGGCCATTGTCAATGC
>CACXUM010000071.1 GCA_902770835.1 uncultured Bacteroidia bacterium
GGCCTGAGCCCGGGGTGCTAAGCAATTTCGGGATAGCCTTGTCGGCGCTCCGACAGCAAGGCGAAGCCTTAGGAGATAAGGTCGCGTTTAGGGCGTTCGCTCCCTTGCACGGCACGAAAACCAACAGCGGAATAAGCATGTAGAAACCATGGGGGTTCCTTGTTTGGACGAGGGTTCGACTCCCTCCATCTCCACAAAAACCGATAGCCTCGCTGGAAAACCGGCGAGGCTATTGTCTATTCCGAACATAATCTCCCGATTAATTCTGCATATTTTGGAAACCGCTGTAATAGTGTCTCTTTGCATCCAAGTTCGAAGTTCTCAAAGGTGAAGGCAGGCGCCACTGCACAACCCACCAAACAGAATCCCTCTTTCGAGGGGATTTCCGCTGCAAACCATTGCTCAGGATGGATTACCACCTGCATTTCACCATCGGGGGACAGGTTGTGAACGACCAAATTCCCTTCGGTATCAATGACATAGAGGTTAAGCGATTCGCCTGCATGATAATACCAAATCTCCGTCACGCCGTGTAACCTATGGAAAGCCGACATGTCGTTGCCTGTGAGCATGTAATAGATAGTGGAAATATCCTTTTTGCCTGTGTCGTCATTGCCGAACAGCTGACGGTAGTAGCCGCCTTCAGGATGTGGCTCCAGCCGAAACTTTTCGATAATACGCTGATATTCTGTATTGTTTGCCATCTCAATCGTTATTTCATCTATGCCGCAAAAAATCATTCATAATGCCTAATCCTCACCTCTACCCCATCGGCTTCCAACTGTGAGGGGATGCCACTCACATCCGTTTGGCCGTAATGGTAAGGGAACAGCACTTTCGGCTTGACCATCCGTGCGGCGTTGATGAGTTGCTCGGGGGTCATGGTGTATGGCTGGTTGCAAGGTAGGAAAGCAATGTCAATGTCTTTGATTTCAGCCATTTCGGGGATGTCTTCAGTGTCGCCGGTGATGTAGATTCTCAAGCCATCGAGAGTGAGGATGAAGCCGTCGTCCCTTCCTTTGGGGTGGAATTGCAGATGCCCTTCGGTGGTGTTGTAGGCGGGAACGGCCTCAACGGTGAAGTCGTCGGCAATTTGGAGTTTGTCGCCATTGGCCATCACAGTGCCGTAGCCAAGCATTTCGGCGCAGCGTTGGTTCGTAATCATTTGGGTGTTGTCGCCCGTCAGCTGATTGATAGCCGTGGTGTCAAAATGGTCGTGGTGCTCGTGAGTGATGAAGATGTAATCCGCTTGGGGCATTGCGGCGTAGTTGATGGTCTTCTCCCCTAACTTCGCCACGGGGTCAATCTGGATTTCCTTGCCGTCGTATTCGATTCGGATGCTGGCGTGAACCAAGGCGTGGAACTTCACCGTCTTGCCGCTCTTGGTAGTGAAGGTGTCCACTTCGTAAGCATCTTCGGTCATAGCCATCGGCATCCCCGCGTTCTTCCAAGCCGTGATGCCGCCTACAAGATTCACGACTTTGAAGCCTTCCTCGGCAAGCATCGCGGCGGCATTGGCTGAGCGTTTTCCGCCTCTGCAATACACGGCAATGGTCTTGTCAGTCGGCAGGGTCGACTTCGCCTTTTCAACAAAGCCTTCCTCTTTGACATCGATGTTGAGGGCATTCGTGAGGTGGCCTTCGCCAAACTCCTCGGCGGTTCTCACGTCGAGCAAAACGACATCGGGGCTTTTGATGCGTTCAGCAAACGTGTTGACCCCTGCATTTTCATAACTCTGATGGCCGCAGGCGGTGGCCAATCCCAAAAGGGCAAGTAAGTTTGTGATAATCTTTTTCATGGCAATTGAATTTGTATGGTGCAAAAATACACATTTTCCGAAAAACGGCAGAGGTCTGTTTTTAGAAAACACGAATTGCCACCAATTTGCATCGAATTTTTCAAAAATTCATTTCTGGAAATTCGTTAATCATTCATGGACATTCGTGTTGAAAAAAATATTCAAACACGAATTACCTTGAATTTACCACGAATGAATCAGAAATTTTGTAATTTTGTGCCAAAGAAACCGACCATGAACGACATTCCAAAAGGGCGAACAAAAGACGACATCAAAGTTCGAGAGAAACTTATTAAGGACTTTTTTGCCCATTGGATTTCGGAGCATCCTGACAAAAAGGTTTGGAACCACGACTTAGGCACGTTTATCTATGTGAAATTCCTGTCCATCAACGAGACTTATGAGAAAGCGGCACGTGACTACAATTCAACGCTTGCTGTTTTCCATCTAACAGAAATACTCGAAAACGCAGTTACGATAGACGAGAAAGCCACTAATCGAAGAACCCAAAACCAAAAGCAATTCGAAAAGTTGATTATACTGAAATATGGCGAGGTGAAACTTACGGTCGGCCTTCAGCGCTCTATTCAGGAAATGGTTCAATATTGTATCACCGTCCCAAATGAACCTGGCTCAAAAAACGAAGCCACCACGGAAAAGTGATGGCTCGTTTATGTTGAGGCTCGAAACGACCGTAATGGCCATAAAGGTTGTCATCCTTTCTGCGAATTCCTCTGATTGACGCTGCAAAAATACTACTTTTTTCGTTCTCTGCAACTGTGTTTGTTGTTTTTTTTATCCAAACACGAATGACCATCAATTTGCCACGAAATCAAAGATTAGACAAAGTCAATTTTTCAATAATTCATTTCTTGAAATTCGTGAATCATTCATGGACATTCGTGTTAAACATCATCAACGGCGTTTCTTTCTTCGATTCTTCCATCTGCCTTGTCTGCGTTTGCAATACCATTTTTCCCGTTTCTCTTGCTCGGCCTTCTTCCTCAATTCCATTTTCAAGGCCGTTTCTTGCTCTAACTGCTGTCTTTCTTCCGCTTCCGCCGCATCATACCTTGCGTTTTCTTCATCCAGCTTTTCCTTGCGGATTCTCTTGATTTCGACGATTTCTTCCGGGGTGAACAACCTTTCCAACGTTTCATCACAAATCCTCGTCCTGCCACTCCAAGCCGCTTCCTTGATGTAATCATCGTCATACAAATCGTCGGCCAAGTAAATCTCGTCGTTGCGACGTTCCCTTTCCGCCCTCTCAAAATAGCGTTCTGCTTCTTCTTTCTGCTCCTTTGGCGTAAAACCGTAGAAAGTAAGATGCCAAAGACAAATGGCGGCTAATTTTGTATCGGTGCAATGCAGGTCTTTGGCCCTCTTCACGGGATAGCCTAAACACTCGTGCCAATTCATTCCCTCCAGAACGCCGATGGATGGCACATTATATTCGGGGTCATATTTTGCCAATATGTAATCCTCGCTATGCGCCTTCACCTTCATGTCCCTAATGCAGTAGCAGGCTTTCAGAAATGCCCCTCCTTGGTTGGCCATTTTGGAATGAAAATCGATGATGATTTCCATCATGGTGTCGAAGTTGCTTTTCATGATGAGTTCGCGAAGCGTGAGCGGTCGAGGGCCGCGCCAATCGAGTTTTGTCCAAATGGGGTGTTTGTTTTTCATGGCTGTTGTTTTTTTGTTAGCGGGCACAAAAATACAGCATTGCCGCCAATGCGCCATGGAATGTAGTAAATTATAGTAGGAAAAATTTATGGCCTATAAGTCTAAATTATTTATTGGATTAAAACTAATTAAAATCGCTTGATGTTGTGGTTATTTATGTACTTTTGCATTTTATAACAAATAAAACCGAGAATGATGATAGACTTTGCAATCAAAAATGTTTACGATAAAGAGGCATTTGAACTATATAGTAAAAAACGAGACAAAAGTTTTCGTTATGTAAAATACTCTGGGAAAAACTACCAGTATCTGTGTGACTATATTCATGAGATTTCGCCAGAAACAGAGATTTGGGATGAGAAGAAATTGAAAAAAGGAGAGTACTATACATTTTCGGGTCGAAACAGACAGCAATTAAATGAAATTCCTTTATGGGAATTGAGATGTTGCATTGCCAATAACCCTTACATAGTAATAAATGGAAACACTATACCTTTGGCATTGACCCAAGAAGAAGCAGAGGCATATCTAAAATCATTTATTTACAATAGAGTTACTTGTTATGACAATATCACATCAGATTATCTTATGGATTCAGACGGGCTAAAGGTTATTAACAAAGACCATCCTTTAGGCATTTCCAGCAAAGAGTTGGAAAAACATGAAGAGTGGTATATTATCGGAGATGATAGGCTTCACTTTCAAGGTAACACTTGTACGCCAGTTTATGAACACGAGACACATACGGTTCATTTTGAATATGACCTAAGAGACAAAGCGGATAGAATAATGCTTTTAATGCATGACATAAACAAAATGAGTTATCATCAAAATAATCATGTTGTTGTCTTTAATCCATCATGGGAAGATTTTATCAGATATTCTCATTTATATAGAAAATGTTTGTCAGAAAGCTCATTGAAAGACTTTATTTACGCATTATACTGCTTTATTTTCGAAGAAACCAAAGGGGAATTAGCTAATGGTAAATATGAAAAAGCACGAGCGTTGTTACCAGATGATTTTAAATATTGTAGATTTGTCGAAGAAGTCGGTGAAGTCCGAAATTATTATTTTGGTCATGGAGTTCCCGAATATAAAACCGACAAAGACTTCACCTTTTCCGATGTATTTTTGGCTTATATCAACACAAACCTTCCGCCTTCAAATCCTGGAGAGTTTGAAAAGATGCAACTTGGAATGCTTAATGCTTTCATAACTTACCTTGTAGAGTTAAAAAATTATTTTGCGAGTACGAGGACTTTTATAGGCTGTATTGAGTCTGATGCCAGTGGGAATGTATTTGTTCAAGATGTATTATTGCCAAGAGAATTAATAGATTATACGGGTTACATGTGTGAAATCTCAAAAACTGTACCTAATAATTTAGTCCCCCTAAACTACTATTACGAATTCTACTGTCAGTTCCCAAACTATATCAGCAAAAAAATAGATGGAGAAATAACAATAGATGAAAACGACAATATTGTATGCAACCAAATACTATTGAATGAATCCTTTAGGCCATTTTTGGGTATGAAGATTCAAATAGAAAAAGTAATGCTAACGCCTAAAACCATTCGAGATAAAGGTTTTTTGTTGACTGCAAAACAAGGCAGAATACCCATCATTCCGCCAAAAATTGGGCCTATTACCATGAAAGATGGTTTCCCGTATTTATCCCAATACAAACTTTCTAAGAAATGGTTATCTTGTTTGACATGTACAGTTGAGTTATCACATATAAGTTTCACACAAGAATACAGCAGAAATCTTGAACTGATTACGCATCAAGATACAATTATTACTATAAAAAATGGATTGATTAAACAAGATAGTGACAACAACTATCATTGTGGAGGCGTATTAATACCAGAAGGGTTAGGACAAAAGTTTCTAAACAAACAAGTAATATTGGGAGAAATAAAACCAAATAAAAATAACCGGTCATCGTATTCATTCTATTGTAATGATGTAATTACAGAAGAAGGTATAGTTGAGCAAGATAGCAACAACAACTATCATTGTGGAGATGTCCTAATACCATGGTCTTTAGGGCAAAAGTATCTAAATAAACTAGTTAAGTTGGGAGAAATAAAAACAAACACAAATACAAGGGCACCGTATAAGTATTTTTGTGGTGATGTCGTTGCTGTTAATGGCAAATCATAGTTTCTCTCAACCCCATAGTCATACATTTCCTAAAACCATGAGAAACAATCACTTCAAGTATGGAATCAGTTTTCTTGAAAACTGACTGTACTTTGGGGAAGAGATTGTTTTATTATACAAATAAATCAACGTTTTACAGACTGTCTTTCCAAAATGTAAGAAAAATGTTTTCAAAATATAGGCGGAAATTCAATGTTTATATGTATTTTTGCACCTGCAACTGACAAAAACTTGATAGAATATTTGGTCTCGACGAAGACCTGAACAGGTCAGGTCCGTAGCGAGCCATCAAGTTTAACAATCGAAATTCTGAAAAGATGAACAAAAAAGAGATCTTGAAAGAAATCGGAAAAAAAGTTGCAGTTGCCGTGTTGACCGTGGTAATCACGATCTTACAAGGCAAATAAGTGACTTTGTCAGAAGCACAAAGACAATGTCTTTGGAGGGTGTGTCAAATTAAGGCACGCCCTCTTTTTACAGCGAAGAGAGTGACCAAAAAGATCTGAAACCCTGTCTGAGAATCGAATATTTGACAACAGACTCGTATCCCCCTCCGAATAAAAAGAAGAGGATGACTACTTTTTAGTCACCCTCTTTGGATATGTACAAAGTTTAGACCAATGCTCAGTTCGTCGGTATTTTTTCTTCAGATGATCCATTGCCTGTTATTTTCCGCAAAAATAGCGGCTTCCCGCCAAACGGCAATGAAATGTAGTGAATTATAGTGGAAAATAGCGTTTGGCAAACATCGATTTGTCAGACAAAAGAAACAAATGTTCCGCCAAACTTTGCTTTTTTTGGCAAGTTTGGCGGAACATTTCAAGAAAAACACTACCTTTGCAAAAACATTAGAACGCTATGGATAAGATAATTGGACGTGATACGGAACTGGCGAAGCTGTCGGCCTACAACCAAAGCGGAAAGTGCGAATTCGTCGCGTTGTATGGAAGGCGCCGCGTTGGCAAAACATCCCTTATTCGTTATTTCTTCAAGGACAAGTTCGACTTTTTTGTCAGCGGCGTGTTGGAAGGAAACCGTGAAGACCAAAGGGACGCCTTCTTGTCGGCCCTGACCAAATATGGCTACGACGGCCCCGAACCGAAGAATTGGAAACAGGCTTTTGAGGCTTTGGGAACCATTATCGAGAAAAACAAGCGCAAGAAACGTTGTGTGGTTTTCATCGACGAAATCTCTTGCTTCGACTTCGAGTATTCCGGGTTCGTCAAAGAATTAGGTAGGTTTTGGAACAACATCGCTTCGTGGCACGACAACGTGTTTTTGGTCATCTGCGGAAGCGCCACCTCGTGGATGATTCGCAACGTCATCGAAAATCGGGGCCTCGTGGATGATTCGCAACGTCATCGAAAATCGGGGCGGGTTGCACAAGCGAACCACACACGAGATGCATCTGCGCCCCTTCAACCTTTACCAGTCCGAGATGTACTTCAAGGCCAAACACTACAGGTGGGACAGGATGACCATCCTTCAGCTTTATTTGGCATTGGGCGGTGTGCCCTACTATTTCTCCCTGCTCGACCCGGCCAAGAGTGCGGCCGAGAACATCGATATGCTGTTCTTCTCCACCAATGCGGAATTCAGGAACGAGTTCCGACGCTTGTACACCTCCCTGTTCAAAACCCCTGAACGATACATGGACATCATCCGACTGCTTTCGAAGAGCAAGGAAGGGATGACAAGGGGACAGATTGCCACTGCCCTGAAAATGTCTTCGGGCGAGGAATTGACCAAGATGCTCAAGGATTTGGTTTATTGCGACCTCATCATCCACCATAGTGACGG
>CACXUM010000072.1 GCA_902770835.1 uncultured Bacteroidia bacterium
GAAAAAGAAAGGGAAAGCGTATGACTACAGTTGCACTGAACAACCTTTGGAATTATTTACAAGGGCTGAAACTCTCCAAGAAAGACCGCGAATGGTTGGCAGACAAACTCATTGAGCCAACTGCCGACGACGCCAAAACCGCGAAGCAGAAAGCGTATGTGAAGGAAACGCTGACACGGGCATTCGACGAAGTGGAACGCGCCAAACGCGGGGAGATTAAGATGATGACTCTGGAAGAGTTTGAAGAAGAACTTCAAAAAGAAGGAATCTTATGAAAGTAACACTTATCCCTTCTGTGGAGTTTTTGCATCAATTAAAACGGCTCTCCAAAAAGTACAAGTCTTTAGGTGAAGACTACAAAGCCCTTAAAAAAAGTCTGTTAGAGAATCCCGTCCAAGGCGATGACTTGGGCGGCGGCGTGCGTAAGATTCGCATGGCCATCAGTTCAAAAGGCAAGGGCAAAAGCGGTGGCGCTCGCATACTGACCCTAAATGTGCTGGTAAGCGATGGTGCCAATGTGACCTTGCTAACTATTTATGACAAGAACGAAATCGATAACGTTTCTGACCAGTACATTATGTGGCTCGTGAAACAGTGCGGACCGAAAAAGTGAACATACTCACCGCGAAGTCACTTTATACCGCCTGACTTCCCCATCTTTCCAAGTACATTCCACCACTTTTCCGCCACGGGTGCAAAGCCCTTTAAAATGGCCGTCCTTCCACACTGAAGGCAAGGCGGGGAGCAAATTGATTTCTCCGTCATGGCTTTGCAAAAGCATCTCGGCGATACCAGCCGTGCCACCGAAGTTGCCATCAATTTGGAACGGCGGATGGGCGCAAAAGAGGTTGGGATAAGTGCCTGCACGATGCTTGCCGTCAGGTCGGAGGGCGGGTTCCAATAGATTTCTCAATAGTTGATAAGCATGGTCGCCGTCGCCGAGGCGTGCCCAAAAACAGATTTTCCACGCCCTCGACCAGCCTGTGCCTTCGTCGCCACGGCGGCGCAAGGTCTCACGGCAAGCATCCATTAATTCCGGCGTTTTCGATTGGGTAAGCATCGTGCCGGGATACAGCCCAAACAGATGCGACACATGCCTGTGCTTCGGCTCCACTTCTATGTAATCTTTCAGCCATTCCTGCAAATAGCCTTGCTCGCTGACCTGCATCGGCGGGAAATGGGATTTCGCTGCTTGTAGGCTGTCAACAAAAGCCGCATCCACACCCAAAATCCCCGCCGACTTACAAACTGCATCATACAACTCACTGACAATCTGCACATCCATCGTGCTGCCCATGCATACACTGACGGCGGTGCTGTCGTTGAGCCAAAAGGCATTTTCGGGCGAAGTGGTCGGGGCGGTGACGAGCCAGCCGTGTTCGGGTTCCTCTATCATCGCATCAAGGAAGAAGATAGCGGCTTCTTCCATTAATGGATGGGCTTCTCGCAGAAAATCAACATCTTGTGTAAACTCGTAATGCTGCCAAGCGTGCAAAGCCAACCAAGCCCCGCCCGTGTTGGTTGCGCCCCATGAGGGATGCTCGCCAGGCGCGGTGAAGCCCCACGGATTGCACACCACATGCGCCGTCCAACCTCGCGCTCCGTAAAAGTCGCGGGCGGTTTTGCTCCCCGACGGCATCAGCCCTTCGGCAAAACGGATTAAGGGCAAATGCAGTTCCGAAAGGTTGCAGACCTCGCACGGCCAGTGGTTCATTTCGACATTGATATTCAGGTGATAGTCGCCGTTCCAAGGGGTCTGGATGGTGTTGGCCCAAAGCCCTTGCAGGTTGGGAGGCAACAAATCTTCCCTTGTCGAACTGATGAGCAAATAACGCCCGAAATGGAAATAACACACGGGCAGCCAAGGGTCGTCGTTCACGAGGAAGTCTTTCCAATGGTCTTCCAAAGTAAGGTCTTGTTTTTCTTTTGGTTCGCCAATCTGCAACTCCACGCGGTCAAACAGTTCGTGGTGAGCTTTCAAATGGTCGTTTTTCACCGCAACAAAGCCTTTTTCAATGGCCTTTTGCAGGTGTTCGTTGACATACGTTTCTGGATTGTCGCACATAAAATCGGTGGCAGCACAAAAGTAGATAATCGTTTCACTATTTTCTGTAACCGACTGTGCTTTAGCGTAATATTTCATTCCTCCCACGCCTTCAACATGGCTCTCCAATTGGCCGCGCATAACGATACCGTCCGCATCGGTGAAGACTTCGGCTTTTTCGGGGCGGGAAAGGCTTATTGTGAACGGAGCGCAGGTCGTTGGGCTTGTCGAAATGCCGTCATTGTTTTGGGTCGGCCCTTCGACAGGCTCAGGGACCTTAAGTTTAATCACCGCCACATCATCCCGACGCGAAAGAAAAGCCTCGCGCTCATAATGTTGCCCACCTTTTTCAAAAGAAACTTTGTGGATAGCATCGTTAAGGCAAAGTGTTCGTTTATAATTTGTTACGGAATCCGAATTGGGATATAGGTACTCAATCGTCATATTGCCCAAAGTCTGATAGCAGCCAAACGGCACCTTTGCACCTTGTCCGTGGCCCGAACCCGCGCCGCCGCAGACAAAAGTCTCGTACATCAGGTTTTGGGCTTCGTCGTTCTTGCCTTCTTTCAACAGCCTTTGGATTTCGGGCAATGATCCCAAAGCCTTGGGATTGCTGTCGTCGCTCGGTGCGCCGCTCCATAAAGTAATGTCGTTCAGCACAATGGTTTCCTTTTCAATGCCGCCGTCAGGCATCATACCGAGGTGTCCGTTGCCCAAAGGGAAACATTCTTCCCATATTTGGGCAGGTTGAGTCATAATCAGATTCCATTGATTGGACTGGGGCTTTTCACGACATGCAGCCAATGCCAATACCATCATCACGAACAAGAAAGGCTTTTTCATACAACTGGATTTCAACCGATTACATACTACAGAAACATCGTCATATACGCTGGCAAGCAAACCACATCCTTGTCGCGAGCTAAATCTTTGGTATAGACCAAATAGGAGCGGAGGATGCGGTTGGAGTATTTCACCTTGAACGCATCCAACGATGCGTGAGTCTTATAACTCGACGACTTCACCTCAATAGGGCAAATCTTGTTGCCTCTTGATAAAATAAAATCAATCTCATAATTGTGTTTGCCGTTCTCGGTGGGCCAAGTGTGATAAAACAAACGATTGCCGACTGCGGTAAGCATTTGGGCCACAAGGTTCTCGTAAACATAACCAAGGTCGGCGGAGAGTTTGTCGGAAAGCAGTTTTTGGTATATCACATTCTCGGTCACGGTCTTGTCCCAAAACGCCAATGTGATGAAAAGACCCGTGTCGCCGACATACAATTTGTATTGCCTATAGTCCGCATGCAAAGGCATCCCAACATTCGGGTCGTCAGTATGATGGGCAAAATTGACGGTAAGACTGTCCTCCAAATCATTCAACAATTCAGCCATCTTGTCTTTATCCTCACTGCGGCCAAGTACGCTCGTCACTTGATAACGGGAAGCATTTTTCGACAATTGCGATGGAATGGCACTAAAAAGACGCGATACCTTTCCTGAAGGGTCAATCTTTTGGAAATCATCAATATACAATTCAATAATGCCTCGTTTCGTGTTATCGACATCGGCCAAATTGTTTGTTTCGATATAGGTGTTGACCGCCTGCGGCATCCCTCCGACGAGCATATATAGGCGCAAGTCGCGCAATAGTTTGCGATTGACAGCCTCACCAAGAGGACGAAAAGCCTCAAAGGCCGACTGCAACAAGGGTACGGTAGCCGCATCATCCAATGCCCAGCGGAACTCTTCATAATCCATTGGCCGCATAGTGATTCGGGTTTCCTCGCTCGGAATGACAATGTTTTGTACATTCTTTTTGATGGACAGCAAAGAACCTGTCTCGATGTAATCATACCGACGATCCTTGACCAAATATTTGATGGCCTGACGCGCCTCGGGACACTTTTGAATCTCATCGAAAATGATGACGGAACGGCGTTCAAGCAACTTAACCCCATAAATGAATTGCAGACGCATAAAGAACTCATCGCGGTTGGAAATGTGATTCACCGCTTCCCAAACTTCATCCGGCGCATCGGCAAAGTCGACGATGATGTGGCTTTCATACTCATTACGAGCAAATTGCTCCGCTATGGTCGATTTGCCCACACGCCTTGCCCCTTTAATAAGCAAAGCGGTCTTGCCATCTTGACTCTGTTTCCATCGAAGCATCTCATCGTAGATCTTTCGCCTGAAAACTCGATTTGTTTCCTCCATTTTTCCTCAATATTTTGACACGATTTATGGCGCAAAAATACCACTTTTGTCGGAATCTCAACTTTTTTTTCGAGTTTTTTGTATGAAATCTCAATTTTTATTTGAAAAAATATGTATGGATTCTCAATTTTTGTGACCATCAAAAAACGGCGCCGAAATCTTCCGGCGCCGTCTTTCAATTGCAAGTTCAAGATGGATATTATTCGATGACAATCCGCTGCGTCTTCACTTCATCGCCTTTGATGAGCCGCAAAACGTACACGCCTTGGGCCATCCCATTGGTGGAAATATTGCGTGCAACATCCGCACTAACAATGATATGCCCTGCCATATCCACGATTTGCAGCGTGGCATCGGCATTGGCATCCGAAACGATGATGCTACCATTGCTGATGAAGGCAAAAGGCGTGTCATTGTCGCTGTCAGCGTCCCCGCTGACGGAAAACACGAGGCGGAAACGGGTAAATCCGTGTCTTCCAGAATGGCAATAAATGTGACACGAACAAGCATCTGCCTCGGTGCGACAGCCCTACACCATCGCGCCTAGGCTGTAGGGCTGTCGTACCACGGCAGCCGCATTATTCATTCGCGTGTTGCTAATGCTGATATTCATGCAATTGTATTAATTCCATAAATCTTCATAAATCACTTTATAACTATCAACAGGCAACATCTCGAAACCGACTTTCTCAAGAAACACTTTCTTACCATAAAAGCCTGCATTCCCTTCTTCTTTCTTCGGATAAACATACCAGCCTTTATGACTGCGTTCATTGAACAACGCATAGTATTTTGCCCTTTGAATCAACAGCCATCTTAAGAAGGTTTCATTTTCTTCAAGTTGTAAACCAAACACAAACAGAGATTTATTAAACAGAATATGAAGCCAGGTCCTATATCCTTTCCAATTATTAGTGTTCTTTCCTTCAAAGGTATCTGTTTCAAACATCTTTTCATTATGGATTAATCCCCAAGCCTTTTTTGCAATTCTTATGTAATCACTTAAACCCAAACAAAGACTTTGGGGTTTTGTGGCTATTCCTTGCAAATGCCAAATTCCAAAATCATTACAAGGATTGTACAAATAATCGTCGCCATAGTAATATGACCAGGGATACACCTCAGAACCTTTTCCTCTTCCTAAGACTTGGTATTTCATTTCATATGGGAAAAGATCATCCATTTTTTTGCTTATGGACAAATCAAAGTTAGTGGTTAGAATAGGGGCATTTCTTCTTCGAATTGACTGCAACATATTTGAAACCTTATCTTCAAGTTCCCAGTATTTTACTTCATCGCAAACTTTTTGTTTCAATTCATTCGCAAACAAAACGGAAAAACCATCTATTGACCTCTCTGTATTATTGCCTGGATTCTCTTGTTTTATCCTTTCTTTCAGATTATGGCTTTCCAAAGCATCAAAAATCTCAGTATAGGAAATCCCTTCTTTTACATTATCACCTTTTTGATAGTCCTTGAAATCTATCCCACCAATCCTTTTTAATAACTCCTTCCAAGACAATGGTTTTTCACCATTCAAACGATTAATGCCCGCGTAATTATTTATGCCATTTCCAATCAAAAAGGCGATATCTCTTTGATTATTACTGATTATGTTTTTAATCTCCTCAATTGTTGGTTCCATTTCTAAATGTCTTTTTACGGATTATAATCTTTCACCAAACGAACAGATAAACCATTGTATGCAGATGCTATACCTATTGTTATAATATAGTTATTTGAGATTGTTAATGCAACAGGACCCTTATTTCCATAAGGATTACGATATAATGCAGACCAATAATAACATACATAACCAACATTACTAACAGAGTATCCACTTCGTCGTCCTGCAGCAGGAAGGAAAACAGCACCATTCGCTTCAAAGATTGTAATCCAATCATTTTCACTAATTATATTACTATTAAAAATGGGTAAAATACCATTATATTCATTTAACTCATAAATAGATGTATCCCAATTGTCTGGTAACAAAATGAAACCATTTATCCCATTCACAACAGCAAGTACATATGATGTATTGTTCCTTGTATAAAGCAGATATGTCCATTCATCTGCCGTTAAAGTTCTCCAACTTTTGTTTTCATTATTACCACCGTTAAGAATAGCATTATATCCCCAGTCACCTTGACCACTCAAATAATAATTATAACCTTCTTCAAGTTGTGAAGGAATGTAATCATTAGCAAGTGAACTTGTACTCCAAGGTTGATAACAGAAAGCACTGAATTCATGACAATAGCCACTTGTACCCCAACCAAATAGATCGCGGTCAACATTTTGATATTCACTATTTTGCCCAGTCGATGTTCCAAGATAATCCCATTGATGCTCTGCAAATTTCCAATATGGATTATTTGCACTTCCTATATATTGCAAATTTCCCTTCGAAAAATATACCTGCTTCGTATCACTTACTGAAAACAAGCCATTAATTGCTCCAATTGGGATATCCGAAATAACAGCATTACCAACCTCAAAACTAATTCCTTGTGGAAAATATCCATTATCAGCAATAGTTGAAATCGCAGGTCGTGTTCCATTGTAAACTCCATCTTCCGAATAAGCCGACCCTTCTTCTCCTTCCTCCAAAGCCTCTTGCGGCAGCAAAATTGCCCATTTTTCAACATTCTCTCCACTTCCAGCAGGCAGCATA
>CACXUM010000073.1 GCA_902770835.1 uncultured Bacteroidia bacterium
TCACGCCGCGCCGGTATTGTGCTGGCCTCAGACTGTCAAAGAACTCGCCCCGGAAATCCCCCCTGCCAACCACTCTTCCCTTCCGAAAGCGGGTGCAAAAGTACAACCTTTTCCCCGTTCCACAATGGACTTTTTCAAAAATTTTTCATCAAACATGCTATCATACTGTATGTCAATGAGAAAATTTTTCAATAGGACTATTTTTTGGATGAATTATGCACCTATTATAATATAATGGCCTACCAATGGGGCAAAAAAGCATCCTGAATGTGGTCAATAACGGGCCTTTCGTCCTTGAAAACGATGGAAATGATGTCGAAACGAGTGTTGATGTCAAGATTGTTTTGAAAAATATAGGCATTGGCGGCATAGATTAGACGAGTTTGTTTTGGCAGCGTCACGGCAAGGTCAGGCTCGCCATGCTCATCGTTTTGGCGGGTTTTCACCTCCACAATGACCAACTCATTGCCGTCTTTGGCGATAATATCAATCTCCTTATGCCGGTTCCGCCAATTGCGTTCCAAAATCTCATAACCCTTTTCGGACAGGTATTGAGCAGCAATATCCTCGCCTTTCTTTCCCAATTCGTTGTGCTTCGCCATAGGAAACTCAGTTTACGACTTCTCCATAACAATCGAAATAATCCGCTTGCGTGATTTTCACTTGGCAGAACTTACCGATTTCCAAATCATTATCGGCGGAAATGAGGATTTCATCGTCAACTTCAGGCGAATCGTATTGGCTGCGGCCAATGTAATAATCGCCTTCAAGACGGTCAATGAGCACTTTTTCGGTTTTGCCCACACGTTGGCCGTTGATTTCCAAAGAGATGTTCTGCTGGATTTCCATAAGTTTATCAACACGTTCCTGTTTTACCTCGTCGGGAACATCGTCTTTTATCTCGTACGCTGCAGTGCCTTCCTCGGGCGAAAAAGCGAACACCCCTGCCCTTTCGAAACGCATATCCTTGACGAATTGACAAAGCTCCTCAAAGTCAGTTTCGGTTTCACCGGGGAAACCAACGATGAACGTGGTGCGGAAAGCAATGTCGGGCACATGCTTGCGGACGTTTTTCACAAAGCCAATGGTTTGCTCGCGATCCACGCCTCGGCGCATATCCTTTAATATATGTGTGCTGATGTGCTGCAACGGCAGGTCGATGTAATGGCAAATTTTGGGATTCTCGCGCATCAAATCCAATAGTTCATCGGGGAAGCCCAATGGATAGCCGTAATGCAACCTAATCCATTCAAAACCATTGATTTCGCACAAGGCTTTCACCAATTCCACGATGTGCGACTTGCCATCAAGGTCGTGACCGTAATAAGTCAGGTCTTGGGCGATGAGAATGAGTTCCTTCACGCCTTGCTTGGCCAAGCCTTTGGCTTCTTCAAGCAAGTTTTCCATAGGAACGGAAACATGCGGCCCACGAATGAGCGGTATGGCACAAAACGCGCAACGGCGGTTGCAGCCTTCCGAAATTTTCAAATAGGCGTAATGTTTCGGAGTGGAAAGCACACGGCGGCTGCAATATTCAGATTGCGGCTCTTCCTTCAACAAGTCGGCGGCAACGAGATTCACGCTTTCCACGCCATAAAAGCCATCCACTTCATGGATTTCCTTTTGCAATTCCTTCTTAAAACGCTGCGAGAGGCAACCCATGACATATAATTTGCTGATTTTTCCTTGCTTACGCAGTTCGGCATACTCCAAAATGGTATCCACAGACTCTTCTTGCGCGTCGCCGATGAAGCCACAAGTGTTGATAATGACCACATCCGACTTCTTATTCGAATCGTGGCTAATCAAATAACGATGCTCCAACAAAGCGGCGAGATGCTCCGAATCTACTTTGTTTTTGGAGCAACCGAGGGTGATGATATTCAAAGTGGGTCTTTTCATTATTCGAAAAGGCTGTCCACAAACGCCTTCCTGTCGAAAATCTGCAAATGGTCGATGCCTTCGCCCACTCCGATATACTTGACCGGAATCTTGAACTGATCGGAAATGCCGATGACCACGCCACCTTTGGCAGTGCCATCCAACTTGGTCAAAGCCAAGGCGTTGACCTCGGTGGCAGCGGTGAATTGCTTGGCCTGCTCGATAGCGTTTTGGCCTGTTGAGGCATCCAAAACGAGCAGGATTTCATGCGGTGCGTCGGGGATGACCTTTTGCATGACGGTCTTGATTTTGGTCAGTTCACGCATGAGGTTGACTTTGTTGTGCAGACGGCCTGCCGTGTCGATGATAACCACGTCGGCATCTTGCGCCACGGCGGACTTCACCGTGTCGAAAGCCACGGAAGCGGGGTCTGCGCCCTGACCTTGCTGAACAATGGGCACACCTACCCTCTCAGCCCAAATCTGCAACTGCGAAACGGCAGCCGCACGGAAAGTGTCGGAAGCACCAAGCACAACCTTCTTGCCCGCCTTCTTAAAGTTGTGGGCCAACTTGCCGATGGTGGTGGTCTTGCCCACGCCGTTCACACCAACGACCATTATGACATACGGTTTCTTGTCGGCGGGAATCTCAAAAGTGGTGCCGTCGCCCGACTCGTTCTCCTGAAGCAAGGCCACGATTTCCTCTTTCAGAATTCTGTTCAACTCATTGGTGCCCAAATACTTGTCGCGGGCGACGCGGGCTTGGATTCGGTCGATGATTTTCAATGTGGTTTCAACGCCCACATCGGAAGTGATGAGGATTTCTTCAAGATTGTCCAAAACCTCGTCATCGACGGTCGACTTGCCCATGATGGCTTTGGAGATGCGGGTGAAGACATTGGTCTTGGTCTTTTCAAGCCCTTTGTCGAGGTCTTCCTTTTGTTCTTTTTTTCGTGTGAGGAATGAGAATAGGCCCATGATTTTCGATTTATTACAAACACAAAAAGGCTCTCCCATATTGGTTATGGAAAAGCCTGATTTTCAATTGATAACTTTACTTATCTCTTAGCAAGATATTCTTGAACCTTGTCGGCGGGAACAACAATCTCGTCGAAATAATAGGCACCAGTCTTCTCAGAACGCTTCATTCTGATGATCTTGCTATAGGTCTTGTCTAAGCTACGAAGGGTAGCAACAGCTTTCTTTGCCATAACTCTAAATTATTTAATCTCCTTGTGGAGGGTCATTTTCTTGAGAATCGGGTTATACTTCATCAACTCCAAACGGTCAGGAGTGTTCTTCTTGTTCTTCATGGTGTAGTACCTTGAAGTACCGGGCATTCCGCTGGCCTTGTGTTCGGTACATTCGAGAATGACCTTCACGCGCGCGTCTTTCTGTTTCTTTGACATTGCTTATATCCTTTCAAAATTTAACTTCATCGATTTGGGTTGCAAAAGTACAACTTTTTCAGATACCCGCAACCGATTTTTCAAAATTTTATTCCCCTTGGATGACCTTGTTCACAATTTGCAGAATTTCAGCCTCTTGCTTCAAAGCCTCAGCCTCAATTTCGGCGGCTTCCTTCAAGATTTCGGCCTTGAAAGCCTCGTCTTTCAGCGAAGAAGCGTTGATTTTGACGTTCAAATGGGCACCCATAACGGCGGAACGGGCACACAAAGCACCCACGCCAGCGTCGGTGACGGAGTTCGGATTGCCGGTCTCAGCCATGGCGCGGACAACCTCAAAAGCCTTGAAAGCAGCCTTCATCGTGTGGAAAGGCACTTCTGTGGCATATTTTGTGGCCTCTTGGATGGCGGCACTACGGGCAGCCTTCTCCTCGTCGGTCTTTTTCGGCAGGCCGAAAGCGTCCATAATTTTATTGAAGGCATTGGTGTCTTCATCGACGAGTTCGAGCAGTTCGTCCTTGATGGCTTGACCTTTGACGGCCCAGTTGGAGAACTCTTCCCAACGCTCGTCCCAGCCCGGCTTGTGCGATGACAGGTTGGCGACCATCGTGGCCAACGAAGCACCGAGAGCACCCATGTAGGCCGAGATAGAGCCACCGCCCGGGGCAGGGCTTTCAGAAGCGGTCTCGTTGGCAAAGCCCGTGCAAGTCATGTCGATGAGTTTCTTCTGGCTGTGGTCTTCGATGAGGTATTCGATGACTTTTTCCTTCGGGTCGAAGGGCTTCAGGTCGTCGAGGCCCATTGATTTGATGGCGATCTTCATAATTTCCTCTTCGCTCACGCCGAGGCTACGCTGTTGCTTGGCGAGATAGAACCTGCCAGCGTCCATCAGCACCTTCTTGGGCACGAGGCCGACGATTTCGCAGCCTGTGACGCGCACGCCACGGGCAGCGGCCTTGGCACAGACCTCCTCGAAGCAGACGTGGACGGGCGACACGCTGATGTTGGTAATGTTCATCGACACCTGGGCGATGCCGTAGTCCTCGATGAACCAGCCAATGGCCTTGGTGGCCTTCAGCGTACCAGGAATCATAATCGGTTTGCCGTTTTCGTCCTTCATCGGCTTGCCGGTCACCTTGCCGCCTTCGCGCATCGGGCGACCCTTTTCGCGCACATCGAAAGCGATGGCGTTGGCGCGGCGCGTTGAGGTGGTGTTGAGGTTATAGTTGATGGCCACGAGGAAGTCGCGGGCACCCACTTGGGTGGCACCCGTGTGGGCCACGTGTTCGTTCCATTCGTTGGGGCCGAAGTCGGGCTTCCACTGCTCGGTGCCGAGGCGCGAGGCCAAGGATTCATATTCACCCGTGCGGCAATAAGCGAGGTTGCGGCGCTCCTTAATGTAGGCGGCCTCTTCGTAGCAATAGATCGGGATGTTCAGC
Source organism: uncultured Bacteroidia bacterium (assembly GCA_902770835.1). Lineage (GTDB taxonomy): Bacteria > Bacteroidota > Bacteroidia > Bacteroidales > F082 > Limimorpha. The sequence goes on from CACXUM010000073.1 coordinate 4,726, forward strand.
TCTTCGCCGAGGCGTTTGCCCAATTTGTGGGCATACTCGACCACTTCTTCCATCGTGATATTGCTCACGGGAATAAGTGGGCACACATCCGTTGCACCTTGGCGCGGGTGGGCGCCGTGGTGCTGGCTCATGTCGATGAGTTCGGCGGCTTTCTTCACCACGCGGTAGGCGGCTTCGCACACAGGCTCAGGCTCGCCCACGAAGGTGATGACGGTGCGGTTGGTGGTCATGCCAGGATCCACGTCCAGCAGCTTGACACCTTCCACTTTTTCGATTTCAGCGGTCACTTGGTCAATGATATTCTTGTCGCGGCCTTCGCTGATATTCGGCACACATTCGATGAGTTGTTTCATATTGTTGTTGAATTGTTTATTGTTTAATCGTTTAATTGTTGTTTGACGCGGGACTTCGGGACGTGAAACGCGGGACTAATTTACCCGCTTTGCGTCACTGCGAGGCACGAAGCAGTCCAGAAAACAAGTTCTTTCTTTGGATTGCTTCGTCGTACCTCCTCGCAAAGACGCGAAGCGACCCTCATTGCGGCTGCAAAGGTAGGGCTTTTTTCGGCACGAAAGGAAATCAATCCAACTTAAAATTCACTGGGACCAAATATTGCACTCTTACAGCCTTGCCCCTATGCATTCCAGGCTGCCATTTCGGCATGGATTTTACTACACGCAGGGCTTCTTCATCGCAACCATATCCGATGCCTCTCAACACCTTAAAATCGGAAAGGCTACCATCTGGCTCGACAATGAACCCTATAAACACTCTTCCATAGGCACCAGCCTTTTTAGCCTCTGCGGGATACTTGACCTGTTCCGCAATATATTGCATCATGGCCTCTTCTCCATTTGGAAATTCAGGCATTTGCTCGACAATCATATAAGGTTCACCTTCATCTACCGCTACCGGGTCTACAATTATCCCTTCTAATGATTCATAATCTTCCACTTCACCGCACGCTATCGGAGCAACATACCCATCTGTTGTCTCACCCTCTTCTTCCAAACTATCCGGCACTGTTGCCACCACATCGCCTTCAAATAGGAAAGGCTTGTCAACACCATCGTTCCTAACGGTATCAATGGCAGTGATAGAATCTGTTGGCAATGCAATCAATCCAGGAGTTGGCGGAACTGGTGAACCACACGAGGCAGTAGTGATGGCCGTGCCAAGTGTCATTCCAGCAAAGACCGCCGCCTTGCCCATGCGCTGACGTTTCTCCAATTCGCGTTCCAAATAGCGAACTTCGGCCTCGCATTTCGGGCAAGTTCCGAGGCAGTCGCCTTGGTAAGTACATTCCTCGATGACCAACTTAATATCATTCTCCGCCGCAATCTGCTTGCGGATTTCCTTCAGGATCTTGCAAGTTTGTTTTCCTTTGGCCATAGCTTTATTCCTTATTTTGATAATTTGAAATTGATGGGCAATGTATATCTCACACGGACGGCCTTCCCTCTTTGTTTGCCTGGGTACCATTTTGGCATTAGACCAATCACACGAAGTGCTTCTTCATCACAGCCGTAGCCAATGCCACGAAGCACTTTTGCATCACAAACAGTGCCGTCTTTTTCTATATAAAACTCAACAAACACCTTGCCTTCTATGCCGGCTTCTTTGGCTTCTTTGGGATAGACCAAATTATTCCCGAGGAATTCAAACATCTTTTGCTCGCCGCCACGGAATGCAGGCATGGTTTCCACAATACACCCAAAAAACTCCGATGTCTCAAGCACCACTTCTTCCTCAACAATTGTATCCATCCGCAAACTATCCGGCTGCTGCGCCAAGGCCACTTGGCTTGCACCCAACAAACCAACGGAAAGACCTGCCACGACTGCCGCCTTGCCCATATGTTGCCGTTTTTCCAACTCGCGCTCCAGATAACGCACTTCGGCCTCGCATTTCGGGCAAGTGCCGAGACAGTCGCCTTGGTAGGTACATTCCTCGATAACCAGTTGAATATCGTTCTCTTCCGCGATTTGCTTGCGGATTTCCTTTAGGATTTTGCAGGTTTGTTTGCCTCTTGCCATAATTATTCAGGTTTTTCGTTTTCTAATTTGAAACTAAAAGGAAGCATAT
>CACXUM010000074.1 GCA_902770835.1 uncultured Bacteroidia bacterium
GGATTGTGTTTTCTAGCATAGAACTCGCTCATGTGTACAATCTGAATAAAGTCGGTCTGAAAAACTTCGAAAGGTTAGTAGAAGAACATGGTATACTGAATATAGCCGGACATAGCCACACATTGAACGAAAAAGTCAGAATTAATTATCGTTACAAATTAATTTAAAATTCGGAAAATGTAGGAACGAAGTTTAGACTTTTCCATAAAGCAGTCCTGTAATTTTTTAATAATCAGTGGAATATTATAGGACTGCCCCTCGCCTTTACCAAGGCTCAAAAACGGCTGCAAAAATACAAAATTCTTCTGCATTAATGAACACCGCCGCAAAAGCACGAAACCTTTGCGGCGGTCATTCCATCCGCCCCCACTTCATCTCTTCCCCTTCATTGTCGTACTGCTTGCGCTTGCCGACAGGTGTTTCCGTGAGGGTGATGCGCACCACGGCCGTCCGTTCGAGGCTGCGGGCAATGGCAGCATCGAAAGCATCCATGTGTTTGGGGAGGAAACGTTGGCAGATGACCCGCAAACCCTCGATCATCTCTTCACGGTCGGTCACAATCTCTGCCTTTCCAACGGCAGTGGCAGACTTGTACTGCAACGTGAAGTTGCCGTCCTTCGGGCCAACGGTGGGCGTGCATTTGGTGACGGCCGACAGGAAGACCGTCGGACAGTGTGCTATACAATCAAGTTTTTCGTCTTCCAAGGCACCGTGGAAATAGAACGTTCTCTCGTCGGTACGCGCCAATGACAGGGGCAATCCGTAGGGTGTCCCATCGGGACGGGTGAAACTGACTGTCACGTATGGAGCCTTGTCCAACACCTCAAATGCGAAGGCAGCATCCATTTGGCGGCTTGCTTTTCTCATATAGTTGTTTTTACTGTTTTTTCAATCTGAAAACCTTGCCAGCATCATCCGTGAAACCGGATGTGCTGGACAAAGGTTTACGGATCAAAGATGGAAAAGGTTACATGAACCTTAGATTCCAAACAACTTCATGTCCTCTTCCACCGTGCTAATCTCGCCAATGCCGAAGTTCTCAACGAGCACTTTGGCCACGTTGGGCGAGAGGAACGCGGGCAAGGTGGGACCGAGATGGATGTTCTTCACACCGAGACTGAGCAATGCTAACAGCACGATGACGGCCTTCTGCTCGTACCACGCGATGTTGTAGGCGATGGGCAGTTGGTTCACATCGTCCAAACCGAACACCTCTTTGAGCTTCAAGGCTATGAGGGACAAGGAATAGCTGTCGTTGCACTGGCCTGCATCCAGCACACGGGGAATACCTCCGATGTCTCCCAAGTTGAGTTTGTTGTATTTGTACTTGGCGCAACCTGCCGTGAGAATGACGCAATCCTTGGGCAGGGCTTTGGCAAATTCGGTGTAGTATTCGCGGCTCTTCATGCGACCGTCGCAGCCCGCCATCACCACGAACTTGCGGATGGCACCGCCCTTGACGGCCTCCACCACCTTGTCGGCGAGGGCAAACACCTGCTCGTGGGCGAATCCGCCCACAATCTTGCCCGTCTCGATCTCCTTCGGGGCTGGGCAAGTCTTGGCCAAGGCGATGATTTCGCTGAAATCCTTCTTGCCGTTGGCATCGACGGGGATGTGCTTCCAACCCGGGAAACCCGTGCTGTTGGTAGTGAATACGCGGTCTTTGTAAGTCGCATTGGCAGTCGGCGGCACAATGCAGTTGGTGGTGAAAAGTACAGGGCCGTTGAAGGCTTCGAACTCCTCGCGTTGCTTCCACCAGGCGTTGCCATAGTTGCCCTTCAAGTGGCTGTATTGCTTGAGTTTCGGATAATAATGTGCAGGTAGCATCTCGCTGTGGGTGTAGATGTCGACGCCCGCGTCCTTGCTCTGCTCAAGGAGTTGCTCGATGTCGCTGAGGTCGTGTCCGCTGACCAAAATACCCGGACGGCTGCCCACGCCGATGTTCACCTCCGTTATTTCGGGATTGCCGTAAGCTGTCGTATTGGCTTTGTCCAACAAGGCCATCGCCTTCACGCCCCATTCGCCGGTTTTCAGCACCAAGGCGGTGAGTTCATTGGCATCGTTGCAGGTTACCAATTGACCGAGGGTTTGAAGGATGAACTCGTTGATGTCGCCGTCCACCTGACCGAGGCGTGCGGCGTGCTCCAGGTAGGCGGCCATGCCTTTGAGTCCATACATAGTCAACTCTTTCAGCGAGCGAATGTCCTCGTTGGTTTCGGCCAGCACGCCAACGGTTTGGGCTTTCTCGTCGTATTGTTCACGGGTGCCGTTCCATTCCAGCACATCGAGTTTCGGCAGTTCAATGCCTTGCTTGTTGGTCACGCGGTCTTTGAACATATCGCGCAACTCCAAGCTCTTGTCAATGCGGGCGTAGATGCTCTCCACATCGAAGTTGGCGTTGGTGATAGTGCAGAACAGCGCATCGTTCACGAAGGCATGGATGCTCTTGCGGAAGTCGCAGTAGTCATGTCCGCAGCCGTGTTGGTGATGGTTGGCGATAACACCAAGTCCTTTAAGGACATAAATCAAAAGGTCTTGTGCGTGGGCCACTTGCGGAGTCTTTCCGCATACTCCTGAAATTTTGCAGCCGACGCATCCGGCAGTTTCCTGACATTGGAAACAAAACATTTTCTCGTTCATTGTCTTTTGCTATTGAGTTAGTGATGAATTCTGGCTGCAAAATTACAGCCGCTGAACGAGGTAGAGCGTAACAAATGTTACAACAACGAATTTTTTCAGTACTTTTGCAAAAAAAATAGATTTTCATGGAAGAACTCAAAAAACTGAAACTCATAGCCAATTGCAGCGACGAATCCTTGGAATGGCTGCTCGCCCAGCCTTGCCGAAGACAGCAGTATGCCGCAGGCAAACTGATACTTCGTGCTGGCGACCCTTGCCGCTCGCTGATGGTGCTCGTCGAGGGCGAGGCCGAAGCGAAGATGATGGGCGAGGAAGGCCGCGAGGTGCTGGTCGACAAGCTGAAAGCCCCGATGCTGCTGGCTCCGGCTTTCCTTTTCGCCGCCGAAAATTCAGTGCCTGTGGAGGTCACCGCTGTGACCGACTGCGCCATGTGGCATATCAACCGCGAGGCGTTTTTCCGCCTCATGCAGACCGAGCCGAGCGTGTTGAAGGGGTTCTTGGAGGTGCTTTCCAACAAGGGCCGTTTCCTGAGCGGCAAGATGCGCTCCTTCGCCGTGAAAGGCCTGCGCAACCGCGTCGTCGAATACCTCGAAGCACATGGTGCCATCACGACAGTGGCCGCTGCTGCACAAGAGCTTGGCGTGACAAGGCCCTCACTCAGCCGAGTGCTCTCGGAAATGTTGGACGAAGGGCTTGTGGTTAAGGATGAGAAAGGCTACAGAAAGGTATAGGCTTGTCCCCACCTTCCGCATGAAAAGCCAAGTCCTTAAAACAAACGCCGCCGCGCGTGGAGTACGCCCTCACCGACCGTGGTCGCAGCTTCATGCCCGTCATGCAACAACTGCTTGACTGGGCCTACAACAACCTCCACGACAT
>CACXUM010000075.1 GCA_902770835.1 uncultured Bacteroidia bacterium
AAAAAAAAGTGTCCTCATACTGCATGAAATCGGAGCCTTCCACTATCTTGTTGAGAACCACCCGTTTTTCGTGCTTGGAAAGCAGACCGGGAATCTGATCATAAATGGCCAGCACCTTTGAACGATATTGATTGCCGATTTTCATAATATCCTCTCGATACAGCCGCAAAATGTCACGCTTTTCCTCGTCGCATAAGGCAAAATCACGCGAGTTTTCGAGAAACACATCCAAGGGTTTCGGCATACCCCCGACAAGCAGATATTGCCTAAACAGCATCATGGCTTTGCGGTGCAAATCGTTGGTGAGCGGCCTTTTCTTCTCGAAGCACTGCTTAATGTAATCCAGAAGTTGCTCCTCTCCGAAAGCCCAACAGAATTCCTCGAAATCAAGTGGATACATTTTTATGCAACGCTCTTCTGAAGGGATAACGATGTCTGCGACATTCTCATGGATGGAAATGAGCGACCCTGTTTCGATATAATCATAGCGTCCATCTTGCACCAAATACTTCACGGCCTCGCGTGCCCGAGGAAATTTCTGGACTTCGTCAAAAATAATCAGTGACTGCCTTTCGTGCAACTTCACCTTAAACTCGCTGGAAATGAGCATAAAAAACGTGTCGAGGTCGTCGAGATTGTTCACAAAAGCCTCCTTCACCACATCCCGTGCCATGGCAAAATCGATAAGGATATAGCTTTTGTACTCGTTTCGGGCAAACTCTTCCACGATGGTTGACTTTCCGATTCGTCTTGCTCCTTCGACAAGCAAAGCTTTCTGTCCGCCCATCCTTTTCCATTCAAGGAACTTTTTGTATATCTTTCTCTTGAAAATCATATAGTTATAATTTAATTTCCGATAGTACGCATGTGCAAAGATATATAAAATTCCGATAATACGCACCTTTTGATAATAAATTTTTTCCGATAGTGCGCAGGTATTCAATTACTTTAAGTTCCGATAATGCGCAGGTGGAAAAGGGATTTAGGTCGCAAAATATGATGAAATATGCTGACTGTTACGAAAACTTTATTGTCCATACACCACAAAAACCATCAAAACACGAATTTTGTTGTACATAGACAATAAAATCATAAAAATTTCAATTTTTGTTGTCCATAAACAATAAAATTGTATATTTGCAGCGAAAAACTATGCTTATGGACTTGATTTCAAGAAATTACTACGCCGAAAAAGTCGATGGTTGGTTGGGAAAAGGACGTGTTATCGTGCTGGTTGGACAACGTCGCATCGGGAAAAGTTATGTGCTGAAAGACTTTGTGTTGCGGCATAAAAACGAACCTGACGCCAATGTCATCTATATCGACAAAGAAAAAAAGGAGTTCGATGCCATCAAGGATTACACCACCTTGAACGAATACATCGATGCACGGTTCGCCATCGGAAGGCAAAATTATATCCTCATCGACGAGGTACAGGACATTGCCGAATGGGAACGCTCGGTGAGGAGTTACCGCACCGAGGAACGTACCGACATTATCATCACTGGCAGCAATGCAAAAATGCTTTCTTCTGATTTAAGTACTTTGCTGTCAGGGCGTTATCAAGAAATCCACATCCACGGACTATCCTATTCCGAGTTTCTGGTTTTTCATAACTTGGAGGATAACGAAGGCTCCCTATATAAGTATTTGGATTACGGTGGTTTGCCTGGGCTGCGTCAAATCGGATTGGAGAGCGAGGAACGCATCCATGACTATTTGCAAAGTGTGTTGAACACGGTCGTACTGAAGGATATCATCGAACGACACAACATTCGTAACGTAACGTTTCTGAACAAGTTACTCTTGTTCTTGGCTGACAATACGGGTAAACCTATCTCGGCAAACAACATCAGCAATTACATGAAAAGCCATGGCACGACGGTTTCCTCCAACATCGTCTTGGACTACAGTTCATTTTTTGAGGAAACTTATCTGTTGAAATGTGTGCCACGCTACGACATACACGGGAAGAAACTGCTCGAAACGAATGGTAAGTATTACTTCGAGGATATCGGCTTGCGAAATCTGCTTTCTGAAAACACCCAACGCGAGAAAGACATCGAAAAAGTTCTTGAAAATGTGGTGTATCAGCAATTGCTTCGCATGGGTTATGAAGTTAGGGTAGGGCAGTTACAGGCCGGTGAGGTGGATTTTGTCTGCTCGAAAAGGAAACAGCAAGCCTATGTGCAAGTGTGCTATCTGATTGCATCGGAAGAGACGGAAGAACGAGAGTTTGGCGTTTTGAGGCGCATTGCAGACAACCATCCGAAATATGTGATTTCCATGTCGCCTTTGGTGAAACGTGATAACATCGATGGCATTATTCATCTCGGTCTACATGAGTTTCTGCTGAAAGGGTTTTGAGTGTACTCGCTACTCCTTTTCCCGAAAATTATTGTCTCAAAACGAAAAAAAATCTCATTTTTTCTTGCATTTTTCAAAAAATCCGTATCTTTGCGGTGTAAAAATTCACTAACTAATCAATAGGAGAGACGCTATCGAAAGATTTATACCCTTTATTAACAAGCACTTACGATGAGTGTACAAAGAAAGGGGGACCTAATGTCCAACATAGTGAAAAGCGACAAAGAGCTGATTGAACGCTACCAGGACGGTGATGTTCACAGTTTTGAATTATTGATTGGTAGATACCAGAAACAAGTTTATTCCTACATACTTACGCTCGTGAAAGACAAGCAGTTGGCTGAACAAGGACGACGGACGTTTCGTGCAGTTTGCCATGCGCATCGCCCACAACCTTGTCATCGACCATTTCCGCAAGGAAAACCGCATTCCCACGGTGGAGTCGTCGAGCGAGGACTACAACTACATCGACAACGTGCCGATTACCGACCATTCCGTCGAACAAGGTATGATTGTCGACCAGGTCCACAGCGACCTGCACCGCATGATCGCCTTCCTGCCCGACGAGCAGCGCGAGGTGCTGCGCATGCGTATCTTCGACGACATGAGTTTCAAGGACATCGCCGACATCACCAACGTGAGCATCAACACGGCACTGGGCCGCATGCGTTACGCCTTGATCAACTTGCGTAAGATGATGGTTGCCAATAATATGACCCTCACGTATTGACCTGCGCAACTATGGCCTATGACTATGGCTTATGACCACTTCAACGACCGTAAAAGTGGCCATAGTCATAAGCCATGGGCCATGGTCAAAAAAGAAAAACCGAAAAAAGAGAAAAAATCTTTCACCGTGTAAAATAATATCCCCGAGGTCGCGTTTTAAGGTAAAGTCTAACCTAAAAAACGCCTATGACAAATAGTTACACCTCTTACCCCTTATCCGTTGAAGACGCAGTGTTGGTTTCACAGATTAGAGATGTTTTCCGTAGGGAGAGCGAGCAACAGCAACCCAGCCGCAACGTGTTGCGCTACCTGTTTGGCTACGCCGCCGCATACGAATCAATGAAAACAACGCTGATGGGCCAAGTCTCCTACATGAACAACTGACCGAAACGGAACGAAGAACCTGAAAAGTCGCTGAGTGATTGGTGGCTTTTTTTTTGCTTCTTTGTAACATTTTCGCCCTTTCTCCGTATTACTATAGAATCATCTAAACAATACCGATATGAAAAAGAGTTTTTACTATGTAGTTTTAGTGCTTGTTCTTTGTGTTTCAAGCACTTCTTGTTCGCAATCCAATTCCAATCCGATGGAGAAAGCCGCTCCATGTTTCGAGAATCTGAAAAAGGTTTCCGATGCGGACAACGGCAAATTGTGGGGCCAAACGCTTTATGGCCCAGCAATGTTCGTTGATGTGCAAACACGGAATCTTGTTGCCAATCAACAAAATAAGGAAAACACTCTCGTCCACAAAGGAAACCTTTATTTCGGACAACTTCCTGAAGACATCATTATCGCCAACACATCCATAACTTATTGTGGCGAGGATTGGACTTGCGTAATATGGGACGGCAGCCGAGATTTGCTGACCAACACACATCTTCTGATTCATGAGAGTCTGCACCGCATCCAAGACGAAATCGGATTGCCTTCATGCGGGTCTTCGAACCAACATCTCGACGAAACGGAAGGCGAACTGCTGCTGAAACTTGAATTGGGCATCTTGAAAGACTTGCTGCAAAACGATTCCAAAGACCTAACGAAAGGCCTGCGCGATGCGATGACAGTGCGCAAATATCGTCAAACGTTGTTCCCAAACGGCAACGAAAACCAGTTTGAGTGTCACGAAGGAATGGCGGAATACACTGCCTTCAAATTGCTACCTTTGGACAATGATAATGAAGCAATTAGAAAGGGATTGGTCGCTGCTGCCATTACGAAAGGAATGGACGGTAGCGGCTTCGGCAACTCGTTCGCCTATCTCACAGGCCCCGCCTACGGACTCCTGATAGATGAAATGATTCCCGATTGGAGAAACAGCATCCGTTCAGGTAAAACCATCCCCGATGTGATTTCAACGGAGATTGCCATTCCAGATACGATTGACAATGCTGAAATAGAAAGAATATCAGCGCGTTATGGTCTGACAGAGTATCTCAACAAAGAAAGAAACCGCCTTGAAGCCCGCGACAAGGAAGATGCCGAATTGAGGGCGCGTTTTTCCGAATCCAAATGGTTAGTGATTCCCAACGATAACATCAATTTCGGTTTCAATCCCTCCGAGAGGCTTGTTGCGTACGATACTATCGGCGTAATCTGTAATACGATGCAATTACGAGGCTCTTTCGGCACCCTCGAGGTAGGAAACGGCATCATGCACACCCATAATTGGTCAAGCTTCATCATCCCTTATTCCGAGGACCATTGCGATGCCAAAATCTCATTGAATCCGGGCTATGTCATTGAACCAGTGGATGAAAAGAGTTTCACGATTGTGAAGAAGTGATTATCATATTTGGCGGGTTTCACGGCTCACAATAAAACAAAATATTTGAAAAAGCTGCTGCTTGGACCAGCGGCTTTTCTTTTTGCACAAACCTCTGTAATCTTTGATGTTACACACCTCTTTATAAAATAAATATTAATTTGTTTGGAAAGTGCTGGAAATCTCAGTAAATTTGCAGACTTTTATACGAGTTACAAATCTAAAATCTAAAACATAACACATTATGAACAAGCAGATTACATTAGAGCAGGCCGTCGA
>CACXUM010000076.1 GCA_902770835.1 uncultured Bacteroidia bacterium
GTTCCAGCGCAGAGACCTGCGAAATCTTTACCTTTGGACCGACACCAGTTGCACCCACGAATACTACCCTCAGCATGGTTTCACACTGGTAGGTCAGTTTCTCAGCGAGGTCTATGACTCGTACGCTCCTGGCTATACCACATATATCTATAAGAAGGAGTTTCGATTAAACGAGAACAAAGCTTAATTGCTCGCTACAGTTTGAGACCTGATTTACGAATTTTTGTTTTTTTACTGTAACATTTGTTACGCTCCAAGTCGTTTCGTGCTTGTAGTTTTGCGGCAAATTTCACAATTAACTCAACACGCAAGACCATGAACGAGAAAATGTTTTGTTTCCAATGTCAGGAAACTGCCGGATGCGCCGGCTGTAAGATTTCAGGAGTGTGCGGAAAGACCCCACAAGTGGCTCATGCACAAGACCTTTTAATCTATGTCCTTAAAGGATTGGGCGTCATCGCCAACCATCACCAACACGGATGTGGACTCGATTATTGCGATTTCCGCAAGAGTATCCACGCCTTCGTGAACGACGCACTGTTTTCGACCATCACCAACGCTAACTTTGACGCGGAAAGCATCTACGCCCGTATCGATAAAGGCTTGGAATTGCGCGAAATGTTCAAAGACCGAGTGACCAACAAGAAAGGCATCGTGCTTCCGAAACTGGATGTATTGGAATGGAATTGCCCGCGCGAGCAATATGACGAGAAAGCCTTAACCGTAGGTGTGCTTGCCGAAACCAACGAGGACATCCGCTCGCTGAAGGAGTTGACTATATACGGCCTCAAAGGTATGGCTGCCTACTTGGAACACGCCGCTCGCCTTGGTCAAGTCGATGGTGACATTAACGAGTTCATCCTGCAAACCCTTGGCCAATTGGTGACCTGCTACGATGCCAACGAGCTCACCGCTCTTGTCCTGAAAACCGGCGAATGGGGCGTGAAGGCGATGGCGCTTTTGGACAAAGCCAACACAACCGCTTACGGCAACCCTGAAATCACAGAGGTGAATATTGGCGTGGGCAACCGTCCGGGCATTCTCATCAGCGGCCACGACCTCAACGACATTGAGCAACTTTTGGAACAAAGCAAGGACACCGGCATCGACATCTACACCCACAGCGAGATGTTACCTGCACATTATTACCCCAAACTCAAGAAATACAGCCACTTGAAAGGCAACTACGGCAACGCTTGGTGGAAACAACGCGAGGAGTTTGAGAGTTTCAACGGCCCCATCTTGTTCACCACCAATTGCATCGTTCCGCCAACGGCCAATGCCACATACAAAGACCGCGTCAATTGCATCGTTCCGCCAACGGCCAATGCCACATACAAAGACCGCGTTTTCACCACCAACAGCACGGGTTTCCCAGGTTGGAAGCATATCCCCGCTGATGCCAATGGCAAAAAGGACTTCAGCGAGATCATCGCTTTGGCTAAGACCTGCCAAGCCCCGAAAGAGATTGAGACGGGCAAGATTGTGGGCGGTTTTGCGCACGAGCAGGTGTTTGCCCTTGCCGACAAGGTAGTAGAGGCCGTGAAAAGCGGTGCCATCCGTAAGTTTGTGGTGATGGCAGGCTGCGACGGTCGCATGAAAAGCCGTGAATACTACACCGAATTTGCCAAGGCCTTGCCCAAGGATTGCGTCATCCTCACGGCAGGTTGCGCCAAGTACAAGTACAACAAACTTGGCTTGGGCGACATCAATGGCATTCCGCGCGTGTTGGATGCGGGCCAGTGCAACGACAGTTACTCGCTGGCACTCATTGCATTGAAACTGAAGGAAGTGTTTGGCTTGGACGACATAAACCAATTGCCTATCGCGTATAATATCGCTTGGTACGAGCAAAAGGCTGTCATCGTTCTGTTAGCCCTGCTCAGCCTCGGTGTGAAAAACATCCACCTTGGCCCGACCTTGCCTGCTTTCCTTTCGCCCAATGTGGCCAAAGTCTTGGTCGAGAACTTCGGCATTGGTGGGATTAGTACGGTTGAGGAAGATATGAGAATCTTTGGAATTTGAGTTTGATGCCAAACTATAATGTGGGACGCGAGGCAATTTACAATCTCGCGTCCTGTGTTTTTATTGTTTTTCAGATTATCACTTCCCACCGTCCGCCTTTGGCAGGGCCAACATGCCGGATGATTCCGTTTTCCTTCAGCCACTTGATGTTTTTGTCCATCGCGGTTGTGCTCATGCCCAACAATTCCGCCAGTCTGCGCGTCGATATGGAAGGATTTTGGGTGAGGCAACGTAGGATGGTCAAACGGTTTTCACCCAACCATTCATCGGATTTTTCACCCAACTTTTCACCCAACCATTCATCGGGTTTTTCACCCAACTTTTCACCCAACCATTCATCAGGTTTTTCACCCAACCTACCGTCTGAGATTTCAACGGCGGATTCGTTGATTTCCCAATGGCCACCTTTTTGACCGTTCACTCTTGAAATAACTCCTTCTGCTTTAAGTAAATTGATGTGAAACCGTACTCCATTTCTTGAAAGTTCGCATATTTTCATTAGGTTTTCTAAAGTTACATTGGGAGATTCTTTTATTGCATTAAGTATTTTTTCTCTGTTTTTTGTGCCAGTTTTTGTGCCAGTTTTTGTGCCAGTTTTTGTGCCAGTTTTCTGTGTAGTTTTCTGTGTAGTTTTCTGGGACGTTTCTCCGTAGTTTTCACCCAACCCATTTTCGCCCTGCTCTTGCGTTTCTTCGAACAAAGCACTCTTCAACGCGGTGAAATGTACACGCAAACCCGTGCCTAACAACTCATATCTCGGCTTTGCGGCACCAAGATCCGTGCAGGCGTTGCAGATTTTCTGTATGCCGCGTCCCCAAGTCTCGATGTAGCCGGCGTAATAGAAAGCGTTGGCGATGTTTTCGTTGTAAGGTATCGATTCGTGCGGCTCCATCAAGGTTTCCACCGTCCAGTTTTCGGGCAAGATGCAACGGTTGCTGATGATGATGGCCTCGTCCTCGATCCGGATTTGTATGGGCGTGCCAAACATATAGCAGTTGTGGGCGATAGCGTTGTAAACCGCCTCACGTATGGCATCGCGCGCAAAAGGATAGGTTTCAACCCTCCTGTCGTGTTCGTAGGTGATTTTTGCCTTCAAATACTTCAGGTAAATCAGGTCAATCACCTTGTCGGCGATCTTGATGAGCGAGTCCTCCAGCACGTCCTGATATAGCAAGTCGGCATTGCCGCTGAAACGGCCTACCTTCACATAACTGCCCACCTGAACCCGACTCGGGTCGCTGTGGAAAAGCAGCACCGCCGAGCGTTTCAGTTTGCCGTCGGCCATCAGGTGGAGTTTGTTCAACAGTTCTTCGTTGGAGATGTCCAAATCCTCTTGGGTCATCCGCTTGCTCCGCAAGGCCTCGCGGCGGAATATCTTAAAACTGTCGCTATCAAGGTCGTCGACCGTAATGTCGTCAATGGTGACATCTTCCCAACGGAAGCCTGTCCTGCGCATAATGAACGCCGAAAGGGCGTTTCCTGTCAGCAACTGTTTTGTGCTGCCGCTACGGTAATGGAACTCGCCGTGATAGCTGACGGGGAAGGCACTTGGCTCCACTTTTATCGAGATATAATCCTTTCCGTCCTTCTCCAAAAGACTGACATCGGGCATAATGCCCAATCCCGCTTGCACTTGGTTCGGGATATCTTCCATCAACTTTTTCGCCAGGTACTCCGTCCGCCACGATTCCTTGTATTCTATGTTCTGGTTTTCAGCCATAAAGAGATTGAAAATATCGGCAAAGGTACAACTTTTTTTGGTTTTTCACAACCTACCGTTTCCCATACCCTTTCCCGTCTTTAACAATCACTCCCTCGCTCACCATCTCCGAGAGGACGCGGCTGAGTGAGGGCCTTGTCACGCCAAGTTCTTGGGCAGCGGCGGCCACGGAAGTGATGCTGCCGTTGGCTTCGAGGTATTCGATGACGCGGTTGCGAAGGCTGTTGACGGCAAAGGTGCGCATTTTTCGGCTCAGGAAACGGCCTCGCTCAGAGAGGATTTCAAGGAAGGCACGCAATACGGTCGGCTCCTGCTGCATAAACTCGAAGAAGGCTTCGCGGTTGATGTGCCAAACTACGCAATCAGTGAGGGCGGTGACTTCCACAGGTACGACATTATTGTTGGCAAACAGAAACGCTGGAGCCAACAGCATCGGGGCTTTCAGGTGGTCAACAAGCACCTCGCGGCCTTCTTCGCCCATCATTCGCGCCTCGGCCTGACCTTCGACGAGCACCATCAGCGCACGGCAAGGGTCACCTGGGTTGAGCATCCGCCTTCCAGCGGGATAGTCCTGTCGGCGACAAGGGTTTTCGAGCAGACGCTCCAAAGATTCATCGCTGCATCCTGCAAAGAGTTTGACACGTTTCAGTTCTTCCATCACAATATTATTTGGTGCAAAAATACGGAAAAAAGTGCCTGGCCTGATGTAACATTTGTTACGCTTTGCCGCAATGGAAGAAACTACTTTTGTACCATCAAACCAAAGAAAGGAGACACAGCTATGAGTTACAACGATTGGAAAGACAAAACCGCGAGTTTCAAGAAGATTGACGTGCGCGGTGTGCAGGGTAACTTTTTCCCGGGACTGAAAATGCAGGCTGCGAAGATGGCCGTCGGCGAAGGTATGGAAATCATCCAAAGTTTTGAGCCAATTCCGCTTTATGAGGTACTTGAAGACCTTGGCTTCGAGCATTATACTGAAAAGTTGGCCGAGGCCGAATACCACACTTACTTCTACCGCGTTCAGATGAAACAGGCCGAGAAAGACATCCCGATGCGCCCTTACGCTCTCACCAACATGGCCTTGATCGATGACGATTTGGCACAGACCGCCGTCAACTTCTGGGACTTGACCTGGAACGACAGCCGCCGTCATCTGCCATACGAGACACGTCTGTTGCTCTCGTTGGCTAATGCCGTCGGAGCAGGTCGTATGCGCCAAGCCACCCGCGAGTTGGTGAAGGCCTACATCCACGGCCTCGATTCAGCCGCCTTGGACGATGTGTTTGAACTGCTGGCTTGGAACCAAGGCATCGGTTATTTCAGTTCGGAAATCGGGCCTTCCACGCTGTTTCAAGCCTATAAGACCATCAAACAGATGGAGAAAAAAGGCTACAGCCGCGCCGAAATCATCGAGGTGCTGAAGGAAAAATTCACGGAGAAAAACCCTGATGTTAAAGTTTAGAGTTGAGTGTTTAGAGTTTAGAGTTGTAGGGCTGTCACACCGTGGCAGCCGCAAAAGATGACAATATGGAAATCACAAAAGACACAAAACTAGCCGACCTCATCGTCCAATATCCTTGGTTGAAGATGGAAATGGCAAAAGTGAACGAAAAGTTCAAGATGCTCAACACGCCCGTTGGCAAAATCATGTTGGGCAAGGCTACCATCGCCGAAATGAGCAAGAAATCGGGGA